>JBGTHZ010000174.1:0-15599 GCA_041745915.1 Pyrinomonadaceae bacterium | reverse complement strand
GTATCTTTGTTCACGGGCAAGCTGCGTATAGTTCATTTGTGTGCTTCTTTGACTTGGTGGTTGGAAAAGCACGCTTACGCTATCGCAGCTTGCTCTTAACCACTAATCTCAAAGTTGCACTTCAAGTTGAATCCACCATTTGTGATTTTTTTGATTCTCACGTGTTTGCTCTCTGGTTAGACGCAGTTCTAAAGGAACACGCAAATCTAAAATCAGAAATTTAAAATATTTAAAATCACAAATCAAAGGTGCTTTCGTCGATCGTCTATGTAAAACTTGAAATAGGCCTCTAATGAAAACAGAAATTGCGATGCAGGACAGCCGTTCGTTTCGAGCTCCGGGTCGGGTCAACCTGATCGGCGATCATACTGACTATAACGATGGTTTTGTTATGCCCGCAGCCATCGGATTCTCGACCTGGATCACGAGCGCGCCACGTGATGACCGTACCGTGTCGGTATTCTCAGAGAATTTTTCCGAATCAATAGAGTTCGACCTCGACGACCGGAACCTGGTCGCCCTGGGCCACTGGAGCGACTATGTTAAGGGAGTGGCAATCACTCTTGAGCGTGCCGGTCATCGTCTGAGTGGTGCGGAGCTGCGGATTCGCGGCGAAGTGCCTATTGGTTCAGGGTTGAGTTCATCCGCTGCGCTGGAAGTGGCCAGCGGTTACGCGCTGGTGACGAATTCCGGACTGACGGTGGACCGTATGGAGTTAGCAAAGTTGTGCCAGCAAGCGGAAAACGAGTTTGTGGGAACGCGCTGCGGGATAATGGACCAGTTCATTTCCTGCCACGGCCAGGCAGGAAAGGCGCTGTTGCTGGATTGCCGCTCACTTGAATACAGGGCCCTGCCTTTGCCTGAAGATGCTCGCATGGCTATTTGTAACACGATGGTCAAGCATTCACTGGCAACCAGTGAATACAACGCGCGCCGCTTGGAATGTGAAGCTGCGGTGCGTCATTTCGCTCAAAGTCGCCCTAACGTACGAGCATTGCGTGACGTAACTGAGGCTGACTTAAAACTATACGGCGACGATTTGTCTGAGATGATGTTCCGGCGCTGCCGCCACGTGATCACGGAAAACGCGCGCGTGCTCGCGGCTGAAGCAGCACTTGAGAACGGCGATCTTGAGGCCTTTGGCGACCTAATGAACAGTTCGCATCGCAGCTTGCGCGATGATTTTGAAGTCAGTTGCAAGGAACTTGACCTGATGGTTGAGCTCGCACAGCAACTTCCAGGAGTTTATGGAGCGCGAATGACCGGCGGCGGATTTGGTGGTTGCACCGTCAATCTCATCAAGGCAGAAAACGTCGATGAGTTTAAGGAAAGGGTCGCCCGCGGTTATGAGGACGCAACTGGGCTCGCCCCGGAGATCTACGTTTGCAACGCCGCGGAGGGAGTGGAGGAGATTTTCGATTTGTGATTTTTGATTTGCGATTTTGTCTTTGGTCTCCAGCTTCCACGGGTCAAGGTGGAGATTGCAATCCCTGGTTTGAATGCAACCGGAAGAAGCAGGCACGGAACCGGGAGCGATAGCGACCGCACTCAAGTAGCAGGATTGCTCGGAAACGCTCTATCTCTTCGCATATCGGTACAGACTCTCGGGAGTGGATCAGTTTCAACCCTCTGCGCAACCTCAGCGTCCTCCGCGACTCTGCGGTGTAATTCCGGCCCACAAACAAAACCGCAGAGTCTTAGAGAATGGTGAGGTTGCGCAGAGAAAAACTTCAAACTGACCCACTACCGAACTCTCAATGGGTTGGACATTTCTTAATTGCATCATGTTCAGGTGTATGTTGAGTGCGGTCGCTATCGCTCCCGGTTCCGTGCCTGCTCGTCGCGCTATCGCTCTCGGTTCTGTGCTGCTCGTGCTGTTGCACTTCAAACTTGAATCCGCCAACCACAAATCAAAAATCAAAAGTCTAAAATGCCAATGCTTGATCTAACGCGTCACCCGCATCGCCGCTACAATCCGCTCACGCGAGAGTGGGTGCTCGTTTCACCACAGCGCACGGATCGTCCCTGGCAAGGGCAGATGGAGGAAGTCCTTCGGGAAGAGCAGCCCGAGTTCGATCCGGAGTGTTACTTGTGCCCCGGGAACGCTCGCGCAGGCGGGGTGCGCAATCCGCCATACACAGCCACCTTTGTTTTCGAAAACGACTTTGCTGCACTACGACCCGACACTCCGGCGGGCAAGTTAGATCAGGGCGGACTTTTGGTCGCCGAGGCCGAGCAGGGGATCGGTCGCGTGGTGTGCTTCTCGCCACGACATGACCTAACAATTGCGCGCATGGAGGTCGCCGCGATTCGTCAGGTGGTTGACACGTGGTCAACCCAATATTTGGAGCTTGGCGCCCTGCCACTTGTTAACTGGGTGCAGATTTTTGAAAATCGTGGCGCGCAAATGGGCGCCAGCAATCCACACCCTCACGGCCAGATTTGGGCCAATCGCAGTGCGCCTAACGAATCAAGAAAAGAAGACGACGCCCAGCGTGAGTATCATGCCGATCATGCTGGTTGTTTGCTTTGCGATTATCTCGTGCTGGAAATGAACTCGGGGGAACGTCTGATCTGCGCCAATGATTCCTTCTACGCGCTGGTTCCGTTTTGGGCTATCTGGCCGTTCGAGACGATCCTGATAAGTAAACGACACACGACTGGGATGGATGACTTCAACGAGGCAGAACGCACTGCGCTGGCCGATATTCTCAAGCGCGTGACCAGCATCTACGACAGGCTATTTCAAGTCTCTTTTCCTTACTCGATGGGTTTTCATCAACGACCGACTGATGGGCGTGCGCATCCCGAGTGGCATTTCCACGGGCATTTTTATCCGCCGCTGCTGCGCTCAGCAACGATTCGCAAGTTCATGGTCGGATATGAACTGTTGGCCATGCCGCAACGCGACATCACCGCGGAATCTGCCGCGCAAAGACTGCGTGAATTGGTGGATAAGGTGTGATTTCTTCAGTACAGGGTTCAGTGGAATGGATTAGTGTACCGGTGGAACAAAAGGTCGGATCTGAACGATCCACCAACTTCCCAAGTTGTAAAAAATTCAGTTCGCCTGGATACCAATCAGCATTCGCTTGAGTAGCTTCCTGGGAACTTCTTCCCTACTTCACATCAAGAGTGATCACAGACACCGAGTGCTTCGGCAAAGTCACTACGAAATTCCGACCGCTGCGCGCCGTACTGTTCCTGATTGAAACTGCATCGGGTCGCGCGAAGTCGTTCGAGGCTGTTAATGATGGAGCGGTGACAGTCTTTATCTCCGCCCGGGCGCCGGGAATCACCCCCTGCACAATAATCGTCGTCACCAACGCGCTGGTCGGGCTAGTGTTCACCGCCTTGATAAAGATCTTTCTGCCATCAGCCGTGCGGCTGACTACCGCGTCGAGGTAGGGTACGTTCCTGCCCTCCTTGCTCGCGTCAAATCGTGGGCTGTTGACGTCAGAGGCCAGGCGTTCATCGCCGCGGTGCTCACTGTAAAGCCGGTTTACCAGATACGTCGGAGAGACGAAGAAACTGTGCCGGTTTACCTGGATAATGCCGCCGGGCCAGCCGTTCACGAGGTCGGAAACTGCGCTCATCTCGACCAGGTCTCCTCGGCGCTCGAAAACATTCATCAGTCGCGCTCCATAGAGGCCCGACTCCATCGAATACTGACGCTTAGAGGGGAGGTCGAGACCCCATTCATTGATTGCCAGTTTGATGCGACGTGGACCGGGAACAGTTTCAGTTATCAACCGCTCGACCTCGCCGTAAAAGCGATCGTAGAAGAGCGGACGCGCCATCAAATTGAGTACGTCGCCCGCCATTTCCCTTCTGCCATAGTAGTGGTGAATGGCGAGGTAATCGATGTCCTGTCCGGCGGCGCGCAGCACCGTGCGATTCCAATTCATGTTGTTGTCGCCGACGGCGATGAACTTGATGGAGGGATCGACGGCGCGCATGGCCGTGACGTAACGTTTGTAGTTGCCGGCGTAGGTGTCAGCGTCGGAGTGCCCGCGCACCCAGTCGCCCCAGATTTCGTTTCCGATCTCCCACAGCTTCACGCCGTAAGGTTCGGGGTGCCCGTTCGCTGCACGCATCGCCCCGTACTTCGAGCTCGCCGCACCATTGCAATACTCGACCCATGCTGCCGCTTCGTTGACGTCCGCTCCACGGCCCTCGACGTTGACCGTGATCGTAGGTTCAGCGCCTACGGCACGTGCGAACCGGATGTACTCGTCCGTGCCGAAGTCACTCGGCTCCGGCTCGTTCTTCCATGAAAGGTTGGACCACGTAAACCTCTCGTCGCGCGGCCCGACGCCCCAGAGCCAACGGTAGTCTTGCGCGACATTGCCACCGGGCCAGCGGATGAAGGCTGGTTTGAGGGCCTTGATCTTTTCAATCACCTCGCGGCGCAGTCCACCCGCCATGGCATCGCCCGGCATTAACGATACCTGATCCACCCACACACGGCCCCGGCCCGGGAAAAGTATCGCAAACCGCGCGAGTGGATCGGTGTCGGTCGGCCTCAGGGTGAACTCATACTTGCGCCAATCACCTGGGACAACTTTGACATCCGAGAAAGCGTAAACCTCGCCCTCGTTCACGTCTGATTCAAGTACAACCGTGACGGCTCCGGCGTAATCATTCGTCTTAAGCCAGAGGTAACCTCGGTACTCGATGCCGGCGCGGATGGGAATGCGAGCCTGGTAAAATCCGTGGCGCTCAATCGCGCCATCGCCGGCTTGCACACGCAGCGAGTGCTCTTTTGCTTCGCGTTCACCAGTCTCAACCTTTAGCTTCCGCTGCCTCGGGTAAGCACCCTCAGTGTCCCAAACGAAAGCGAGCGCGTAATCGTCGTTGCGGTCATCGGGGTACCGCTCCCAGTAGCGCGAAAGACCGATGACGTTGGCCGGCTCTTCGAAGCTGCGGTTGCGAATCAGTTCCGCGTGCAAGCCTCCCTTGATGCCCTCATACATGAATTCGAGGAACTGGCCGTAGAGCAGCGGACTGATGCGATTCTCGACCTTGCGCGCGTCAACCGTGATTGTTGCCTTCTGGCTTGTTTGCGCGCAGATAAGAGACACTTGCGCGGCAGGGCCCCACAACAGCACCGCCACCAAGACAAAAGATGCTCGCCTACATCGACTTGTATTTGTTCGCATACTCTAACAATTCCTGGTTCTAAGCAGCCGGGTGGGGCTGCCACGATCATCAGAATCTTTGCAGTCTTTTTCGTGCGGCTTCGTGTGATTTCGTGGATTTAGTTTTTGCCAGGAGACGAAGACGATCCACGAAGTTACACGAACAAACACGAACTCAAAGCGCCTTTCTCACATTCATGATGCCAGCAAAGATACTTGACTGTTTGACGGTTATCCCTGGGACACACGCTAGCGATTCTTTGCGCTACTTGACCGTGACCCGCAGCACTGTGAGGGACTGCGGCGTTACGGTGTACGCAAACTCACCTGACGGAACGGCCAACTGCCGTTCGACGGGGGCGACTTTCGTCGGGCTTTCCAAACTGTTCTCGGCCTTCAAGTCGGAGCTCTCCAGAATGAATGTCTTTCCCATCTTGCCAATAGTCTTCGCGCCCGCGAGATTTATGCGCACCTCCCGTGGCGAAGGAGAAGTATTCACCACTTTCAGGATTACTTCGCCGGCCTGTTCGTCCAGCGAGGCGCTGGCGAAAAGTTCGTCCTGGCCGTTCTTCGCCGAGCCATTCAGCAAGACCGGCAATATTCTGCTGCCGCGGTTTACGCTGAACAGTTTTTGCACGTAGTAATTGGGCGTGCCATATGAGCGAAGGTTGTCGAACCAGATCATGTTCGGCGTCCATTGCCACGCCTCCAGGTGACCAAACAGTGGTGCGTAGGAGGACAACTGCACGACGTCGGCGTTGCGGTCGAGGCCGGTGACGAAGGCTGCCTCGGAGAGTGCACACTCCCAGTTATTGCGGTTGTCAGGGCTGGCGATGCCGACGCTCTGCGCTGCATATTCGCCGGCGAAGACCTTCGGGCCGGTGCGCGGGTAATTGTCATAACGCCCGGCGTTCTCGCGGAACCATTTCGGTGGCATGTAGTAGTGCTCGTCGACGAGGTCAGCTTTCAGCTCGCGCAGCTTTGACCACAAGAAGTCGAACCGCTCTCCGTCCGGGGCTGGTCCGGAGCCGGAGATGAGAGTGATGTTGGGATACTTCTGCTTGAGCACTCTGGCGAATATCTCGTATCGCTCGATGTACTGCGGGCCCCACTGTTCGTTGCCGACGCCAATCATCTTCAGGTTGAACGGCGCCGGGTGGCCCATCGCGGCGCGTTTGCGCCCCCACTCAGTAGTAACCGGTGCATTCGCAAATTCGATCAGGTCAATGGCGTCCTGGATGTAATGGTCGAGTTCTTCGAGCGGAACTAATTCGCCCGTGTTGAATTGGCAGGCCATGCCGCAGTTGAGAATCGGCATCGGTTCGGCCCCGAGGTCTTCACTCAACAGGAAGTACTCGTAAAATCCAAGCCCGAATGACTGGTAGTAGTCAGGCGCCGGCCGGTGCTTGAACTCATAGTTCCAGCGGTTGATGAGCAGACTCCTCTCATCGAGATCGCCGATGGTCGTCTTCCACTGGTACCGCCTCTCGAGGTGACTGCCTTCGACGATGCACCCTCCGGGAAAACGCAGAAAGCCAGGTTTCATGTCCTTGAGCAACTTGACCAGGTCGGAGCGCAATCCGTTTTCGCGGCTCTGCCAGGTGTCCTTCGGATACAAAGAGACTAAGTCGAGGTCGATTGTACCGCGACCCTCCGCCAACACACTGAGCCGCGCCTTTGCGTCGGTTGCGTTCGTACGGATCGTGGCGGAGTATTTCTGCCATTCCGGTGTCAGGCCGGAAATTTTTGTTTGCCCTAACGAACGGCCGCTGGCGTCCTCGACCAGAATTATCAATCCTGAGGGAGCTCCATCAACGCGGCGGGCCCTGACCGAGAAGGTGTACTCAGCGTCTTTCTCTACACCGATGCCACGAAAGCCCTCGTTCACCACGCCAAAGCCGGCGCCCGGCGCCTCAACCTTCAGGCGCAAGTAGTGAGAGTTGGGAACGTCTTTGACTGAACCCTGATCGAGAACGTAAATAGCGCCTTTTGAATCGCCCGGGTTGATCTGCTTCCAACCCATTAACGGGTCGGGAAACTCGAACGAGCGGTTCTTCACACGTTCAGGATAAAGCCCGCCGTCGGCGCCGAAATTTATGTCTTCGAAGAACAGCCCAAACATCGTCTCGGCTATGCGTGCGCCGGGTTTGTCCACCTGCACAGTGATATTGTTTGCGGTCTGTGCGAAGACAGCTTGCCACTGAACCATGACAAGACCGAGCGCGCAAAGGAGGGTTATCAACTTCGCAGGTATAGATGATGTCATTAGGGATGGTTTCATTGTTTTTGTCCTGTAAGTACCAAATTCCGAGCAGACCGGATCATTTTCCATTTATCATTTTTCATTTATCAGGCGCAGATGCAGATTCAACTTGGAAGTGCAACAGAGGCAGCGCACTCAGCAAATCAGAACCGGGAGCGATAGCGACCGCACTCAAGTATCGGATCTTACAAGTACAAGCTACATATGAGCCTCGGGTACGTCACTCAACCGACTGGGGATTGGTTTTCTATTCGCTATTCCTCGTGCTTGAGTGCGGTCGCTATCGCTCCCGTTTCTGTACAAGGGTCGCGCTCCTTTGTGCACTTCAAATTGAATCCACCAATGATAAATGGAAAATGACCTACTCAAGCATAGGGTATTACAACGGGTTAATACGGCCCGCGGATGTGGGCAGCAACCTTCGTTTCATAAAACTCTCGCAACTGCGCATGTAAGACTTCCCCGAGCGGAGGGAGATCGCTCGCAGTGACATTGGCGCGCGCCTGCTGAGGGCTACTCGCGCCCGGAATAATTACGGTGACTGCATCGAAGTCCAGTATCCAGCGCAGTGCCATCTGCGCCATCGTCATGCCTTGGGGCGCCAGCGCCTTTAAAGCATCCGAGAGCTCGACTCCCTTTTCAAACGGGAGACCGGCGAAGGTCTCACCGACGTTGAAGGCCTGGCCTTCACGGTTGTAGCTGCGGTGATCGGTCTCAGCGAACTTCGTCCCTTTCGTAAATTTTCCTGAGAGCAACCCGCTGGCGAGCGGCAGGCGCACGATGAGGGCGACCCCCTTCGATTTGGCCACGTCGAAGAACTCGAGGGGTTTCTGGCGAAAGATGTTGAAAATGATCTGGAGTGAAGCAAGCTCTTTTTGATCGAGGCAGATCAAAGCCTCCTCGTTAGTCTCGACGCTGACACCGAAACTGCGGATCTTCCCTTCCCGCTTCAAGACGCGCAGTGATTCAAAGACCTCGCCCGCGCGCAAAATCTCCGGCGGAATGCAATGGAGCTGCGTCAGGTCGATGGTTTCCACGCCGAGACGTCGCAGGGAAGCTTCCGTATGAGCGCGCAAAGAATCGAGCGAGAAGTTTGCCGGCCAGCCTGGCTCGGGAAAGCGCCCGAGCTTGGTCGCGACGAAAACCTTTTTCGAAGTCTCAAGGAACTTGCCGATGATCTCCTCGCTGCGGCCCATCCCGTAAACGTCCGCCGTGTCGAAGAAGTTGACGCCGCCTTCAACCGCGGCCCTGAGCGTGTCGAGCGCTCGGCTTTCATCGACCTCGCCCCAGTCGGCTCCGCCGAGTTGCCACGTTCCCAGGCCAGTCTCGGATACCTCGGTTCGCGTGTGCTCAAATAAACGATAGTTCATCTCTTCTGTCCCAACGTCCGAACCGTTCCAGGGTTGCATGTCTCAAATTGCTGCGGCTTGACCGGGCGCGCCGGGGCCCAGTTCCCGGACCTGCATATTGAGGCCTTAGGTTTTCACATAGACAGTCTCGTTAGAAACTGCCGGATGTGGCCGAAGGGACTGAAAGTCGCATACGCTTGATGAACTCCACTTCCTCGGGGATGTACGGCTTTCCGTCGATGCGAAAGACCTCGTGAAACCAGATGGACGGCTCACGATCCACGTATGGGCTTTGCCAGGAGTCCCAGGGCAGGTGGGTTTGCGACTTGCCCTGCACTAGTCCCCAATTGATCATTCCCACATTGTGCACCCTGGCCACCGGCAACGAACCGATGAAGAAACTGCCGTTGCCGCGGGCCATATACTCAGTGCAGATAAGCGGGCGGTTGTATCGCTTCAGCCAGTTGATCCGCTTCTCTAACTCTGTGGGTGAGTCGTAGTTGTGAAACGTGATCACGTCTGAGAGGTCAATCTGCAAACGATCCATCGCGGTCATCTTCTCGGGACTGGACCAGTCGCCCTTCCAGACGCCGCTGGTCACCGGCTGTTGCGGCCCCGCCTCGCGGGCCCAGGCGAAAGCTTTTGGTAACAGCGCCAGCACGAGCTCGACTTTATTCTTCGGCTCCTTATCGCCATAGCTACCCTGGTTCGTGTTGTCCGGCTCGTTCCAGATATCCCAGGCGAGGACCCGGTCATCTTTGGCAAGGGCGCCTACGACGCCCTTCACATAGGCTTCGAGTCGCGGATACTCGGCAGGATCCTGCAAAGCCTTCCGGCTCGGGCTTTGAACCCAGCCTGAATTGTGCACGCCGGGACGTGGGGCTCGTTGCTTGCCCACTTGCGGGTCGGGATCCCAGACCGAATCGAACAAAACAAACATGGGTTTGATCTTGTGCTTCGCTGCGATGGTTAAGAAGGTCTCGAGGCGCTGCTTGAAACCCTCCGCGTCCTGCTCCCACAGCAGGTCGTGCAGGTAGACGCGCATTGTGTTCATGCCTAAACTTTCCGCCCAGCCTAACTCGAGATCAATCCTTTTGGGATCGAAGCTCTCGGCCTGCCACATCTCCAGCTGGTTAATCGCGCTCGCGGGGTTGTAGTTGCTGCCGATGAGCCAGAGGTGCTTCGCGTACCAGTCTTTGGCCTTTTGCTCCGACCACTTCTCGACCGGCGCAGCGAGGGCCGCGATTGAGAGAAGAATTATGGTGACAAAAACCTGCGTTGCTTTTCGAATTGATGACATTGAAACAAGACCTCCCTTTGGTGCTGACGATTTGCGATAGGTCCAATAAGTCCTATAGGCCCTATTCTCTGTTTATTATCCGCAGCCCATAAAAGCCGCCCGCGGTGTTGCCAGGTTGTGCCTGAAATCGAACTGTGATTTTTGTTTTGCCGCGAGTCAGTTCTTCGGGGATAGCATACGTCACGTCGAAAAACTGGCCCGGCCTGTCGTTCTGAAGTGATTGGGTGGCGATCTTCACGCCGTCCACAAGGATGTCGAAACTGCGCGGTCCCGTTTCACTTCCCCAGTAACTGCAGACCAGAGAGAAGGGCTTGTCAGGACGAACTTTTAATTCGAACGAAACCCAGCCGCCATCTCGAGCGTGTCGCCACTTGCGACCTGAGTGTTCGCCCGTCTCCGTGCGTTCGCCCTGCATATTGTGATCGCGCTCGGGCTGCATTTCTCCAGGCTGGACGAAGTCGACAGTCATCGCTTCCAGCCGGCGGGCGCGCTCCAGCTCAGCTCTGTAGTCGGCCTCGCGCGCGACCCACTGCTGCGGGGTAAACAAGTCCCAGTAGACTGAGTACCGCTTATGGTGCAGCCGGTAAAAAGGAGAGAGCCTCACATCGTTAGGCCTGCCTGCACGCACTGTGCGAAACGTTAACGGCTCGCCTGCAACGGGCTGGATCCATTCCGCAAGCGGCCTGTCTTCGGTAATCAGCGCCGGAGCAAGAATGAGTCCTGCAGTTTCCGCCTCGTCCTCCGATCCGAGTTCTCCGCCAAGTACGGTAGGGCCGTAAAGAACCGCGGCCCGTTTCAGATTGTCAGGCAGTGCTTCAAGCCTGAGCGACATCGGGATTTTCAACTCGACGCGGTCACCGGTTTTCCATCTGCGTCGAATCTCGACAAAGCTGCCGGGCTTCGCGTTGCCGCGCTCCGGCCGGCCGTTGATCGAAACATTAAGACCTTCGGTCGCCCATGCCGGATAGCGCAGACGCAAAGCGAGGGTAACCGGCCTTCTGGTTTTGAGAGTCAGGCTCACATTTTCCGCAAGTGGGTAACGAGTATCCTGAGTGAGTGACAACCCTTTTGCGCGCCAGGTGAGTTGGGAGGGGATGAAGAGGTTGACCCAGAGCGCGTCATCGCTATGAAAGTAGATCGCTTCTCCATATTTTGCGTGGTTCTCGATACCTGTACCCACACAACACCAGAAACTGTCGAACGGGGTCGAATAAGTCTTTCGACCGCCTGCCTTGAGCGGCACGTAGTAACAGACCATTCCGTCGTCAGGGTTCTGCGAGGCTAGAATGTGGTTGTAAAGCGCGCGCTCATAATAGTCTGCATAATCGGCTGACGCGTGCCACTCAAAAAGGTGGCGCGTTAGTTTGAGCATGTTGTAGGTATTGCAGACCTCGGTTGTATTGTCGCTCAGGCGATCGTTGAGCTTATCTGGTGGGCCGAAGTGCTCTCCGTCGCTATTGCCTCCAATGACGTAAGAGTGATGACGTACGACGCGGTCCCAGAAAAATTCGGCCGCGGTCTTATCGGCGGCATCCTCCGTGAGTTCGTATCGTCGCGCCAGCCCAATCAATTTCGGAATTTGTGTGTTGGCGTGCAACCCTCGCAGGCGATCTTCTCGCCGGGTCAGCGGCTCAAGCACCGCCTGGTGATGAAACCGCCGCGAGAGTCTCAAATACTTTTCGTTTCCGGTGCGCGCGTAGAGTTCAGCCAGGGACTCGTTCATGCCGCCGTGCTCGCAGGCGAGCATGCGCTGGAACTGTTCTTCCGTCAGATTGCCGAGCGTCGTATCAGCCCAGTCAGCCAGCTTGACGGCGACGGCCAGAGCTTTGGTATTGCCGCAATAATGATTGACGTCCAGTAGACCAGCGAAGAGTTTGTGAAGCGTGTACCACGGGACCCAACCACCGTTGAGGTCAAACCCTTGCGAGCGAATGTCGCCCGCAGCCACTTCCCTGAATATCTTTTTCCCGTTCGGAATGGCGGCCAGATAGCCGTTGCCGTTTTCTCGCTGGCAGATTTCCAGCTCATTAACGATGTAATTCACGCGTTCGCGAAAGCGCACATCGCCGGTCGAGGCAAACATCATTGCGCAGGCAGACAGATAGTGGCCGAGTGTGTGACCGGCAACGCCCCTCGCTTCCCAGCCGCCATAGACTTCGCCTTTCGGTTTCAGTCCGGCTTCCTTCCGAAACCAGCTCAGCAACCTGTCCGGCTCAAGTCGCAGAAGATACTCTGCGTTGAGCATCATAGCCTTCTTGAAAGGCCCGTCCAGGAGTCGCACCTCCGCGAGATCGAACGCGTGGGCCTGGCGGCGTATTCGATCGCGCACAGGCGTTTGCGCGGGGGCATTTGTCGCCGCGGCAAAGAGGGCAAGGCTAATACTGATAAGAAGGCTGTGGCGAAGTGCTCTCATGTTAAACAGAATAGGACCTGTAGGACTTATTGGACCTATTACTCTCCTATCTAACCCCGAGCAGAATGTCTATCGTCAGTTGATCGAGCCGCTCATATTTCAAACCTCGGGCGGCTAACCCGGCGCGATCAAAATTGGCGGAGAGTAATTCACTTGCCTGCTGCTTTGAAAATCTCGCACCCCTTCCATTGCCGCTGGTCTCGGCAATTTCAGCTAACAACGCCTTGATCTCCAGATCCGCATTCCACTGCGCACCTTTCTCTTTCAGAATCAGGTAGGTACGTATGCAACCGCGCGCGAATTCCTTTACACCCTCGTAATCCTCTGTGCGATATGCATGCGCGTCGAAGGCGCGCGGCCCTTCGTAGCCGACGTCCTCCAAAAACTTCACTAACCAGAAAGCGGCTTTCGGATTGGCAGAGCCAAAGCGCAAATCCTGATCGTAACGCCCGGGAACCTGGTCGTTCAGGTCGATATGAAAGAGCTTACCGGCCTCCCAGGCCTGGGCCACCGCGTGCGTCATGTTCAGCCCTGCCATGTGCTCGTGCGCCACTTCCGGGTTAACACCAACCATCTCCGGGTGTTCGAGCGTCGCTATCAGCCCCAGGTATGCGCCGGTAGTCGGCATATAGATGTCGGCACGGGGTTCGTTTGGCTTAGCTTCCAGCGCGAACTTGTAATCGTAGTTCTGGTCCATCGAGTACTCGCACAGGTAGTTTAGCGCCTCTCTTAGTCGTTTCACTGCCTCGTCGGGGCGGCGACAGGTATCCGTTTCAGATCCCTCGCGCCCGCCCCAGAGCACGAAGATCTTCGCGCCAAACTCCGCGCCCAAATCCATAGCTCGCATCGTCTTTTGCAAAGCATAGGCGCGTACAGACTTGTCGTTGGCGGTGAACGCCCCATCGCGGAACACGGGGTCGTAAAAGAGATTGACCGTGGCCATCGGGACGACGAGTCCATGCTCTTCGCAGGCATGACGAAACTCCTTCACAATCCGATCACGTTCCTGCGGCGAAGCGTCAATCGGTACGAGGTCGTTGTCATGGAAGTTGACGCCGTACGCCCCTACCTCGCCGAGCATCTTCACGGCCTCAACAGGACGCAGCGTGGGACGCACCGCGTCACCAAATGGATCGCGCCCGCGATTTCCCACTGTCCACAAGCCGAAAGTGAATTTGTGTTCGGGGCCTGGTGTGAAATTATCGTTTGCCATTAGTAACCTTCTTCAATGTAATTTGATCGATTGCGTTAGGAAAAACGGGGGGACGATCCACTAAATAACACTAAACAGCAACATTCTTCCCGGCGTAACTCTGCCTGCCGTCTGCCTCCTGGTTTCCTATGTGTTAACCGGCTGCTTCTGCCACGCTGCGCAACGCGGGGTAGAGAGCGCGAAAGGCCGAGTAGCGCCTGTTCATCAACGTCGATGCCGGCACATCCGGTTCGACTCGCGAGGCTACGCGAACGGCTTGCGTGCAGGCTTCGTCGACCGACGACCATGTGCCCACGCCGACCCCGGCTAGTAGTGCGGCGCCGTAAGCTGCCCCCTCTTCCGCCGCCAGAATCTCGACCTCACGACCGTAAATATCGGCCTGTATCTGCCGCCAAAGCGGACCACGCGACCCTCCCCCTCCCAGTCGTATGGTCTCGACCGGCACATCCATTTCCTCGAAAATGGTAAGCGTGTCACGCAGCGAGAAGGCGACGCCCTCAAGGATAGCCCGCAAGGCGTGCGCACGTGTGTGATTCGCCGCGAGGCCAACCAGTGCCGCCCGTGCTTCCGGATCGAGGTGCGGCGTCCGCTCGCCCATCAGGTAAGGCGCCCAAAGCACGCCATCCGATCCCGGTGGTGCGCAGGCAGCCTCGTTGCACAAGAGATCATAAGGGTCATACTCAGCGCTTGACGCTGAGTTATCTCCCAGACCGAAGCGGTCACGGAACCAGCGCAACGATAGACCGGCGGCCTGCGTCACACCCATCACGTGCCACCGGCCCGGGATGGCATGGCAAAAGGTGTGTACTCGCCCGCCCTTGTCGAGCGCCGGACGAGCGGTCGCTGCAAAAACGACGCCGGACGTGCCGATAGTTGCGCTTACTGCACCCGGTCGCACGATGCCCATCCCGACCGCTCCTGCCGCCTGATCACCAGCTCCTGCGACGACCGGCGTGCCCTCGCGCAGTCCCGTCACAGCCGCCCCCTCGGCCGACACGCGACCAGTGATCTCAGCAGATTCGAAGAGTGACGGTAGACAGGTCTTGTCTATTTCAAGCGCCTCCAGCATGGCATTTGACCAGCGCCGGTTTGCGACATCCAACAGAAGCGTGCCGGAAGCATCAGCGACATCGGTTGCACGCTCGCCCGTGAGACGAAGGCGAACGTAATCTTTCGGCAGCAGAAAGAACCGGAAACGCGACCACAACTCCGGCTGGTGTTCCCTTACCCATAGCAACTTTGTAGCGGTGAAATTAGTCAGAGCCGGATTCGCGGTCAGCTCAATCAGCCTCGATGCGCCAAGCAGTTTGGTGATGGCCTTACCCTGCGCGTCCGTTCGCTGATCGCACCAGATCAGCGCGGGTCGTAAAACGTCCTCGCCTTCATCAAGCAGCACTGCTCCGTGCATTTGTCCGGAGAAACCGACGCAGGCGATCTCATTGGCCCTAACTTCCGCTCGTGACAGCACGCCGTGCACAGCCTCCGAGGTCGCGCGCCACCAGTCGTAAGGCTCCTGTTCGGCCCAGCCCGTTTGCGGTGATGCGAATGAAGCATGTTCCGCGGTGGCTGAAGCAACCACGCTTCCCTGCTCGTCGACGACTACTGCACGCGTGCCGCCGGTGCCGACATCGATGCCCAACAGTTTCATCCGAATCCTTTCGCACACGGGCCGCCAACGACCTGTTACAACCCTTCTATTCTCTTACTCACAGGGTCAAGCGGGGGAAGCCTGTTCTCCGGTTTATCCAGGTAGAGGTAGGCACAACTGGAGTAGTCATCATGTCTCTCAAACTTGCCGTCCTTCGAAGTATCCATTTCCAACAGACCGGGGCCGGCCCGATAGAGTCGACGATTGTTCTCGATGATCGGCGGCCGGCTGTGAGGCGCGAGATAACCGATCTGCTGGATTGTCACGCGCAC
>JBGTHZ010000173.1:0-35240 GCA_041745915.1 Pyrinomonadaceae bacterium | reverse complement strand
CGTGAACGCTGCCCCGTTTAGCACCCGACCCTCCAACCCTACCAGACTAGCCGGCACTTCCAGCCGTACCCATTGCCCCGTTGCCGGCAGCGGTCCCATGTTTCGTCGACTGTCTGTGTCATTGACTCCCCAGGGAATCTGGTTAGCACCCCAATAAGCCCGGTGCTCCCACGACCCGTCGTTCCACTGCAACATCACCTGGCTCGGTGGATTGCTCGGATCCAGATACACATAGGTAAACAACGTGTCTCCAACTCCCACGCTCAAAGTGTTGCTACTCCCGTAGAAATAGTGCTGGTGTTGGCTGGTGACAAGGTTCGACTGGTGCGCCAGGCTGCCTGAAAACGGCGCTGGATTCGTGCCCACCCAGTTCCAACCCTCGCCATCACCGCCTAGCGTCGCACCTGCAGGCACCGCGTCCTCTACCCAAACCACTTCGCTCCCGGGCGTTGGCGTCGGCGTCGGTGTCGGCGTCGGCCCGGCACTGACGACGATGGCCGCCGCTGCGGAACTTCGCGTTGCCCCGGCGTCGTCAGTGGCCATGGCGGTAATTGCGTGCGTACCCTCTGCTGGGTTCAGCCACTCAATACTGTACGGCGCGGTAGCGTCACTACCGATCAGAGTTGTGTTATCGAAAAAGTCCACTCGCGCAACGGTGCCATCACGGTCACTGGCCTCAGCGTAGATCGTCAAGGTACCGAGTACCCCAGGAATCGGTGCGACGCTCCAGCCGTTTCCATTAAGGTTGACGTCGGGGGGCGAATTGAGATCCGCGGATGTGGCAGCGAGTTTCGCGGTAACGAAGTCAGAGGTCTCAACGTTGTTTGCATTCAGTATCAGAGCGTCGCTGGCGAGGTAGAGATTGCCACTTGCGTCAGCGGTGATGTCGCTCAGGCGATCATCTGAATGGTTCGGGTTGTCATAGCGATAGACCCAAGCCTCCGTGCCGTCTGGCTGATATTTGATGACCGCGGTGTCGGAATTGGCGAATCCTTCAGAGTAAACGCCTACGTAGATGTTGCCGACAAAGTCGAGTGAGATTTGGCGACCACCATCCCACTTGCCAGGGAAGGCGCGGTAGATACTTGCCCAGAGAAGTGTGCCGTCAGGCGCGAATTTTACGGTAGCCGCGTCCGAAGAAGGAGAGTCGTTCACATCCTGGAAGACTATGTCGTAGCTCTCGCCCGTCAGGTACACGTTTCCCGTGGCGTCAATCACCATATCCAGGGCATAGTCGTAGGCTGGACCAGACCAGTTACGGGCCCACCTGAGAGTGCCGGTCGCAGGATCGTATTTGAGCAGCAGGAAATCGTCCTGCGCTGTCCCCGGCGCAGTTGAGCCGAAGACGTAAACGTTACCTGCAGGATCCAGACCGATTCCACCCGGCTCGTCGCCAACAGGATTATTTGGAAGTGGTAGTGGGCCTGGTGTGCCAGGGTCGCCGATGTACCGGGCGGCCCAGATCTCCTGACCAGTTGGCGAGTATTTAACGGTGACGATGTCTTTAGTCTGCGCGTTGCCAGAGTCCGTCCAGGCAAAGCCGGTGACGAAAGAATTGCCGGAAGCGTCGACGGTCACGGCGATGGCGTGATCACCGATCTGCGCTTCGCTGCGACGGCTTACCCATAGCTCCGTCCCGTCCGGCGCATACTTCACCGTCACAAACTCGTCGAAGTTGCGGGCCGTCGTGGCGTCGCGCGTACGATCGTAACCGGTGACGATGACATTGCCGGTAGTGTCGAGTGCGAGGGCATTGGCAAAATCGGAACTGCCCAGTGGCCCGTTTAGATACCTGACCCATTGTTCGGTTCCGTCTGGCGCATATTTGATCGTCACCAGGTCGTACCAGAAGGAACTACCACGCCACGAAGAGCCGCAGATGTAGACGTTTCCGGCGACGTCGACCGCGACGTCTGTGGCCCAGTCTTTATAATTGCCGACTCCGGCGAAAGTCCTGGCCCAGAGCTGTTGGCCCGCAGGATCATACTTAACGGTAGAAATGTCGGTATCTTCGTTACCGCCCGGCACGATAGACGTGCCGGTGACTATCGTATTGCCTTGGCCATCGACAGTCACACGTGGGTCATAGTCGGCCAGGTTGTGAGTACTGTCGTAGAACTTTTCCCACTCGACGACGTTTGCGCCTGGTGTGGGCGTGGGCGTTGGGCCTGGGGGCAATGGCCCGGCGGCGATGAAATCCTGGGTCTCATTGTCCACGAGTCCGGCCCAGGTGGCCGCAGGTGGTGCGAACGTGTAGTTTGGCTCGGCCGGCCTTACTGTGTACTCGCCGCCAAAACTCAAGTTACCAAAATTGTAGTTGCCCGCTGTGTCGGTGCGCGTGGTCCTCAGAGGCTCGCTGTGCAACTGCAGTTCGACGAGGGCGTTCCGGAGAACAATTTCGTTGGTGGGAGTGGTTTGCTGGTGGCGAATCTTCCCGCTGATCGAGAGATTACCGTTAGGATCCTCCCAGATGATCCGGATCGACGCCGAGTCGACAACGTTACCCGAATTGTCGGTCGCCCTCGCCAGAATCTCCTTCACGTCTGGCCCAAAGGCTTGAACGGAGACGGTGTACGGCGGAGTGAAGGCGCTGCCTAAGTAAATCTGGTAACCCGCATGATAAAAATCGACACGCGTGATCGTGCCATCAGAATCCTGCGCGTCGGCGACTACCGTTACGCTGGTTTCGGTTGGGAAAACCGTGTCGCTCGCTGGGCTTGTGATCTGAACCGTCGGCGGCTGTCCTATGGGAGTAGGAGACGGCGTGGGTGTTGGAACCGGAGTTGGCGTGGGAGCTGGTCCCACGTTGATGGTGATGATGGCACTAGTCCGGTAGCCGTCGTTATCCGTCGCCCAGGCGTAAATACCATTTGTCCCCGCCGGCGGGTTGGTCCACACCAAGCTATAGTTCCCTCCGGCGTCAGCAGTCGTGTCCTGGCCGATGAGCCCGTTGCTCCAGAATTCGACGTCCGTGATCGTGCCGTCGGGGTCAGCTGCGCGCACCGTGAGCGTGATGCTGGGAGGAAGTGGATCGAAGACGGCGCCGTCTACCGGGCTAATCCACGAGACCTGCGGAGACTCATTACTCACTAAGATTGTGATGCGCTGTTCGGCGGCCAGTCCGCCAGAGTCGACGACCCGAGCGATGAGGCCATAGCCGCCTGCCTGCGTGGCGATGAAAGAGGCGGTGTAGGGCGCGGTCGGGTCGGAAGAGAGAAACTGGCGATTCCCCTGGTAGCCGACCTGGATGTAAAACTCGACACCGCTAACCGGCTGATCATCATTCGCAGTTGCGGCGATGTTGATCTGCGCGTTCTTTGGGTAGTTTGCCCCGTCGAGTGGATTTGTAATCGTGACCTGTGGTGGCTGGTTGATCGGATCGCCCGCGGCGCCGGTGTTCACAGCGTAGAGCAGGTTGTGCTTCTCCTGGAAAGGCCAGCTTTGATCGCCATTTATGTCGGCCGCCAGGTAGCCCGTGTTGCCGTCGCCTGAATACGCAGCCTGTGGTGAGAAGTACAAGTTGCCGTAAGGCTCATAGCCCGGCTCGCGCGGCAGAAACTGGCGCCAATGCTCCTGCCCGGTCGTCGGATCAACAGACACAAAGAGGCTGTCCTGGCCGTAATTTCCGCCGCCACCCATCAGAATCGCTGTGTTGGTTGGGTTGACTACTGGGCTCTCGAGCCAGAATGAACTGCCGTCAGGATTCAACGGATCGTAACGCCACTTTTGCGAGCCGTTAGGATTGATGGCCCAGAGCGAGCCGTGGTTGATGACGTAGTGTATGTTCGTGGAACCGACATCCGGAAGGCCGTCAGTCCCGTACGGCCCCAGTGGCGGAAAATCAAAGGCATAAACGGTCGCGCCAGTCTGCGCGTTCATGCGCATTCCGTAATGGCGCAAATCTCCGTCTGGCGCCACTGCGGGCACTCCACAACAGAGGCCCCCACGCTCCCAACCGAGCTGGCCGTCGAAGTCGTAAGCGAAGAAGCCGCCATTTGTGAAAGTTGGATCCGGGTCGGGATCTACATCAAACGCGAAGTACACATGCTGCGTGGTGCGACCAAAGACAAGCTTTTTGCCGTTGGTCTGGCCGTACCTGTAGAAGTTTCGATTGACGAACCAGGCGAGTGATCCATCTGGTCGAAGCGCTGCGAAGTTGAAACTCTGTGTATTCAACGGTCTGAAGACGACATAGATCTTTCCGTCAGGGCCGACGTTCGGACCGCCGCGCACGGTCTGACCATTGGGATCAGCAAACTTCCACTTTTGCGTACCATTCGGATTCCATGCAACAACGGCTGGCGAGCCCGTATCGTCCGTGCCCCCGGTGTAGATTGTGCCGTCCGCTCCAACCGAAACTTGAGTATCGCCATCCGCGCCGAGTGCGCCCCATTTGAGCGCGCCATCAGGAGCCCAGGCGTAGAGGAATCCGCCGTTCGTTGCAACATAGATCGTGCCGGCGCCTGGAACTGTGGCCGGGGCTACCACCGCACCGTTCGATGCATAGTCACCAACCAGCTCAGCGCGCCAACGGATCCGGCCATCGGCGACACGAGTTGCGACTGCCACCGTCGCACTGCCCGTGCCCCCATCAGTCGTAACACTGACGGTGACGTTCCCAATGGTCGCGTTCTCGGGAACATGCGCCAGGATGAACGTGTCGGTCCAGTGGGGGATAAAAGGCGATGTTTTACCATCGACTAATAGCTGGCTTGTTCCCTGCTCCGTACCGAAGTTGGCGCCGGCGATCTTGATGATGCCGCTGCGTCGGGCCGGGTTTGGCGACAAACTACTGATGACCGGGATGCCGACCTGGTTTAAGGTCCACAGGCCGCGAATGTTCCCTAGCTCGAGTTTCTGAGGGCTGGTAAACGGCGGGGTAGCGTTCCGCAGCAGAGTTGGCGCGGTGCGTGATGCGTGTACAACAGTGCTTCGCGATCCGGAAAGGAGCAGGCCACCCACGCCGAGAAGGAAGACGAACAAAAAGATCAGGGACCTGGTGTGGCCAGTTGGGCCTCGTTCTGAAGACATTGAAGTTTCCTTTCGTCGAGGGGCACAGTACTCGAACAAACTTTTCTCACGGGCTCAATGGGGCGAAACCCTAAACTGCATCCTGCAACGCGCGACTTCAGGCAACAGGGAGAACCTAGTTCTGGTGCGTCATCACTAAGCAGTTTGCAAGAGCAAAGACTATGCCCCACCCTATCAATCCAGCTCGGAGGCCAAAGACCAAGGAAAAAGCGGGTTCAAAATCAACCGGAAGCCGCAGCCTCATGCGAAATATTTCCAACGCAGAGGAATTTCACGCTTCCCGACCGACTCCTTCGAGACGTGAGCAGAGGAAACGTTCCGTGGTAAGCGTACACAGCGGGCACTCCGCTGGTTCGCAATTTCCCCTACTTGACCGAAGCAACGGCTCTTGCCGCCACGCCACCGGGACTGCTCTCACAGTCACCGAGTTGAAACCCGCTCCCGCTCACACCCTTCGAAATGTAACTGCGGAGACTTCGTCTCGTGCCATTCACGGGCTGGTAAGCGATAGGTTTATCCCCTCGTACAGTGTCCGTTGGGGCCGCTAAAATACGTGGCAACGACTCCTGGCCCGTGAAAAGCCACCTTGTATTTCCCCGACCCCGGCAAGCACTGTTTCCCCGGACAGCAACCTGACACAAGCGATGGAGTGCAGGCAATGGGACCTTTGTTATGATCTGTGAGACTCTTCGCACGGGGTAATGATGCTTGAGCGACAATTAGCAGAACTTCTGGAAGGTACAACGGATGCGGCTTTCGCGGTGGACCTTCAGGGAGAGGTTCGAGCGTGGAACCACGCAGCAGAAAAGCTATTCGGCTGCCCGGCTTCACTCGCGATTGGAAAGTCGTGTGCGGCGCTCATTGGGGGCAGGATTGCCACCTCCACACCGGTGTGCTGCCAATCCTGTGACATCCTCGAGTGCGCGCAAAATGGCAGAGAAATTCCTAATTTCGACATGGAAATCAGAACGCGCTCGGGCGAGACTGTTTGGGTTAATGTGTCTTTGCTTGTCGCATTCAACGAACGGACGCAACACCGTCTCGCAGTACACTTCATGCGCGACATCCGGGAGAGAAAAAAAGCGGAGCAACTCACAAACAAAATGTTGAGCATGGCCAGGAGTCTCGTGAGCGGCGTGGAGGAGTCAGACGCTTTGCCTCCCATCTCCCCACTCACCGCGCAGGAGAGGAATATCCTGCGTCTGCTGGCGTCAGGCAAAACTACGAAGGAGGTCACAGCCGAGCTTCAGATCAGCATTCGAACGCTACGCAATCACGTATATCACGTCAACCAAAAGCTGCACACGAGAAGCCGCATCGAAGCGGTAATGCAAGCCCTCAAGAGAGGATTGATCTGAATTCCTCTCCGACATCCCGATAAGCTAGTTTCTGCTCAGATCGAATGATAAGACGTCGGCACAGCGTTTGGCTCATTGGCGCGAAGCTCGTTCGTGGTTTAGGAGGAGTCAGCAAATCTACAAGACTCTTGCTGATGCCGGAAAAATAACCGGCGGTGACGCTGCCAGACTTGATGCAGTCACTGAAGGGATCGCCAAGTGTGATGCGTCTATCGCCCGCCTGATGAGGTAGCGATTTGCTTTTTTCAGATTTGCTTGCATTCGCGATGACTCCTTTCTGCTGACCAAATGAACACTGAAATCTGGAAACCACCGAAGACTCGTCGAGTTGGGCCCGGTGGAACGAGCAGCGTTGCTCGCAGCAGGATGCAATGTAGTCGCCATCTCGAGGGCCTGCCACTGGTGGCGCGTACACTAAGAGTCCAGTACGCGTTCCCGTGAGTCTTTCAAGGGCGGTAAAGTGCTATCCATACCGCGCAGTTCATTGAATTACAAATAGGTCGCTTCCCTTTCACGGCGGCGACACGGGTTCGACTCCAGCACGGGACCGCAACATCTTCTGCTACTAGCGAGCCGCTTAGGGCGCCGGTATTCGCCCGAGACGATGAATGAATCACCACCTGCGCGCTGATGAAGTTACGGCGCCAGCGTTTAACTCGTTCATCAAGAAGTCAGAACCCGCGAAACTATTAGCGATCGTGGTAGTCGCGAATTAATCCTTGCGCCGCAAATAGCAATAATTACGCGACTGACGAGTGTTTTGACAGGAAGGGGTTGGATTTCGTTTGCCAATTCTCCTCGGGAATGCGGCCGAGATCATACCGGGATTCATATCGAAACCTGCGTAACAAAAAGCACATAAGCATAAGTATGACATCCGGGGCTAACCGGCGTCCTTAGCGCTAGCTGCTGCCGCCTCTGTCCCTTTCTCGTTGACAGTTATGAAGCTTGTGAAGACAGACGAGACGAACAGCGCCTCATCATCAGAGCATCCAGCAGCACTGGGCGAGGAATGTGGAACTAATGTGCGAGGCCATTTCGAAACCGATGTACGCGCATTGTACGCGCACTGAATATTTTACATTTTCGATTGTCGCTAAGTTGTTGAAAGGATTGGTGGCCAGGGACGGGATCGAACCGCCGACGCCGGCCTTTTCAGGGCCGCGCTCTACCAACTGAGCTACCTGGCCAGTCGTTCAGGAAAGACCGCGAGTATAGGGAGTTCCCAAAAGAACTGTCAACTTTGGGGCGTCGGGGTCGGAATTTGTCGGAATCATCACAAAAAGTCGTTGACTGGTTTGTGAAGAAGTGTATAATCCGACGCGTTGAGGATGGGGCAAGCGCCCAAACGTAAGCCAGTCGCAAGACAATCCATCCAATTCAAAGTTGATAGTGCCCGCCAGTGCCAGCTCGGCCGCCGATCGCGCCCCCCGCAATCGCTACCTTCGAGCTGGCACAGCTATTTTTAGCCGGCCTTTTTCACCACGGCTTGAGAAACCTGCAAAAACACCCCCGCTTTTGGCTAATTTTGTCGTCGAGGGATCGCTCTGAGCTTCAACAATTCTGCTTCGGAGTTCGCCTCTTTCAGAACAGCCCGCTCGTCCATAGTCAGAAGTTTCCCTTCACGCATCACCAATTGGCCGTCAATAACGACGGTCTCAACGTCTGATGCCTGCGCCGAGTAGGTAATCGCCGAGACAAGATTGGTGGTCTGAGGCGTTGAATGCAGGGAATCCAGCTTCACCAGAATCACGTCCGCACGTTTGCCAACCTCGAGACTGCCAATCTCATCGCCCAAACCAAGCGCCCTGGCGCCGTCAATTGTCGCCATGCGCAACGCTTGTTTGGCCGACAGCACCTCGGGACCGTGTAAGGCCTTCTGCAACAACGCAGCAGTGCGCATCTCGGTAAACATGTCGAGACGATTGTTGCAGGCGGCGCCGTCGGCACCGAGAGATACCGAAATACCCTCCTCCAGCATCCTCTTCAAGGGCGCAATACCTGAACCAAGCTTCAGATTGGATGAAGGACAGTGTACTACGTTTGTGTTTGTGCGTTTCAGGATTGCGATCTCGTCATCATCGACGTGAATGCAATGCGCGAGGGCAACGTGCCTACCCGTCAAGCCGAGCGAATCGAGATAGGTAATGTTGCGCAGGCCAGTCGCTTGTTCTACCATCTCACACTCATGCCGGTTCTCAGATGCGTGTGTGTGAACCATGACTCCGCGCTCATGCGCCAGACGCGCGACCTTCGAAAGCAGCTCACGAGTGCAACTGACCGCGAAGCGAGGCGCAAAGCAATAGCGAATTCGACCATCCGCCCTACCGTGCCAGTTTTCAAGTAAGGCAAGCGATTTCTCGACCGAGGCGTCGGTATCTTCATACAACGCGTCGGGCACTTCCTCGCCCTTGTCCATCATGCACTTGCCAACCGTCGCCCGATAGCCGGTCT
Source organism: Pyrinomonadaceae bacterium (assembly GCA_041745915.1). Classification (GTDB taxonomy): domain Bacteria; phylum Acidobacteriota; class Blastocatellia; order Pyrinomonadales; family Pyrinomonadaceae; genus PSRF01. The sequence continues at coordinate 26,397 of JBGTHZ010000173.1, read as the reverse complement.
CCTCAACAACCTGGAAAACTGCATCAGTGTGGTTGACTGTTTCCATTGTTAGCGCACAGGTGGTGCCGCCTTTGATCAGTTCAGCTATGCCAAGACGCGCTGACGCACGTAAAGATGAAACCGAATGGGCGGCTTCCATGGGCCAGATGCGCTTTTTCAGCCAGTCAATCAGGCTGAGGTCGTCTGCCGCGCCGCGAAAAAGTGTCTGACAAAGATGGATGTGGGTCTGAACAAAGCCCGGAAGGACCACGCAACCTCGCGCGTCAATCGCAACGTCGGCGCCTGTGCCTGTGCCGACGGCAATCTCCTGAATACGTCCGTCATGTATGAACAGGTCACCGCTAACGATGGAATCATGATCATCCATCGTTACGATTGTGCCGCCTTTGATCACTATCGATTCGCTCATTGAGTCGACTGGCGAGATACTACTCAAACATAGAGAAATTCGCAGGTTGGGAAGGGCGGTTTACCCCCGCTGATTCGTAATGCTCGAGCCTCATTGGGTGTTTTCTCGTTTCCTGAGCACTCCCCGCCATGCCAGGCTGACAATCTGCGGTTGAGTATGACTAAGCAAGCGGGGGTAAACCGCCCTTCCCGACCTGCGAATCTCTGACTCTTGAGTGTTACTCGCCACCTGCCTTTATGCCCGGCGGATTATCGGTTTTGAATCCGAGGCTGTAAAGTAATAAACAAGCGCCCAGCAGCGGGGTTAGACGGATCTGTTCCCACTGACGAGCGCTCATTGTTCAGTTACGACGGAGACTACTTCTTATCCGCTGCTGCAGCTTTGGCGGTACCGTTCGCTGGTTCGACCTTCTCCTCGCGTACAGGCATGCCAAGCTTGACCTTAACTTCTCTTTCAATCTTTCTCAGCAGCTCAGGATTCTCTTTCAATGACTGCTTCGCGTTTTCCCGGCCCTGTCCGAGACGGTCTCCCTTGTAAGAAAACCAGGCACCGCTCTTTTCAACTACTCGCTGGGCAGCACCCAGATCGAGTACGTCGCCTTCTCGCGATATGCCTTCTCCGTACATGATGTCGAATTCGCACTCCCGGAAGGGTGGTGCAACTTTGTTCTTGACGACTTTTACCTTCGTGCGGTTGCCAACCAGGCGGTCGCCATCCTTAAGTGCTCCGATGCGCCTGATATCCAGCCTCACAGATGAGTAGAATTTGAGCGCCCGGCCGCCGCTGGTAGTTTCGGGATTGCCAAACATCACTCCGATCTTCTCGCGAATTTGATTGATAAAGATGAAGCAAGTGTTCGACTGCGAAACGATCGCCGTCAGTTTGCGCAGCGCCTGGGACATCAGCCGCGCTTGCAGTCCCGGCAGCGAATCCCCCATCTCCCCATCGAGTTCGGCGCGAGGCACAAGAGCAGCAACAGAATCGATGACGATCACATCAACTCCATTTGAACGCACCAGGGCCTCAGCAATCTCCAGTGCTTGTTCGCCAGAATCGGGTTGTGAGATTAGAAGCTGATCCACGTCAACGCCGACTTTGCCTGAGTAGTCAGCATCCATTGCATGTTCCGCATCGATGTAGGCTGCCACCCCTCCGGCTTTCTGGGCCTCAGCCACAATGTGCAGAGCGAGAGTGGTTTTACCGGAACTCTCCGGTCCAAAGATTTCGATAATGCGACCGCGCGGCACGCCGCCAACGCCGACCGCAATATCCAGACTCAGGGAGGTGGTCGAAATCGCCGGTACATCGGATATTTCGCGTTCACCAAGCCGCATGATTGAGCCTTTGCCAAACCTTTTTTCAATATTTAAGAGCGCGGCTTCGACTGCCTTGCCGCGATCCACGCTTATTCGATCATCAGCCATGACATACATCTCTTTCTTCCGCTCCTTTTCTCATCAGTCATGTTAAAGACCCCCCCGAATGAGCGAGGAGCATAACACACCTGGCGCGAGAATGGAACAGTGTTTCACACTTGCAACAAGCCAAATTGTCCGGAGGGTTTGAGATCTGAGAATACCCTGCGTGCCACGGCAGCCCTCTCTGCGCCAGTCTGTCGGTGAGGCGGCACGCAATTTCCAAATAGCGAATCAGTTCAAGCGACCCTGGTGTTGTCAATCAACTCTTGAACTGAACGACCAGTACGCTGCTCGACTTGTTCGTAGAGAGAAGGAATTCCGCCCGAAGCCTCGTCCCGCGCAAGGCGCTCAACACGCCACATGGGGAAAAACAGATCGCTGAGCCCCATAAACGGTTCGTCATGCGAGACGGCCCGGACCCATTCATCAAAAGAATTCAAATCGAGACCGCGCAAGAATACTCCAGCAGAGCTAACCTCGTCGAGTATTCCCCAACATTTTTCTTTTGGCGTGTGTAGCACAAGGACTACCGGGTCTCCGCCTTGCATACGCGTTCTGTTTTTGACGCCATTGTTCATTGCTTAAGACCTGACCGGCCGGGAGCAAACAAAACATTTAAGCCGCGGATTACGCGGACACACGCGGATCTGAAAAAGACTATCAAAACTGCGAGCGAGTGGTTGTGCTTATATTGTTTTCGCTCTGATCCGCGTGTATCCGCGTTAATCCGCGGCTTAGATGGTTTGTTGGCTACCACTCAACTCGGACATGAACTGTTCTCACCTTCGAAAGTATGAACAAGGGCACGTGCGAATTCGCCTACTCGTTGCACAGTTCCCGGAGCCCCGGCGCATCTTTCAATCTCGGCGACAATAGCCGAGCCCACCACTGCCGCATCCGCGTAAGCCCAGGTTTTTGCCACTTGTTCCGAGGTCGAGATTCCGAAACCAACTGCAACCGGCAGATCTGAGTATTGCCGTACGCGATTCACCAGATGTTCGGCAGCGGCACTGACATCTGACTGCTCGCCGGTGACTCCCGCGCGTGAGACAGCATAGATAAAGCCGGTCGCCTTCGCCGCAATCGCCTGCAACCGTGCATCGGTAGATGTTGGCGCCACGAGAAAGATCAGGTCAAGATCTTTTGCCCTTAGCTCCCTTGCTAACTCTTCCGATTCCTCAAGGGGTAGATCGGTGACCAGGACGCCGTCAATCCCTGCTTCCTTTGCGTCGCGGACAAGATTCAGCTCCCCGTATTGCATTAGAGGATTGTAGTAGCTGAAAAGAGCGATTGGGACATTCGTTCTCCGCCGCGCTTTGGCCGCCGTTTCAAGCACCGCCGCAAGCTCGACGCCGTGTTGCAAAGCACGCTCGGAAGCTCGTTGGATAACCGGTCCATCAGCCATTGGATCGCTGAAAGGCACACCGAGTTCAATTACCGTAGCTCCGGAATTAGCCAGTTCGACCAGGAGTTCGCCGGTGGTTTCCAGATCCGGATCACCCGCCACTATGAAGGGAATAAAGCCCTTCTTTCCGCCACGCTTCAGCTTTGCGAATACCTCCGCGATGCGACTCAATACAGACCCCGATTCAAATAAGTGCTGACATATACAAATGCTTTTACCGACTTAGTTATAAATGAGCAACACATGAAGTCGCCGACGATTCGACTTTGTCCGGCGCTACGGCGCGTCGTCAATTTTGGAGACAATAGCCGATCCCAGGCCTGTCGTCGAGTATAACTAAATGGGCATGCCATCAATTCCCCTGACCGGTCTTGCACGAGCTAGATAACCATTCTTGGCCGCGCACGATATTGAACTAGATACGAAATCTTGCTAGTGTCGATTGCTGTATCACAGGTTGTAGAACATCCAACTTACGTTTGTTGACTTAAGGCTTCGCTTGCCGTAAGGTTCCCTCACCCTCCAATAGGCTTGATTGGGAACTAGCGCTTCCTGCCTAACTCAGACTAACGCTGATTTCTCCTGCCTCTTGCTTAACCTTCGGTAGCACCGCGCGTCATCACTTAGGAGATCTCTATGGTTCGCCTTTTTCCGTCGGTGAGCAACAACTCTGCAAATAACTATGCGGCCCCATACATTTGGCTTTTAATAGTGCGCGAAAGGCGTCGGCTATCATCACTAGTGCTTTTGGTCTCAGTAATATGTGCGCCCATCTCTGGGATCGCGCAATCGAAAGAGCAGGAGAAACGAGGGCTCGCAGTTCCGTCAGCTCCCAGGCAAACACCCGCGTCTGTCACACCCACCACTCCGGGCGATATACCGGAGTTGATTCTTCAAACGGGACACACAAGATCCGCTAACGCAGTAGCCTTCAGTCCCGACAATCGTTGGCTGGCCTCGGGCGGCAAAGACAACGTCGTAAAAATTTGGGACTTGACGACGGGAAACGTATTACGAACGCTGTACGGTCACACGAGCAACGTCAACGCCCTCGCCGTCAGCCCCGACGGGAAATTGTTAGCCTCGGGGAGCGGGGATGTTAACGACAAGCGAGATTTATGGACCTTCACACAGGGAGGCGTTGTCGGCGGGGCCGTAGATAATACTGTAAGAATCTGGAAAGTCCAGACCGGGCAACAGTGGCTAGTTTTACGCGGGCACGGACTGCCCGTTGGTGCCGTTGCTTTCAGTAATGACGGGCACTCTCTAACAAGCGTGAGTGGGGATGCGGTCAAAGTGTGGGACGTTGCGGCGGGCCGCGAGTTGCGCTCGCAGCAGACAAAATATGGAAAAAGCGGCATGGAAAAGCTCGACTCCATAGACTCAATTGGCTGTCTTTTCGGTTGTGGCAACAAGGAACAGAAACAAGAGGCGCAACGGTTAAAGAATTTCAAACTGTCAGCGTCGAAAATAGCCGTTAGTTCAAACGGACTATTCGCCGCGGTGGGCCAACCTGACAAAGCTGTAAAAATCTATGACGCCCAAAACGGGCGCGAAGTGCGGGAATTACCATTCAAGGCGATCCCCGAGGCGGAAAACTCAAGTCTCGCCTTCAGCGCCGATGCACGCCTCATTGCCTTCGCCAAAACAAGCGACACGGTCAGCGTCCAGGAGGCGGTGACGGGACGCGAGCTTTACAGTGTCAATACAGGATTGAGCAAAGCGCCCCAGCGAATGCAATTCAGCGCCGACGGGCGGTTCCTCGTTACGTCGACCGATCAAGGCACCCCGATGAAGTTGTGGGACGCCACCACCGGTCAGCCGATACGTGATCTAAGAACAGGTGGAGAAGAGCTAAAGGGTGTGCGCGTGATCTGCTCCAGTAGCGACGGCAGCCTAATTGCGACGGTGGCAGCGGGAGGCAAAGCGATCAGAATCATCGAGGCCGCGACAGGCCAAGAAATCCGCACTCTGCAAACCGGAACGATTGACGCAGGTACGCGAGCCGAGCAAGCCACCTTCATCAACGCCATCGATCCCAAGATGATGGCTAGACTTCAAAAGCGCGATATCACCAGGCCCGAACAGATTATCGAAGCCGTCGAAGCCATCGGAACTATTACCAGCGAAAAGCTTCAGGCCGGCGGTGCCGTAAGTTTTAGCCCAGACGGACGCTTCCTGATTTCGAACCACGTAATTTTGAAAAACCTGGTGACTGAGGTGTGGGACGCAGCGGCGGGAACGCTTGTGCGTAGTAACTACGACGTTGCACTTCTGGACCGTGGCAAGCCTTCTTATAGTCCCGACGGTCGCTTCAGAGCAGCCCCTCTCTTTCCGATGAAGGACCACTACGACATCTCCGCTGCCGACCTCTTAAATCTTTGGGGCGGTGAATACGATAACGTCTACAAACAGAGAATTGACCTTTATGACGGGAAATCCGACAAACGTCTACGAGAGTTGGATGGGGGTAAGGCGCCCGAGATGGGCATCGTTCCGGCGGCGGGTTTTAGCTTCGACGGCAAGCTCATCGCGATGACGGGTTTCGAGAAGAAAGAGCGTTCCGTAATCATTTACGAGACGGAAAAGGGGCGCAGGGTCAACAGTTTTAAGATCAATGATGATGAACAGAGCGGAGCGGTGACAACTCTTTGCTTAAGCGCCGACGGGCGCCTTTTGGCCGCAGGCTACGGCACTAAAATCGATATATTTGAAATAACCTCGGGCAGAACAATACGCACCTTGCCGCACGCGGGAAGGATAGCCTCTCTCACCTTCAATCCTGACGGGCGTTTTCTAGTAGCCCTCGGCGAAAACAACGATAAGTACATCTGGGATGTTTCGTCAGGCGATAAGCTCGCCACGCTGGTAAATCTCGGCGGCGCTCTCAACAGCAGTGGGAGCGATTGGTTAGTTGTTACTCCCGATGGCTTATTCGACGGCTCACCCTCTGCATGGAAGCAAATTCTTTGGCAGTTTGGCGGTAACACATTTGACGTCACACCTGCGGAAACCTTCTTCAACGAGTTTTATTATCCCGGACTGCTTGCTGAGGTGATGGCTGGGAAAAAGCCTCGCGCGCCAAAAAACATATCGCTGCTTGACCGCCGCCAACCCGAGTTAAAACTGTTGACTCAGAACGGACAAGCCGTAGCCGGAAGTACGTCAGAACGCAACCTTACGGTAAAGATTGAAGTAACCGAACAGCCAGCCGACAAGGATCACGAAGCGGGGAGTGGGGCGCGCGATGTGCGGCTGTTCCGTAACGGTTCGCTCGTAAAAGTTTGGCGCGGCGATGTGCTGAAAGGGCAAACAGCGACAGCCTTAGAAGCCAACATAACAATCGTCGCCGGAGAGAACCGATTGGCGGCTTACGCCTTCAATCGTGATAACGTCAAGAGCAAGGATGCTACGCTGAGTCTCACAGGCGCTGCTAGTCTTAAGCGGCCGGGGACCGCTTACGTTCTGGCTATTGGTGTCAACTCCTATTCCAATCCGCAATACAATCTCAAGTACGCGGTCGCGGACGCAGAAGTGTTTGGCGAAGAGGTGCGACGCGAACAGCAACAGATTGCGAACTACGAACACATTGAAGTCGCATCGCTGTTGGACGAGCAAGCCACGAAACTAAACATTTTAAGAGCATTAAAACGGCTCGCGGGAACCGAGGAAGCCTCGCCCGTCGATGCGCCTGCGGCACTTGAAAAGCTGAAGGCGACCCAGCCGGAAGATGCAGTCTTTATCTACTTCGCGGGTCACGGAACCGCTCAGGGGCAGCGGTTTTATCTATTACCGCACGACTTGGGTTACGCGGGGGAGCGAACCGGGCTTGATGCGGCGGGTTTGCAAACTATCCTCGAACATAGCATCTCGGACGAAGAGTTGGAGCGGGCGGTTGAAGGAATCGAGGCGGACAAATTGCTAATGGTCATTGATGCCTGCAATTCCGGCCAGGCACTCGAAGCCGAGGAGCAGCGGCGCGGTCCGATGAACTCAAAGGGCCTGGCGCAACTGGCCTACGAGAAGGGGATGTACATTCTGACCGCGGCACAGAGTTATCAGGCGGCACAGGAGGCATCACAACTTGGGCATGGGCTGTTGACCTACGCGCTCGTCGAGGAAGGACTAAAGCAGGCCGCGGCAGATAGTGATCCCAGGGACGGTGAAGTCGGCGTGCGTGAATGGTTCGACTACGCGAGCACGCGCGTGCCCAACATGCAAATAGAGAAGATGAAGCAGGCGCGCAATGTAGGCATCAATCTTTCCTTCCTCGAAGGCGGAGAACGCCTTCCGGCCCTGGAGCGGCGCGTTACTCAGACGCCGCGAGTCTTTTACCGACGGGAATCAGAGACACGGCCACTAATTGTTGGCAAACGTTAAAAAGATGCGTTATTGAATGGGTCCTGTATATCAACGCAACTTTAGTCTATTCCTGACGGTATCAACATCTTTATCTCCGCGTCCCGAGAGGTTGATGATTATGACCTCCTCAGGGGACATCTCTCGCGCCACTTTGATTGCATGAGCGACCGCATGCGCCGATTCGAGTGCCGGGATAATGCCTTCTAACTTCGAGAGCGTCTGGAAGGCCTCCAGGGCAGCGCCATCCGACGCGCAGACATATTCAACCCTGCCTGAGTCGTGTAGAAAAGCGTGTTCCGGCCCAATCGATGGATAGTCGAGTCCTGCGGAAACAGAATGCGTAGGTGCGATCTGTCCCCCCGGGTCCTGCAAGACATAGCTAAGCGTTCCCTGCAAAACTCCTGGCCGCCCACCGCCCAATTGATTGAAGCGCGCGGCATGCTGTCCCAGCTCGTTACCGCGTCCACCAGCTTCGACACCGATCATGCGGACTTTGTCGTTGAGAAAGGGATGAAAGAGACCGATCGAATTCGATCCCCCGCCGACGCAGGCAATCAACAAATCCGGCGCCCTTTCGATCTGACTGAAGATCTGAGCACGAGCTTCGCGGCCAATCACCGATTGGAATTCACGGACCATCAGCGGATACGGATGAGGCCCGAGCGCACTACCCAGCAGGTAGTAGGTGTCGGAAACGTTGGTCACCCAGTCGCGCAAGGCTTCGTTGATTGCATCTTTCAGCGTTCGCGACCCGGCACTAACCTCTCGTACTTCCGCCCCCAACAACTCCATGCGAAAGACATTCAGGGCCTGCCGCCGCATATCTTCGGCGCCCATGTAAATTACGCACTCGAGACCAAACAATGCGCAAACAGTGGCTGTCGCAACGCCGTGTTGTCCGGCGCCGGTTTCAGCAATCACACGTCGCTTACCCATTCGTCGCGCCAGCAGTATCTGGCCGAGGGCGTTATTAATTTTGTGAGACCCGGTGTGGCAAAGGTCCTCGCGTTTGAGATAGATTTGAGCGCCGCCGGCGTACTGAGTCAAACGTTCGGCATGAAACAGCGGGGTGGGCCGGCCTGAGTAGTCAGCCAGAAGCGTTCGGTACTCAGTCTGAAAATCATCATCCTCGTGCGCAGATAGGTATGCAGCCGTCAGCTCTTCCAGGGGAGCCACCAGCGTTTCCGGGACAAAACGTCCTCCATAAGGGCCCCAGTGGCCACGTTCATCAGGCTGTGAGTTTTCCTGGCCCACTATTGATTTGCCCCGAGGTACTTCTCAAACCACTCAAGATTAGTTTGCTTGGCCTTGAGCACCATCTTCGGTTCATTCAGACCGTGGGGCATGCGCGGCAGCACGATCATCCTGCTGGGCACATTTCGCACTTTGAGTGCGTTGTAAAACTCATAGCCCTGGGAAATCGGCACGCGCACGTCCGCTTCGCCGTGCTGAACCAGAGTAGGCGTGACAACTCCCTTCATGTGGAACATCGCTGAGCGGGCTCGATAAATCTCCAGGTTCTCCCAGGGCTGTTCTCCAAAGTAATCCGGAATAAAGCTGGGAATGTCAGCCGTCCCGATGAAACTCATCAAGTTGGTTACACCCGCTCCGACCGAGGCTGCTTTGAATCGTTTCGTTTGCGTAACGATCCAGGAAGTCATGAAACCTCCATAACTCCATCCCATGACGCCTAGACGATCAGGATCGGCGACGCCCATTCGTATCACTTCATCGACGCCCGTCATTAGATCCTGGTAATCGCCACCGCCCCAGTCTTTGATATTTGCGAACCGAAACTTCTGCCCGTAACCGGATGAGCCGCGCGGGTTGACGCGGAGCATTGCATAGCCACGTGCAGGGAAAGCCTCAGTGGGATATACGCCACGGCTCCCGGCAAGAAACGATTGGGTAAAAACTCCGGCCGGCCCGCCATGGATTATCAGAAGCAGCGGCACGCGTTTGCCCGACTGATAATTGATGGGGTAGGTCAGGAGTCCTTCAACCTCCAGCCCGTCGGTGCTTTTCCATTTGATCACCTCGGTCTTACCCAGCGGCAACTTTGGCAAATCTGCATTTGCCCGGCTCACCTGGACCGGGGAGAAGTTAGTGATCTGGCTGACATAAGCCTCAGGGGCCCTGTCATTGTTCTGCAAGGTGAACCCAATCATTGTCTGAGATCGATTTAGAGACGGCCCGCTGATCACTTCGTTTCCCTTATTGAGCTCAGTAATAGCGTTCGAGTCAACGTCCAGCGAATAGATCCGGGAGACTGTACCCCTGGTCTCGCCAAAGTAAATCTTCTTACCATCCGCAGACCAATCGATGACATTAGGTTGCGCGTCGAAAGTCTCCGCCAGCAGTTTCACAGGCCCGCCCCCACTGGGAATAACCGCCATTCGTCGATAGCCAGCCCAACGCGGCGGATCGTCTGAAACCACAAACATGAGCCATTTACCATCAGGCGAATACTTGGGAGCTGATTCCGCAGCGTTGGTGGCGGCGATCGTTCTTACTTCCCCGCTGCCCACGTCCACGGCCAACAGATCACTCGTGGTCCAATAATCCGCTTTGGGCATTTTGGTGCGAGCAAAGGCGATTGTTTTGCCATCGGGCGCCCAGTCGAAATCACCATCAACGTTGTAATCGGCGCTAAGTTTGCGCGGTTCCCTTTTGCCGTTGGCATCTTTTTCGATGTTGATCACATGCATGCGATTCATCTTGATGTTTTCATCAACCCAACGTGAATCGTCTTTGCCTTTTGCGCCCTTCTCCTCGTCGTCGCTCTGGGGGTCGCGCATGAGAAAGGCGATCTGCCTGCCATCAGGCGACCAGGCAAAAGTTCCTGTTGCTGTTTTGACATCGGTCATCTGCTCGGCTTCCCCACCGATCAAGCGGAGGACATACAGGTTGGTTTTTCCGCTCCGGCCCGAGGTAAATGCGATCATCTTGCCGTCCGGAGACCACCGGGGATTCTCGGAGGATTTTTCGGCGAAGGTTAATTGCAGGGGATCGCTGCCGTCGATGTTGGCCAGCCAAATCTGCGTAACGTATTCACTCTGTTCAGGTGTCATCACTGCGTTGCTAACCGTGTAGACGACCTTGCGACCATCCGGAGACACGCGGACAGCACCGACATTTTTAACCTTCATGGCCAACTCAGGGGTCCAGCCGGCAACTATGCCTTGCTGGGCCATCAACGTGGCGGGTAAGGCTCCGGCGATCAACAAGAGCCCAAGATTAAGGGTCAACCATTGAGCAAAGTGTCTCATGGCTTACTCTCCTTTCGTTTTCGCTTGAGTAGAATCACACCCCAGGCAATTTTTCCTGCAGCAAAGGCGCGACGGCAACGCGATTGCGTCCGGCATTCTTCGCGACGTAGAGCGCCCTGTCGCTGGCAGCATAAAGAGCCCGTTCCGAAGTTGCGTGGGCTGGGCAGGCCGCCACTCCTATGCTCACACTAATATTTCCGACACCCGGTATGCTCTCTTCAGCCAAATGAACTCGCAGGCGTTCCGCTGCCGCAGCGGCCTTCTCTTCACCAATACTTGCAAGCAAGAGAGCAAACTCTTCGCCACCCAGGCGCGCTGCGGTGTCATTGTCTCGCGAAGCTGCGGAAAGTGTGTTCGCGACGTGGCGTATGACGACGTCTCCGAGCGGGTGTCCGAAACGATCATTGACTGCCTTCATGTCGTCGATGTCCAGCTGAAGTAGTGCGCACGGTACACCGTAACGGCGGAATCTTTCAAGTTCGCCTTTGAGAGCGGCGCGGAAACGGCGGCGATTGGCCAGACCGGTTAAAGAATCGAGATCTGCTTCCGAACGAAGCCTCTCCATCGTCTGTCTCAGGGTGACGATTTGTGCGACCCTTAGCACGAGCAGTTCAATCTCGGCAGGAAGCTGAAAGTAATCAAATGCACCAGCTGACAGCGCTGCTTGCCTTTGGCTCAGGGCCGATGCTTTGGCGCCCACCAAAATCAGGGGTATGCCATCCTCCGTTTGGCCCAACATGCGCGCTAGTTCCGAAGTGGAGATTCCCCTGATTGCGGAACTTGCTATGACAACGTGCGGGCGCGATCGTTGCAGAGAAACCAGGGCCGCGGTGCCGCCGCATACCCCGACCATCTCCAAGCCCGCGGAAACCAGGGGTCGGGCGTCCACAGCCTCCGGGTCGTCGGTAACAATCAGAACGCGGCCTCGCTCACGCGGAGCCGTTGTCTTCTCTTTCTGTGCTTTCGCTTTCATACAACTCCAGCTGAGATGAGAAGAAAGGTATTCGCGGAAGAAACGTTAGCAGAAAAGTTGACTTCTCCGACGACAGTACCGAGTAAGGGGCTCGTTAGGATAACCCGTCGTTAGTGATGGTCGTCAACCTTTAACGGGCATCAGTCTGTTTTTTCGCTTCTCATTCGACTTGAACGCAGGACATTCCGCGAGATCTCCCGAGCCGGCTTAAATTCGCAGGTTAGGAAGCGTGGTTTACCCCCGCTTGCCTGGACATGGGAATCGGCGGTGGGTAAACCACCCTTCCTAACCTGCAAATCACGCTAACCTGAGAGATCATTCCAACCTGAGAGATCGCATCACCCGGCGCGGGCAGCTTTCACAAATGCCGCCACCCGTTCCGGAAGTTTCTTCCCCGGACGAATCTCGAGCGCACTGCAGGCGTCTACGCCATAAGGACCTACCGCCCTTATTGCCCCTTGCACGTTTTCAGGAGAGAGGCCGCCGGCCAGGAAAAATTTCGGTACCAGCGCCCGCGTCTTTCGGGCGGCAGACCAATCTATTACGCGACCAGTACCGCCACGTATCTGTGGGTCAAACGTGTCGAGCATGATCGCCTGCACCTCGTAATCGAGGGCACGCTGAGGTTCAAAGTCATTGCTTGCCGCCAATACTTTGATCACATAACGCCCTCGGAGTGCGCGGCAATAGTCGGGTGATTCATCACCATGCAACTGCACGGCAAGTACACCGGCATCTGACGCGATGCGCTCGACAGTTTCGGTTGTCAGCTCATTGACGAAGACGCCTACAGTTAAAACATTGCCGGGTAGGCGATCGACAATCTCTCGAGCGGCAAGTGGGTCGATGTAACGAGGACTGGGGCGGTAGAAATTGAAGCCCAGCGCATCCGCGCCTGCTGCAGCGCAGAGCTGGGCGTCTTCCAGATTGGTTATTCCGCAAATTTTTACAAACGCCATAAAAGCATGGGGAACAGGGGAAATGGGTAAAAGGAAAACCCTAAACCATTTTCCATTTTCATTTCGGCATTGTTTACTTCTTTTTCGTGTCCATTCGTGTGATTTCGTGGATCGATTGCTGGGCAAGAAAAACAGGATGATCCACTAAATCACACGAACGGACACGAAATGAAATTCACAAAAATGATGAATGAGAAAGAGCATGCAAAATGAGAGACCAATGAAAAATGAGAAATGGAAAATGTTCAGGTCTTCCCCTCTTACCCGTTTCCCCTTTTCTCCCTTCTTATCCCGTCGCCGCCATCTCTCCGTCTTGGATCAACGCGCGCAAGGCGTCATCCGGTCGCGGGGACCGCATCAAGGACTCGCCAATCAGAAAACCTTGATAACCCATTGCCTGCAGCCGCCGCAGGTCGTGAGCTGAATTTAAACCACTTTCCGAAACCAGCATTCCATCGCCTGGAGCTTGCCGTGCCAGTTCTACTGAAGTCTCCACCGAGACTGAGAATGTTTTCAGGTCGCGATTGTTCACGCCAATAAACCTGGCCCCGCTGTCTACTGCCCGTTGCATTTCGGCTTTCGTATGCACTTCAACAAGAGCCACCATTCCCAGTTCATCTTCAGCAAGCTCCCGCAAGGAGACCAACGCATCATCGTCTAAAACAGACACGATGAGCAGAAGACCGTCGGCCCCGGCAGCGGCAGTTTCATAGACTTGATACTCGTCAAAGATGAAATCCTTTCGCAGAACCGGAATTGAAACTGCCGCTCGGACAGTCCGCAAGTCTTGAAGCGAACCGCCAAAAAAGTCTTCCTCGGTCAGGACCGAAATTGCCGCGGCGCCTCCTGACTCGTAATAACGCGCCATCGACTCGGGCGTAATGTCATCACGAATAACACCCTTCGAGGGAGACCTGCGTTTAAACTCGGCAATAACGTTAATACGTTCGTTACATAAGACCTTGACCAACACATGAGCGTCCGCTGCAGCCCTGACTGCATTGGCATGTTCGCGCATTCGCGCAAGTGGCCGGTAGCCCTGGTTCGAAATTCTTTTCTTCTTACTAGCAATGATTTCACGAAGGATGTCCATTTAGTAATACTCTCTATCTTTTTTGAATGCTGTGCGGAAAACGTGCCATTTCATCGAAGGACCCGGTATTTATCGCCCTAAAGGCGGCCGGCTTGTTAACCCCGATTTGTTCTTTCGACCAACTGCTCCACTTTTGCTCTGGCCGCACCTCCATCAATACTCTCCTCGGCGGCTTTTGCAGCTGCCAGTAAATCGCTGCTGACTCCGCCGACAAAAAGCGCCGCCGCGGCATTGGCTATCACCAGGGCCCGCGCTTCATCTCGGCGTTTTCCGGATAGCACTTCACGGATAATCCGACCATTGGCTTCGGCGTCGCCTCCCCGCAGGTGTTCCAAGCTTCCGCGCCAGAGCCCAAACGTCTTCGGTTCCACTTCGAAGGAACTGACGTCCTCGCCTTTCACCTCAGCCACGAATGTCTTAGTCGCCAGGGTTATCTCGTCCAATCCGTCCTCTCCGTAAACCACCCAGGCGCGTTCTGTGCCTGAGGCGGCGAGCACATTTGCCATTCGTTCAACGAGATCTCGTCTCCACACTCCAACGATCTGTCGTGGCGCGCCTGCCGGATTGCTTAGAGGCCCCAACAGATTGAAGCTCGTGTGAATCCCCAGTTGCCGGCGAATCCCGGCAACACGCGCGGTCGCACCGTGATAGAGCGGGGCAAACATGAAACAGATGTCAATCTCGTTCAAGCACCGCTCAGAAACTTCTGGAGAAGCGTTTACATTGACACCCAGCGCGGATAACAGATCAGCGCTTCCCGACCGGCTGCTGGCCGCCCGATTGCCATGCTTCGCCACAGGAAGCCCGGCCCCGGCAATCACAAAAGCCGCCGCAGTGGATATGTTGAATGTCTTGGCACGGCTTGAACCCGTGCCGGCAGTATCAATAAAGCACGAGTGCTGACACCTGATGCGCACTGCGCGTTTGCGTAGCGCTGCGGCCATGCCCGCCAACTCTTCAACGGTCTCACCCTTAGCCGTTAATGCAACCAGGACCGCGGCGATCTGGGCGTCAGTGGCATTCTCCTCCAGCAGTGCGTTGAGCAGGCTTTCCGCATCGTCGCGAACTAGATCCTCGCGACGAATGAGCCGAGGAAGAAAATCCCGTAAAACGTTTTCATCCATATCGTGAGGTTACAGTTTGAGGAAATTCGCCAGCATTTGCTTGCCGCAATTCGTCAGGATTGATTCCGGGTGAAACTGCACACCCTCAACGAGCATTTCGCGATGGCGCAAACCCATAATGACGTCATCTGATGTGAAGGCTGAGACTTCCAAACATTCCGGCAGGGATGCCTTTTCTACCATCAGCGAATGATAACGGCCGGCCCGGAAGTGATCGTCAAGACCCTGAAAGATAGTTTTGCCATCGTGACAAATCTCCGAGGCCTTTCCATGCATCAATACCGGCGCCGGAACGACCTTGCCGCCGAACGCCTGCCCGATCGCTTGATGGCCCAGACAAACTCCGAGAATCGGCACTTGTCCGGCGAAGCGTTTTATTACCTCCAGAGACAACCCTGCATCGTCCGGGGTGCCGGGACCGGGCGATATGACGATGTGGCCGGGATGCAAACTCGACGTAATTTCCTCGATGGTCACCTGATCGTTACGACGCACTTCAACTGTTTCGCCGAGCTCGCCAAGATACTGGACAAGGTTATAAGTGAACGAGTCGTAGTTGTCGATTACGAGTAACATTGCGTCAGAACATTTCCAATTGCCAATTGCCGATTGCCGATTGCCGATTAGCCTTTGCCGTGAGTTCGTGCCTCCTGCTCCTGCTCCTGCCTCCTGCCTACTTTCTCTTTTCAGTCTCGCGGAGCAGGTTCGCCAGTTCCTCGCGTCCGTTCTTAAGCGCCCATGCGGCGGCGGTCACTCCATCCCCATCTTTGAGGAACGGGTCCGCACCATTATCCAACAAGATCCGCGCCACCTCCTCATGGCCATACACGGCAGCCCACATTAACGCTGTCCCTCCCACTCGATTCTTAACGTTCGGATTACCGCCCTTCGCCAGCAGCTTCTTCAAGATAGCCGGCTTGCCTTTCTGCGCAGCGATATGGAGCGCAGTGTCGCCGTCGGTGTCTTGGAGGTTCACGTTCGCATTTCGCTCTAACAGCTTTGCCACCATCTCGTCGCGCTCGCGAGAAACGTAGTACATCAAGACGGTAGACCCGTTCGCACCTTGCGCATTTAAGTCGATACCCTGGTGGCCCAGTATTACATCCGCCACATCTTCCTTTTTAAATTCGAGGGCCCGCAAGAGCGCGGTTGAGCCAGCTTTATCTTTTCTGTTCACCTCTGCGCCGCCCTGCAGGAGAGTTTTAACGATTGCTAAATCGCCATCCGCTGCCGCCGCAATCATTGCAGTACTGCCACTGATTTCATCTTGCGCATTCGAGTCGATACCAGCCGCCAGAAAAGCGTTCACCGCCAGCACGTCGCTCGCGGCCGCAGCTGCCAGAAAAGACTTTTCGTCGAAGTTATAGCCACGCAGTTTCAAAAACTGCTTAGCAGCTTCCGGTGTCGGTTTGTCGGCGAGGGGCGCACAACCGCTCAGCAGAGACAAACTGCCAACGAGAACAATCGTTACGAGGTTCTTCTTTCCTGTCAGGGCCCATTTCATGAATCTACTCATTTCACACACTGGGTAACAACGGCGCGGTTGATGCGAACAGCTTTAAGCGGCTTCTGGCCGTCTGTTTGGGCGAGATTAATCGCATCCGCAACTTCAATGCCCTTTCGCAATCTGCCAAAAGCAGCAAACTTCGAATTCAGATGCTGACCCTCTCCGACCAGGATAAAAAAATGAGTGCTGGCGCTGTTTGGTTCGTCAATGCGCGCCATGGAAACTATTCCGCGCTCATGTTTAACGAGTCCTGGTTCGTCGGGCAACTTTCGCTCGGCGCGTTTGGCTAGTTCAGCACTCCACCTCTCGCTAGTGGAAAGATCGCCACCCTGAATTATGAAGCCTTTGACCACGCGGCTGAACGTGGTTGTATCCAGCGCTCCGCTGGCCGCCAGGTTGAGAAAATTTCGCACGCTCTCCGGCGCCACTTCCGGCATCATTTCGATTTCGATCGGCCCCGCCTCGGTCTCAAGTGTGACACATTGTGCAGCCATCTTATCAGTGGTCGCGCCATCAAAAGGCTCCGGTGGCGTTGCCGTGGCGTCGCCAGGTCTTTGATTGACTTTTCTTGCCGCGTCAGCAGGAGTCTGCGGACTCGGCGCCGGAATCTGCGCCGAGGCAGTCACAGCTAACATTGCGAGGCCACAGGCCATTAAGCGCAAACCGACCACTACTGACCATCTATTGGTTTTGGCAAGATTCTCGCTCCGGAGGAGCCAAATGTTTATGGCCTGAACTCGCATTGGTCGTTTCGGCGCTCCAGAGAGGAGCGGCAATCTTCGGACGGTTTGATATTAGATATTAAAAGCGCTTCGAGGTCGTGACATTTCATGTGATTTCGTGGATCGAGTTTTTGCCCACCCGAGAACGATCCACGAAGTCACACGAACCGGCACGAAAATAAGACTGTAAAGACAATTCAAAGACTCTAGAAACCCTTTTCAGCTAGCTCAATTGCGCGAAACAGTCCCCGCGCTTTGTTTACGGTTTCCGCATACTCATGTTCCGGGACAGAGTCTGCGACTATGCCCGCCCCGGCTTGTACGGATGCTATTCCGTCGCGCAAAACAATCGTGCGGATCGCAATACAGGAGTCGAGATTGTCAGCGTAGTCCATATACAATACAGACCCCGCATAAACGCCGCGCCGGTCTGGCTCAAGCTCTCGAATGATTTCCATGGCTCGAATTTTTGGCGCCCCCGTTACCGTGCCGGCGGGAAAGCACGAGCCTAGCGCGTCAAAACGATCAAGACCATCACGCAGTCGGGCCCGCAGGCTGGTAACAAGATGTTGCACGTGTGAATACCGCTCAACTGCCATCAACTCCTCGACCTTCACTGAGCCATAATCAGCAACGCGCCCGAGGTCATTCCTTCCCAGGTCGACGAGCATTGTGTGTTCAGACACTTCCTTTTCATCAGTTCGCAAGTCTTCACCAAGCATCCAATCCTCAGTCTCCGTTGCCCCGCGCTTTCGGGTTCCAGCAATCGGCCGGTAATCTAACCGCTGCCCGTGACAGCGGACTAACATCTCAGGCGACGCGCCAACAATCGTCTCCTCCCCGAGGCGGAGGAAAAACATGTACGGCGAAGGGTTAATGGCCCGCAACGCCCGGTAGATATCCAGCGGGTCATCCGTAAACCTCGTGGAAAACTGCTGCGAAAGTACCACCTGGTAACAGTCTCCGGCTGCGATGTACTCCTGAATGCGACGCACTCCCGCTTCGAAGCCTCTCCGGGTCCAGTTGGATTCCGGCTCTATCTTCCCATCCCGGTCAGCACGTTTCGCCCCAGCCTCCGGCCGTACACTGTTGCGGAGCTTCTCTTCAATATTCGCTGTTTTGCCCACGGCCTCGTCATAGAGAGCTCTCAGTTTCGCATGGCTGCCCCCTGCTTCTTCCGTCAGCACGATTGAGACAATCTCCATGCGCTGCCGCAGACGATCAAAAGCAATCACGTCGCGATAAAACATCCAGACAGCCTCGGCCTGACTCCGCAGCGGCTGGGTATCTGTCGAGCCTTGATCGTCGGTTCTTAAGACAGGTTCAAACCAGGCTGCGGCGTCGTATCCCAGATAACCAACCGCTCCGCCGGAAAAAGGCGCCAGGCCTGAGCGCTGAGCCAGCATTCGTTCCCGAAAATAATCCCGGACCCAATCTTTGGCTATAACGGGATGAGTTTCAGTCTTTCCGTTTTGTTCAACGAATGTCTGCAAGCCTCGGCCGCGAACAATCATGTGAGGATCCGCACCCAGGAATGAATAGCGAGCAATTCGTTCGCCGCCTTCCACTGATTCGAGCAGGAAAGCATATGGGGAATTACCGGCGATGCTCATGAACGCGCCAACCGGGGTTTGCAGGTCAGCAATCACAGACCGCACCACAGGGACAACGTTGCCCTGACGTGCCTGGCGTTCGAAGTCCTCGAATGATGCGGGTTGCAGGTCGAACATCATATCAACCGATTCGCCGCCAGCCAGTGACCACCATCAACTACCAGGACCGTCCCATTGATATAAGCGGCAGCGCCAGAACAGAGAAAGACCGCCGCCCTCTCAATGTCCGCAATCTCTCCGAAACGACCGAGCGGTATTCTTTGACGCAGTTTTTCTTTGATTGGTTCCGGCACCAGTCGCTTCATTCCTTCCGTATCACCGATTGGACCAGGTGCAATAGCATTTACGCGAATACCGTAGCGGCCCCACTCAACGGCCAGGTTTCGCGTAAGCGCATCGACGCCCGCTTTGGCCGCGGAGACGTGTAGCTGCATCGGCGTGCCAAGGTAATGAAGCGTTGCACTGATGTTTAGAATTTGGCCGCGATTCTTTTTGAGCTCCGCAAATCCCGCACGACAGACATTGAACGTACCTTTGAGATCGATGTCGACCACAGTTCCAAAGCCATTAGGCGAAAGCTCTTCCGCCGGGCACAGAAAGTTTCCGGCGGCGCCATTGACCAGGATATCGACTTTGCCAAACTCCTGAATCGCCGCGGCGATGGCCCGCTCAACATCCTCAGGACTGCGGACGTCAGCAGCCACCGCGAATGCCTGCCCGCCGGCCTGGTTGATCGCATCAGCCGCCGGCTTCAGATGCTCCATCTTCCGGCTCACAAGAACTACCTGTGCTCCGGCCTCGGCAAGTGCGCGCGCGACACCGCCCGTGATTCCGGTGCCACCACCAGTGACGAAAGCAACTCGCTCATTTAGGATCCCGTCAGAGAATATTTTTCTGGACATAGTCGCTATCCGGGAAAAAGGGGAACAGGGAAGGCTGTCTCAGTGCTCCATTTACGTATTCCCCTCTTACCCTATTCCCCCTTTACCTTTTCCCCATTAATTTCTTGCTTTCGCTTTTCAATAATTCTAGCAGATCGTCAACGTGGCGGCGCTCGGTGAGAAAGCTGTTTATGTTCACTCGCATCGCCCTACGACCATGCAGCACCGTGGTTGTGATAAAGGCTTCGCCGCTGTGTTCGATTTGCTGCTGCAGTCTCAGTTGCAAACGATCCTGATCCACCCCGGTCGCGTCGTGAGCAGATTCGGGCAGAAACTTGAAACAACATACTGCCGTTTCAATCTCTCCCAGCCGCTGGAATTCACTCGACTCATCAATGCAGCTTGCCAGATACTCGGTCAACCCAATTTGCCTTTCGATTACCTTTTCGTAACCCCTTCGGCCCATGAACTTCAACGCCATCCACAACTTCAGAGAGTTAAAGCGCCGGGTCCCCATCTGACCGTATCGAAAAAAGTCGTATTCGATGTCGGCGCCGCCGCGATCTTCGCTGAGATACTCCGGACTGATGTCGAAGGCCTCGCGAAGCACCCGTCCACCCTCACGTACCAGCACTGCCCCGCAGGCAAAAGGAACAAACAGCCACTTGTGTGGATCAAAGGTTATCGAATCAGCCTCTTCGATACCTTTCAGCTTGGATTTGTGTTGGTCGGCAAAGGCCAGTGTCCCACCGTACGCTGCATCAACATGAAACCAGCAATTGTGCTCACGCGCGATCTTCGCCAGCTCAGCCAACGGATCGATTACTCCCGTCGAGGTGGCGCCCGCAACGCCTACAACGCAGCAGGGTATTCGCCCGTTCTCGCGGTCACGCTCGATCTCGGCTCGCAGCAAGTCGGTTTGGACATGAAAGCGATCGTCAGTAGGAATCTTGCGCAGACCGTTTCGGCCGAGACCCAGAATGTCTGCGCTTTTGACAACTGAGTAGTGGCATTGTTCAGAGGCATAAATAACCAGATCTTCCGGCGCCGCCCGAACCCCTTCGTGAACCACACGCGTGCTTGCGTTATCGCGAGCACACTTCAAGGCTATTAGATTCGCCTCAGACCCGCCACTCGCCAGAGTGCCAAAGCTCCGCGGTCCATAGCCGATCAGATCGCAGAGCCACCGCATAACGCGAGCTTCGATCATTGCTGAGGTTGGCCCATTGCGCCAGGCCCCGGCATTCTGATTCAGCGCCGAGCAAAGCGCATCGGCCCAAACCCCGATCGGCAACGGCGTAGGATTAAACTGCCCGTAATAGCGGGGACTCGGCACACCCATCGCGTGCACAGCGATGTCGCTGGTAAAGCGGGCCAGAATTTCGTCGAGTCCGATACCGTTTTCTGGTAGATCCTCGTCGAAAACCGCTTTGAGCTCTGCCGGCGTAGCCTTTGGGGCGACCGGGCGCGAATCAAGATTCGCCGCAAAGTCTGTAATAATGCGTGTGACCGCACTCCCAAGGTGTTCGTGTTGCTCGGCCAGATCTTCGATTGTGGGTTGTGGTCCCTTAGAGCTCATGATCCTGCTTTAATTTGAGTCAAAAGAATCTCACGCAACGGCGCAAGGGGCAAAGTCGGTCGGGGGTAAGTATAAATCGCAAGCAGCTCACAAGTTGAAGAGTTTAGAGAAGCACTCATGTCTGAGGCCGGTGACTATCAGGTAGGAATCAGTGTCGAAGCGGTAGAACGATTGTCGGAATACTATGTGCTGCTAACCAAATGGAACCCGCGACTGCATTTGGTGGCGCCCTGCCCCCCGCGGGAGTTTGCCACGAGGCACATACTGGAATCGTTAATGTTGCTTCCCCACCTGCCTCAAGCCGCGACAGTCGCAGACGTCGGTTCGGGCGCTGGCCTTCCTATCATTCCATGTTTGATTGCGCGACCTGATATCCGGGCCACGCTCATGGAGTCTTCGAAAAAGAAAGCAGTGTTTCTGCGCGAGGCTTTAAATCGTATTAAAACAAGATCGGCAACAGTGATTGCCAAAAGGTTTGAGGAGACCGCTAAACCGGATGTAGGCGTCATTACCTGCCGGGCTCTTGAACAGTTTTCAGCGAAACTGCCGACCTTGATCGAATGGTCATCGCACGCAATTACTCTATTGCTTTTCGGAGGCGAAGAGCTTCGTAAAACGATTGCCGAGCAGGGGCTAGGTTACTCCGTCATCCATCTGCCAAACTCATCTCGAAGATTCTTGTTCGTAATCAACCGCCCGTGAAAGCGGACTTACCTCAGTCTTTGCACGGTGATTTCCGCCTGCGTCAGCTCTCCCTCTGGATGAACGGCAACAGTCGTCGCGTGGTTCTTACTTCCCCATATAACTACGGATCCGTACGGATCTGTTCTGCCTGGAACACCCTGGCTGCCAACCTTACCAATTCGCGCTACTAATCTACGCAACAGACTGGCTCGAATGCTGCGAGCGGGGAAGCCTACGCGTCCCTCTTCATTTGTAATTATCTGGTCCTCGTGCCCACTGGCTTCGAGCAGATAGTTCTGCCAGTGTTGCGTGACTTTCATTCCGCTCACTGCAGTGCCACCGTCATCCAGTACCCGCAGGTTCCACTCAGGTACAGTTGTCGTTTTAAATGGATAAAGGAGGATGAGAAGCAGAACCAGTGTTGCCGAACCCAAAGCCTTACGCCAGCGCGGGCTTAGCTTAGTAATCCACTGGATCACTTTGTTTAGGTAAATTCGCAGTTTAGTAAGGGTGGTTTACCCGCGGCTACAGTTGGTGGAAGTCGGGCGGCGGCGAGCCACCCTTCCGATCTTTGAGACACTCTAACTTGAAAACCTGGGCGGAAAATCTAACGCACCACGTCAATTCCTATCAGCTGCTGGCCTGAGATTACAAACTCTGCGGGAGGCAACTCCATCTCATAAACTGGGGAAAGGACCGTCGGAGTGTAACCGCCTGACGTTCTGTCGCTATTTAGAGTCGCGACTACCGAGGGCGGCAGGTTTGGCAGTTCATCCGTACCAATCACCGCGCCAGGCGTGATCCGGAAGAGCTTCACATATAGTCGGTCGCTCTTCTTCACTTTGTTGATCGCCCGCACCAGCTGGCCCAGATCCTGAGGCACAAAAGCTTTAGCTGCGGAACCCTCCTGAAGGGCGCTGCCGTCACCTACGAACACCAGCAACTGCCCGGGTGTGGCGTCCTCTGGAATCTGCACAGGAATTCGCTGAACAAATTGCTTTCCGGCTTCGGTCCTCACGTAAGCCTGAATCTCAACCTTCTCGCCACGCCGTACTTCAGTGCGATCAAGAGCAATGCGTTCGAGCGCGCCTGCATACTTTGTGTCGCTGGAAGAAATGTCGAGCGTGACACCGTCAATCTCCACGTCGTCGAAGCCGCTGCTCATGAGCGACCCGATCGGGGTGGCGACGGAGCCGGCCGCCATGATCGCTGAGTTACTGGACGAGAAACGTCGGTCCAGCATCACGTTCTCCTGTCCTTTAACCTTAATCTCGCCTTTGATTGTGATCGTGGACTCGCCGAGAGCGCGTTCGCTGGAAGTAATCGTGTTAAAGACTGTCATGTTCAAGAGCAAGGGCGTCAGGAATGAATCGTTGGCAACTTCGTAAGAGTAGGTCTCGGTGCGGTCGCGGCTGGTGTGCAGATTGATCCTCACCGGAATCATCTTTGGAGCGCGACCAAGGCTGCCGAAGACGCCGGCGGCACGGTCCTGCGAAATCGCGCCCATCATCTGCCCGGGTACTGATAATTTGAAAGAATTGTTAACGTTGGCGATGACCGTAACTACGGACGTTTCAGTCATCGGCATGTCTGCCGCACCCAGGCTTAAAAACGGATGGCCAAACGCATAGATGCGATCACCGTCGCGGAAAGTAACCGTCCCCGAAGCTGCAATTGAATAGTCTCCTCGCACGAGCTGCACGCTCAGCGAGGTTCCGGGTGTCAACGTTTTTTCATTCGCTTTACCTAGTGGAGTGATTGCCGCCGAACCGCCTGCACCGGAAACTGGTAGTAAGCCGTTGGCCATCAATTGGGGCGCGAACAGCGACAGCGATTCCTGGCTAATACCACTGAAGACAACCGGCGTCGCAATTGGCGTCATCTGCAGCCCCATCAGCGCGACAAGAGGTGAGCCGGCTGAGACCGGGGCGATTAGCGAAGTCGCGGTAACTGCTTGCTTAGGGAGGATAGGCTTCCATTCGGTCGCGGCCAGTTGCGCAAAAGATACCAATCGTGGAGCTCTGGGCTTGGTGGTCTCATCTTCCTTGCCCTTCTCGAAAATATCGATCATCTGTTTAATTGGGGTGATGCCGGCAATGGGCTCCTTGGAAAATGGGAAGCTAAAAGCAATGGCGCCGACAAGGCGGCCATCGATATAGACGGGCGAACCAGACATTCCAGCGAAGACTCCAGTCTTCTCGACATTCGATCCACTTAACCGGGCAATGATTGCTGACTGTCGGGGGCCGGGAAAACCCGGTAAGACACCCAAAATCTCGACCCCAAACTCTTCTGTTTCGGTACCGGAGAATACTGTTCGGGCCACTCCTTTCATTCCAGGACGCAGATCATCAAGCGCAAACAACCGCGGATCTTTGTCATCAGTAGCCTGCTTTTGAGCCAGAGCTGAACCGAAAGGTATGGATATGGCAAAAATTGCCATTAAAACCATGAAGAATCTCTTCATTAACAACCCCTTATATCGTCAAACAAGCTGGGAAATTGAGGTGCGACTGAACGAATTCTGCACCCTAAGTGGACTATAGCTTCGGCTATGGAGTCGGTCAAGGTACTTCCACCTGTCAGGCTCAAGGCGACTGCGGTTACTTTGCGCCCGACAGCACGAACCTTAGATGCACAAACTCAGGTATTCGTTCCAGGCCAGGATGTTGCGCTTGGCGCACTGGTTAGCGCATGGTAACGTCCGAGACTGCGGGTTAATTCTATGAGCTCAATATCAGGTTTCATACTAGTGGGCGGCGCATCGAGTCGCATGGGCACTGACAAGGCAGCACTTCTGCTCGAGGGCCGGAGCTTCGTTCAGCGAATTGCTGAGGAACTGATGGCAGTAACAGACTCAGTCACTCTTATCGGTAAAGGTTCTCAGAAACTGCAACTTGATATACCCAGTGCCTCCGACATTTATGAGAATTGGGGCGCCCTGGGAGGTGTTCACGCCGCGCTTTCCGCCTCCCGTTCGCCGTGGTCCTTGATTGTCGCGTGCGACCTTCCTTTCGTTACCGCCGGACTATTCGCCCGTTTGGCCGATTTGCGCGAAGACTCTGAAGCCGTAGCGGCCATCCAAAAAGACGGGCGCCCGCAACCGCTGGCCGCCCTCTATAGCAACGATCCCTGTCTGGCCCAGGCAGACCAACTAATTAAATCCGGCGAACGCAGACCCATTGCTCTGTTACAATCCATTCGCACTCGCTGGATTCCCTTCAATGAGATCCAGGATTTACCGGGCGCCGAACATTTTTTTGATAACATCAACACTCCGCAAGACTACGAACAGGCGAGCGGGAAAGGAGAAACCATTCAGGCTGCGGGGATGACTTAACAGATTCGCCGGCAACGCCGGCCCCCTTCTTATTACGTCCCCCATCCTTTGCATCTTCTTCATGGCCTCCAGACGACGATTAGGGAGAAAGCTTTTTAAGTCGCTTCTGCCGATTCTACTGGTGGTGACAGTGGCGCTCGTTGTAGCGCTCGCTTTCATTGCTCGTGGGATCGCCCACCCGCCGCGCCGCGCTTACCTGGTAACGCCAAAGGCGTTTGCTCAGATCAGCGGTCCAGCTCTCAAGGTTACTGACGAAACATGGGGGAACCGCGACAACACTCCCGCGCGCGGCTGGCTGCTTCGTGGTGCCGAGGGCGCGCCCGCGGTCATGCTTCTTCATCACTATGGCGCCGATCGGTCGTGGCTTTTCAATCTGGGAATCAAGATAAACGAAGCTACAAATTTCACAATTCTCTGGCCCGACCTTCGCGGTCATGGATTAGGGCCACCCGTGCAATGGACCTCATTCGGCACTTTTGAGGGAGAAGACGTTCTTAGTGCGGTTGATTTCCTACGCGCTCAGAAGTCGGAGAATGGCAATAAACTGGTGGGAGATCAGCTCGGACTCTTTGGGGTCGAACTTGGCGGGTACGCTGCGCTGCGAGCCGCCGCACAGGAGAAGAGCGTTAAGGTTCTGGTTCTCGATTCAGTGCCTCGAAATGCTGATGAGTTGGTGCAGACCACTGTTACGAATGATTTAGGAATGAGCGTACCGTTGCTGCCTGCTCTGGTTAAGCTGGCGATTCATGTCTACTTTCTTGGGCGTTACGAAAACACTCCGGCTTGTGAGATTGCGCGTTCACTTTCCACCCAGCGTGTTCTGTTGCTCTCTGGACCCGATGCGGGAGAGCTTCGCCAGTCAACAATCGACCTGGCCCCTTGCTTTATGGATCCAGCAACTATCGAAGTTAAAACCGACCTGCCTTTGACTGCTTTCAATCTGCCCTCTGCAACGGGGCAAGACGGCGAAGGATATGATCGCCAGGTAATCGAGTTCCTTGACAAGAATCTCCGGTAGGTTGAACCCTGCGGTAGCGTCGGGTCCGGCCTCCGCATCTC
>JBGTHZ010000172.1:0-33770 GCA_041745915.1 Pyrinomonadaceae bacterium | reverse complement strand
CCAGATGGGTTCCTAGTTACTCCTTAGTTGGCGTTACTCACTTCGACGAACATATGGGATGGTTGACTACTCCTTTCCCAGGGGGCTACGCTCCCCCTTGAACATGGACCATTTCCAGGTCCCCTGTAATTTCGTGGATCGGTCTTGGTTTTTTCCGCAGCCTGCTAGGCTTTATGCTTTCACTGGTTTCAATGGTTTCACTGGTTCTAAAAATCCAATCATCTATGAACGTCAATCCCTTCAGCGTGACGGCACTTTTATGAGTTTCTTAGTCAAAAAGCCCCACCCAACTAAACGGTAGTGTCCTATAGGACACTACCCAACTAAACCTAATTCTTGAAATTCTCTGGTTGTGAGATTACAATCATCGCCGCTCCGTGTTTTCCGATCGACGCTTTTGAATTCTGTCAGGCGGTCATCTCGAATACGACATTTGAATATATTTATTGCGCAATACCTATTAACGCGCACAGGTTCGCTTTCCAAACCCTTTAAAATCGATCCCTTCCGGATGCCCTACCGCGTCGGGTGACACTGCAAGCCAGTTAACAGTTCTCAAAGACCCCGACCCCAAGGAGTCACACTATGGCCGAACCTTTTCTTTCTGAAATCCGAATCTTCAGCTTCGGATATGCCCCCCGGGGTTGGGCGTTCTGCAATGGGCAGCTTCTCCCCATTAACCAGAATCAGGCGCTGTTCAGTTTGCTCGGCACAACCTATGGGGGCAACGGGCAGACCAATTTCGCCCTACCGGATCTGCGCGGTCGGGTCCCAATCTCGTTTGGCAGCGGCCATCTGCTGGGTGAGAACGGCGGGGAGCAGGCGCACACGCTCTCCATCTCCGAGTTGCCTACCCACACGCATGTCTTAGGTGCCCAATCGGCAAACGCGACGACGCCGATTCCGGCCGGGAACTTGCTAGCAGCGGCCAACAACCTATATGCGGCTCCAACGAACCTGACTCCTCTAAGTCCAACGATGGTGACAAATGTGGGCGGGTCCCAAGCGCACCTTAACATGCAGCCGTTTTTGACACTGACGTTCTGCATTGCGCTGCAAGGCATCTTCCCGTCTCGGAACTAAGGAGATAGAAATGGCACAACCTTACATCGGTGAAATCAGAATGTTCGGAGGCAACTTTCCCCCGGCGGGCTGGCTGTTTTGCGAGGGCCAGTTGCTCCCTATCTCGGAAAACGAAACTCTTTTCAACCTGATCGGGACAACCTACGGCGGCGACGGGCAATCAACTTTTGCCGTTCCAGACCTTCGTGGACGGGTTCCCATTCACCAGGGAAACGGGTTCATCCTCGCGGAGACAGGCGGGGCGGAGGAGATCACGCTGACCGTTCAGCAGATCCCGGTGCACTCGCACCCGTTCCTGGCGACGACGAACCCTGGCGCTTCGGCTAACCCCCAGCCGAACCTGGTGGCAAACTCGCCAAATGTACAGGTCTACATCGAGGACGCGGCGGGCGTGAACATGAGCGTGCTGGCGATCAGCCCAGTGGGAGGAAGCCAGCCGCATACGAATTTCCAGCCGTACCTGTGTGTTAGTTTTATCATTTCACTCTTCGGGATTTTTCCGACGCCAAGCTAAGGAGACCCCATGGCAGATCCATTCGTAGCTGAAATCCGCATCTTTCCTTTCAACTTCGCGCCCACTGGCTGGGCTCTCTGTGCGGGTCAGCTCTTGCCGCTCTCGCAGAACACCGCGCTCTTTGCACTCCTCGGCACGACATACGGCGGAGATGGCAAATCCACCTTCGCGCTTCCCAATATGCAAGGCAACGCGCCTATGCATCACGGCCAGGGGCCAGGGCTCTCCGATCACGACTTGGGCGAGATGTCCGGCTCTGAGACGGTGACGCTGCTTGAGTCGGAGATCCCAGCACACTCCCATGGGCTGCGAGCATCATCGGATCCTGCCGACGTACAACAGCCGTCGCCAACGCGTTCGCTGGCGCGGTCTGCTCCTGGATTTGCCTATATCCCCGGCAATCCAAATGCGACGCTCGCGCCCCAGGCACTCGCGCCTGCAGGCGGCGATCTGCCGCACAACAACTTGATGCCGTATCTGACTCTGAACTTCTGTATCGCTCTGCAGGGCATCTTCCCCGCGCGGCCTTAGGTCGGCGACTTCAGCGCAACGGGTTGTTATTGATTCTGAGTCAGTTTCTGCGCCTCCACGCCCGAGAGGTTTGGACAGCAGCACGTGGGGTTTGGAAACTGTTGAGTCCCGGCGTGCCGAATTTCTCTAGCTGATGCAACTGGTTTTGCTGGGTCCTTCTTAAGGTCGAATGTGACGTACCTTCGGAGTTTACTGTTGCTGTTGCGAGCGCAGACCCTAAACATCACGCTCCTTCAGAGCTAACCGCACAAATAGAAACTACCTTCAAGGAGCCCTATGACCCGCCACACCAATCTTCGCAATCTTAGAACCTCTATCGCCAGCCTGCTCGCATACATGCTGCTTACCAGCCAGCTGGCGCCTATGGCGATGGCCCTTAATCGTTCCGCGGTTCGTAATGCTTCTGGAGGGAAATCAGTCGTTGAGCACAACAATTCAGGTGAAGCGCCGACGCAAGGGCGCGTCGACAGTTCTTTTGCTCCCGTGCCGGTGCCGCTGAGAGTGACGGCTGCCGGGATGGTGCCGATCATCACCGCCACGAAAGTGGATTCTTTTTCCGACCCCGATATGGACGGAAAAGTAAGCCCGGGTCAAACCATTACCTATAGTGTAACCATCCAAAACACCGGCCCTGATCCCGCCTTTAATGTAACGCTCAACGATACAGTTGATTCAAATACCACCATCGTCCCCGGCTCGGCCACCTCGACGCCAATCGCCACGGACGAGACCTACGACGTCCTCGGAAATGTTCGCATTCAGCCGAATGCTGCCGGCGGCCTGCTGGCAAACGATGTCGATCCCAACACAGGCGACAACTCGGGACTGACCGCCTCGGGGCCGACGACTGGCCCAACAAACGGCCAGGCAACCGTCAACGCCGACGGAAGTTTCAGCTACAACCCGAACCCGGGCTTCACCGGCACCGACTCGTTCACCTACACGGTAACGAGCTCGGGCGGTACCGACACGGCGACCGTCACGCTCAACGTCGCCGGAATGATGTGGTTCGTCAACGCGGCTGCCGCTCCGGGCGGCGATGGTCGTCTGACCGATCCGTTCAACTGTTTGGTCGGTGCGGGCTGCTTCGACCCTGTGGCGGGGGACGACCCCGGCGACAACATCTTCCTCTATACGGGCACCTATACGGACACGGGAGCGCTGACGCTTCTCAACAACCAGAAGGTCATCGGGCAGGGCACGAGTTCCGGAACGACACTTCAGGCGGCTGCGGGCGTCACTCTGCCACCTCACAGCGACACGCTCCCCGCCCTGAACGGGAACCCCGGCAGCGTCACTGTAAATTCGGCAGCCTCCGGCATCGTCGTCACCACAGGCAACAACAACACGCTCCGCGGCTTCACGCTGGGTAATAACGGTTCGGGCGCGAAAATCTTCAGCACGGCCTTCGGCACGCTCACCGTCAGCGAAGTTGCACTCAGCGGCACGGGCACGGCGCTCAACCTCGATAGCGGCACGCTCGCCGCCACTTTCACGAGCATCGCCTCGACGACCGCCGCTGGTCAGGGCATCCTCCTCGATCAGGTCGCCGGCACACTCACATCGACGGGCGGCACGACTATCACCGACCCGGCGACGCAAGGCATCCTCGTTACGGCCTCGATCGCCGACATCAACTTCGGCAACACGACCGTCTCCGACGCCACCGACGCCATTAGTCTTCAGAACAACTCTGCAGGCACACGCACTTTCGGCACGATCACAACCACGGGCGGCACCGGTGTCGGCTTCCTCCACTCAACCGGGGGCGGCACGGTCAACGTCACGGGCGCGACGTCGATCACCAACCCTGGCGGCAACGGCATCGACATCGACGGCTCGAACGCCAACCTCTCGTTCGCCGCGACGACCGTCAACAAGAACTCGACCGGCGGTACGGGCGTTGACTTGACGAACAACGCCACGCGCACCATCGGCTTCACGTCGCTCACCGTCACCACCACGAACGCCTTCTCGCTCAACACCAACAACTCCGGCACGGTCAACTCCGGCGGTGGCTCGCTCACCCAATCAGGGGCGGGTGGCGGAGCAGCCTCGCTCACCAACACCACGCTCGGCTTGACCTTCACCAGCGTCTCGTCAAATGGCGGCGGCAACGGCATCATCATCAGCGGCGGCAGCGGCACGTTCACTTCCGGCACGACCAACCTCCAAAACAACGCGGGCATCGGCCTCTTGATGTCTAGCTCGGCAGTAACAGCGAATTTCGGTAACACCACTGTCAACAGCTCAGCCGGCGACGCCGTTGACCTGTCGTCGAACACCGGCGCCATCACCTTCGCTGACCTCGACCTTACGCCCGACGCGAACCTGCGCGGCCTCGACGCCAGCAACAACACCGGAACCATCACTTCGACGAGCGGCGACATCGCCACCACGGGAGCGCCCGCTATCAACATCTCGGGGCCGGCTGGCCGTACGCCGCTTTCGATGACGCTGACCAACGTCGATTCGACCAACAGCACCACGTTCGGCGTTGACCTCAACCTGGTCTCCGGCAACCTCACGGTCAACGACCCCGGCGTCGCCACCAACATCTCAAACCCGACCGGCATTGGCATCCGAGTTCAGAATACAGGCGCGGGCACGGTCAACTTCGGCAACAGCAGCATCACTGACTCTGGAGGCACGGGCGTTTTTCTCAACGCTAACGCGGGAGCGGTTACCTTCGCTGATGTGGACATCGCGCCCGATGCGGGACAGCGGCCCTTCCACGCCACCTCAAACACTGGCGCGATCACCTCGACAAGCGGCACGTTCACCACGCCAAACAACGTCGTGGCCCTCGAGATCGTGGGTGTGAGCGCGGCGAGCAAGACGCCACTCAACATGCAGCTCAATACCGTCCCGGCAAATGGCGGCGTGAACGGCATCATAATTACCAACACCTCGACCACGGGCAGCCCCGGCGGCTTCCGTGTCCTCGGCAATGGCGGCGTTTGCACGGTCGCGACGCCGACGTGTACGGGCGGAACGATTCAGAACATGACGGGCGCGGGCATCTCTCTGACTGAAACCGCTGGGATTAACTTGACATTAGTGCGCGTCAACGCGGGCACCGACGACGGCATTCGTGGATTAAATGTCACGAACTTTGATCTCAGCAACAGCCTGATTACGAACAACGGCAATGCAGTCACGGAACGCGGGATTGAAATGACCAATCTGCTGGGAACTGCCAGCATTACCGGTTCCACGATCTCGGGCTCGGCTGAAGACAATCTGTTCGTAATGAACGGCACAGGCACACTTTCGCTTACGACCTCCACGACGACTTTCAGCAATACTTCGGCAAGTGTAGGAAACGACGGCATCCATTTTCTCGGCGCGGCCGTCTCGGGCAGCAACAACGCCAACATGTCGATCAGCGTGACGAACTGTATCTTCACAAACAACCGCGGCGATCACTTCCAGGCGACAACAGATGCGGCATCTGCAGCGACTCAGAACATTGTGTTTCAGAACAATGACTTGAATAACACTGTGGGCACAAACCTGGGCGCCGGACTGACTCTCAACCCGGGTGGTACGGCGAACGTGACCTTTAACATCTCTAATAACGGAACAGCGGTCGATCCTTTCAGCGGAGCTTTCGTATCCGCAATCACGATCAACAGCAGCAACGATTCCACGATGTCGGGCACCATCAACAACAACGTGATTGGAGCCGCAGCTGTCGTAGATTCCGGTTCATTCTCCGGTGACGGCATTACGGTCTTCGCTAACAACACAAGCGATATCACAGTGGCCATCACAAATAACCAGATTAACCAGTACAGCAATCTCGCAGGCATCAACATTCACGTCCGCGACGGCGCTAGCGGTACGATTAATGCGACTATCACGGGCAACACAATTTCGAATCCCGGCACATTCGCTTCCCATGGAATTTTTGCGCAAGCAGGATCTGTGACAGGCGATAACGGCTCCCTCTGCCTCGATATCGGCGGCGCAGGTGCCCTAGCGAATACCATAGGCGGCTCAGGCGCAAACGGCGGGACCGACTTCCGAGTCCGTCAGCGTATTCTCACAACGGTCCGGTTGCCCGGCTATGGCGGCGCCAACAACGACGACGCGGCTGTAGTGGTGTTCATTCAGGGGAGGAACAATGGAGCCGAAACGGGTTCGGCGACGAATAACGTGGCGGGCGGCGGAGGCGGGTTCGTAGGCGGCGCGGCCTGCACGCAGCCATCCGCTCCTGAGATCTTGGGCATCAGCAGCCGTCCATTCAGCTCTTCGCAAATGCGGTCCCTCGAAGCGACGGCTGAGATCATACCGGCCACTGGTACCGTGAGCGCTGAACACAATTCGCTCGTGCTGGGTAACCGTGATAAACGCAACAGCAGCGCGGCCTTAAGGTACGCCGTAGCTAGTGTCTCGGCGCCGCTGGGCCAGACACAAATTAGCGGGTCGCAAGATAAACAAACCAAAGGTGGCGGCAACAAACCCGCAGCGCCTTCGACCACAGGAAGCGCACCGCAACAAACCGGTGGGTCGACTAAACCTACATCCCAAACATCATTGCCGAGCGGAGTCGTAGTAGATCCCGGGCTGCGCTACATACCGAAACCGAAACCAGCCACACCTCCAGATGTGACTCCACCCGTCATCGTCGGTGACACTCTGACCTGGAACGTCGGCACATTGCCCGCGGGCGGATCAGTCACTATCACCTTCCAGGTGGTTGTTGACGATCCATTCATGGGAGCCATGCCGCAGGTCTCTAACCAGGGCACGGTCACAGCTGACGGCGGGATCAGCGTCCTGACTGACGATCCGGACACCGCTGCTCCTAATGACCCGACCGTTACGGGTGTCACCCTTCCGCCCGATCTCTTCGTCAGAGATGCGAGCGTGGCCGAACCTGCTTCGGGTTCTACGTCAATGATCTTCACTTTGGCGCTCTCAACACCGGCGCCAACTGGCGGCATTACCGTGAATCTGAGCACGGCTAACGGAACGGCTACCGGCGGCACTTGCCTCGCCGGTGACGACTACACGACGGTCACCGGTGGCACCGCCACCTTCGCCGCGGGCGAGTCGCTCAAGACCTTCCCGGTCACGGTCTGTTCGGATGCTAATGTTGAGGGAGACGAAACCTTCTTCCTTAACGTCGACAGTGCGCCTGGAGCCGTGATCGCTGACGGTCAAGGGCTAGGCACAATTACGGCTAATGTGCCCGGTACGATAATCATCTCGGAGTTGCGCACCAGCGGCCCAGGCGGCGCGGGTGACGACTTCGTGGAGATTTACAACAACACCGACACGCCGCACACCGTTCCCGGAGGCGGTTATGGCCTGTTCAAGAGGGGTGCAGACTGCAACGCCTTGCCAGTACTAGTCGGCACCATTCCGGCGATGACGGTAATTCCACAGCGCGGCCATTACCTGTTCGTGGGAAGCGCCTACAGTCTTGCTAACTACGGCGGCACTGGAGCCGCAGCTGGAAATCAAACGCTGGCGGCCGACATCGAGAGCGACTTCAACGTGGGACTCTTCTCGACCGTCGACCCACTCGCGATCTCCACCGCAAACAGACTCGACGCAGTCGGGTTTGGCGTCAGCACTGGTGGGGTCTGCGATCTGCTCCTGGAGGGTACGACCTTGCTACCTGCCTCCGGCAGCACTTCGGAGCACAGCTTCGTACGCGAGTTCACCCTTGTCGGTAATGACGTTCCGACACCTACCGACGGTAACGACAACGCGGCTGACTTCACCGTGGTATCGACCACGCCGACCATAGCCGTCGGGTCCAACGCCACGCCAAAGCTCGGCGCGCCTGGTCCCGAAAATCTGACAGGCCCGCCGTTGAAGAAGTTCTCGCAGGTAGGATCGCAACTGATCGATCCGATGGTGCCGACTGCGGCACAACCGAACCGATTTCGTGACACTACACCGGACCCGCCGAACAACTCGACGTTGGGTACCATCGCCTTCCGGCGCACGTTTATCAACAACACAGGCGCTCCCATTACGCGTCTAAGGTTCCGCGTCTACGACATCACAACGTTCCCGTCCCCAGTGGGTACTGCGGATCTGCGGGCGCGCACCTCAAGTAATGCAACGGTTACGGTAACCGGGGTCGGCTCCGTGACTGCGCTGGCAACCACGCTGGAAACGCCGCCCGTGCAACCTTCAAGCGGCGGGCTAAACTCCGGCCTGGTGGCCGGAACGGTGACAATGGGGACACCGCTGGCACCCGGCGCGTCGATCCACCTGAATTTCCTCTTCGGCGTGCAACAAGGCGGCAGCTTCCGCGCCTTCGTCATCGTCGAAGCGCTGCCGTAAAAAAGACCGCTGTAGAATCACAAGGCGTTCACTAACTAAATTGGGGCACCCTCCACGGGCGCCCCAATTTTTTCTAACCACCGCAACAGCAATTAACCTCTCACCCTCAGCCACCTCACAGTCAGGAAGGTGGACCCTGTCCCCGCCCAAGCTTGGAAGCCACTTTTTTCACCCGCTTGTTGATGAGGCAGATCTGAGATTCCCTTGCACCCAGATCGATTCCGCAGTAGAAACTCATGGGCGGCCTCCTTTTTGGTCGAAGGAAGATGATAGAGCGGGTGAATCATACTCGCCCGCTCTTGGCCGCCTCTATTGAGTATCAGGGTCCGCCTTCCTGACTGTGAGGTAGACAAGGTTGAGAGGTGTGGATGGTTCCTTCGGTAGCCTGCTAAACCTGGCGGACGGCGGCAGGTTCGGAATCGGGCTGACTGGCAACGAGATCACGTCCGGTTGCGATCGGCGGGGGTGGATTAGAGACGAGCATCTCCAACGCCACGTCAACTACTTCATTGATTCTTGAAATGAAAACGACCTGCAGATCGGTAAGCACATCTTCCGGTATATCTTCGACGTCCGCTTCGTTGCGAAGCGGAAGAATGATGCGGCGAATGCCGGCACGGTGAGCAGCCAGCACCTTCTCCTTGATGCCTCCCACCGGAAATACCAGACCTGACAAAGTAATTTCACCGGTCATCGCCGTGTCAGGACGCACGCGACGGCCGGTGTAGAGCGAAGCCAGCGCCGCTGTTATCGATACTCCAGCACTTGGTCCGTCCTTGGGAATGGCGCCGGCCGGCACATGTAGGTGAACTCCATAATCCCTGAACATCTCTCCACTGATGCCAAACTCGGAGGCGTGTGACCACAGGTACGACTGCGCGGCCCGTGCCGACTCCTGCATGACTTCTCCGAGCTGACCGGTAATCGTTAAGCCTTTGCCTCCGGGCAGCAGCGTGGCTTCAATGAAGAGCACCTCGCCGCCCATCTCGGTCCAGGCCATCCCTGTCGCTACCCCGGCGGGCAGTTCCTTGCGGGCCTGCTCGGGATAGAATTTTGGAGCGCCCAGATACTCTTTGATGTCGGCGGCGGTGACGGCAACGGATTCGACCTGCCCCTGGGCAATCCTCAAGGCCACCTTCCGCGCGAGACTTCCGATGCTGCGTTCGAGTTGACGCACGCCCGCCTCACGCGTGTAGCGAGCTGCGATCAGCTCAATCCCCTCATTTTCAATCTGCAACTGAGTCTCGTTAAGACCGTTCTCTCTGATCTGACGAGGAATCAGATACCGCAGGGCAATCTGCAGCTTTTCAGGATCGCTATAGCCGGCCAGATTGATCACTTCCATGCGATCTCTCAGCGGTGGGGGGATCGGACCCATCTGATTGGCGGTCGCGATAAAGAAGACGCGTGACAAATCAAAGGGGAGATCGAGATAGTGATCGCGGAAGGTATTGTTCTGTTGAGGATCGAGAATCTCCAACAACGCCGAGGCGGGATCGCCGCGGAAGTCGTTGCCCAGCTTATCAATCTCATCCAGCATCAGGACTGGATTATTCACACCGGCGCGCCGGATCGATTGAATGATCCGCCCCGGCATCGAGCCGATGTAGGTGCGACGATGTCCTCGCAATTCCGCTTCGTCGCGCATGCCACCGAGCGACAGCCGCTCAAATTGCCGGCCTAGAGAGCGCGCGATCGAGCGGCCCAACGATGTCTTCCCCA
This sequence comes from Pyrinomonadaceae bacterium, assembly GCA_041745915.1. Lineage (GTDB taxonomy): Bacteria > Acidobacteriota > Blastocatellia > Pyrinomonadales > Pyrinomonadaceae > PSRF01. Next base: position 23,611 of record JBGTHZ010000172.1, on the reverse strand, counting down.
CTCCGGGCGGTCCCACGAAACACAGAATGGGACTCTTGGTATCGGGTCGCAGCTTGATCACGGCCAGAAACTCGAGTATGCGTTCCTTCACGTCCTCAAGGCCATAGTGGTCCTCGTCGAGAATCTTGCGTGCTTCAATCAGATCGAGCTTGTGTACAGACGACTTCTGCCAGGGCAATTCCAGAATATAGTCGAGATAGGTGCGGATGACGTGGTAATCGGGCGCCGCCGCCGGCAGCCTTTCCAGTCGCTTTAGCTCGCGCTCAGCTTCCTTCCTAACCTCCGCCGGTAAGTCGGCCGACTCCAGCCGTTCACGCAGCATTTCCGCTTCAGCGTGTTCGCCGCTCTCGTCTTCACCCAGCTCCTTTTGGATTGCCTTCATCTGCTGTCGCAGAACGTAATCCTTCTGGGCCTTGTCCATCTCCGATTGCGCTTCGGAAGTAATCTTTGAACGCAACTGAATGATCTCCAGCTCGCGCGCCAGATACCCGTGCGCCAGGTGGAGCAGTTCGTCGGCAGTTTCGGCTTCGAGCATTTTTTGCTCTTGCTCTACGCCCAGGTTGAGAATCGATCCGAGGAAGTAGGCCAGACGCACAGGTTCAACCGAGCCCAGCATCGCCACTCTGACTTCAGGGGGAACACCGGGCAACAACGCCAGAGCCTGTTGAATCATTGCCTGCACATTGCGCTTGGTAGCTTCCACCTCCTCGGGATCGATGATCCGCGGCTCCGGAAGAATCTGAACGAGCGCACGCAAGTAAGGGTCTTGCTCTTTCCAATCGACTACCTTTATTCTCTCGGTCCCCTGCGCGATGATATGCATCGTTTCGTCAAGACGTTCCATCCGCTTGATCATCACCAGGGTGCCGACGCTGTACAGTTCGTTGGGTGTCGCGTCCGCTCCCGCAGTGCTCTCCGGTCGAACGGTGATGCAGGCAATCAACTTTTCCGGAGTCGCCAGGGCGGCTTCGACGGCTGCAACTGAACGCGGTCGGCCGACGGCGAGCGGAACTACTGTTTCGGGAAAAAGCGTTGTGTTTTGCAGGGCCAGGACGGCCAGCTCGAATGGTTGGGCTCGCTCTTCGTTAGCTGGGGCTGGGGCTTTCTCGGTAGGTTCTTTGTTCAGCGCCCCTGCTGGCGGAGTTTGAGAAGGGGTACCCGGTTTTTCCGAACTCTCTGGCATCTTCTTAATCGACCCTGAATTTTTTAGACCTTATTCACAACGCATGCTAATTAGTAAAAAACCGTCGCGATAATCGTGCGTAAGAGAAGCTTCATCAATCGAACAGGGGAAATCAATCTGCTTTTCAAAGCGGCTGTAGGTGATCTCCATCTGTTGATAAGTGTAACCTTCTCGATAGAAAGTATCGCGGCGGCAGCCTCGAATTATTAGATGAGAGTCGGAAAGTACTATCTCCAGATCATCGACAGAAACGCCCGCCAGATCCACCTTCACCAACCAACCCTCTCCTGCGTGATAAACGTCAGCGGCGGGATTCCAGAGTCGCCCGGATGGCCTCACCTGATTACGAATGGCCATCAGCTGAAACACGCGATTTGAGTTTGGCATGGCTACAGCTTAAGTGAAAAACGAACAGGTGAAAAGGCTAAGCGTAGTGCCGGCAAGCGTGGGCCGCGAATCTTGGAGATAAACGGTCCCCGGGTTGGGCTCAAATGTGGTTGCGCGGCAGGGGAAGCAGTAATACGATCCACGAATCACACGAATTAAAGTATCCTTTTCGTGCGATTCGTGGATCGTGTCTTTATCAGCAGCCCGCCAGGCTTATTTCACCATGCTGCGGACTCCAAATCCGCTGCGGTTCCCCCTGCGCAACTCGTAAGATTGTCCGCGCCTGGCTTCAAGTGAAATCACTTAGTTAAACAGCCAGTCCCAGAACGACGACTCCTTCGAGATTATGGAAAATGGAAAATGATTTAACTCAATCTCCCCATCTCTCCGTCTCCGTCAGCCGCCGTCGATCTCGGCAATCAACTGCACTCGCGACGTGACTTCCAGGGTACCAACTTCAATCGGCGTTTGAGCCGCAGCCATCGTCCTCATGTCAGTTCTTTCATACATAGGAACGGGCGGTCTCATCGTTCCTTCCTCCTGCACTTCAACGATTCGCACCAGGCGTCCCCCGAGTGCCTGCGCTAACACGCGAGCCTTGCCCATGGCCTCCTGAGTCGCCTGGGCCAAAGCCTCGTCGCGCGCCGGGCGGTCTCGTCGCAGGGTAAATGAAATTCCGGTGATGTCATTTGCACCGGCCTGTGCTGTGGCATCAATTACCGCCCCTACCTTAGTCAGATCATTCAAGGTTACGGTAACGCTGTTGCGCGCCTCGTAGCCGGTGATCGTTGGCGGTTGGTTCTCGCGATAGACTCTTTGCGGTTGCAGACTGTAGCCGCTGGTTTTAACTTCAGCGCCGGCGCCGGCCGCGGCCTTGAGCGCCCGGACTACTGCATCACTTTTGGCAGCGTTTTCCTGCTGCGCATCAATCGCCCGTTTGCTCTGCGTGACGACTGAGATCGTAACAATCGCGGTATCCGGCTGCGCCTGGACAATCGAGTCGCCCGACACGGTCACCCGCGTGAGCCGCCTTGTGTCGCCTCCGGTTACGACTTGATTTGCGCCGCCGGGGCCCTGGGCTAAAGGGCGCATCGACCGCACCTCAAACGGTGTCCCTTCCATATATGTAGTCATCACATCCGACTTTATGTCGCCACTAGCCTCAACTTCAGCGGTTTCTTTAAACCAACTCTCCTTCTGAAATCGCTGCGCGTTTAGAATCAAATATTTCTGCCCATCGACGATAACTAACCAGCCACCCGGTTCAACAGTCTTCTGCAAACGGCCGCGAATAGTGATCTGGGTCGCGCCTACCTCTGCCAGACCCTGCTGAGCCGTTAACAGCGCGACTACCACGAGCGCTCCAATAATTGTGAATAATTTTCTCATTGTCCCCCCCCAAACATATTCTAATTCTGCGCCAGGAGAGAGAAAAGTGCTAGCGCGGATCCAATGAACGTTTGGCCGGACCATTTCTTGCTTGGCTTCGCCTCGAATGCTGTTTTGTATCAATTTAGCGAGTACCACATCAATACCCTTTCCATACAAGGCCAATAAATCAACGGACTGGGGCGCGAGCAGTAAAACTCCCAGATCACCTTGATTCAGAAGTAGGCGGTTAGGCAACCGCTCCTGACACACGCGCAGGCCTTTTTGGTTGGATGATGGCGAATTCTATGCCAGCGGAAGGCTGATTTTGGACTTTAGATTTTAGATTCTTGATTTTAGACTTGCGATTGATGCTTCTTCGGCCCGTGGTCAAGTAGATTTCCGGACCGCCAATCAAAAATCTAAAATCGCAAATCAAAAATCTCTAAGTCTCGCCGTCATTCCCGATTGCTTCTACGGGGCAGCAGGTAAGCGCCTCGTCACAAGCTGCTCGCTCCAGGTCGTTTTCAGGTTGCTTGTAGACAAAGGAGTAACTGTTTTCGTCAGCGCGCATGAAATTCTCTGGCGCGGTGTCGCGGCAGACATCGCAATCTATGCAGGAAGAATCGACGTAGTAAGCGCCAGCGACGTTCTCCTTAACCTTATCGTTTCGATCGGGCATCAGTGTGATTTTTGACTTTTGACTTTTGATTTTTGATTTTTGGGTTGGGATTGGTGCTCCCCTCCGGCTGGACGAATAGATTCCGAGACCGGCAATCTGAAATCTAAAATTATCTAAAATCACAAATCTAAAATCTCTAGGGGTGGGTCATTTCCTCCGGCTTGACGTATTTATCAAACTCTTCACCTGTTAAAAACCCCAGCTCGATGGCTGCCTCTCGCAAGCTCGTGCCTTTTTGGTGGGCGTGCTTAGCGATCTTCGCCGCCTTGTCATACCCAATATGAGGATTCAAGGCCGTCACCAGCATCAACGAACCCTTAACGTAGTCGTCAATCTGGTCACGGTTGAGTTCGATCCCCGCGATGCAATACTCAACAAACCCGTGGCAGACGTCGTGAATCAGCCGGATCGAATGCAGCAAGTTATGAATCATCACCGGCTTGAAGACGTTCAGCTCAAAATTGCCCTGCGAGCCGGCAAAGGTTATTGCCGCATCGTTGCCAAAGACCTGCACCGAGACCATGGTCATGGCTTCGCTTTGCGTTGGGTTAACCTTACCCGGCATAATCGATGACCCCGGTTCGTTTTCCGGCAGTGTTAGTTCACCCAGACCGCAACGCGGGCCAGACGCCAGCCAGCGTATGTCGTTGGCTATCTTCATCAGCGACCCGGCCAGCGTCTTCAGAGCGCCACTGGCGAAAACGATCTCATCGTGGGCCGAAAGCGCGGCAAACTTATTCGGGTGCGATTTGAACGGCAGACCAGTCAACTCGGCAATCTTCTGCGCCGCCCGTTCACCGAATTCAGGATGCGAGTTGATGCCGGTTCCCACAGCGGTGCCGCCAATTGCGAGATCAAGGACACCGGGCAACGTAAACTGCAAACGTTCGATATCACGTTCGAGCAGGCTGGCCCAGCCCGACATCTCCTGGCCCACAGTCAGAGGAGTCGCGTCCTGGAGATGCGTGCGGCCAATTTTTACGACGTCTTTGAATTCCTCCGCCTTGGCGACGATTGCATCGTGTACTTTTTGTACTTCGGGAATGAGCTGATACAGCTGTTCGGCGGCCGCGATGTACATTGCCGTCGGGAAAGTGTCGTTGGACGATTGCGACATGTTCACGTCATCGTTTGGATGAATCGGGTTTTTGCTGCCCAGCACGCCCCCCGCCAACTCGATGGCGCGATTGGAGATCACTTCGTTGGCGTTCATGTTTGTTTGCGTGCCACTGCCGGTTTGCCAGACGCGCAAGGGAAAATGCTCGTCCAGCTTTCCTTCAATTACCTCGTCGCCAGCCTGGACGATTAGCCTGGATTTCTCCGGAGCCAGCTTGCCCAGTTTTTCGTTTACGAGAGCGGCAGCTTTCTTGAGGATGCCCAGCGCTCGAATCATCTCGCGGGGCATGCGGTCGTCGCCGATATTGAAGTGGAGCAAGCTCCGCTGGGTCTGGGCGCCCCAATACTTTTCAGCCGCCACCTCAATCTCACCCATGGAATCGCTCTCCACCCGGGTGTCTACCTTTTTTTCCGTTGCTTCCTGAGACATCGCTATCCGCCTCCCGCCGTTGACCCAATGTCATGATAACACCAAGCCCATGAAACCCGTGGGATTTGGCGGTCGCCAGGATGTCTAGAGTTGACAGGATGCGGCGGTTGCTAGTCTTAGGCACCATTGATGGCGGTCCGGAAGGCGTCATATTTCAGTTTCCCCAAATCGCCCTTACGCTGAAAGCGTAATTCCATTGTGTGACCTCCGCTTGCTGACCCTGTTGTGTTACGGCGTCTTGTCTCTGCTCCCGTGGCTGTTATACAGTGCAACCATAAGCTTCAATCAATTCTGATCGGATTTTCATCCCCCCTTCAATTAAACGTAGAATGTCGTCTCCAAACGCAGAAGTTTCATCTATCACGCAGCCTTCCGACATGCCGAAAAGGGGCCAACGCGCGATGATTCTAGTCGTTGAGCGGAACCCCGCCGTTCAGCGCCTGGAAAAGTATTTCCTGGAGCAAGCTGGCTATTCGGTCGAGTTTGTTAGCGACGGTGTCACTGCGCTTACTCGTGCGCGTGAGTTGCGACCGCATATTCTGGTAACGGAAATAATGGTGCCGAAACTTGACGGTCTGAATCTTTGCCGAGCTCTCAAATCCGATCCCACCACCCGCGATATAATCGTGTTGGTGTTCAGCCACCTTTACGCGGAAGACCGAGCTCGTGAAGTTGAGGCCGACGCTTTCCTTATCAAGCCCCTGAATGAACAACTGCTAATCGAAACGGTGCAAAGGCTGATCGCTTTAAGGCAAAAATCAGCGGGGAGTAGTTCGTGATTGGTGACAAGATACCAACGGGCTGTGCAGGTTTGGACGAGGTGCTTTTTGGAGGCATCCCGACCAACACCATAACCGTGTTGATGGGCGCTCCGGGTACGGGGAAAACCATACTCGCGGAGCAGTTGGCCTTCGCAAACGCCACCCCGGAATCACCGGCCCTTTATCTGACGACTCTTTCAGAGCCGCTGGAGAAATTCATCGCCCACGGACAGAATTATGGTTTTTTCGATCCGGCAAAAATAGGGCTGTCGGTGTTCTATGAAGATCTCGGATCGATTATTCGCGAGCGGGGGATATCCGCGCTTGCCGAAGTGGTGACCGAATTACTTATTGATCGTACGCCCAAGTTCATTTTCATCGATTCCTTCAAAGCATTAAACGAACTGCTTTCCAATCCACTGGAGCAGCGCACGGTCGTTTTCGATCTGGCCAGCGTTCTCTCCGCCTATGACTGCACCAGCTTTCTCGTAGGGGAGTATTCGCAGGAAATGATGACTGAGCTGCCGGAGTTTGCCATAGCCGACGTAGTGCTGCAGATGATCAAGCATGCGACCAACGTACGTGAACAGCGATTCTTACGAGTTGAGAAACTACGCGGGTCAGATTCGATTTCCGGCATGCATGCATTCTCAATCACCAAGAATGGCATCGAGCTTTACCCGCGCCTGGTAACCCCGAACGTGGCTCCCAACTATACCGAACATCAAGAACGGGTGAATACTGGTATTGCGGGGCTCGACACAATGATAGCCGAAGGTTTTTGGCGTGGCAGTACCACCCTAATTGCCGGCCCAACCGGCTCAGGCAAAACCATTATAGGCCTTCATTTCATAACTCACGGTGCACTCATGGGCGAGCCGGGTCTTTATGTCGGGCTGCAGGAGAATCCCAACCAACTCTCACATACGATGCAGAGCTTTGGCTGGAAACCCTGGGAGCTATTAAATGGTAACGGCTTCGAATTGATGTATAGGTCGCCTGTAGAGATACAAGTCGACAGCATCGCTTCGCAAGTATTCCAACGAGTACGCGCGGGCACCGTCAAACGGGTGGTGATTGATGCTCTGGGAGACCTGGAACGCAGCAGTGTTGACCGCCAGCGCTTCGCCGATTTCATTTATTCGCTCACCCAGTGGTTCGCCGCCGAGGGTGTAACGTGTCTAATGATGTACGAGCTCACGGATCTGTTTGAGATTCACGGCATCAGTGACCAGGAGATCTCTAACATGAGTGACAATGTCATCCTGCTTCGCTTTACTCCCGATAAGGACATGGAACGCACAATTCGCGTCATCAAAACGCGCGGGAGCGCCCATGACAACCGGGAACATACCTTGCGGATTACCAAAACGGGTTTAGAGATAAAGAGATAAGCCAGGACGTTATATGAACGAGCAGGAGAATAAGAAGGAGCCATACAAGCGATTGGCGGAAATCAATCGCGCCATCACCTCCTCGCTCAACTTCAATAAAGTTCTAGATCTCATAGTAGAGAACGCGGCCCACCTGGTGGGCGCCGACGTTAGTCTCGTCCTGCTTATCGATAAGGATGGATTACTTCGCGTTCGGGCGGCAAAGGGCGTGGCCCCTGCGCTCACCAGGTCTTTCTCTGGTGGAATGGAAGAGGACGTAATTCATCAGCTTCACAAAGCGTTGGGAGTCTCCGCGGAACAAACCTTCGTCTCCATCCCGATTATTACCCAAAACTCGCTCGACGGTTTGCTGGTCATTACCCGTAGCTCAACGCTTACTCAGGAAGAAGAGTGGCAGTTGTCCGCGCTCGCCGATCAGGCCGCAATTGCACTCCGCAACGCCCGTTTCTACGAGATGGAGTTAACGGAAGCCAGCCGTGAGCGGGACGAAACACTGGAAGCACTGCGCGACTCGAATCAAAAGATAAACAACATTCTCGAGAGTATAACCGACTTATTTTACTTGCTTGATCGTGATTGGCGCTTCCTGGAGATCAACAGACAGTCCCAACTGCGCTTTGGCAAGAGCCGGGAGCAATTAATCGGGAAAGTAATTTGGGAAGTTTATCCTGACGCTATCAACTCGCCCCTCTTTCCAGGTCTTCACAAAGCGATGGAAGAAAATGTCCCGGTACACTTCGAGCTGGACTCGAAAAGCGTGCCTGGAGGCTGGTTCGAGGTCCATGCTTATCCCGGCCCCGAAGGCCTGAGTGTCTACCTGTGCGACATCACTGAGCGCAAGCACGCCCAGGTCACAAACTCACTGTTGGCCTCAATTGTGGAATGGTCTGAAGACGCGATTATCAGCAAGGATCTCAATGGAATAATCAACAGTTGGAACAAGGCCGCGGTGCGCATCTTTGGCTACACCGCAGAGGAAGCAATAGGGCACTCCGTCACAATGCTGATTCCGGCAGAACGTTACGATGAGGAGCCGGCAATTCTCGAGCGGATCGCGAAGGGTCAACTAGTCAATCACTACGAAACAGTAAGGAAGCGCAAGGATGGGAGATTCATTGATATCTCGCTCACAGTCTCTCCCGTCAGGAATGAGGAAGGCGTCATTTCGGGGGCCTCGAAAATCGTTCGCGACATCAGCGAACGGAAACAACGCGAACAAGAGATTCGTTTCCAGGCGCACTTGCTGAGCGCGGTCGAGCAAGCGGTGATAGCCACAGACCTGCAGGGTACAATTCTCTACTGGAACGCTTTCGCCGAGCGTCTCTACGGCTGGTCCAGCGCGGAGGCACTGGGTTCCAACATCATCGATCTCACACCTACGGTAGATACGCGAGAAACAGCCGAGGAGATACTAGCAGCGCTTGCGAGAGGGGATAGTTGGGTAGGAGAGATGCTGACGAAGAGGAAAGATGGTTCTTCTTTTCCTGCCCATGTGACCGACTCGCCTATTTTTGGCGCCGGCGGTGAGCTGGTTGGGATCGTCGGTGTTTCGTTTGATGTTACCGAGCGCAAGCTCGCTGAAGCGGAACGCGACCGATTGCTGGAGAGTGAACGCCACGCGCGTAGCCAGGCGGAGGAAGCGAATCGCCTCAAGGATGAGTTTCTGGCAACCTTGTCTCACGAGTTGCGAAATCCTCTGAATGTAATCCTTGGGTACGCCGAGGTGTTGCTGCGCAGCAACGAAGCTAAACAATCGGCGTTCGTGAAACGAGCCGGTGAGATTCTGAAGCGAAACGCCCTGGCCCAGTCGCAGCTCGTACGCGACCTGCTGGATCTTTCACGGCTACACATGGGCAAGCTATCTCTGAACCGGGAAGCCGTATCGCTTACAACCACGATTGGTAACGCTGTGGAGACCGTTTACGCCGAAGCAATCGCGAAGGAAGTCCAGGTTAAGGTTGTAGCCCTGGAAGGAGTGTTATTTGTCGATGCTGACCCATTGCGCATCGAACAAGTTGTTTGGAATCTATTGAACAATGCCGTCAAGTTCACTCCTCCCGGTGGCGCCGTGACGGTGAGGTTATGCAATGAGGGAAACATGGGCGTGCTCAGTGTCGAGGACACCGGAGAGGGCATCGATCCGGCTTTTATCCCTCATGTGTTCGAAATGTTCCGCCAGGCTGACGCCACCAACAGAAGACGGCACGGCGGGCTGGGCATCGGTCTGGCGCTGGTGCAGGAGTTGATCGAACTTCACGACGGCACTGTTGAAGTGTTCTCCGAAGGTCAGGGGAAAGGTGCCCGGTTTACGATCAAGCTACCGCTCAGCCGCGAGTCTAAACCATCTCTACCAGCTGTGCGACAGACAGACACCGGCGCTCTGAGTAAGATGCGCATCCTGGTAGTCGACGACTCCGTGGACACTGTCGAAATGCTGCGCCGTTTGTTTGAAATGGACGGGGCCACCGTCAACACTGCACACAGCGGGCCTGAGGCCCTCAACATCGTCACCGGTGAACACTTTGATGTCATCCTTTCTGACATCTCAATGCCCGGTATGGACGGCTTTGAGCTGCTGCGTAAACTGCGTGAATTGCCCGGGGCAAGAAACATTCCGGTGCTCGCGCTCACAGGATTTGGAAGGGCGGAAGATGTCTCGCGGGCAAAAGCCGAGGGGTTCTTTTCTCACGTGACAAAGCCCATCGATCTGGGCCAACTCGTTGAGACGCTGCAGAAGCTAAGGATGAGGAATAAACTCAAGGTGAACGCCGGAGCGGAAGTAGCAGTGGAATAAAGGGACGGGTCGAGTTCTCGCTAACCAACCGGTGAGGAAGAGATCCTAATCCGAAGTGGTAGATGCGCCGGATTCCTTCCAGGCCTTCCAGCCTCCGGCCATTGAAAAGACATTCGTGTAGCCCATCTGTTGGAGCACATCGGCGGCGAGCGCGGAGCGGTAACCGCCACCGCAGTAAAGAATTAATTCAGTAGACTTATCCGGAACCTGTTCCTCAATGTCGCGTTCGATAATGCCCTTGCCGAGATGGTAGGCGCCCGCAGCATGGCGTTCCTTCCACTCGTCGTCCTCGCGTACGTCAATGAGCTTCACACTCGGGTCGGCGCCAATCCGTTCCCTCGTTTGTTCAACCGTCACTTCCCGGATACGCGTCTTGGCATCGTTCACCAGTTTTAGAAATCCTTCGGAATGTTTCATTTCGTAGTCCTTAAGTCGGGTTGTTAGCCCTAACCTCCGTGCCGGCCTGGTTATTTAGATTCCTGAAGTATTGAGTTCAACCTTTAGGTTGCGGGCTAGCCCTACAGACAAGCTAAAGCTTGAACTCTAAACTGCCGGCTCCATACCAAACGCTGGATTGGCCGTACGACGGGCAAATGATTATAATGGCCGTCTTTCAAACAAAGCACTACAGAAGGCCGTGATCACTGGCTATGAATTGAGTGGTACCGGTCGGTTTTACTCGGTCATCATAATCCACGTTTGGAGAGGACTGCACCATTGGCTAACGAACAGTTTGACGTGACGATCATAGGCAGTGGCCCGGGTGGCTATGTGGCGGCAATTCGGGCCGCCCAGTTGGGTCTGAAAGTGGCCATTGTCGAGAAAGACAAACGTTTGGGAGGCACTTGCACGCTGCGAGGCTGCATTCCTACCAAACAGCTCTTGATGTCGGCCCACGTTTACGAACAGATGCAACACGCGGCTGACTTTGGCGTTGAGGCGAGCGGGATTCAGCTGGCCTTCGCCAACGTACAAAAGCGTAAGGACAAAGTCGTGATGAAGAATTCAAAGGGTATCGAGTACCTGATGAAGAAGAATAAGATCACGGCTTTCAGCGGCACAGGTAAGCTGTCGCTGCCAGGCAAAATCGAGGTAACTTCGGCGGATGGCAAGAAAGAAACCGTCAGCACCAAAAACATCATCATCGCCACTGGTTCGGTGGTGCGCCCGATTCCGGGATTCGATACCGACGGGCAACGCGTGGTTAATAGTGATCACATCCTGGAACTCAAAGAGGTCCCCAAGTCGCTGATTGTAATGGGCGCTGGCGCCGTGGGCGTAGAGTTGGCTTCGGTCTACTCGCGTTTCGGCGCCGAAACAACGATCGTGGAGTTACTGCCGCGGCTGGTGCCGCTAGAGGATGAAGAGGTCTCAAAGGAGTTGGAGAAGTCATTCCGCAAACGCGGGGTGAAGTCTCAGGTCGATACGAAGCTGGAGAAACTCGAGCGAAGCGACCAGGGAGTGGTGGTAACGGGAAAGACCTCGAAGGGTGAAGCGGTCAAGCTCGAAGCGGAAATGCTACTCGTTGCCGTGGGCCGCATGCCCTACATAGAAGGTCTGGGACTGGAAGGAAGCAAGGTCAAGGTCGAAAAGGGTTTCATCCAGGTTGACGAATTTCAACAGACCGGTGAAAAGGGTGTCTATGCGATTGGAGACGTGGTACCCACGCCGCTGCTGGCGCACCTTGCTTCAAAAGAAGGCATCGTCGCCGCCGAGCACATTGCCGGCCATAAAGATGTCAGACCGATCAATCTGAGACTGGTGCCCAACTGCACCTATTGCGATCCCGAAGTTGCTTCCGTTGGTCTCACTGAGGCGAAAGCGCGAGAGATGGGCTATGAAGTTAAGGTGGGCAAGTTTCCCTTCTCAGCTTCCGGCAAGGCACGCATCCTCGGCGAGGAAGAAGGATTCGTCAAGGTCGTTGGCGAGGCAAAGTATGATGAAATCTTAGGTGTGCACATCATTGGACCACACGCTACCGAGTTGATTGCGGAAGCCTGCGTAGCGATGCAGCTTGAATCGACCGCCGAAGAACTCGGTCGCACTATGCACGCGCATCCCACAATCTCGGAGGCGATAATGGAGGCGGCAGAAGGAGTGCACGGGTTAGCGGTGCATATTTAGATCAACGAAGTTGTTAGTGCGGATTTTTGCTCTAAGTGTTTAAAGTCAGACTGTATTGAATGTACCTCAACGCTTCAACAAAACGATCCACGAAGTTACACGAACTAGCACGAAACTTTGTTAGTGCTATTTAGTGTAAGTTCGTGGATCGTGTCTGATGAGTCTGAGGGAGGTCGGATATTACTGATGGATCAAGAAAGGCATCAAACACCAGAACGCGGGCCGGCCCGGGATCGTCGCCGCCGCCGGCCCCACTCGCCGCGGAGCGAGCCGCGCATTTTTACCAAGTATGCGCCACGCAAACCGCAGGACGGCAAACAGCTTAGCTGTACAGGTGACACAACTCTCAAACTCGAACAGCTGATCGAGCTGTATCGCTATCTGAAACTCACGCGTTTGGTTGAGGAGCGGCTCGTCAATCTTTATCGCCAGACCAAAGTGGTGGGCGGGGTCTTTCGCTCACTAGGCCAGGAGGCGACGGCGGTGGGCAGCGCCTACGCCCTACAGCCTCGGGATTTCATTACACCTCTGATCCGAGATCTGGGCGCCGTTCTGGTAAAAGGCATTCGACCTCGCGAGATATTTGCCCAGTACATGGCGAAAGCATGGGGACCATCGGGCGGGCACGATCTCAATATCCATTTCGGAGACTTGGAGAAGGGATTTATCGGACCGATCTCGCACTTGGGCGATATGATCCCGGTAATGACCGGCGTATTGCTGGCAGCGCGGATGCAAAAGAAACCCACCGTGGCCATCGCCTACATCGGCGACGGTGGTATGAGCACCGGCGCGTTTCATGAGGGATTAAATTTTGCCGCCGTACAGCGTCTGCCACTGATTGTCGTGGCCGAGTACAACCACTACGCCTACTCCACGCCTACCAGCCTGCAGACCGCTGTGAAAGATCTGGCCGAGAAGGCAGCCGGTTATGGCATTCCCGCACACATCGTGGATGGCAATGATGTGATTGCCTGCTACGAAGTGACGAAGCGCGCCGCGGAATTCGCGCGTCGCGGTGGTGGCGCGGTTTTGATTGAAGCCAAAACATATCGCCGCAAGGGTCACGCCGAGCACGACGACCAACGCTACGTGCCGTCGGGTGAAATCGAGTGGTGGGAGAAGCATAACGATCCGCTTGATCGCTATGAAAGGTATCTAACGGAATCGGGGTTGGCAGATAAACTAAAGTTGGAAGAAATCACAGCGGATGTTGCGCGCGAGATTGAAGAAGATTGCGACTGGGCTGAATCCTCACCGATGCCCGAGCCGGACCAGGCAGCGTACAGAGTGTTCGATAACAGCATTGTGGAACCGGCATTTCGGCCGCAGGTTCTGAAGGGCTAACTATGCTTTTACCCGAAAACAAAAGAAGGTCTGAAGAAGTTCCTAAGGTTACCTCACCAACCGGCGGATCGAGAATGGGTTTCGTTTATGCAGAAATCGACTTAGTAAATACTGAGGATCTTGCACTGCATCGTCGGGGATTCCTGGCGGAGGACAAAATCAAACGAGTGCGGATAAGAGCAATGGTCGACAGTGGTTCTTACATGATGGTTATCACGGACCATATTAGACGAGAACTAGACTTGCCTCTGATACAGGAGCAAGTCTTTCGTTTGGCTGACGACAGCGAGATCAAGGGCGAAGTTGTAGGGCCGGTGGAGATACGCTTCGAAAACCGCTCGACCACTACCAGAGCCGTAGTCTTGCCCGGTGCTGAAGAGCCATTGCTGGGTTCAATTCCTCTTGAGGATTTGGACGTGGTAATAGATCCGAAACAGCAGCGGCTGATCGTGAATCCCAGGAGCCCCGACATCGCGACCAAGTACGCTAAGTAAGAGTAACGCCAAATAGAGTTTAGGGAGCCCCAACGACAAGCAATCTAAAACCAAGGGAAGAAAATGAGCACACCTAAGAACGAACTAACAAACCAGCCGGTCGATGATCGCGGGACGAATGAGACCGAAGGTCGCGCCATACTAAAACGCCTGCGCGATAATGGCTTTGATGGAAGCGCCGAGAAACTGGCCGTCGCCCTGGGGCGACCGCTCGAAGAGGTCGAGGGATGGACGGTCGGCGCCGAACCCGTGGACGATGATGTAGTTATGAAAGCGCGCGGTATCGCACGGGAGCGAAGCGTCGAGGTTGAATGACGAGTAGATCTGAGGGATCAAGTCGAGTTTGATTGAGTATGTCCACTGCAGTCAAAAAAGAGCACAAGTCCGCACGTCCCGAGCGTGGCGGTGTGGTAACCCTGGTGGAGGCCATTCGTCAGGGCATCTGGGAAGAAATGGAACGCGACCCGACTGTCTTCGTGCTGGGTGAGGACGTGGGCGCCTTTGGTGGAGCATTCAAAGTCACGGACGGCTTGATCGATGAGTTTGGCGGCGGACGAGTCATTGATACACCTATTTCGGAAGGCGCAATTGTGGGGGCTGCCTGTGGCGCGGCTCTTATGGGGATGCGGCCGGTTGCTGAATTCCAGTTCATCGATTTCATCTCGGCCGGCTTTGATTTGCTGACCAACTACGCTGCCAAATGCCGCTATCGTTGGGGCGCGGGCATCCCGGCAGTCTTTCGCGGTCCATGCGGCTCGGGCTTGCGCACCGGCCCGTTTCACTCGCTCAATCCGGAATCATTTTTTCTCAACACCGCGGGCCTGAAGATGGTTGAACCGTCCACCGCCTACGACGCGAAGGGTCTGATAAAAGCCGCTATCCGCGATCCCGATCCAGTGCTCTTCTTCGAACACAAGAAACTTTACCGGCTGCCACGCCTGCGCGAAGAGATTCCTGCTGACGATTACGTCGTTGAGATTGGCAAAGCCCGCACGGTCCGTGAAGGCCGGGATCTTACGATCATAACTTTTGGGGCCATGGTGCTAACGGCGCTAGATGCCGCCGAAGAACTGGAAAAGGAAGGCCTCGACGTCGAGATTGTTGATCTGCGCACTCTCGCGCCCCTCGATAAAACGGCAATAGTGACGAGTGTTAAGAAAACAAGCAGGGCGCTGGTGCTACACGAAGCATCGCGCACGGGCGGCATAGGTGGCGAGATAGCGGCGCTGATTGGAGAAGAGGCTTTCGAATGGTTGGATGCGCCCGTGTTGCGGCTCGCCTCAATCGATACGCCGGTGCCATATTCACCGCCGCTTGAGGACTACTACTTGCCGCAGACGAAAGACGTGGTAGACGCGGCGCGGAAACTGGCTGCTTTTTGAGAGCAAACCTGGTTGAAAGGAGAATGAATCATGCCGAAATTTATTATTGAGCGAGAAATTCCCGGAGCAGGAAATTTGTCGGGAGCGGAATTGCAGGCAATTGCCCAGACGTCATGCGGGGTTTTGCAGAAGATGGGCCCGCAGATCCAGTGGCTGCAAAGCTACATAACTGGCGACAAAGTGTATTGCGTTTACATAGCGCCAGATGAAGAGATGATCAGAGAACATGCGAAGCAGGGGGGCTTTCCTGCGAACCGTGTTTCGGAGATCAAATCAGTTATCGATCCGACAACGGCGGAAGGAATGGCGGAGAGTAAGAGCGCGTAAATCTTAGTTCGTGAATCGTGAATCGTAAATCGTTGTCACGTTCCAGGCAGTTTGGGAGAAACTGGTTCGCATTCCGCTAACCTCGATTTACGATTTACGATTCGCGCCCGGGGAGAACTTATGAGTACAGAGGTAGTGATGCCGCAGATGGGCGAATCCATTGCGGAGGGAACGATCACAAAGTGGTTAAAGAAGGTTGGTGATCGTGTCGAGCGCGATGAACCGCTGTTCGAGATCTCGACGGACAAGGTAGACGCGGAAATTCCGTCGCCAGCTGCGGGTACGTTGACTGATGTTAGATTCAAAGAGGGCGAGACGGTCGAGGTGAATACGGTAGTCGCCGTCCTGGATGGTAATGGTAAAGGCGCCGTCGAGCCGCCGGCACCAGCAGCCGCCGCAGACACAGCAACGAGCGAAGCGCCCGCTGTGGCTGAGCCCGCCCCGCCAACTTCGCCGACACAAGGGAAAACGCCAGCGCCTGCCGGGGCTGGGGCCAAAGCGACCGAGCAACCCGAAGCGCCGGTCCCGGCCACAGTCTCAGCCGAGACGGACCCGGCAGCAGCTAAGCCAGAGCCGACAACTTCCCAATCCGCGGGGAATGGCAGCGCCACTGCCACAGCGGAAGAGTTGCGCCGGACCAAGTCGAGCCCGCTGGTTCGCAAGATCGCGCAGGAGCATGGAGTCGATATTGCCAAGCTCGACGGAACTGGCATGAGCGGCCGTGTCACCAAGAACGACATTTTGAGTTTCATTGAATCCGGAACCTCAGGCGTGGCGACCGAGCCTAAAGCCGCGGCTGCAAAGGCTCTCCAGACCTCCGCAACGAGTGTAGCCCCGGCAGTGCAAGCGCCTGACATTCCGGTTACCCCAGCCACCAAACCGGCCGCGGGCGACCGGGTGGAGTCAATGACGCTGATGCGTAAGAAGATTGCCGAACATATGATGCAATCTCGGCGCACATCCGCCCATGTCACGACTGTTTACGAAATTGACATGACGGCAATCGCCCGGCTGCGCGATCGGCACAAAAACTCATTCCTGGAGCGGACCGGCACCAAGCTCACCTTCATGCCGTTCATCTTCCAGGCGGTGAACAAGGCGCTGCGTGAATTTCCCATTTTCAACGCACAGGTCAGCGCCGATCAAATTATCTACAAGCAGGATATCAATTTGGGAATGGCTGTCGCCCTGGACCGGGGGTTGATCGTTCCTGTGATTAAGAGGGCTGACGATCTCTCGATCTCCGGCCTGGCCCGCGCAGCTAACGATCTTGCCGAGCGGGCCCGCACGAAACAATTAAAGCCGGATGAAGTAGCTGGGGGCACTTTCACGATTACCAATCCAGGAGTTTTTGGGGGACTATTTGGCACCCCCATCATCAACCAGCCCCAACTCGCAATTCTGGGCGTGGGGAAAATTGAAAAGCGTGCCAAGGTAATCACCTCGGATGAAGGAGACGATTATATTGCCATACGGTGGATGGCGTATTTCGCCCTCAGCTTCGATCACCGCGTGATCGATGGTTCGGACGCTGAGCGATTTCTGGCTTACATCAAAGAGGTGCTCGAGTCTGCCGACTTCGCTCTCTAGGCCGATCAAGGAGAACGGATCCGGAAGGCCGTAACGGCCTGCACGCTACCAACAATGTTGGCCCACAGCGTGCTCTCTTCGTGAGAAATAGCAGTGGTTATTGCGATCAAATGGCAATTAGATGAAGAATGCCAGCAGTACGGGGAAACGTCTTGACTTAGCGTCCGCTTAGGACTAGAAATGTCCGACTGATTGAACGCAGACAATAGACGGGTAAAACTTTGACGCAAACAGCTCAGGTTTAGACGCCTCCACGGCTCGCAGTTTGTGGGCTACCCACTTTGATAAAGGAGACTAGTTTTATGGCAATCCCGAAGTTCAGAATGTTTTCCTCGTTCGCGCTGGTGCTGGGCCTCTTGATCTTCTCGGCTCCGCTCGCGTTCTCGCAAGACACTACCGCCACGGTCGGCTCGCGCACGGTGGCCAGCGGCGAGAAAATGAAGATCAAAGGCGTGGTCACGAGACGCGACTCGGACACTTTCACAGTTCGCGACAACAACGGCGTGGACACAGTTGTGCGTCTGGATGACAGGACCAGCGTCAAAGCAAAGGGTGGATTTCTTCGTAGCGGCGCGAACTATGCCCAGACGAACATTATTCGCGGCCTCAACCTCGAAGTCGAAGGACGTGGCAACGCGTCAGGAGAGTTGGCCGCCGATAAAATCAGATTCAATGAATCGGATCTGAGAGTCGCTCGCGCGGTTGAATCTCGCGCGACGCCGCTCGAGGATCGTGCCAGCACAACCGAATCGAAGCTCAGCCAGGTCGAGCAGAACGCCCAGCGTCTTTCCGGCCAGCTGGACGAACTCGCGGCGGTTGCCAATACAGCCAAGGGCGGCGCCCGGGCGGCACAGGAAACGGCCGATTCAGCAGTGGCCGGCGTGAACGCGACTAACGATCGCATCTCAGCGCTTGATGACTACGAGCCGCAGACAGTGCTGGCGGTGAACTTCAGGTCAGGCAGCGCCGTTCTTTCGCCGGACTCGAAAACGCAGCTTGATGACGTCGCCACCAAGGCCTTGAACTCCAAGGGTTACGTAATTGAGGTTTCCGGGTTTGCGGACACTACCGGAAGCGTGGCGCGCAATCGCATTTTGAGCCAACGCAGGGCAGATAACGTGATTCGCTACCTGGTCGAGAATCACAGCATTCCGCTGCGCAGGATTGTAACTCCTTATGGTTACGGAGAAACGAACCCGGTCGCAGAGAATACTACCCGCGAGGGCCGCGCCCAGAATCGGCGGGTGGAAGTAAAGCTTCTCGTTAACAAGGGCCTGATTCAGTCGGCGCCAACAATGAGGAGTTCTGGTAATTGATTGGAAGTGAAGGATGCAACCTTCGTCTTCCATCAGGGGTCTTCGTAGCCATGGCTCGTGCCGTCTTGAGAAAGTGTTGAGAAACATGCCAGCAGCAATGGCGGCATGAGACAATGGCTTGATGAAGATTCACGTAAGTTGGGGAAAACTTCTGGGGTCAGCACTGCTTTCGGCAGTGCTGGCTCTTTTTTTCTATTCCAGTTTAGCCTCAGGTCAAACCCTACAGGACCTGCCGCCACCGCCACCGCCGTTGAAACCCAAGCCGACCCCGACTCCTACACCTCGGCCAACTCCGAAGGATGAAGACTTTGAGGTCATCCGCACGACTTCAAACCTGGTAATGGTTCCCGTTTCGGTTGTTGATGCAAAAGGAGAGCCAGTACTCGGGTTACCGGTTACCGATTTTCGGCTGGAAGAACAAGGGCGCGCGCAGCAGATTACCGAGTTAGGCAATCCTGATCAGGTGCCTCTGGACATCGTTCTACTGTTTGATATTTCCAGCAGTGTGAGCCAGAAGGGGTTCTTCGCATTTCAACAGAAGGCAGCCGCGAGCTTCTTGAGACAAGTAATGAAGCCTACGGACAGAGCCGCAGTTTTTACCATAGGTGACCAACCGCTCCTGTTCTCGCCTTTTGCATCCGCGGAAGCTGCGGCCGCGAAATTGCAGACGATTCCGGCGGCGACGTCTCCCGTACCTACTGCTTTTTACGACACCGTCGCAGCCGCCGCCACTTACCTGGCTGAGAATTCAGCCGATCGACATCGCCGGGTTATTCTCGTCATCTCGGATGGCGACGACAACAACAGCGCTCTGGTTAGAGAGGAACCCACCGCTGAAGTGCGCGCCAGCCAACGTGGGGAGGTCACCCGCGCTGAGGCAAAAAGAAGTCTCGATGCGAGGCGCGAACGTGCCGTGCTCGACGTGCAGAAGGCCGTGCAACAAGTTGACGCGGCCTTCTACTCCGTTAATCCCGGAGGCCAGTCGGTCCACCTCAACCTGATCAGCACGCGTTCACAAAACGCTATGCGCTCAATTGCTGAGTCAACCGGCGGTACTGCCTTCGTACCTGACTCTGAGCTGGATCTCGAACGGGTGTTCAGTGAGGTGGCGGCCGAACTGCGCGGTCAGTATCTTTTGCAGTACTACTCAAACTCTCAAACGACCGGCGTACAGTTTCGCAGCATTAAAGTCGCCGTGCCGACTCACCCTGATTTCCGTGTTCGCGCCAGGCAAGGTTATTATCCAAAACAGAAATAGCAACGCTGCAAGCTTATCCGCAGATTACGCCGATTACACAGAAACAATCCAGCAGTAATACGACGAAGTCAAAATCGTTTGTGGCAGTGTTTCTTCCAGTCTGCGTAAGCTGTGTAATCTGCGGATAGGTCGAAATTCCTACCGCATTTCCAGCAGCACATCAGTGAGTCGATTCACGACGTCGAGCAGGCTTCGTCCGGCCGGATCGAATTGATTGGCTGCCGCTTGTTCCTCAGCAGTTGCTGCGCCTGACGCCACTCCTGCGAGTTTGATGTAATAGCGTTGCAGTTCTGTAGTGGTGCGGAAGTGAATTTCCAGGGCATCTAAACCCTCACGCACGCTTTGAATGCTCGTTCTTACCGTTTGCTTGTTTCTGGTTGCTTGCTCGACGACGGTGGGAGAGGCCTCGTTGCGGCTGGCGGCCTCGTCGACCACTTCGATTCCCTTCGCAACTCCACCCAGGAGATAGAGAAAACGTGTCAGGTTCTTGATATGGTCCGCAACGCGTGCTGCGCCTGCCTGGTGAGCATTCGGAGGTTTGGTAGTCCTGGTTACACGGGCGGGTGGTCTGGAGGTTCGTCTTCTTGTCTGCGAAAAGGTGGTGGCGGGTGAAAGGACGAAGGTGGCAATCAACAGAGCTGTTATACGTTTCAAAATTAGTTTCTCCTGGCCCAGGGCGTTTCTGAATTGTCGATGAATCAAACTATTCTTTGGATTGAACCCAGTCAAGTCCAGGCGAATGGGTTCTCAACCAGGCTCCAATATGAACCAACCATGTTGACTGGCAACTTCGTCTTCAAATTGAAACCACGTAGAATGACGCGGCATGTTGTTGAAAGAAAGAGAATTAGTGGTCAAGCGTTTGGGACGCGTGGATTACGAATCTGGCTTAGCTCTGCAAAAAGAAACAGAACGCGCGGTGCAGACTGGCACACAACCTGACACTCTGTTATTGCTTGAGCATCCTCACACACTGACGATCGGGAGACGCGGGGATAACGCCGGGATCCTCATGCCGCCGGAATCTTTGGCGGCTCGCGGCGTGGTAGTGTTTGAAACCAATCGGGGCGGTAAGATTACCTATCACGGGTTGGGTCAGATTGTGGGCTATCCAATTATCAAACTCAGCCCTGATCGCGAGGACGTGCATCGTTATGTTCGCGATCTTGAAGAGGTCTTGATCCGCACCATGGCCGACTTTGCCATTGACGCTTTTCCGATCAAAGGCCTGACAGGCGTGCACACTCAGCGCGGTAAGGTTGCGGCCATCGGCGTGCATATTGCCCGCTGGGTTACGACGCACGGCTTCGCTCTAAATGTGAGTACCGATCTGAGCTTTTTCGACCTGATCATAGCTTGTGAAGGAGAGCCGGTTACGTCGATGCAGGAGCTACTGGGTCATGAGGTCGAGATGCGCGCCGTTGAGGATTCCATCATAAAGAACTTCGTCAATGTGTTTGCGACAGTTTAGACTGCACTCATGCTATCAATCGGATTAGTCAGAGAAGCTCGCGAACGGCTACGCCCACACATCCACCGCACACCGGTGATTACCTCCCGCTCATTCGATGAAGCGTCGCGCCGGCAGGTCTTCTTCAAATGCGAGAATTTTCAACGCGCGGGCGCTTTCAAGATCCGCGGGGCCACCAACAAAATCCTTTCGCTAACTCAGGAAGAAAAACGACGCGGCGTGGTGGCCTTTTCCTCCGGAAATCATGCGCAGGCTGTAGCGCTTGCCGCGGGCGAAGCCGGCGTGCGCGCGATTGTAGCCATGCCTGACGACGCTCCCAAATCAAAGGTCGTGGCCACTCGCTCTTACGGCGCTGAGATCGTGTTTTACGATCGACATGGTGAGGACCGCGAAGCCGTAGCGCATGCGATTGCCAAGCGTGAGCATCTGGTGATGGTTCCGCCCTACGACGATTACCTGGTAATGGCCGGCCAGGGTACGAGCGCTCTCGAGTTTTTGGAAGACGTGCCTGATCTTGATTGCATTCTGGCTCCCTGCAGCGGCGGCGGGCTTTTTGCAGGAGTGAGCACGGCAGCGAAGGGGATCAGGCCTGAGATCCGGTGCTTCGCGGTTGAGCCGGAAACCGGTGACGACACGCGGCAGTCGTTTGTTAAGGGAGAGCGAGTTTCAATCCCACCGCCGGCCACAATCGCTGACGGTCTGCGTGTCCAGTCTCCCGGCGTTTTGACCTTTCCAATCGTCCAACAAAACGCCGACGATGTTTTGACAGTGTCCGATCCGGAGATTGTGACAACGATAAAGTTCATGCTCTTCCGCATGAAGACGCTGGTTGAACCGTCTGGCGCCGCCGCAGCCGCAGCAGTGTTGCACGGTAAATTGCCCTCAGAGAATAAACGCGTAGGTGTAATTGTCTCGGGCGGCAATATCGATCCCGATGCTCTGGCCCAATTGCTAAGCTGAAGAGTGCCCAATTGGTAGCACGGTGTTAGAATGGGATCGGTCGAGTCAACTATGCGTAACCGAGGTAATTAGTCTTTGGCCCGCGAACTAAACGTCATCAGCAATACCCTCCGGCCGCGCCAGCCCAAACCTGAGTGGCTCCGTATTCGCCTGGGCGATCCAACCAACCAGAACAATGTCTTGAAGCTAATCGAAGGCTTGAATCTGCACACGGTCTGCCAGGAAGCGCGTTGCCCTAATATCTTTGAATGCTGGTCGGACCGCACGGCGACATTCATGCTTGGCGGTGACATCTGTACGCGGCACTGCGGGTTTTGTGCGGTGGGTAAAGGCGAACCCGGCTCGCTCGACAGCGCGGAACCAGGTCACGTAGCGGAAGCGGTGCGACACCTGAATCTGGCCCACACCGTGATCACTTCGGTGAATCGAGACGATCTGCCTGATGGAGGTGCTGCGCATTGGGCGGAAACGATTCGCCAGGTGCGAACGCTCAACCCCGACTGCAAAGTCGAGGTATTGATTCCAGACTTCAACGGCGACGAAGCGGCGCTTAATACCGTTCTCGATGCCCAACCCGACGTGCTCAACCACAACACGGAAACCATCGCGCGTCTTTACAGACGCGTGCGACCGGACGCTGACTACCAGCAGTCGCTCACGCTGCTACGGCGTGCAGCCGCACGTCGTGATCGTGAAGGGCGCGGCATGCTCACAAAGAGCGGGATCATGGTTGGACTGGGCGAGCAGTTTGATGAGGTCGTTGAACTGATGCGAGACTTGAGAGCGGTCTCCTGTGACATCATGACGATTGGACAATACCTGCAACCGTACGAAAAGCGTCTACCGGTTGAGCGCTATGTAACGCCTGCCGAGTTTGATCGCTGGCGCGACATCGGTATGGGGATGGGATTCCATCACGTCCAATCGAGTCCGCTAACGCGGTCCTCATACCACGCAAGGCAACAGGCTGAAAACGGACCGCAGGTTCCCATTGCGGCAACCGCATAGAGCGAAATCCAACAACTTCCGATCATATGGAGGACGATCCACGAAATCACAGGAACCAACACGAACATTTTAGTGCCATTTCGGTCGAGTAGACGGGGTGCTCTTTGGGGTCTAGTGACAACCAATTGCCGCCCCGTCCCTCACAGAACCGGACAAGCGGATTTCCCAGCATCCGGCTCTTCAGCCTGCCTTCAGGGCCGGTAAGCAGCGGAACGGGTT
>JBGTHZ010000171.1:0-9329 GCA_041745915.1 Pyrinomonadaceae bacterium | reverse complement strand
CCAGATGGGTTCCTAGTTACTCCTTAGTTGGCGTTACTCACTTCGACGAACATATGGGATGGTTGACTACTCCTTTCCCAGGGGGCTACGCTCCCCCTTGAACATGGACCATTTCCAGGTCCCCTGTAATTTCGTGGATCGTGTTGTCCGCTACGTAACCATGCTCAAAAATACAAACGCTCAGATCTTAATCTTTCGGGGCGCCTTGCGTTTTACTCCGCGTCTAACCGCTTTGGGCGCAGCCTTCTTTTGGGCCTGCTCAAGCAGATTTCTAATCATCTGGTGCTCAATCTCGATTAATAGCTTCCCTACTTTTGTCTTTCCTTTAACCTCGGTGATCGCGCGCTCCTTATCAATCAATCCTGCCCCGATCATGGCCAGATCGAGACTCGGCTGCAGCGCCAGACGCTCGGCCACCAGTTCCGCGCGCTGTTCCAGCGTCAGTTCCGACAAGTGTTTGGTTGGGACAGCTGGATCAACCACATCTCGCAAGGTCGCTACACTCGAATCATCCGCATAAAATCCGGCAGGCATGGCCAACTGTTTTTGAAGTAGGGCTCGAGTCTTCTTCGTTCCCGGATTCTTCTTTTTCTTAGCTTGCTTACCCGACACTTTTTACCTCTACTCAAACAACAATCGGTGGCACGGTGGCCCAGACGTTGGGAAGGCCACCCTTTTTGTAGCACGCGAGACATTGCGCGATAGTCATTCCGGGCAGTTGCACGTGCGGTTTGTCGATAAATTTCTTCCAACCCCCACCCCACTCCAAGCCCAATCGCGCCGCCTCTACCCCGATTCTAAAGAAGCCCTGGTTATCGTTCCATTGCGGTTTTCCGTTCACAAACGGACAGAGATCCACCGCCAAACCGTAGTTGTGGTTTGACTGGCCCCCCTTGGCCCGGGTGACAATTTGGCCCGGTTTGGACCGGCCTTGCTTGAATAGTTCATCCTGCTCCGCGAAAGTGCGTAGTCCCTGCACCACCTCAATCGTGTACCCCTCATTGGCAAGTGCCTGGATAAGAAACGTTATTCTTTTCGCCAACTCCGGGTGAACTTTGTTCAACCTGTTCTGCGACGCCGTGTTCATTTACTCTTCTCCTTTTCTCGTACTTGGATTCGATCAGGGTTACGGCCTAGGCTGACCGCCTTTCTCTTCCTCAACGTTCTTGGTGTTTGATTTTTTGCGCAGGAGGTTCTTGATTCCGAAGAGCGACTCCAGCGCGTCTTGCCAGAAAGGAGCGCCTACACTCAGCAACAGAGCCATAACTCCCCAACCGAGCAGCCCGCTCGCATCCTGCCGGCGACTGGCCCGCCATTCCTGCCAGGTCATGGGCCGCAAAACTCGTTTGCAGTCCCGAGGCTGCCCGTCGCGATCCAGGATCGGCTTGCCATCCATATCGACCTGCACGCAGTTGTCGGATATGGGTTGGTTTGATCTGTTAACTGGTAGACCATCCGCATTTCGGATCAGTGTTTTTCCCCAAACGCTGTAGAACCAGTGAGATGTCTGTTCCAAGGTCAGCGGAGATAGACCCAGCGATTTGTAGTCTTCAATGTAGCCTGCAACGGCGCGTCGTTCTGCCTCGAGTTCTTCCTTAATCTCTGCCGGAGTAGGCGTCGCCGATTCCTGAGCGTCCCCGCCTAAGGCAGGTTGGGACGATGGCGATGCTGAACTTTGGCGAGCGGTTCCCGAATTCGTGGTTGAGGAGCGATCGTCTGCGGCGGCGTTTGCCTTCTCGCGCTGCTCTTTCAGCGTCGCCAGCAAACTCTCGCCTGCGCTTGCTATCTTTGCCTTCTGTTCAATACTTGCTCTGGAAAAGTCGCGGTAGATTCTAAAAAAGTTAGCATTAAGATAAATAACTACTACTACACTAATGCAGACCGCGACCGACTTCATGTGTCGCGTGTACCGCTCTTCAAAACTTTGCATCACGGTGTCAAACCAGGTTCGCACCTCATCGAGCAGACTTACGTATCCCAGCTTCTCCAGGATCTTAAGCAGGTCGTCCCTGGCGATAGAGTCGATCATGAGGTTGCCGCGAAACGAGACGCGACCGAGCTTCTTAAGCTCGGTAGTAACTTCGCTGACGAGCGCTTGCGGCGTCTTGCCCGTTGAAGAGATGTCCACATACTTGAACAGGTCTTCCAGTGAGGTAAGGATCGTGCCTGACTTAATCTTGAACAGCTTCTTTATGAAGGATTGAATTGCCTGAACAATAAGGCTTAAAACAAGGAGGACGATAACGATGGCAATCACAGTGTCCAGGGTGTCGAGATTTATCATGGGGCCTCCCCACGGCCAAACCAGGTGAGTAGCTGAGAAACTATGTCAATGAAATCTGAGCCGTTCGTCTAATCCCGGAATAGCATCCGGACAGAGGTCGCCGCGAGGAAGCATTCGGGACCGGACGATTGAACACCTTCCAAACCCACCGCTAATAAAACGTGCACGTGAGGCGATGGGAAGCGAGTTGGTAAATCCAAGCGCTTTGGTGAAGCGCGCTACGTACATTCGGAACGTGCTGCTTATAATACTGGGTCTCCGTAATTGTCAATCGGATTCTAGTTTCATCGGATTCTCGTTTCATTTCAACGCATTAAGCCGAACACAACTTAGTAGCGAACCGATCTATTCAATTCCCGCTAACGCGACCAAGTGTTTGAAGCATGGGAAGGCGCGGCCTTGAAAGACCGCTAACGTCAATAGTCGCTGCGCGACTCGGACTGGCAACTGTTACCTTTTCTAATCGGCATGCACGTTTATATCAGATGTGTTAAGTAACTGGCAGTCGGGCAAGGGCAATCGCCACCTGATTGTGTCACTTGACCAGTTTCATTTGTCGCCACGATGATGGAATGGATCGATCACCGTTCGGGAGCAAAGGCCGTTGATAATGGCAAACTATCGCTTTCTGCAATTGGATGTCTTCACAGATCACGCGTTCGGTGGCAACCCCCTGGCGGTGTTTCCGGAAGCTGAAGGGTTGAGTACTGAGGACATGTTAAAGATTGCGCGGGAGATGAATCTTTCAGAAACCGTCTTCGTGCTGAAGCCGGAAGAATTGTCGGGGGCTGATTCAGAAAGTGTCGATGGGGTAAGAACCAGCACGAAGGAATCGTCAGCAGATAAGAATCCAGCCCAGAGCGAGTCGCAAAAGGTGCTGCGCCGGCTAAGAATTTTTACGCCCACGCGCGAGATTCCCTTCGCCGGCCATCCGGTAGTTGGCACATGGAACGCGCTGGCCCGCGAAGGTGTTGTGCCCTTGCCTGAGACGGGAACGGGCTGGACTCGCATCCTGCATGAGATTGGCATCGGCATACTTCCGGTAGATATAGAATTCAATGAAGGGCGGCCGGTTCAGGTAGTAATGACGCAGGATAAACCCGATCTGGGCGCCATAATCGACGACCCCCTCGAACAAGCAGACCTGGCACGAGCCCTAGGTCTGGCTCGGGAGGATCTGGATGAGAGCCTACCGATACAAGTGATCTCAACCGGCTTGCGATTCCTGGCGGTCCCAATTCGGGCGTTGGCTGATTTGAGGAATTGTCGAGTCAACACTGCCTTGCTTACGGAGATTTACACCAACCTGAAGTCCACGGGTTGTTGCCCGTTCACCAGCGAAACCATCGAGGTAGGCACGGCGCGCGCGCACCTGCGAATGTTCGCTCCGGATGACAACATTCCGGAAGACCCGGCCACGGGCAGCGCCGCCGGCGCCCTGGGAGCATACCTGGTCCACTACGGCGCCTGCGGTGTTGCACCAGTTGATGGTGTGTTCAAGTTCGTGATCGAACAAGGCGATTTTATCAATCGGCCCAGCCGGATGAACCTTGAAGTAAAAGGCACGATCGGCGCAGTCGAACAAGTCCGAGTGGGTGGGCCTTCAGTTTTGGTTATTCGAGGTGAACTGTCGATATGATCCGACCATGTCAGTTCAAGAAGTTTGAGTTCAAGCTTTAGCTGCTGACTTGGAACAGAACGAGCTAAAAGCTTGAACTCTGAACTACCGGCCCACCTCCAAATTGAATGACTGACCTTGGACGTAGACCTTGGACTCCGGACGTTCTTATCAAATGAACGAAGACTTGGACCTGCTTATCATCGGTGCTGGACCCGCAGGACTTTCTGCTGCGGATGCTGCGGCGCGCGAAGGATTGAGCTATCTCGTAATTGAGAAAGGAACGATTGCCGACACCATCCGTAGCTACCCGGTCGGTAGGGCGCTTTTCTCAACCGTTAATGAGCTCGAGATGCGCGAGGGAACTTTGAAGCCGGTGCGTGAGAAGCCGACTCGCGAGGAGCTTCTCTCTCACTACATTCATTTCGTGCTGGAGCAGGACCTTCGAATTAACACCGGCGAGGAAGTTACAGACATCGCCTCACTGAAGCCGGTAGGTTTTCTCGTTAGCACCACCTGCGGTGAATACCACGCTGCTCGCGTGTTATTTGCGATAGGGGCGATGGCCTACCCGCGCCGGCTTAATATTCCCGGCGAAGACCTTCCCAAGGTCCACCACACCTTTGTGGAACCCTATGCTTATGTCCGCAAGAATGCGCTGGTTGTGGGGGGCGGCAATAGCGCCGCGGAGGCAGCGCTTTTTCTTGCCGAAGAAGGTGCGCGAACCTCAATGGCAATCTGGCGCGAAGACTGGGAGAATCGCGACCCAAAAGCCGGGGCGATGAAACATTGGGTGCGCACTCCCCTTGAACAACAAATTGCCGCCGGGCGCCTGAGCGTTATTCTCGTCAAGCTGATCGTCAACATCACCGAGCGAGAAGTTACTCTGGTTAGCGACGATGAGACTCTGACCATTGCAAATGACGTAGTTTTCGTTCTGATTGGCAGCGACGCCGACCTTAGCTTGCTGAGGAATCTGGGAGTGAAAATTGAGCCCGGCAAACTAACCGAGGTTCCCGTCTATGATCCTGACACGTTTGAAACCAACATTCCGGGGGTTTACGTCGCCGGCCATTTCACCCACGCGCGCCATATCAAAGCAGCGATCGATGTGCCGCGCCGGATTGTGCCTCTGATCGCGCAGAGCCTAAAAGCGGCGATACGGTAACCACTGTATCCATGAAACGCAGGCGAGCGGTGGCCAGCGGCTTATGCGAGGAAATACCGGCCTGGAAGTCGTCATGACTTCGTAGAAAGAGCAGGGCACATACCAAGCGAATTCACCGACTGTGTCAAGCAGATATCTCGACATCGCCGGTTAATAGTTTACAAATACTCACATCGCGCGCGTCGGATGTTTACTTTCGCAGGCATCCGTTTGGTTTAGGCCTCAGTTGCAACTAGATGGGCGCTCCTTCCAGATCGGTGCGTTCCCGTCGTGCGACTTCCGCGCGATGGGCTGCGTCCTCAACTTCTTTCGCCACGGCCTCCGCGACACGCTTATCGAAAACTGATGGAACAATGTATTCGGGATGAAGTTCGCGGTCGCTTATGATGCCGGCGATGGCGTTGGCTGCGGCGAGTTTCATCTCTTCGTTAATCCGCGACGCTCGGCAGGCGAGCGCTCCGCGAAAGATCCCGGGAAAGCAGAGCACGTTGTTGATCTGGTTAGGATAATCTGAGCGGCCAGTGGCCATTACGGCAACGTATGGCTCGGCCTCTTCGGGCATAATCTCCGGCGTCGGGTTGGCCATAGCAAAGACTATTGGCTTCTTGGCCATCTGCTGCAAATCCTTTTGATCGATCACGCCCGGAACCGACAGTCCCAGGAAAACATCCGCGCCCTTGATTACGTCGTGAACCGTGCCCTTCTCCCGGTTTGGATTAGTATTCTCCGCATACCACTCCTTTACCGAGTTCATGTGTTCACTTCTCCCACGGTAGATGGCTCCCGCCTGATCGCAGCCGATGATATTTCTCACGCCGGCGGCCATGATGATCTTGCTACAGGCCACACCTGCTGCCCCCACGCCATTAACTATCACCTTGATATCGCTCATTTTCTTCCCGACGATCTTTAGTGCGTTGATCAAGGCTGCTAATACGACCACGGCCGTGCCGTGCTGGTCGTCGTGAAAAACCGGGATGTCGAGTTCTTCTTTGAGCCGCTCCTCAATCTCGAAACAGCGAGGCGAGGAGATATCTTCCAGGTTGATGCCACCAAAAGCAGTTGAAATAGCTTTGACGGTGCGTACGATCTCATCCGGGTCCTTAGTACTTAGACAAATGGGGAACGCATCGACGCCGCCGAATTCTTTAAACAGCATCGCCTTCCCTTCCATGACGGGCATGGCTGCGGCCGGACCTATATCTCCGAGCCCAAGCACGGCCGTTCCGTCAGTCACGATCGCCACACAATTCTTTTTGATGGTCAGGGTAAATACTTTTTCCGGATCACGGTGGATGGCTTCGCAGACCCGCGCGACACCGGGAGTGTAGGCCATCGACAGATCAGCTCGAGTCTTCAGGGGTAGCTTCGAGACCACCTCGATTTTGCCGCCGATGTGCATTAGGAAGGTGAGGTCCGAGACGTGAATCACCTCGATGCCTTCAACGTGATTGACCGCCTCGACAATTTTCTCTCCGTGCTCGCTGGATGCTGCGTTGACGGTGACGTCGCGGATTATGTAATGGTTGGTTACAGTGACGATATCAATCGCACCGATGTCTCCACCGGCGCCGCCAATCGCAGTCGCCAACTGGCCGAGCGTGCCGGCCCGGCTCGAAAGTTTTACGCGCAGGGTCAAACTGTAGCTGGCACTGGGCGTACTTTGCATCTGGTGAATGAGATCCGTTTTCCGACTGGATCGGCTTGTCCTGTTTATTGAAACTCTAACCCTGGCGATAGTGCAGAGGCAAGCACCTGACACTTACTTCTTTTTGGCGGCTGTCAGGGCTCGGTTTATCTGCTGCGCCAGTTTTGGTTCCAACCCATTACGAACTGCTAATTCGAGCGAGTGAGCACCGAGTAATTTGTAGACCTCGAACGCTTCCAGGAGTCCGTCCCTGGAAAGTGCTCGCAGGTGATTGCGAACCGTTGCTTCGTCCCCACGAGCAAAAGTGCCGGTCAAGGCACGCGCCGGGTCGGAGCGGAAGAGATTAGTGACAGTGCTTTGTAATAACGGCAACAAGACCCGGAGTGCGTTGCTCCGCTTCAGGCCACACCGCACCAGCATCTCAGTGGCGAGGTCGTATAAGGCGAGCACGTGACCCGAAGCCATAACGGCCGCGGCATGATAAAGGGGCTTAGTATCGGAGGAAATCGTAAAGCTATGTCCGTTGAGATCGCGGACGATTGCCCGTGCGGTTCGAGTTGCTGCAGCGTCGCCTTCGATGCAATAAAACGCGTCGCGCAGGCTCTGCTGGCCGATTCTTGGATCGCTTACGGAAACCAGTGGATGTAGCGACCCTACGTGATAGCCGACACGTTTTAAGGGTTCAAGGACGTCCGATGACAGCGCACCACTTGTGTGGAGAACAATGCTCCCTTTAAGCAAGTTCCTCCGGGCGCCGGCGAGTCTTTGCGCGGCATTTGCAATTTCATCATCTGGTGTGGCTAGAAGAATAATCGTGGACGCCGGTAGAAGGTCCAGCTCGTTGGCTGTTAGTGCCAGCGTATGTCGACTAATCAGGGTACCGGCTTTTCTTGCCGTCATCGGGCGTCGGGCCACCACCGCCTGAATCGGATAGCCCGACGAAGACAACACCATCCCCAGGGCAGTTCCCAGGCGGCCGCACCCAATTATCGAGACGGAGGGCTTTGATTTCGCTGGACGGACTGCTTTTGGCATCGACTGGAGCTATTTTAGCAACTTACAAACGACGGGAAGTCCTTCCGTTGACGAGGCCCGACCAAGGTCGATTTCTTAGGTTTTCCGACCATGCTGGACTATAATGCCGGTCTCAGCCGCAGCCCCTGGGTAACGATCTCGTTTTAGAAAGTTGCAGAATAGGTAAGCAATAACGAACGCGCAACCTTGTTGCTGGCCTCTCGCATCATAGACTGCGCGTCTGGAAATAGCGAAAACACGCTTCCAATCGGTAATCGCTAGGGTTTCCTTGTCGGAGTTTCGCCGCGCACTTAGACAACAATCCGTGGCCTTGATGATAGCCCCGCCGGACTTCCCTTTTTTGGGCCGGTTTCGAAGTATCTGGAGGTTTTCCGAAATGAACAATTTCTCCCGCATCGCAACCGCCTTGTTACTGGCGTCGTCACTCTTCGCGAGTTCGGTCCGGGTTATGGCGCAGTCGACCCAGTCGCAAGAACCAGTCAAGAGTCAGGCCCCGGCCAAAGCAGACAACAAAAAACAAGACAAGAAGAAGGTCCAGGAGAAAACGACTTCCGCACCGGCTACTCCTGGCAAGGGGCTGTCTACGAACGAAAACCCGACCATGATCGGGAAACGGAATATCAATAAGGGCATCATCGCCGGGATGAGCGGCTCCACTGAAAAAGAGGTTCGCCTGGGTCGCGAGCTGGCGGCCGAGGTTGATCGGCAGGCCAAGTTTATCGATGATCCGGTGATAACGGAATACGTTAATCGGGTGGGACAGAACATTGTCCTCCACTCTGACGCAAAGGTGCCATTTACGATTAAGGTCATCGACTCCGATGAGGTAAACGCCTTCGCTTTGCCGGGCGGTTTCTTCTATGTGAACAAGGGCCTGGTGTTGGCTGCGGACAACGAAGCGGAGCTCGCAGGTGTAATGGCCCATGAAATTGCGCATGTGGCTGCCCGTCACGCCGTCGAGAACCAAAGAAAAGCTGAACTTACACAGTATGCAATTCTGATCCCGGCCATAATTTTTGGCGGCGGCCTTGGTCAGCTGATTTACCAGGGTGGCGGCTTTGCAGCCCTCCTCGGCTTTATGAGGTTTAGTCGTGGTGCGGAGGAGGAGGCTGACAAGTTTGGGGTGCAGTATATGTACGCCGCCGGTTATGACCCCACCGCGATGGCCACAATGTTTGAAAAACTGGAGGCTAAAAATAAGAAGAAGCCCGGTTTCATATCTAAGCTTTTCGCCACGCACCCGGCGCCTCCTGAACGGCGAGCAGCGTCTCTGGCGCTTGCGGCACGATTCCCCGAGCGGGAAGAATATGTAATCAGTAGCTCGGAGTTTCAGAGGGTCAAGGGTCGGCTGTTAAGACTTTCCAACGCGCGCGCGTCCACGGCCGGTGCTCTTCCGGGTGCCGAAGAAGGAGCTCCGGGACGTCCCACGTTGAAACGCCGTCAGCCCACACCGGATGAGCCCACCGCTACTCCGGGTGCTGAGCCGACACCTGCTGAGAAGCAGGAGGCTCCGAAGCTAAAGCGGAATGACGGCACCAGGCCTACCCAGCCTTAACCGCAACGAAATCGCTTCGAT
>JBGTHZ010000170.1:0-43026 GCA_041745915.1 Pyrinomonadaceae bacterium | reverse complement strand
GCGAGAATTTGATCTACCTTCTCAGTGGTCAGATTCTCATGATAGTCAAAATTGATCTGAAACATTGGCGCCGTACCGCAAGATCCAAGACACTCCACTTCTGAAAGAGTAAAGCGACCGTCGGCGGTGGTCTCTCCAGGTCTGATGCCCAGTTTCTCGGCACAATGCTTGGTAATCTTTCCTGCGCCCAGGATCTTGCAAGAGAGAGTACGGCAAACTTGAATGTGGTACTTCCCAACCGGATCGGTATGAATCATCGAATAGAAAGTAGCAACCTCCCAGATGTCCGTGATACGCAGCGCCAGACGCTTCGCGAGATAGGCTACGCCCGGAGGGTCCAGGTACCCGCGCTCGCGCTGCACGATAAACATTAGCGGCAAGATCGCGGAGCGAGTCACCGGGTATTTCGCCAGATGCCAATCGATCTCCGCTTCGATCTCAGGCGAGAAAGTCGCGGGCCCCTCGAGGATCTCTACCGGTTGGGAAAGCGGTTGAATTTGTAATAGTTGCTGGCTCATGAATTCAGTGCTTTGAGCTTTGTACTTTGATCTTTGTTTCAGTATTCCAGCGTGCTAGCCACATCGTAAGGTTCTAACTGCCAAGCACAAAGCACAAAGCACAAAGCACTATCGATCAATTTCTCCCAATACGATATCGAGCGAGCCGATGATCGCGACGATGTCTGCGATCATCGCGCCCTCGGCCATCTGGGGCAGAGCCGAGAGGTTCACGAAGCTCGGTCCTCGGAAATGTACCCGTGTAGGCTTGGGCCCACCGTCTGATTTGACGTAAACCCCGAGCTCACCCTTCGAAGCTTCAATTGGTAAATAGACCTCGCCGGCCGGCACGTCAAATCCTTCGGCAACGATCAGGAAGTGATGAATCAAGGCATCCATGTGGGTCTTCATCGCTTCGCGATCCGGCAAAACCACCTTCGGCGCATCCGCCTTAACCGGCCCGGGTCTTAGTCGCGCTAAAGCCTGCGTCGAGATCTTGTGCGACTCTTTCATCTCGCGCATGCGCACAAGGTAACGTGCCCACACATCGCCTTCAGACTCAGTGGGTACTTCAAAATCGTAGTGTTCGTAGCCCGTATAAGGATTAGCACGACGGATGTCCAGATCGACCCCGCTGCCACGCAAACAAGGTCCGGAAAGCCCCCAGTCAATCGCGTCCGCCGCCGAGATTCGACCGACGCCCTGGGTCCGCTTTTGAAAAATTCTGTTTCCGGTGAGCAGAGTATGAAATTCGTCGACCGATTCAAGAAAACTATCGAGAAACTGTCTCACGCGCCGCTCAAAACCCGAGGGCAAATCCATCATCAACCCGCCAATGCGGAAATAGGAGGGCGTCAGGCGGCCGCCGGATGCAGCCTCGATCAGGTTCAGAATCTTCTCGCGCTCCCGGAAGCAGTAAAAGAAAACCGACATCGCGCCAATATCCAGCGCATGGGTTCCCAACCAAACGAGATGGGAAGCGATCCGTTGGAGTTCACAGGTTAGTACTCGAATTGTTTGCGCGCGTTCGGGGATTTGCAGTTCCAGAAGTCGCTCAACAGCCAGAACATAAGCAAGGTTGTTGCCGAGCGGATTCAGGTAATCCATGCGATCGGTAATGACGATACCTTGCTGATACTTCTTGTACTCAAACAGTTTCTCCATCCCGGTATGGAGATAACCAATATCTGGTGTCGCTTTGACAACCGTCTCTCCGTCCATCACCAGCTCCAGGCGCAACACTCCATGGGTCGACGGGTGTTGCGGACCCATTGAGATCGTCATCTGCGTGTCGAGCGGACGATCGACAATGTCGAATTGGGGAGGAATGTTAACGGTCGAAGCGCTCATGAGCTAAGTAAATTTCCGATTGCCAGTTGCCGATTGCCAATTTCCGATTTTAAGAGTCTCTTCAATTAATTGATTACTTTCCAGCAGACAATCGGCAATCGGCAATCGGCAATCGGCAATTGGCAATCGGCAATGGGTTGAATTGGCAATCGGAAATGGAGGAGTGATGTCCAAACTGCTGCAAGACTTGCGCTATGCCGTTCGCACGCTGCTCATGAAACCCGGGTTTGCCTTGATTGCCATCGTCACGCTTGGCCTTGGCATAGGAGCGAACACGGCAATATTCAGTTTCGTGAACGGCATCCTGTTGCGTCCCCTCCCTTACCCTGAGCCTGACAGGATGGCGCTGATTAAGGAAACAGCTTTCAAGCGGGGCATGCCAGAAATGGGCATTTCATTTCCCAATTTTCTCGACTGGCGTGCGCGAAACCACGTTTTCGAAGACATTGCGACTTACCAGGGCGCCAATTTTTCGCTGACTGGTGCCGGCGAACCGGAACAACTCCGCGGTGCGCGCGTCTCGCACGGGCTGTTCGAGATTCTTAGAGTCCCGCCGCTCATGGGCCAAACGTTTACGGCCGATGAGGATCGTCCCGACCAGAACGGCGTTGTGATTCTCGGGCACGGTCTGTGGCAAAGCCATTTTGGTAGTGACCCGAACATTGTCGGGCGACAAGTCATACTCAACAATCGCCAGCACACTGTCAAAGGTGTGATGCCACCTGGGTTCCAGTTCCCCGAGATTGCCGAGTTGTGGGTTCCGCTGGCGCTCGACACGAAATTGTGGACGCGCACCGATCATGGCCTGGGCGGTGTCGCACGTCTGAAAGACGGTATCAGCTTCTCGCAAGCGCAGGCGGAAATGAACGTGATCGCGCGGCAGATTGAGGAAGAGAATCCCGTCACAAACGAGGGGTTGGGCGTCGGCGTTACTAATATGCATACAGCTCTCGCAGGCGATTACCGCGAAGCCTTGCTCATCCTGCTTGGTGTCGTCACTTGCGTGTTGCTGGTAGCGTGCGCGAACGTAGCCAACTTGATGCTGGCGCGCGCGATCTCTAGACAGAAAGAGGTCGCGGTGCGTGCGGCGCTTGGCGCAAGTCGGTGGCGGATTGTTCGACAACTTCTGACCGAGAGTTTGCTGCTGGGCATGGCCGGTGGGGCCCTCGGCTTGCTCCTGGCCAGGTGGGGTCTGGATCTGTTGCTTGCTGCGATTCCGTTCAAGCTGCCCTTTTGGATGAATTTTGGCCTTGACCTGCGCGTCCTTGGCTTTACGCTGGTCGTTTCGCTGTTGACAGGTCTTATTTTCGGTATAGCACCCGCACTACAGGCCTCGCACTCCGACCTAAACGAAACACTCAAAGAGGGTGGCCGCAGCGCAGCCGGCGTAGGTCGAAACCGCTCGCGCAACGTACTCGTGGTCCTTGAGATTGCTCTTTCACTGGTGCTGCTTGTTGGAGCGGGGTTAATGATGGGCAGCTTTCTGCGCCTACAACACGTTAACCCGGGGCTAAATCCCAAAGGTGTGCTCACGATGTCTTTAGCTTTGCCCCAGGCGAAGTACCGCGAGCCGGAACAACGTAGCCAATTCTTTGGACAACTTATTGAGAGTGTTCGCGCGCTACCAGGTGTAGAAGCCGCAGCAGCTACCACGAATCTGCCGCTATCTGGCGGCCGGTGGGGGCGCAGTCTGACGGTCGAAGGCTACCCCATCCTCTCCGTTGGTCAAGCGCCAATGATCCAACACACCGTGGTCATGCCGGGCTACTTTACGACGCTTGGTATTCCGCTTTTGTCGGGCCGCGATTTCAGCGAAACAGATGGCCCGAACGCACCCAAGGTGACGATTGTCGATGAGCGACTGGCACGCGAGTATTGGCCCAACGCGAGTCCGTTGGGTAAGCGCATACGGTTCGGGCCTCCGGAGGACAATGAACCCTGGCACACAGTAGTGGGCGTTGCTGGCGCTGTCCGCCACGCACGGCTTGACGTAGATACAGACAAGATCGTTTACCTGCCCCACCTGCAAATTCCGGTCAACGGCCTGGCTCTCGTGGTTCGCGCAACTGCAAATCCAGAGAGTTTGGCGGGAGCTGTTCGCAGCAAGGTCCGTGAGATGGACGCTGACCTCCCGGTCACGAAGGTCATGACGATGGAAGATGTCGTGGCCCAATCGATCTGGCAACCGCGTCTTTACTCAATCCTGTTTGGCGTTTTTGCGATCGTTGCCCTGCTCCTCGCCACCGTAGGCATCTACGGGGTCATGTCTTACACAGTAAGTACACGGACGCGCGAGTTTGGCCTCCGGATGGCGCTGGGTGCGCAGTCCGGTGATCTGATACGTCTCATCCTGGGCCAGGGAATGCGGTTGGCGATTCTTGGTGTGGCGGCTGGTTTGGTGAGCGCCTTTGCTTTGACTCGACTGCTTAAGAAGTTGTTGTTCGAGGTGACAGCGACTGATCCGCTGACCTTCGCTCTCATTACTGCCTTACTGACTTTGGTGGCCCTGGCAGCCTGCTGGCTACCGGCGCGTCGGGCGACGAAAGTAGATCCATTGGTGGCTCTGCGGTATGAGTAAAGAATTTCGGATTGCGATTGGTGATTGGTGATTCGTGAATTGTCAGCTGGCGCTCAGATTGAGAGCGTCCTGGAGCGCGTAACACGGCGACAGTACTACAGAAGGAAATGAGAGTATCACTCAACTACAGAACAGGAAGCGGTAGCGACCTGGCCGTCGCGACAGACACCAACTGGGTTAGTGGTACTGGAGGGCCAGGTCGCTACCGCTTCCTGTTCTGTAGTTGAGCGCATATCGGGGGGTAATGGTTCGCGGCCACGAGGTTTAACTTTTACCCCGCTACCGCGTCACGGCCTGATGTCAGGTCGGCAACGGGCCTCAATCGGCAATCGGCAATATCAGGGCGAAAGCGATGCACACACTGTTGCAAGACTTACGTTATGCCATTCGCATGCTACTAAAGAAGCCCGGCTTCGCCTTGATTGCTATCGTCACGCTGGCGTTCGGCATTGGCGCCAACACCGCGATCTTCACTGTCGTTAATGCAGTGCTATTGCGACCGCTGCCTTACCCCGAGTCCGAAAGGCTGATGGAGGCGGGACGCGCTTTCCCAGGCAGTGACGACGTCTCTGACCTCAGCGAGCCGAAGTTTCTATTCATGCGCGACCACAACCAATCGTTTCAAGCTGTAACTGCGACTCAGGAGATGGGATCGAACACGTATCTGTTTGATGAAAGCGAGACGGAATACATCCGCGGCGTGATCGTATCGGCTGATTTCTTTCGCGTTTTGGGCGTACTTCCCGCCAGCGGACGCGGCTTCACGAAACAAGAAGACAGCCCTGCAGGTGAACGCGTCGTGATCCTGAGCGACGGATTGTGGCGTCGTCGCTTCGGGTCAGAACCCGGGCTAATCGGCAAGACCATCGCTCTTAACGGCAACGCCTATACGGTCGTCGGGATTATGCCTCCCGGTTTTGAATACTTTGGCGCCCAGGATGTCTTCCTGCCGATGCGCGCCAACCCGGCCAGTAAGAACGAAGGGCACAACTGGAGGGTGATCGGCCGCTTGAAGCAGGGCGTCACAACAGATCAGGCGGGCGCTGAACTGAATCTGCTGTTTGATAAATTTCGCGAGACCTACCCGCAGCAGGTGCAACGGAACGAAACCTTCGGGACGCGAAACTGGCGGGTGAATATGACCAGCAACGTGAGGGAGATGCTGTGGATTCTACTCGGTGCTGTGAGCTTTGTGTTGCTCATAGCCTGCGCGAATGTCGCCAACTTGCAATTGACTCGAGCGGCTGCGCGGCAGAAAGAAATGGCGATTCGAAGGGCGCTGGGAGGTGGTAGTTGGCGTTTGATTCGTCAACTGTTGACCGAAGGGGTGGTCCTTGCGCTGATGGGAGGCTGTGCCGGACTTCTGTTGGCGATCTGGGGACTAAACGCCATGCGGAAGTTGGTGCCCGAAGGCATGATTCCGCGCGCGGACGAAATCAGTTTGGATTGGCGAGTACTAGCCTTTTGCTTGGCAACCAGCCTCCTGACTGGCATCGTCTTCGGTCTTGCACCCGCATGGCACCTGTTGCGCGTGGATGTGAATAGCGCGCTCAAAGAAGGCGTCAGCAAGATCAGCGCCGGCAGTGCTCGCGGACGTTTGCGCAGTGTGTTGGTCGTTGTCGAAGTCGCACTGGCTCTTGCGTTAACAGTCGGCGCTGGCTTGTTGCTCAGGACCTTTGCCAATTTGCGCAACGTTGAGCCGGGCTTTGAGGCGCGAAATCTGCTGAGCTTCCAGATTTCGCCTCGTGGAAAGAACTACGACACGGTTTCCAAGATAAATGATCTCTACTTGCGCGGGCTCGAGAGACTTCGAGGCTTGCCAGGTGTCGAGGCTGCCGCCGTAACCAACAAACTGCCGCTCGATGCTCAATTCAACCTGCCCTACCGGCTGGCTAACCAAAGCGAGTTCGCCGGCGCGGTGCAGTACCGTCTGATTTCACCTGAATATTTCCGCGCGATGAAAATGAGCGTGCGCCAGGGCAGACAGTTCGATCACAACGACACGACCGGAGCTGAAGCTGTCGTGATCGTCAATGAAGCCTTCGCGCGCCGAAACTTCGGTGGCGGTGAAGCACTCGGCCAGCAACTATGCATCGGCTGCGAACGATTCGGCGATCCGGCGCTGCGTCGCGTCGTGGGTGTGGTGAACGACACGAAGCAGCGAAGTCTGGACGAAGCATCGCCTGGGACGGTTTTTGTCCCGATGACGCAGGCTCCGGAAGGGACAAGAGGCAACCTGGCTCAGTCAAGCTTTGTCATGCGAACCACTGGCGATCCAATGCTGCTTATCGCCGCGATCCAAAGTGAAATGCGGCAGCTCGATCCAGGCTTGCCGGTGAGAAATCTTCGCTCGATGGAACAGTTGGTAAGCCGCTCAATTGCGCCGCAACGGTTCAACCTTTCTTTGCTGAGTTTGTTCGCCGCGCTTGGGCTGTTGCTGGCAGCAGTAGGAATTTACGGTGTGATGGCTTACAGCGTTTCGCAGCGCACGCATGAGATAGGACTGCGGATGGCGCTGGGTGCGCAACCACATGACGTGCTGAAACTGATGGTGAAGCAGGGCATAGCTTTGGCACTGGCCGGCGTGGCGGTTGGGTTAATTGCTTCATTCGCTCTGACCCGGTTGATGAAGAACCTGCTCTTCGGTGTGAGCGCTACCGACCCGGCCATCCTTGCAGGCGTGGCCCTGCTGCTAACCACCGTGGCATTGCTGGCCTGCTACATTCCAGCGCGCCGCGCTACGAAAGTCGATCCGCTGGTGGCGTTGCGGTACGAATGAAGACATTGCGGATTCAAGTTCAGCAAATTTGCAGATCGGGAAGGGTGGTTTACCCCCGCGTGCCTTACATCAGAGTTGGGCGGGGGTAAACCACCCTTCCCGACCTGCGAATTTATCCAATTTGAATTGGCAATCAGCAATCGGCAATCGGAAATAGGAATCTATGGAAACACTCTTCAAAGACATGCGCTACGGGATTCGGAGCCTTTTGAAACATCGCAGTCTCACGGCGCTGGCGATCGTGACGCTGGCGCTGGGTATTGGCGCTAACACTGCAATGTTCAGCGTGATCAATGCGGTGCTCCTCAAGCCCCTTGCGTATAAGGAACCCGATCGCCTGGTATGGATGAATGAAAGCGGCTCTGAGGTCACCAATCGCTGGCTCTCATATCCGAACTTTGTGGACTGGCGCGCGCGCAACACCAGCTTCGAAGCAATGTCTACTTTTCGCGGATGGTCGATGACCATGACCGGCAGTGATCAGCCGCTCGACATCAATGCGCGCATGGTTGCGGCCGACTACTTCAGAGTAATGGGCGTGGCTCCATTAATGGGACGTTCCTTTTCCCCGGATGACGAAAGGCCAGGTGCTAATCCCGTTACCATCCTCAGCCACGGCTTTTGGCAAAGCCAATTCAGCGGTGACCAAGAGGTCGTAGGCAAGATCATTACTCTGGACGATCGCGTCTACACCGTGATTGGCGTGATGCCGCGGAGCTTCGCGCATCAGGGACCACCTCCGCTGTGGCTGCCCATGGCCCCGCAAAACTGGCATCAAAGAGACGTGCGCGTCGCGGGAGACGTGATTGGCAGGCTCAAGCCAGGCGTGACTATCGAGCAGGCGCGCGCGGAAATGAACGCTATCGCGCAGCAATTGGCGCGCGAGCATCCAGTCGCCAACGCCGGCGCCGATCGCGTGAACGTGATTTCGTTACAGGAGAGCATCACCGGGAATGTCGCCCCATCGCTAATGATTCTTTTCGGCGCCGTTGGTCTGGTACTGCTAATCGCCTGCGCGAATGTCGCGAACCTGCTGTTGGCGCGGGCTGCGACGCGCCGGAAAGAATTTGCTCTGCGGGCCGCTCTGGGGGCCACGCGGGCTCGCATTATCAGACAACTGTTGGTGGAGAGTCTGATGCTATCCCTAGCTGGTGGCGTATTCGGATTGCTGCTGGCTTCGTGGAGCACGACGCTGCTGGGCCGAGTTGCGCACGAAACGGTTCCCAGGCTCGAGGGACTGCAACTTAGTTATCGCGTGCTCGGCTTCAACCTTCTGGTGTCGCTGCTTAGCGGAATCGTTTTTGGTCTGGCGCCGGCGTGGCGATTTTCGAAGACTGAGTTGCAGGAAATCCTCAAAGACAGCGGCGCCACCACCAGTGAAAACGAAGGGAAGCGATTGCGTGGCGCGCTGGTCATCGCCGAAGTGGCGCTCTCTGTAGCCCTACTGGTAGGCGCGGGTCTACTCATCAAAAGTATGTTGCGTTTGACCAACGCGGACCCCGGATTCGAACCGCGTCAGGTCGTGACTATGGACGTCAAGGTTCCGCGCAACCGCTATCGCGGTAAGGGTGAACGAGCCCGATTGCTGCAACAAATACTTGATCGCGTACAGGCCCAGCCGGGAGTCGAAGCAGCCACGCTCTCTGGCAGTTTGCCTGGTTTTGAAGCTTGGACCAGCGACATCGCTCCTGAAGGCCAGGCTCCGTTGCAACCCGGCGAATTAATCAATGTCGAGTGGGCCATCGTTAGTGCTGACTATTTCAAGACGATGAGAGTTCCGATCTTGAAAGGCCGAACATTTAGCAGAGACGAAGACGCCGGAGGAAAGCCCGTGCTCTTGATTGACGAGAATCTGGCCAGGCGTTTTTGGCCCAACGAAGAGGCGGTCGGCAAGCATATCAAGTACGACAGCCCCGTCTGGCACGAAATCATTGGGGTCGTGAAAGAGGTAAAGCTCTACGGTTCGGAAGCCAGGCCGCTGATCAAGATTTACACGCCGATGGGCCGTGCCGCTGTGCAAAACCCTACATTGTCAGTGCGCACCACCAGCAGCAACCCGCAGAGCCTGGTCGCCGCTATCACTCGCGAGATCCACTCGCTCGACAAGGATTTGCCGGTGACCGAGGTGACCACGTTAACCGAACTCCTGGCGCGCGAGGTTTCGCCAAGGCGGTTCAACGCAGGGCTGCTTTCGCTCTTTGCGGGCCTGGCTCTGGTGTTGGCCGCGATTGGGGTTTACGGAGTGACCTCATACACCGTGGCCCAGCGCACGCATGAGGTTGGTATTCGCATGGCGATTGGCGCACAGAAGAGCGACGTGTTGAAGCTCTTTATGCGCGAAGGATTGAAACTCGTCCTGGCCGGTTTAGTGATTGGTCTTGCTGGCGCATTCGCGCTTACGCGTTTGCTCCAAAGCCTTCTCTTCGGAGTTTCAGCGACAGATGGGCCGACTTTCGCGCTGGTGGCGCTGGGATTGTTAGTGGTGGCGCTGCTGGCCTGTTACATCCCGGCCCGCCGGGCTACCAAGGTCGATCCCCTGGTGGCGCTACGCTACCAGTGAGAATTTCGGATTTCGGATTTGGCGCTTAGCGAGATTTGGATGGTTCAGGCAGCAAGGAATCAAATGGAAATCCGAAATCCGAAATAGGCATTGGCAATTGGAATGAATCTATGGAATCACTGATCAAAAGACATTCTCCCGACGCGCAACCACGTTCGATCCGCTGGTAGCGTTACGTTACGAGTAAGCATAGGACCTATTGGACTCATTGGACCTGTAGCCCGGTGGTTGGAGGAGAACATCATGGACGGTCTCTGGCAAGATGTGAAACACGCGATACGAATGCTGGTGAAGAAACCAGGATTTACGTTGATTGCCGTCGTAACGTTGGCGCTGGGTATAGGCGCAAACACGGCTATCTTCAGCGTGGTGAACGCGGTGTTGCTCAGACCGCTTCCGTACCCGAACCCCGATCGCCTCGTGGCAGTCTCGGAAAATTCGCTTTGGGATCCCGACATCTCGGTCGCCTATCCGAATTATCTCGACTGGCGAGCACAGCAGTCGGCGTTTGAAGAAATGTCGGCTCGTATGCCAACGGGCGGGATAATCACTGGTGCGAACGAGCCTGAGAGAGTGATAGGTCGCCGGGTGACACCCAGCTTCTTTTCAACTCTAGGCGTTCAGCCAATGCTGGGACGGGCGTTCACGGAAGATGAGAACAATCCCGGCGCACCCGCGGTCATGGTGATCAGTCACGGACTTTGGCAGCGTCAATTCGGCGGTGCTCACGATTCCATTGGAAAACCGATCACATACAACGGTGAACCCTGGACCGTCATCGGCGTGATGCCCCCATGGTTTGATTTCTACGGCCGCACAAATATCAACAATGACTTCTTCACTCCGCTGGGCCGTCTTAACAAACAGGAATTTATGCAGGATCGAAACTCGCACACGGTCCGGGTAACTGCCCGGCTAAAGCCAGGCGTGACAATCGAGCAGGCGCGGGCTGAACTTAGCGCCTTGTCGGCGCGCCTGGCAATGCAATATCCCGAGTCGAACACCGGCGTAGGCGCAACGACTCGGTCCTTTCTCGATGATTACGTCGGGGATTCTCGCCAATCGTTACGAATAATCTTTACCGCGGTAGCGTTCATGTTGTTGATAGCCTGCGCGAATGTTGCCAATCTCATGTTGGCGCGCGCCACGACCAGACGCCGGGAGATTGCCTTGCGTCTCGCACTCGGCGCCTCACGCTGGCGAATAGTGCGTCAAT
Organism: Pyrinomonadaceae bacterium; assembly: GCA_041745915.1. Lineage (GTDB taxonomy): Bacteria > Acidobacteriota > Blastocatellia > Pyrinomonadales > Pyrinomonadaceae > PSRF01. Next base: position 32,046 of record JBGTHZ010000170.1, on the reverse strand, counting down.
TAATAACCGAGAGCCTGATCCTCGCGCTCGTTGGCGGTGCGTTCGGAGTTTTGCTGGCGACATGGGGAGTCAATCTGCTCTCCAAGCTCGATACCGGAGAGCTGTCGCGGATGGACGAGGTCTCGATTGACGGTCGGGTGCTGGCCTTCACGTTTCTTATTACACTATTTGTTGGAATCCTATCGGGTCTCTTCCCAGCTCTGCAAAATTCACGGTTTAGTTTGAACGAGGCGCTTAAGGAAGGGGACCGCATCTCGTCCGCGGGTGCAGGCGGGAGGCTGCGCCGATCATTAGTGGCTGTTGAGGTTGCCTTGGCGCTCATGTTGTTGGTCGGAGCCGGGCTCACGGTCAGGAGTTTTACCCGCCTGACTTCCGTTGAGCCGGGATTTGATCCGCGAAATGTCCTGACCTTTCGAATGCGGCTGCCTGACGCCAAATATAGGGAGGCCTCACAAACGTTCGCGTTTTGCCGGGAGGCGATGTCGCGAGTCTCGGCTCTTCCCGGGGTGGAACGTGTAGCAGTGTCGACCGGCTTTCCCCTTGGGCGTGCCACCGACAGCGGTTACCTGGTTGAGGGGCAACCGGAACCTCCGCCGGGTCTGCGTTGGCAGGCATCATTCAGACAGGACGTTAGCGAGGACTATCACAAGGTTCTGAAGATTCCTTTGGTTGAAGGGCGGCTATTCAACGCCCAGGACACCGACAAGAGTCCGCTGGTAGTGATCGTGGACCAGGAGTTTGTGGCCCGAAGTTTTCCAAACCAGCCCGCGCGCGAAGTTCTCGGCAAACGGCTCCGTTTCGGTGGGGATAGTGACGGCTGGCGCGAGATCGTAGGAGTAGTCGGGCATGTCAAACAGAGCGGATTAAACGAGGAAGGCCGCGCGCAAATCTACCGTCCCTGGACGCAAATCACGCCACAGGGGAGGGAAGACTATCTGCGCGCGACAGACATGATAGTAAAAACTTCCGTCGATCCAGTTGGCCTCATCGGCGCGATCAAACGTGAGATTCGATTAATTGACAAAGATCAGCCGATTGCCCATGTGCGAACTCTCGATGACAAGCTAAGTGAGTCCATCGCCCCGCAACGGTTCACTCTGCTTCTACTCGGCATCTTTGCTCTGATTGCGATGTCGCTCGCTTCAGCCGGCATCTACGGGGTGATGTCTTACGCCGTTACACAACGCACACATGAAATTGGAGTGCGAATGGCGCTGGGTGCGCGACAGCTTGATGTTCTGAAGTTGATTGTCCGTCAGGGAATGAGTCTGGTTCTGATTGGGGTGGGACTAGGGCTCGCAGGCGCTTTTGCCACAACGCGCCTGATGACCAGCCTGCTCTTCGATGTGTCCGCAAAAGATCCGGTTACGTTTGCGGTGGTGACAGCGGTACTGACGATTGTGGCATTGGTCGCTTGCTACATCCCGGCGCGCCGCGCAACCAAAGTCGATCCGCTGGTAGCGCTGCGTTACGAGTAAGTGGCACAGACTTTAGTCTGTGATCAGCGGACGATAGGGTCGTGCTTGTGATGGTAATGCTGGAACACAGACTGAAGTCTATGCCACGTGGTTTAAGAAATCGCAATTCGAAAGGAACCTATGGAAACCTTCATCACAGACATTCGCTTTGGCTTTAGGAGCCTGTTGACGAGACGGGGCTTTACTTCACTTTCAGTGCTCACACTTGCGCTTGGCATCGGCGCCTGTACTGCAATTTTCAGCGTCGTTGACGGCGTGCTGTTGCGCCCGTTGCCTTATCCCGAATCGGAACGCATCGTCCAGCTACGCGAGCTCAACGCTGCGGGTAAGCAGATACGGTTTGCCGAACCCAATTTCCTGGACGTCCGCGCCCGCAGCCTCACCCTTGAGGCCATCGCTCAATACGGTGGGGGATCAGCGACCGTTACTGGAGGTAGCGAGCCTGTCCGCGCGGCTGTCTTTCGAGTGTCGGGTGACTTTTTCCGTGTGCTCGGCACCCAACCGTTTCTCGGTCGCACCTTCGCTACGGAAGAAAGTAAGCCGGGCGGCGTGCCGGTTGTCGTCATCAGTCACGACTTTTGGCGCCGAGTGCTGGGTGGAAGATCAGACTTGTCAGGAACCACACTGAGGATCTCGAACAAGGGTTTCACCGTTGTCGGCGTAATGCCTCCGGGTTTTAACTTCCCACAGAACGCGGAGGTGTGGACCCCACGAGAAACGTCTGTGCCCGAAACCTCACGCTCAGCCCACAACTGGCACGTAGTTGCCCGCGTGCTTCCAACCATCAAAATTGAACAGGCGCGCGCCGAAGTCAGCGCCATCGGCAAACAACTGAAACAAGAACACGGCAAGGAAATGGACGCCGTAGATTTTGCTCTGATTCCACAGCAGGAAGACATGGTGGGGAATGTTCGCGGCGCCCTAATGATGATTCTCGTGGCGGTGGGGTTTTTGCTTGCGGTGGCCTGTGCAAACGTAGCCAACCTGTTGCTGGCCCAGGTGACAGCGCGACAACGAGAGTTTGCGGTGCGCTCAGCCCTGGGCGCAAGTCGCCTGCATTTGGCGCGGCAGTTCATCACTGAGAACCTGCTGGTGACTCTGGCTGCCGGTGCGTTAGGCGTTTTGCTTTCGTTCTGGGGGGTCGAGCTCTTAGTTGGGTTGAATCAGCAGAACCTGCCACGTGTGACTGAGATTGCCGTCGATCTGAGGGCGATTGCTTTCACCTTGGGTCTTTGCTTGTTCATCGCAGTCGTGCTGGGGCTTGTGCCGCTGCTTCGTTTTTCAAGCAAAGATCTCGAAGGAAGCCTCAGGGAAACCGGGCGCGGTCAGTCGGGTCAAGCGGGCCAGAGATTGCGAAGTTCCATGGTCGTGGCGCAGATGGCGTTGACGGTGATTTTGCTGGTGGCCGCCGGGCTGCTCGGTAAGAGTTTCTACCGTCTACTGCAAATTGATCCTGGCTTTCGCACGGAAAGCGCCGTGGCGATGGAGCTAAACCTGCCCAATGTAGGCGTCGATAAGAAAAGGTATCAAGATTTCATGCAGGCGTATGGACGTTTGCTGGAGCATGGGATCCCGCCTGACACAACCGTCCAGGTCACCGCGGAAGAGGAAAGACAAAGACTGTTTCAGGAACAACTACTCGAGCGGCTGGGCCAGCTGCCGGGCGTGAGTGCGGTCGGGACTATTAGTCTACTGCCCTTGAGGGGGGATGGACCGGACGGAACTTTTCTAATTAATAACGATCCGGCAAGGAAAGGGTCTGCGGATTTTCGCCGGGCCAGTGCGGGCTATTTTGCTGCGATGGGAATCCCGCTGCTGCGAGGCAGAACATTCGATCGGAGCGATCAGCCCAACTCGCCACATGCCGCTCTCATCAGCGAGTCAATGGCCAGGAAGTATTGGCCAAACGAAAACCCGATCGGGGAAGCGATTCAGTTCGGAAACATGGACGGAGACCTGCGTTTATTGCACGTTGTGGGAGTGGTGGGGGACGTCCATGATCGTGGAGTTGATGCCGCTACTAAACCCATGGTCTACGCTAATGGCCTGCAACGTCTGCCGTCATCCAGCATGTCGGTAGTGGTTCGGGCTCAGGTTAGTCCTGCCGCGTTAGTGCCGGCGATGCGTGAAGCGGTCCGCTCGCTTGACCCGCAACTTCCGCTCAACTTTCGCACGCTGGACCAGGTCTTCTCATCGTCGTTGGACCAGCGCCGCTTCAGTCTGGTGATCTTCGGCGCCTTTGGAACGGTGGCTCTGTTGCTGGCCGCGATGGGCATTTACGGTGTGACCAACTATGCCGTTACTCAACGGACGCATGAAATTGGAATTCGCATGGCGTTGGGCGCCCAGGTGAGAGATGTGCTGAAACTAGTGCTGAGAAACGGGATGTCATTAGCGCTGATTGGCGCGGCACTTGGGGTGGCAGGCGCCTTCGCGACCACGCGGGTAATGTCGAGCTTGTTGTTTGGAGTGGCGCCCACTGACCCTGCGACATTCACGGCGGTCATCGTGGTTCTAATCGTCGTCGCATTCCTGGCTTGCTACCTCCCAGCGAGGCGTGCGACCAGGGTGGATCCGTTGGTAGCGCTGCGAAATGAATAGATAGGGCACTGCGTAACGAATATAGGACCTATAGGACGTATTGGACCTATAGCAGCGGTCGGAGGAGGAAAAGATGCACAAACTTTTGCAGGACTTGCGCTATGGCCTTCGCAGTCTGTTGAAGAAACCCGGCTTTGCGTTGATTGCCATTGTCACACTGGCTCTCGGTATCGGCGCGAGCACGGCAATCTTTACAGTCGTCGATGCTGCATTGCTCCGAGGGCTTCCATACAAATCGCCGGAGCAGCTCTATCACCTTTGGGAGAAGAGACCTCAGCAGGAGTTTTCCCAGCGCGAGTTCTCTTATCCGGATTATCAGGACTACCAACAAAACGGGGTTTTTGAGGGAATCGCCGCCTACACCGGAGGCGGCGGGATCATGAGCGGGCGCGGCGAACCGGAACGCATCTTTAGTCCGTCGGCCACGGCGAATTTCTTTTCGCTACTCGGGGTCGAGGCCGTGATCGGGCGCACATTTCAGCCCGGCGAAGACAAACCGGGATCCCCGCGCGTAGCTGTGCTGACGCATGGAATGTGGCAGCGCAGGTTCGGAGGTGACGCCGGCATTTTAGGCCAATCTCTCACCATCAATGGCGAGAGTTACACGGTGATCGGTGTGCTGCCGGCAAGCTTTCAGTTCGCCCTTAGACGGGCTGACCTATGGGTGCCTTATCAACCCAATGAAGCGCAACTGACCCGCCGCTTCATGCACGGAACCAATGTTATTGGCAGACTCAAACCAGGTGTGAGCATCGCGCAGGCCCAGACAGAACTGGACGTTATCGCCAAACGCATCGAGCAGGAACACAACCAGTCACATGCCGGTACCGGAATTAGACTCGTCCCGCTGCAGGAACAGTTCGTAGGGAATGTTAAGCCGATACTGCTGATCTTGCTTGCTGCAGTTGGATTTGTGTTGCTGATTGCCTGCGCAAACGTCGCCAGTCTGCTGCTGACCCGTTCACTCTCGCGACAGAAAGAGGTTGCGATTCGCTCAGCGCTTGGCGCGAGCCGTTGGCGCGTGGTCAGGCAGCTGCTGACTGAATCAGTGCTGCTTTCGCTGGCCGGCGGCGCGGCAGGCTTGCTGATTGCTTACTGGGGAGTGGATGCGCTGGTTGCGGCGCTGCCTGATAACCAAATCAACTCATTGCCCTTCCTCAAGTCATTGCAAATTGATGCACGCATTCTCGGATTCTCTTTCGGCCTCTCGCTGCTTACGGGGATCGTGTTTGGACTGGCGCCTGCGCTCCAGTCTTCGCGGCTGGACCTGAATGAAGTGTTGAAGGAAGGTGGCCGCTCGAGTTTCGGTGGAGCGCGGCAACGTCTCCGCAGCGCCCTGGTCATGACGGAGATTGCCTTGGCTGTGGTGTTGTTGGTGGGCGCGGGACTGATGATGAAAAGCCTTCTGCGTTTGTTGCAGACCAACGTGGGATTCAATGCTGACAACGTATTGACGATGACAATTGCACTTCCGCCTTCGAAATATACCGAGGCCAATCGTCAGATGAGTTTTCACGAGCAACTGAAGGAGCGTATTCAAGCACTCCCGGGCGTCAGGGGCACAGGCACCGTAAACATTCTGCCGCTGCAAGGCGGAAACACGACTCGCTTCCTGGTCGAAGGTGATCCCGTTCCGCCTCCCGGTCAGGAGACTGAGGCCAACTTCCGCATTGTCGACGAATCGTATTTTCAAACGCTCGGCATTCCGTTGATGGCTGGGCGCATGTTCGACGAACGTGACAAGGCAGATGCGCCGGGCGTGGTCATTATTGGCAAGACCGTAGCTGATCGAATTTTCGCCGGTCGCGATCCCGTCGGACGTCGAATCAATTATGCGAGCATCCAGGGACCACCCGATCTAATCGTTGGCGTCGTGGGGGATGTGAAGATTGCCGGACTGGATGAGGCGATTAGACCGGTTCTGTATTACCCGTTCCGCCAAAGTCCCTCAATGTTCACGAACCTGGTCGTGCGCACAAGCGCAGATCCGGCGGCACTCGCGGGCGCCATTCGCAACGAAACTCGCAACCTGGAACCAGACGTAGCGCTCTTCGGCGTTCGCGAGATGAACGAGTTGATCACTGACTCGCCCGCTGCGTTCATGCGCCGCTTCCCGGCCCTACTGATTGGCATCTTTGCCGGAGTTGCATTGTTGCTCGCATCAATCGGCATTTACGGAGTTGTTTCATACTCCGTTAGCCAACAGACACATTACATCGGCGTGCGAATGGCCCTGGGCGCGCAAACTTCCGACATTCTCAAGATGGTGCTCAAACAGGGACTAGGGGTTTCACTGGTGGGCATCGCAGTTGGAGTAGTGGGCGCACTCGGTCTGATGCGGTTGCTGAGGAGTCTGCTTTATGAGGTTCAGACAAACGACCAGGGAACGTTTGCGATCGTTGTCGGCACACTCTTCGTGGTGGCGTTGTTAGCTTCTTACGTCCCTGCGCGTCGCGCGACAAAAGTGGATCCGTTGGTCGCCCTGCGCTACGAGTAGGAGGACACGATGAACACTTTGATTCAAGTCATTGATTTGCGATTTTTGATTGTGATGTGCGGTTTAGCTAGTTAGTGTGGCGGCGACATATTCAAGAAATGAGGAGAAACTCAAGACACAGAACCGCTTGCGGTAGCCAGCGGATGCCAAGGTCAACCAACGGCTCGTGAATGGTTTTGTGCGGTACAAAAAGCTCAATTGATTGACGGTTAACCATTAATCGTGAACTTAGCATCCGCTGGCTGCCGCAAGCGGTTCTGTGCATTGACTGATTTCTACGAACTTGCGCTGCCATACAGCCTAGATGGCGTCTGCGGAGTTTTGAGGCAAAGCCAATCAGAAATCAAAAATCCGAGGTGGTCATGGAAACACTCTTGAGAGACATTCGCTACGGCGTCAGAAGCCTCTTGAAGCGACCCGGCTTTACTGCTGTTGCAGCCATCACGCTGGCGCTTGGCATCGGCGCAAACACGACCATCTTCAGCGTGGTGAACGGCATTCTCCTGCGACCGCTGCCGGGTATTACGCGACCGGATCGTTTGATCGACGTGCACGCTACTGCACCCAGCGGGAGCAGCTTTCATAGCTTTTCCCATTCGGAGTTTTTGTACTACCGCGAGCAAACAAAGCAACTGGACGGACTAATGGCTTACACCGGGAGGCCGTTCAACATGAATACCGGCGGTCAGCCTGAACGCGTCTACGGCATGCTCGTCTCGGGCAACTACTTCTACGTGTTGGGCACTCGTCCGGCACAAGGTCGTTTCTTTCTTTCTGAAGAAGATCAGACGCCTGGGACACATCCCGTGGTCGTCTTGAGCCATGGCCTGTGGCAACAACGCTTCGGATCTAACCCGGCGGTGATCGGCAAAGACATCACGCTGAATGGTCGGTCCTATTCCGTCATTGGTGTTGCTCCTGAAACTTTCCGGGGCACAAGCGCCGGCTTAATGCCTGACATCTGGGTACCTTTGATGATGCGCCAGGGAGCTGAACGCGAGGAGCGCGGATCGCGCGGGTTGGAGATGATTGGACGGCTCAAGGAGGGCGTCACGATTGCGCAGGTGCAAGGAGCAATGGGCTTGCTCGCGAATCAGTTGGCGGAAGCGTACCCGGATACAAATCGCGGCCTCGGTATTGATGTGCGACCCGCAAGCCCGGTCCCAGGTCAGGTGCGCGGCGCGGTAATAGGCTTCATGTCCATTCTGATGTTCATTGTTGGTCTGGTCCTTTTGATTGCCTGCACCAACGTAGGAGCGATGACGCTTGCGCGGGCGAATGCTCGTCGCAAAGAGCTGGCTATTCGTTTGGCGGTTGGCGCGGGCCGGTGGCGGATCGTGCGCCAGCTACTGATCGAAAGCATGCTGTTGTTCCTGATCGGTGGTGGAATCGGCATCCTTCTCGCAGTTTGGGCGATCCGATTTCTGCTGGCCTACAAGCTGCCCGCCGATGTACCTGTCTCGCTAGACCTCGGTATTGACGTTCGCGTTTTGCTCTTCACGCTGGTGGTGTCGCTGGCCACTGGATTGCTGTTCGGACTTGCTCCAGCGCTCCAGGCCTCAAAAACAGATGTGCTCAGTGCGCTCAAGAACGATTCGCCGGCCGGCACGCAGCGTTCACGCACGCGCAGCGCATTCGTGGTCGCTCAAATCGCGATTTCGCTGGTGCTACTAATCACGGCAAGCTTATTCGTGCGGAGTCTGCGCAACGCGGGCACGATAGATTTGGGCTTTCATCCCGAAGGCGTTGAAACCGTCACTTTCGATCTCGACACGCAGGGTTACAAAGAAGCACAGGGCCGGGAGTTTTATCGTGAACTTCAACAGCGAGTAGCGGCATTGCCGGGAGTGCGGTCAGTCAGCCTGGCTCGCATGGTGCCGCTCAATGGCAGCAACATGAAAGTCAGCGTGAATGTTGCCGGCACCGGGGCGCCGGAGGAACAACGCACCATGGTGGGTTTCAATGTGGTCGACGCGCGTTACTTCGAAACGATTGAGATGCCCGTCCTCCTCGGTCGCAGTTTCAGCGACTCGGACAAACAAGGCGCCCCCTCCGTGGCAATCATTAATGAGACGATGGCCCGCAGATTTTATCCGGGCGACGATGTTTCGTCGGCGCTGGGTAAAAGTTTCAGCGGTCTCGAGCGTGAGGATGGCGGTCGAATTGAAATCGTCGGCGTAGTCAAAGATGCGAAGTACGACACCCTGGGCGAGGATCCGCAGCCCTTCGTGTATCAACCTTATCAACAATCCTACTCGGGCGAGATGACCATGCACATACGCACCGCGTCGGAGCGGGCCAGTGTGCTCGCGAGCGTCCGTCGGGAGGTGGCGGCGCTCGATAAAGATCTGCCGCTGCTCAACGTGATGCCGTTGACTGAGCAGATTGGCGTTTCACTTTTGCCGCTGAGGGTAGCTGCAACTGTTGGGGGGACGCTGGGACTTGTGGGTGTGGTTCTGGCCGCAATCGGCATTTTTGGGATCGTCAACTATTCGGTTTCACAACGCACCCGAGAAATCGGCATACGGATGGCCCTCGGTGCCCGCAGCTGGGACGTGCTGCGGATGGTACTGCGGCAAGGCTTATGGCTGGCGCTGGCGGGTGTCGTCATAGGAGTGGGGATCTCGTTCGCTTTGACTCGGGCCCTCGGCAGTTTGCTTTACGGCGTCGGTGCTACCGACCCGCTTATCTTTATCGGCACTTCCTTAGCGCTGCTGGCAGTAGCTTTTGTGGCCAGCTATCAGCCGGCGCGGCGTGCGACGAAAGTCGATCCGCTGGTGGCGCTGAGGTACGAGTGAAGTGATTTTTGATTTGCGATTTTTGATTTTTGAATTGTGATGTGCGGTTTAGCTAGTTAGTGTGGCGGCTACATATTCAAGAAATGAGGAGAAACTCAAGACACAGAACCGCTTGCGGTAGCCAGCGGATGCTAAGGTCAACCAACGGCTCGTAGATGGTTTTGTGTGTACAAAAAGCTCAATTGATTGACGGTTAACCATTAATCGTGAACTTAGCATCCGCTGGCTACCGCAAGCGGTTCTGTGCGTTGACTGATTTCTACGAACTTGCGCTGCCATACAGCCTAGATGGTGACCAGCTATCATCCGGCGCGGCGTGCGACGAAAGTCGATCCGCTGGTGGCGCTGAGGTACGAGTAGCACGGCCTAAGTCTGTGCTACACAGGTTGAGTGTAGTCGCTATCGCTCCTGGTTCCGTAACCGCGACTTATGTAAGGCCGATCAATTTCAAGCAGGAGAAAGGAATCCGATCATGCAAACACTCTGGCAGGACTTACGTTATGGTTTTCATATGTTGTGGAAGAGTCCGGGCTTCACATTGGTTGCCTTGCTCGCACTCGCCCTGGGAATCGGCGCGAACACATTCATCTTCAGCGTGGTTAATGCGCTGCTCCTGCGTCCCCTGCCGTTTCCCGATTCAGACCGTATCACGTCGATCCTGGTAAAGGATCCCGACACTGGAACGCTCTACTCTTCCTACTCCCTTCCTAACTATGAAGATATCAGAGACAGGAATCAGGTTTTCGATCAAGTGGCCGCGCTGACTATGTCGACGGAGTTCCTGCGTTCAGGAGATGAACCAGAGCGGCTGCGTGGCGCCAGGGTATCCGCTGAACTATTTCCCCTCTTAGGAGTAAAGCCTCTGTTCGGTCGCACTTTCTCGAGCGAAGAAGAACGATCAGGCAGCGGAAGTTTCATTGTCCTCAGTTACGATTTATGGCAGCGGCGGTTTAATAGCGATCCGAAGATCATCAATCAGAGCCTGGTCATCGGCAGTCAACCTACGACTGTGCTGGGCATCATGCCCGAAGGGTTTAAGTTTCCCGTGGGCGCCCGCCAGGTCGATTTTTGGATGCCACTCATCTCCAACATTCCACCGGCGGCACGCACCGCTCGCGGGGCCGTCTATCTTGACTCCTAACTGAGTCTCTGGCCGACCGCCGTTTCAACATGGTCTTGCTGGGCGGCTTCGCACTGTTGGCCATGGTGCTGGCGAGCATCGGGATCTATGGCGTGATGAGTTACTCAGTCGCGCAACGCACACGGGAGATTGGCGTTCGCATCGCGCTCGGCGCTCAAACTCGAGACGTGCTGAAGATGGTGCTGTCCCAAGCGCTGGGGCTCACCGCTATTGGACTCGCACTGGGCCTGGTTGGGGCGTTTGCCCTTACACGGTTTCTCGCGACTCTCTTCGAGGTAAAGCCGACGGATCTCACCACGTTCGCCGTAGTGTCGATCGTGCTGGGAGCGGTGGCAATCGCGGCCTGCCTCATTCCCGCGCGCCGCGCTACGAAGGTCGATCCGCTGGTCGCGCTGCGCTACGAATGAGAATTTCGGATCGCGGATTTCGAATGTGGATGAGTGTGGGCACAGACTTCAGTCTGTGATCTTCGAACGCAATAACTCTTAAGGTGGGTCATGCGCAAGTGGCTACACAGACTGAAGTCTATGCTACATCGGATCTGAAATTTGAGATCACAGATCTGAGATCTCGGACTCAAGCCGCACATCGGCAATCACCGAACGGTTTCAGGTTCTCAAAGTTCAGCAAAAAGGACTTATCGGAACTATTGTCGGTGACCTAAGGAGCAAACCTGAATGCAAACCATATTACAGGACCTGCGCTTCGGCGCGCGAATGTTGTTGAAGAACCCGATAGTGACGTTAGTCGCCATCATTGCTTTGACGTTGGGGATAGGAGCGAACAGCGCGATTTTTAGCGTGGTCCACGCCGTGTTACTGCGCTCCTTGCCTTACACCGACGCCGAGAGGCTCGCCGTCATTTGGGAGAAGAAGGAGGGAGGTAAGACCGATCAGAACGTAATCAATTTGGGCAACTTCTACGACTGGAAGGAGCAAAACAACGTCTTCAGCGATATGGCTGCGTTCTTTGATCTCACCGTAAACCTCACCGGCGACGGTGAGCCCGAAGAAGTGCCGGGACAGATTGTCACTACGAATCTCTTTCCACTTCTGGGTGTGAATGCAATTCAAGGCCGGACGTTCACGCCCGATGAGGGAAAACCCGGGCAACCGAATGTTGTCTTAATCAGCCATGGTTTATGGCAGCGCCGCTTTGGCGGAGACCCCGGCGTAATCGGCCGCCAGGTCACTCTTAACAATCGGCAGAACACAATCATCGGTGTCTTACCCGCGGACTTTGGCTGGCACGTTCCAAAAGGCTCGATGACTCGCAAGGCCGCCGAGATATGGTCACCCTGGGAGGTCTCAAATGAATTGCGCCAGCGACGCGGGCGGTTCGCGTCCGCCGTGGCGAGATTGCGGCCAGGTGTCACGACAGCCCAGGCACAGCAGGAAATGAAAATCATTGGCGCCAGACTCGAAAAACAGTATCCAGAGTTTAATACTAAATGGGGCGTGAACGTGGTTCCTCTGCGCGCGCAATTTACCGGCGACATCAGAAGACCGCTACTGATCCTGTTGGGCGCGGTTGGCTTTGTATTGTTGATTGCGTGCGCCAACGTAGCGAACCTGCAGTTGGCCCGTGCCGCAGCACGAAAAAAAGAGATTGCCTTGCGAGCAGGGCTCGGCGCCAGTCGCTGGCGTATCACGCGTCAACTACTTACGGAGAGTGTGCTGCTGTCCCTGGTCGGCGGCACCTTAGGCCTCCTGCTGGCGTGGTGGGGAACGAAAGCGCTCATAGCTCTTAGCCCGCCTGCGCTGATGAATCTCGGTGATGTGAGCGTCAACCTGCCGGTGCTCGGCTTTACTTTTGGCGTGGCTTTGCTGACCGGGATCGTCTTCGGGCTGGTACCAGCTCTGGATGCTACGCGCTTTGACCTTCAAGATTCACTCAAGGAAGGCGGAAAGAATATTGGAGGCAGCATACGAAGTCATCGAGTTCGCAACCTCTTTGTCATCACCCAGGTGGCTCTGGCGCTGGTGCTGCTGGTTGGAGCCGGCCTGCTGGTCAAAAGTCTTAATCGACTGCAATCAGTTGATCCGGGATTCAACCCAAAGGAATTAGTGACGATGCGCGTGAGCTTGCCAACGAGAAAGTACGATACGGATGGCAAGGTCATCAATTTCTGGCAGCAAGCTGTTGAGCAGATAAAGAAGATTCCTGGAGTCGAAGCCGCCGGAGCAATTAACTCGCTCCCGTTTACCGGGCTATACCCCGGCACGTCGATGGCCATTGAAGGCCGGCCGCCGCTACCTCCCGGTCAGGAATTGACGACCGGCATCTGCGTGACCGATGCAAATTATTTCCAGGTAATGCAGATCCCCCTGAAACGGGGCCGGCTCTTTACAGCGCAGGAGGCTACAGAAATGCGCCATGTGGTCGTCATCAACGAGACGTTCGCGCGGAAGTTTCTGCCAGGGGAGGATCCACTCGGCAAGCGAGTTACGATCGAGATGAAAGACGAAAATGTGCCCACGGAAATTGTCGGTGTCGTAGGCGACAACAAACATTTGGGTTTGGATGTGGCAATCGAGCCGATGGCCTACTGGCCTCATCCGGAGCTGACTTACTCCTCGATGACTCTGGTGCTGCGCGTGCGTGGCGAGGCCACGAATGTTGTGCCCGCCGCCCGGTCCGTGATCCGCAACCTCGATCCGCATCAGCCGGTGGGCGAGGTAATCACGATGGAAGGGTTACTCGCTAAGTCTCTGGCGCGATCACGTTTCAACACCACGCTGCTGACAATCTTTGCAGTTGTTGCCCTGGTGATGGCGGCAGTCGGAATTTACGGCGTAATGTCCTATTCCGTTCAGCAACGCACTCACGAGATCGGCGTGCGCATGGCGCTGGGTGCGCAAGAACGCGATGTGCTCACTCTCATAGTTAGGCATGGAGTCGTTCTGGCCGCAATCGGAGTGGCGGCAGGCCTGATTGCATCGTTCGGGCTGACTCGATTGATAGTCAGCCTGTTGTTTGAGACGGCGGCAACGGACACGATCACCTTTGCGGTGGTAGCGATTGGCTTATTCCTGGTCACGCTGCTGGCTTGTTACGTCCCCGCACGACGCGCCACGAAAGTTGATCCACTGATGGCGCTTAGGTATGAGTAAGAAAGAAATAGGACATATCGGACCTATAAGACCTATGAGGTGGCCATGGAAACTTTACTCAAAGACATTCGCTACGGCGTCCGTAGCCTGCTGAAGCGGCCGGGCTTTACTGCAGTCGCTATTATCACGCTCGCCCTGGGCATCGGTGTGAACAGTGCAATTTTCAGCGTGATCAATGCTGTCTTGCTGAGTCCGCTGCCATATCACGAGCCGGATCGCCTGATGACTTTTCGCTCCAATCAATCAGTTCTGGATCTGACGGACGTCGAAGCTCAGAGTCGCGCCTTTAGCAGGTTCGGCGGTCTGGTGGCCCAGCCGCTTGATTACACCGCCGGGAGCGAGCCCATGCAAATTCGCATAGGAATGGTCACGGGAGGCTTTTTTCAAATGCTCGGTGTGCAGCCGGAGCGCGGGCGTTTCATTAACGCCGATGACGACAAAACCGGCGGGCCGCATGTAGTAATGCTCAGCCACGAATTATGGCAACGGGAGTTCGGCGGTGACCAGCAGATTATCGGCAAGACGATCCCACTCAGCGGCAATGTCTATACGATTATCGGCGTCATGCCCGCTGGGTTTAATACGCCGAGGGAAAACACCGAGGCCTGGGTTCCCGTCCGCGTGGCGAACCCGATTGCCGCTAATTTTCGCGGGGTGCATTTCCTTCGCACCTACGGCCGCCTGGCGTCTGGAGTGAGCATTGAACAGGCGCGCTCTGAGATGCAGGTCATTGATCAAAACCTCGCCACGCAGTATCCAGCGGACAACAAGAACCGCGGCACCGTCTTGATTCCCTTGCACGAGCGCATCGTGGGCCAGTCGCGCACGCCGCTGTTGGTTTTGTTTGCAGCCGTGAGTCTGGTGCTGCTAATCGCCTGTGCCAATTTCGCCAACCTGTTACTGGCGCGCGCTGCAGAGCGTGAGCGCGAGTTTAGTATCCGCGCGGCGCTCGGGGCTGGGCGCTGGCGATTGATTAGACAGTTATTGACCGAGAGTGTACTGGTCTCGGTTGCCGGCGGCGCAGTGGCAGTCTTGCTCGCGGTATGGGGAACGAGTTTGCTGGTAGCGATGAAGCCGGAAAACTTACCTCGCTTGCAGGAAATCGGAGTGGATGCGCGGGTTTTAGGTTTCACCTTCGGTTTATCTCTGCTTACCGGTGTGATATTCGGATTGTTACCCGCGTGGGCAGCGTCTCGCGGCGGCGTCAATGAAGCTCTCAAGGAAGGCGGGCGCAGCGCCACCGCCGGCGGTGCGAAACAACGTCTGCGCAGCACTTTTGTCGTCGTGGAGTTGGCGGTCGCATTGATCCTTCTCGTCGGCGCCGGCTTGTTGATAAAGACGTTTTGGCAGTTGCGCTCCATCAAAACTGGTTTCAATCCCGATCGTCTCCTGACGATGAGAGTTGAATTGCCTGAAACACGCTACAAGGAGATTGCCAAGCAGACTCAGTTTCGCACGCGGGTATTAGAAGGAATGAATTCGTTGCCAGGTGTACAGGCGGCAATGGTCAGTGAATTGCCGCTTAGCGGCGACTCGCTCGACCATAATTTTTTGATCGACGGTCGACCGCCGATTGACCCCGGTGATGAACCGAGCGTTGAAACACGCAGTGTGTTGGGCGACTACTTTCGCACAATGCAGATTCCGCTGCGGGCTGGACGAGACTTCGAGCCTCAGGACTTCGCAGACAAAGCGCCGTTGGTTGGTATCGCCAACGAAGCTCTCGTGCGCCAGTATTTTCCCGGCGAAGACCCGCTCGGGAAGCGAATTCGCTGGGCACGAGACCCCGAGGTACGCTGGATCACGATTGTCGGCGTTGTCGCTGACATCAAACACTTCGGTCTCGATCTGCCGGAACAACCGGGACTCTACTCGCCGTATCCACAGGCAGCGCCGTGGAAGCGTTGGATGACGATCGTCGCTCGGACCCAGTCTGATCCTGCGGGTATAACGCACGCTGTTAAGGAGCAGATCTGGAAAGTCGATTCCCAGCTTCCGCTGACTAAGGTGCAAACTATGCATGAGGTCGCAGCGGCTTCGTTCGCGGCGCGACGCTTCAATATGCTGTTACTCGCGATATTTGCCGGGCTGGCGTTGGTGCTGGCGGCGGTCGGGATTTACGGTGTGATGTCGTACGCGGTTACGCAAAGGACGCAGGAAATTGGGATTCGCATGGCCCTGGGAGCGCAGGCCAGTGACGTCCTCAAACTCATTGTCAGAAATGGAATGAGGCTCACCCTGATTGGCACTGCGGCCGGACTGGCAGGTGCGTTTGCGCTGACCCGATTGATGACCACCATGTTGTTCGGAGTCACACCTACCGACGTCGGCACGTTTGCAACTGTCTCAGTGGTACTGATCGTCGTCGCGTTTCTGGCTTGTTATCTTCCGGCTCGCCGGGCAACGAAAGTCGATCCTCTGGTGGCGCTACGGTATGAATGAAGAAGAGAGTACTGATCGTATCTTGCGAGCGACCGTGTGAAAACTCAACGGAGTGTCATGAAGTCAGTACCGTTACGCGGTAGCGTCGGGTCCACGGCAACGACCACAAATCTACGTGTCATTGGGTATCTACCGATAGCGCTTTAAACCAGTGGGAGTCGAGATGGGGATGGCTGGACCCGACGCTACCGCGTTGCGGTACTGACTTCATAACGCTCCGTTGAGTTCACCGGGTCGCCACCCGCGCGGTGGTACTGACTTCACTACTGCGGTGCGAGTGATGAGTAGCTAGGATCCACGAAATGCTGCGTGGTATAAGCCAAAGCACAAAGCACAAAGCACAAAGTACAAAAAGCCATTGCCTAAGATTCTAATTGCTGATGATCAACCCGACGTTCTTGCCGCTCTGCGCTTACTATTAAAAGGCGAGCGTTTCGAAATTCAAACTGCCTCGTCGCCCGCCGCCGTCCTCAAGGCCATAGATTCCCAGGAGCTGGACGTCGTCCTGATCGATCTTAACTACGCACGCGACACCACCTCGGGCAGCGAGGGACTAGAGCTGCTCACCAAAATTCAGTCAAATGATCCCACTGTCCCAGTCGTGGTGATGACCGCGTGGGGGAATGTAGATCTGGCAGTCGAGGCAATGCGCCGCGGTGCGCGCGACTTCATTCAAAAGCCCTGGGACAATGCCCGATTGTTAGCGGTTTTACGTACTCAGGTTGAACTCGCTGAAGCCCTGCGGCGTGGCCAACGACTGGAAGCGGAGAACCTGGCGCTGCGCGACACGGCCGCAGGTACTACCAGCGAGCAGCCAAAAATTATTGCCGAGTCAGCGGCGATGAAAGAGGTGCTCAAAGTGGTGGAGCGCATCGGACCGGCTGACGCCAACGTTCTGATAACCGGCGAGAACGGTACGGGCAAAGAAGTGATCGCGCGAGCGTTGCACGCCATCTCCGGCCGCTCGCGAAAGCCGCTGGTTTCTTTGAATGCCGGCGCGCTTGCTGAAGGTGTTTTCGAGAGTGAGCTTTTCGGACACGTGCGCGGCGCGTTTACTGATGCCCGGGCGGATCGCGTGGGGCGGTTTGAGCTGGCCGATGGCGGCACGCTGTTTCTCGATGAGATCGGCAACGTTCCACTCAACCTGCAACCAAAACTCCTACGGGTCCTGGAGACAGGCGAGTTTGAACGGGTCGGCTCGTCGAAAACGCAAAAAGTAGACGTCCGTGTGCTCTCGGCTACAAATTCCGACCTGAATGTTGACGTCGCCAAGGGCAGGTTTCGTCAAGACCTGTTGTTTCGTTTGAACACTGTCGAAGTTCATCTGCCGCCGCTTCGTGATCGACTCGAAGATATTCAGCCCCTCGCCGAACATTTCCTGCGGCAGCATCGCGAGCATTACCGCCGCCGGGTTGAGGGCTTTAGCCGTGAGGCCCTCGAAGCTATGCGCCTGCATGCCTGGCCAGGGAATGTCCGGGAACTGGATCACGTGGTCGAGCGTGCGGTGTTGATGACCACCGGCATGACGGTCACAGCTTTCGACCTGGCGCTACAGACCTCGCGAGACGCCAGTGTCTCGGCGCGTTTGGAAGAGATGAGCCTCGAAGAAGCCGAGCGCCTGCTGATTGAAAAAGCCCTTGCCCGTTTCGAAGGAAATGCTAATCGCGCCGCCGAAGCTCTAGGCTTAAGCCGTAGCGCGCTCTACCGCCGCTTGCAGAAGTATGGGTTATCATAAGGCGTGAGCGTCCATCCAGAACCAACCAGGCACAAGCACACGACGACTACAATCACCAGTCTTGATCCGGCGTTAAAAAGCGGCGGGCGGTTGACGTTTGAGCGCCGAGTTACGATTCTGGCGGTGTTAGCAGGTTTTCCCGCAGTGGGCCTGTGTGCCTTGCTGCTGTGGCTTGACGGCTATTCGGGCCGCACTCAGTGGACTGTCGATCTCTTGCTGGTGCTGTTGTGGCTGGGCATCGCTGTCAACCTCAAACAGCGGATCGTGCGACCGCTGCAAACCCTTTCCAACATCCTGGCCGCGATTCGCGAAGGTGATTTTTCCATTCGTGGAAGGCGCGCTGGAAGTGGTGACGCGCTTGGCGAAGTGATGTTGGAAGTGAATGAACTCGGGCAGACATTGCGCGAGCAAAGACTGGGGGCGCTCGAAGCGACGGCGTTGCTGCGCACCGTGATGTCGGAGATCGACGTTGCGGTTTTTGCCTTTGACGGTGATCGCCGTTTGCGGCTGGTGAATCGTGCCGGCGAACGTTTGCTATCGCAACCGGCGCCCCGTCTGCTGGGAAGGACCAGCAGCGAACTTGGATTGGAGCCTTGCCTGGAACGGGAGTTTGACGGTCCCCAGACGATGCAGATGATTTTTCCCGGCGGTGTCGGTCGCTGGGACATTCGTCGCAGCACCTTCCGCGAGCGCGGTGTCTCGCATCAGTTGCTGGTATTGACCGACCTCAGTCAAACGTTGCGCGAGGAAGAGCGCACTGCCTGGCAACGACTGTTGCGCGTGTTGGGCCATGAGTTGAACAACTCCCTGGCGCCCATCAAGTCGGTGGCGGGCAGTCTTGCCGATCTGCTCGAACGCGTGCCTGAGCCTGCTGATTATCGCGAAGACATGCAGCGTGGGTTAGACGTCATTTCATCGCGTGCTTCCTCGCTGGCGCGTTTTGTCGAGTCGTATTCAAAGCTGGCACGGTTGCCGCAGCCCCGGTTCGAGTCCCTACGTGTCGGAGATCTGCTGCGGCGCGTCGCCAGTCTTGAGACCAGGCTGCCCGTGAGCGTGGTGCCCGGCCCGGACATAACAGTCCAGGGCGACAGCGCGCAGTTGGAACAGTTGTTAATCAACCTGGTGCGGAACGCAGTCGATGCTTCGCTCGAAACTGGTGGGGCAGTCAAATCGGGTTGGACCCAAAACAACGGTAAGCTTGATGTTTGGATCACTGACGAAGGACCGGGCCTTGCGAGCACGGCGAATCTTTTTGTACCGTTCTTTACCACCAAAATCGAAGGTTCAGGCATTGGACTGGTTCTGTCGAGGCAGATTGCCGAAGCGCACGGCGGCACCTTAACGTTGGAGAATCGTCGGGACATGAAGGGTTGCGAGGCGCACCTGAGATTGCCTCTGTGAGTTGAAGTCGCGCCGCCAGCATTAAACATCCCAAGCTTAGTCAACCGAAACCACAGAACCGTTTGCGGTAGCCAATGGATCCCAGCCTCCAACACAAGCTGAGACAAGCTGCACTAATTTCTGTCACCAAAGTTCTACGAGTTGAGTTGACTTGTGCTGGGCGCTACCCAATCCACAGAACCGTTTGCGGTAGCCAATGGATCCCAGCCAAAACACAAGCTGAGAGCCGCTGCACTAATTTCTGCCACCATAGTTCTGCGAGTTGAGTGACTTGTGCTGGTTGAGTGCAGGGATCCATTGGCTACCACAAATGGTTCTGTGGGTTGAGTGGTGAGCTCGTGGCGATGGCTTTCCAAGGTGATGACAATTTGACAGAATCTTGCAATTCACTAAGGAGGGGGTTACGGAGTGCCGTACGAGAAGTTACCAATCGGTGGTGCTCAGCAGGAAATTCTGTCCTGGGCCAATCACCCTTTTAGTGTCGAAGAACAATCAATGTTGCGCAACGTTTCCCGCTTGCCGTGTCTGTTCAAACACGTGGCTCTCATGCCGGACGCGCATTTAGGAGTGGGCAGTATGGTGGGCTCTGTGGTCGCGACGAAAGATGCGGTCATTCCCGCCACCGTAGGCGTCGATATCGGCTGCGGCATGATGGCGGTGAAGACACCGTTCAAGAGTGTGATTCTGGAAGGAAAGCTCAAAGAATTGCGCTCAAATATCGAAGAGGCGATCCCCGTCGGTTTTAACAATTACCGCGACCCGGTTGACGAATCCTCGAATTGGGAAGGTTGGGAGACTTTCCGTGAGCTTCATAAGGGTGTTCACGATCGAAAAGCGAAAGCCATGACTCAATTGGGAACTCTCGGTGGCGGTAACCACTTCGTCGAAGTTTGTTTGGATACGGAGGACAGTGTCTGGTTGATGCTGCATTCCGGCTCACGCAACATTGGTAAGGAACTCGCCGAACGTCACATCTCAACGGCGAAAAGCTTGTGGCAGCTGAACGAACTGCCGGCGCCTGATTTGGCATATTTCATCCAGGGGACGCCCGAGTTCGCGGCGTACTGGGAAGACTTGAAGTGGGCGCAAAGCTACGCGATGAAGAACCGCGAGATCATGATGACGCGTCTGTTGAGGGTCTTCAACAAGATGTTCAATCATCGTCAACCATTCAAGCCCGAACTGGCAGTCAACTGCCACCATAATTATGTGGCGCTCGAGCATCACTACGGCGAAGACGTTTTCGTCACGCGCAAGGGCGCCATTAATGCAGCGCAGGGCCAGTACGGGATCATCCCTGGTTCAATGGGCGCGAAATCGTTCATCGTGAAAGGGCGCGGCCTGGCGGAGAGTTTCAACTCCTGCTCTCACGGAGCGGGACGCAAGATGTCGCGCGGCGCAGCCAAGAGAGCGTTCAGCGAGTCCGATCTTGCCCGGCAAACTGCGGGCGTTGAATGTCGCAAAGACCGCGGAGTGCTGGATGAAATTCCCGGAGCTTACAAATCGATAGAAACCGTGATGAAGAACCAGGAAGATTTGGTCGAGGTTGTCGCGGAGATCAAGCAAGTGGTCTGCGTGAAGGGATGACGCGCAGACGGGGGACACGGGAAGACACGGAGATACGGAGACGCGGCGACCCGGAGACGAGGAGACACGGAGACACGGAGACACGGGGACGCGGGGACGCGGGGATGGCCGGTAGTTTAGAGTTCAACCTTTAGGTTGCGGGTAAGCGGACCGACAAGCTAAAGCTTGAACTCTAAACTGCCAGCACCTACCCGACGGAGGATGAAAGCGTGATCGCTGTAAGACATCTGACGATGGCGGAGCTGGAAGCTGGGCTGGATGAGATCAGACGCTCGCCCAAAGACGAAGGCGTGGTGGAACTGATTGTGCGGCGGCCGCAAATAGATGAGCGCGAAGTTCTGGAGGAAGGTGAACTCAGTCTCCTGGAAGGCCTCGTCGGTGACAGTTGGAAAATGCGCCGCAGTTCCAGTACGGCGGATGGGTCGCCGCATCCTGAGATGCAACTAAACGTGATGAACTCTCGCACCATCGCTCTGGTGGCGCAGTCCAAAGAACGCTGGCCGCTGGCAGGTGATCAGATCTTCCTCGATCTCGATCTGAGCGCTGAAAACTTGCCTGCCGGAACAAAGCTGGCACTCGGCTCGGCTGTAATTGAAGTTACAGCGCCACCCCACATGGGCTGCAAGAAATTTGTCGCCCGCTTCGGGTTGGATGCGATGAAATTTGTTAATTCACCGCTGGGAAAGGAACGCCACCTGCGCGGTATCAACGCCAAGGTCGTTAAGCCAGGTATGTTTCGGGTTGGCGATGTCGTAACGAAAACCAGCGACCTCAAGCTTCCACAAACGAAAAGCCGTTGCCTGTATCACTCAAGTTATAGAGATTCGCAGGTCGGGAAGGGGGCAGTCGTTAGTTTGAAGGTTCGGCAAGTTCAAGTCGCCCCCGCTCAAGTCCAAAGGCCTTCATCATCGAATCAATCGGTCAAAGCAGTTAAGGGCGCCAGCTCAGTTTAGGGACAAGGCCGGGGCATTCAACGTTGAGCGGGGGCGCCTTGAACTTACCGAACCTTCAAGCTTACGACTGCCCCCTTCCCGACCTGCGAATTTGTGTCTCTTGAGTTCATACACCCAGTCGATCGCAATACGTCGCTCTGAAGGCTTTGATGGATGGAGCTATTTAGTTGCTGGTTTTGCATTCATCCCCGACAGATGCTCCACGGATAATTTAGTGTCCGCATTTTCCCAGGCTTTATCAAGTTCGCGTTGGACCATTAACGCGGAACTTTCTTTCCCCTGGCGCTTCAGGCTTTCAACCAGGCCGAATAAAGCGCGTCCGTTGCGCGGGTGTTTGGCAATCTCGGCGCGAAACACTTTCTCCGCTTCGGCATAGTCACCATTCATGAGCAAGGCGCCGCCTAGCAATTCGCGCGCTGGCAAATCCCAATCGGACGGCTCGTTGTAACCGACACTGTCTTCGGCTAGGACTGCCTTATGCAACAGCGCCAGCGCCGTTTCCCTATCGCCGCGGGCCATGGCGATCTTGCCGGCCAGCATCGATTCCGCAACCTTCAGCACATCGTGGACACTGTTGTTACCGAACCCTGCGTCTGCCGGTATGGTTTTAACCACTGTCTGAAAGGCTTTTAACTCCGAGTCCGCATCGGTCGGTTTGTTGATACCTGCGAGAGCTGTGCCGCGCGCGAAATGCCAGAACGCGGTCGTGATCTTCATTTCGGGATTGGGCAGCGGTGTCTTCAATATTTCATCCCACTTACTGAAACGAACCATCGTCACCGCGGTGTAGGGCATAAACATTTCCAACATCGGCATCGCTTTGATGTGCGGTTTGACGTTGGCCTCGAGTTCGCGCGCGGCTTTAATCGAGTCTGCAAACCGACCGCTCATCGCGTTGGCAGCCGCGAGGAAATGGATGTTGTGGTTGTAGTACATCATCGGATAGAAGCCTTGCGCACCCGCGCTGGCGATGTACTCGCGGTCAGCAACTATAGCGTCGGCGTTCGCCCGGGCGGCCTCATCGTAGTCGCCCGTTCGTATATAAACATGAGAAGGCATATGGACCAGGTGTCCGGCCTTAGGCGCGAGTTTTCCCATGCGGGACGCGCTGGCCAGCGCCCGCTCAGGATTCTTCGAAGCTTCAACAGCGTGAATGTAGTAATGATTGGCGCCGAGGTGGTTTGGATTACGGCGCAGTACTTCCTCGAGAACCGCTACCAGCTCCTCCGTCCCTTCAGCCGGCTTACCGTCCAGCGACCAGAGTTTCCAGGGTCGCAGGTTCATCATGCTTTCGGCGTAAAGCGTAGCCGCGTCCAGGTCGTCGGGATAACGCTTGACCAGTTCGCCCATTGCATTCTTGTAGTCAAGGGCGAGTTTTTGCCGGTCGGCCTGCGGCTCGTCGGAGTACCTCTTAACCAGCGCTTCGATGTAAGCGCGTTCGTGTTCCGAACTCTTCTGCGAGAGCGCCAGGGCTCTTTGCAGGTTTGTGTAGGCCTCTTTCAGTTGGGGAGCGTCGGCTTGCAGGTTGTAGTTTGAACCGAGCGCGAGCGCAATACCCCACGAAGCCATGGCCAATTGCGGATCAAGCGACGCGGCACGTTTGAAGGAACGCCCGGCCTCCTCGTGGTTGAAGCCGTACATATAAGCCATGCCCTGATTGAAAAACTCTTGCGCCTCCGAATTCGTGGTCGAAACCGGGTGGTCAACGACCCCAACTCCGGAAGCCAGCGCTGCAGCTTCCATGGTTTTGGAGGAGTGGCCGTGCTGGGCAACGGTTACGATAGGAACAAGCAGTGTTAGCGTAAGCATTAAGTACTTCATAGTGAATCTCCTTAAGAATGGCTCGTAAAACGGGAAAGACGAGGCAATTTCCAGATACCTTTGAAGTTTTTGTCATAGGCCTTATAAACCGCGCCCATTCCGCCCGCGCCGAGGGGTTTGACAGTTCGGTAATGAGCAATGGTCTCTGCGGGGGCGGCTTTCATGTCAGGGAACCGAGTCGGACTTAGTTTAATCTAAGAGGGAGAGTACGACGAAGTGGGCTCACTCCTTAGGAGTGAGATATCTATAGCGCTGGACAACCAACCGCCACCACCGGCGCCGTTCGGAGGAGCGGAACTCAGCTTGGCAGGTACTAATCCAGCATCATCCCGCCCCTCCGAACGGTGAAGCGGTATTCACTATGTCGCGGTCTATAAACATTTGACTACTGCGGAGTAGGCGAGCAAGCTAAAGCTCGAACTCCAAACTA
Organism: Pyrinomonadaceae bacterium; assembly: GCA_041745915.1. GTDB lineage: Bacteria > Acidobacteriota > Blastocatellia > Pyrinomonadales > Pyrinomonadaceae > PSRF01. The sequence continues at coordinate 8,049 of JBGTHZ010000170.1, read as the reverse complement.
CTGTGTGCAATCTGCGATTGTGAGGGGTCTACTGGTGGAATCGCTCTTAATGAGGTAGATACGATCCACGAAACCGCACGAAATAACACTAAGAAGAGTTCGTGTCGGTTCGTGTGATTTAATGGATCGCTAAAGCTCTTTGTCTTTATTCTCCGAAAGGAAGGGCCTCATGTTGTTAAGTGTGATCTTATTAGTGGCCTCCGTCGTGACCGCAGCGGACGGAGTTCCCATTCACTATGACGTTAAGGGAAAGGGGGAGCCGGCGCTGGTGTTTATCCATTGCTGGAGCTGTGACCGGTCGCTTTGGGACAATCAGGTAGCCGTCTTCGCCAAAAATTATAAAGTGGTCACGATCGATCTGCCTGGCCATGGCGAGTCGGGTAAGGGAAGAACCAGCTGGTCAATCGAAAGTTTCGGCGAAGACGTTAAGAGAGTCGTGAAGAAGCTTGGTCTGAAGCGGGTCGTGCTCATCGGCAGTTCCATGAGCGGCCCGGTGGCCCTGGAGGCTGCGCGCCTGATGCCTGAGCGAGCGATTGCCATTGTCCCGGTGGATACACTACAAAATGTGGAGCAGAAGATGTCCGCCCAACAGGTCGAGGGCATGGTCAAGCAGCTCCAATCCGACTACAAGGGCCAAATGACGCAGTTCGCGAACCAGTATCTGTTCGCGCCGAGTACGCCTGCCGCCGTAAAAGAGCGGGTCCTCTCACAAGCCAGATCGATGCCTCAGGAGCTTGGGTTGCCGATTCTAAAGGCAGCCTGGCAGTACGATCCCATTCCAACTTTGCGAACGATCAAGGTTCCGATCCGAGCAATCAACTCCGATCTATATCCCACGAACCTGGAGGGCAACCGCAAATATGCGCCGCAGTTTGATGCTGTAATCATGAAGGGCGTTGGGCATTATCCCATGCTTGAGGATCCCGCGCGCTTCAACGAGCTCTTGGCGGGAATATTGCGCGACTTGCGCTAACAAGATCGACGGTCCGAGATCCTGCTCAACATTGAGAAATTCGCAGGTTAGGAAGGGCGGTTTACCCCGCTTGCCTTTCATGAGAGGTAGGCGGCGGTAAACCATCCTTCCTCACCTGCAAGTTAGCGGTGCTTGAGCCGTCCTTTTTGGGGTAATCTTCGATTCACACTGCAAGTCAGCGTTTCATCGCCAGGGTCAATCCATCACCGACCGTCAGCATACTGATCGACACACGCTCGTCGCGATGTAGTTTCTCGTTCAACTGACGAATCGCAATCGTGTCCGCATCATTCGAATTTGGATTCGCGACTTTGCCCGACCAGATCGTGTTGTCGATCGCAACCAATCCTCCGGTGCGGAGCAGCTGCAGGGCGCGTTCATAATAATTCTCATAGTTGGTCTTGTCGGCATCGATGAAAGCAAAGTCGAACGTTTCGGCCTGGTTGCCCTTCAGCAGTTCGTCCAACGTCCCCAGCGCTGGACCAAGCCGCAGTTCGATCTTGTGATCCACCCCAGCTTCCTTCCAATAGCGTCTTGCGACGGCTGTGTACTCCTCGCTGATGTCGCATGCCACGATGCGACCGTCTTCCGGCAAGCCGAGCGCGACCCACAGGGCACTGTACCCGGTGAAGACTCCTATCTCGAGCGTCTTCCTGGCACGCAGCACCTGAACCAGTAATTGCATAAACTGGCCCTGATCTGGGCCAATCTGCATTTGAGCGTTTTCCATTCGCTGCGTCTCTTCGCGCAAGCGGCGCGCCACTTCAGGTTCGCGGATCGAGGTAGTGAGAAGGTATTTATAAGTGCGTTCATCAATCGGAGCGTAACGAGACATTGCTTCCTCCGTCTAGCAAGCTGACTCTAGAGTTCTTTTTGCTTTACAGTCCCGTAGGGCCCAAATGTTTATAGCCTGAAAGTACCAAAGATAATTTCAAGCTCCGTAGGAGCGTAATAGATCGCTTGCGTCACATCGGAAAGAACATTTGGCTCCTCTGGAGCTGGTGTTATATCTTCGAGCCAATGGTCCAATAAACATTTCATCCCTACGGGACTGGGTTCACGAGCATAGCCTTGCAGTACATCGAGAGGCTAAACTTAGCAAACAAAGCTCGCTTGCGGAAGGAATGGAAGAGAACGCAATTGAAGTCGAAGATCGCGAAAGGTCTACTGACTCTCGACGTAGATACGTTACTAAACTCGCATTAAACTTTATGGAACGATCCCCGGAGCTGGAAGACCTGACACGGAAGCTGTACGCGGCTGTGTCGCATGCCGACGCCGGGTTTTTCGAGCGATATCTTTCGCGAGGCGAGAGCTGTGTAGTTATCGGCACCGCCCCAGATGAGTGGTGGGACGATTACGCCGCAGCGCTCGATCCCATCCGGAGACAAATGGCCGCGGTTGGTAACGCAGTGGAACTAGTGGCGGGAGACGTGCGGGCCTACCGTCGGGGCGAAGCCGGTTGGGTGTCAGACCAGCCGACGCTGAAGCTAGGCTCAATTGTCGCGTTGTGCCGTCACACGTCGGTGTTCGTGCTTGAAGACGAGTGGCGAATCGTGCAGCACCACTTCTCAATCGGAGTATCGAACGATGTCGTGTTTGGGAGCGAGAGAGCAAAGTTGGGATAACTATTTGCCGGGAGTTATTAATATGACAAATCAAACGGAGCGCGCGGATCAATTCAAGAACCTCCATACCAAGGGAGAGCCTTTGATTCTCTTCAATGTCTGGGATGCCGGCAGCGCGCGAGCCATGCAGGAGATCGGGTCGAAAGCGATTGCCACGGGCAGTTGGTCGGTGGCGGCTTCCCAGGGTTATGCCGATGGTCAAGAGCTTCCGTTGGATATGGCGCTGGCAAATCTCAAAAGGATCGTTGCCAGTGTCGATCTTCCGGTAACGATCGATTTGGAGGGCGGGTACGGAGATAGTGCAAGCGAGCTACAAGAATCAGTTACGAGGGTCATCGAGGCCGGGGCGGTGGGGATAAATTTCGAAGATCAGATTGTTGGCGGAACTGGTCTCTATTCAACCGAAGGCCAGCGCGCCCGGATTGAAGCGATCCGTGAGGCGGCGGAACAGTCAACAACTGCTTTGTTCATCAATGCGCGCACTGACGTTTTTCTTAAAGCAGAACCCGCCAGCCACAGTGAAGAGCACCTAGATGAGGCAATACGCCGGGCGACGGCCTACGCAGAAGCCGGAGCGAGTGGGTTTTTTGCGCCGGGTCTGAAGAACGCCAAATATATCGAAAGACTATGTGAAGTTTCGCCGTTGCCAGTCAACATTTTGGTAATGCCGGATGTCCCTTCGTCAAAACAACTCGCTGCGTTAGGGGTAGCGCGCATCAGCTACGGCGCGGGTCCATATCGCCTCATTTTGGAGACTCTAAAAGATGCGGGCCGTAAGGCGCTCTCGATGAATTAGATTCCCCTCAAGCTCCATTAATTTGCAGTCAGGAAGGCGGAGCCTGAGGCGTCTGATGAACTACCAATCGCTACTATCACTTAAAATCCGTCCGACTGTGCCTTAGTCTTGCGCTCGTTTCTCAAACATGAACGACACCAAACGAGGAGGCTTGTTTTGATCGGCCTCATGCCACCACTCCCTGAAACTGTGGACCGAGAGCCCATTCTGAGCTGCGGCTTCCGTAAAGTCGGAGATATGATGCACGAACGCTTCTATCTCTATTGTTTCCCGGCCGCGTTGGAAATTGGCTTTGGTCCCTTGATATTGTCGAAACGGATGAAGTTCGCTGATGAAGAACTGGCCCCCTTTCACAAGCGCTCGACGGGCCTCCGAAAAAATGACGGACAGGTCGCGAACGTGTTCGAGTACCAGGTTACAAACAATCAAATCAACGGATTCAGTTTTACAGGGCCACGCTATTGTTAGATCGGCGACGGCGAATGCTACATGGTCTGACTGGATCTTTCGTTGCGCCTGTTTGAGCATACCCACTGATAAATCAAGCGCACAAACTCGCTCACCAAGTTGGGCCAGCAGAAGAGTATTCTTGCCGGTCCCGCAGCCCACCTCCAGGACCCTGTGATAGCGCCGGTTGGCCAGAGTCTCTTTGGTAACCGTCTGATCGAGATCGCGTGTCAGATTCCGATCGGAATCGTAAGTGACGGACCAATCGGTGTAAGCGTCACGGATGTCATACAAAGTGCGCACTCAGGTATTATGCCGAAGAACGTGGTTCAGGCAACTCCTCAATCGGGAATATCAATTACCGCGGGAACACGAAGAATACAAGAGCAACCACAGGACGCGGCGTCTGAGAAGTTGCTTTTTCGACTCCGCGTTGTTCGCGTCTATCCCCACCTAAATGATTTCGCTACAATCGCATTCTTGAATGTTTCCGCTCTGGATAAAAATTGCTTACACACTCTTCGTTTGTGTCGTAATCGTAGTTTACTGGCGTAAGTATGGCGCTAGTAATTTTCTGTGGTTCTCAGACATCGCATTATTCCTCACAGTGCCGGCACTTTGGTTGGAGAGTGGATTGCTGGCAAGCGTGGCGGCAGTGTCAATCTTGCTGCTGGACGTCGCCTGGAATGTTGATTTCTTTGGAAGACTCCTAACGGGTCGCAGTCTTCTGGGACTCAGTACCTATATGTTCACTCGGACGATACCTCTGCCAGTGCGTTTGATCTCACTGTTTCACATCTGGTTTCCGCCGTCCTTGCTTTGGATGATCTACCGGCTCGGTTACGACGAGCGAGCCTTTCTGGCCCAGAGCGTACTTGCCTGGGTGCTGTTGCCGATCACTTATTGGGTCACCGACCCGCTTGAGAACATCAATTGGGTTTACGGGCCCCGAGGGAAGCCGCAGAAATGGATGCCCCGACGAGTTTACCTGGCCGTGCTGATGTTATCGCTTCCGGTTTTTATTTATCTGCCCACGCATCTCATTCTTAAAAAGCTAATGCCTTGAAGGTGCCTTGAAGCGCTTGGTTCCTTGGTGGTGTCGCGGGCGCTTTCATCGGTTATCAGGTGCGCTCAAGGGTGGTGAAGGGTCTGGCAATTCGAGATCTCTACGTGGCGCTAGTTGAGGGTCTAGTCGCAGTCGCCGGCTGTCTGTGGATCGTATACGGATCATAGGTTTCGATTGTGATTAATTCCGACCGGGGCAACTTATACAGGCGCGAAGCTATCGAAGCAACCGGAGCACTTTGCAAAAAAGAGCTTGACAGGATCGTTGGTCCCATCTTATACAAGAACGCTCGCGCGATACCGCGTGGGGGAAAAGAAAAAATGAAGACGACTTGGACCTATACAAAACACACCGCCAAACGGCAGCCGTCGGTCGGCATGCCCGGCGCCACGTGTCTCTTAAGTCTGGGCTTGTCACCCATCAATACTTTTGGCGGCGCACTCGGACAAAGAACGACGTCCATAGATAGCCGTCATATCAGGCAATAATTAGCGGGAGCGGACTCCCGCTCCCAAATCTCAAAGAAAAATCGCGAGAATTGTTTGGAGCGGGCAGCTTCCCTGGGAGGCATAAAGCCCGCTCCTTTCGTTTTTTGACAATCGAAGTACTTTTTTGCGAGGTGGCACGGACTTTAGTCTGTGTTGGTTAAGAGTTACAAACTCAGGTTGTATGTTGAGACTTACAGACTGAAGTTATGTATTTGCTGAACTCACAGACTGAAGTCTGTGCCACTTGGAAAGATGAAGGCAGGGAGCCTTCTGGATGACAACGCCGTTGCTTTGCGAGAGTCCCCAGCGTCGTCATCCTCAGTAGAAGCGTGCCTCGAAGTGTGTTCGCGGCTACTGCTCTGCTGCCTTCATCTATTTTTTAACACAATGAAATTGATTTTGCAGCAATGGAACTTTGTACTTTGCACTTGAATTGAATCCAAATTTGCATGCGTGGCTAAGCAGCAAAAGCACCTGTCTGTAAAACAGGCGTCCAATGACTTCGTAGGTGCGAGTCCTACCGCATGCACCAGAGCTATTGCCAATTGGAAACGCTTTCAGGGATGTAGGCTAACTGGCAAACCGCCGGTCTCCAAAATCGAGATTCTCGGTTCGAATCCGAGCATCCCTGCCACTTTAATCGAATCACAAATCAAAAAATGAGAACTTTGATCTTTGTACTTTGCGCTTTGTTTCTCTCATCGCTGGTTGAACCGCAAACTACAAAGCTCAAAGAACGAAGTTCAAAGAACATCGTTTTTAGGAAGGGTAGCCTAAATGGTAAGGCAGTAGTCTCGAAAACTACCGCGCGTTTGTCGCTTGCAGGTTCGACTCCTGTCCCTTCCTCCAAAGCATTTTAGATTTTAGACCTTGACTTTGCCTGAGCGAGGGCATGGCTTTCGCTCCAAATCAAAAACTTAAAATCTAAAATCAAAAATGTCTCTGGACCTGTAGCTCAGCGGAATCAGAGCGCGACTCTGCGAAGGTCGAGGTCGCACGTTCAAATCGTGCCAGGTCCACCAACGCCAGACACGGAGATGGGGCGACGCGGAGACGGGGAGAAAGTCAATGGTCATCGCAGTGCGGTCCCCGCGTCTCCCCGTCTCCCCATCCCCGCGTCTGTTGTATGCCGGCGTAGCCCAATAGGGAGGAGGCGCTAGTCTTAGAAGCTAGACAGTGTGGGTTCGAATCCCTCCGCCGGTACCAAAAAAGAATTTCGGATTGCGAATTTCGGATTTTCGGAATTAGGAAACGATGTAGTAGTTTGTCGGATAAAGACGGAATCAATAAAGCCAATCCGAAATTCGCAATTCGCAATCCGAAATTCTCACGCGCGTGTAGCCCAATTGGAAGAGGCGGCTGACTTAAGATCAGCTTTGTGATGAGTTCAAATCTCTCCACGCGCACCAAAAAACTCCGGGGCGTTAGGCAAGCCGGTTCAAGCCGCTTGATTTTCAATCAAGAGATGCGTGGGTTCGAATCCCACACGCCCTGCCAACTCCGGGGCGAATGCTGATCGTGACTACATCCCGTAAATGTCTCGTCACGCTCGTTCTTTTGTCGCCCGTCTATGTGGGTCGTAGCTTAATTGGCAGAGCACCGCACTGTGACTGCGGCCAGTGAGGGTTCAACTCCCTTCGACCTACCCATCCAAGCTAGACCAGCAAACCAAAGGAGAACATCAATGACCCAAGTGGATAACAGGAAAGGAGGTAAACCGCATGAAGTGACAAACAAACCGCTGCGCTCAGCAGCTTGGAAAGGAAGAGCAACCATGAGTGAAGAAAGAAACGCGCGGTATCACGTCAGGCGCCGCGAGTTTCTAAACGAAGATTCAGAACTGCCAGCCTTCATCATCGGCGTAGTCGAAGATACTTCTGAGATTCCCGACGATGACGACGAGCGGTGGAAATGGGCGAGGATCGTCCTCGATTTGGGTGACTGTTCTCGGAAGGTTTCATTTGATTTTGATATGTGCGACGCGGAAGAACGTGCGAACAGCCTGCGAAAGATCACCATTATTGCAGAGGTTGTCAACGCGGTCCGCGAAGGAATAGCCAAAGAAGTTGTTTCGCGCAACGCTCGCCCACACATACAAGATCATACGCAAGGGGCTGTAGCTTAGCTGGAATAAAGCGCTGCACTGTCGATGCAGAGATCGCGAGTTCAAGTCTCGTCAGTCCCGCCAATCCTACCAAGGCGTCAGTGGCCAAATTGGATCAAGGCACCTGCCTCTTAAGCAGGGGATTGTGAGTTCGAGTCTCACCTGGCGCACCAAAAAAGAATTTCGGATTTCGGATTGCGAATTCGGATTTGTCGGGGCATCTGATCAAGCTCCCTGCGACCGTTCCACCGAAATCCGAAATTCGCAATCCGAAATTCCTCCGGGGTATGGTGTAGTGGCATTCGCATCCGAGTTTCGGGAACTCGTGGATAGGGTTCGATTCCCTGTGCCCCGACCAATCGCATCGTTGGTCCAGTCGATCCAAGACACGGCGTTGCCAACGCTGCCTCGGTGAACACCCAAAACCGGCCATACATGAACACCTCAAAACCGGCCAATGAGAAGTAGTCGCCCGGGACGTTGACGTCGCCGTGAGGCATTGTAGCCTGCGGCGCCATGAGCAACGTATTGAGCGACGATAAACGAC
>JBGTHZ010000169.1:0-14048 GCA_041745915.1 Pyrinomonadaceae bacterium | reverse complement strand
AACCGCGAGCGGTCGCGACCGGATCCTGAACTCAAATCGTCTTTATTAGGTTTTACCGGGCGTTGAGTGCTTGGATCCGGTCGCTACCGCTCGCGGTTCCGTATCGGAGTACTAGATTCTTGAAACCTGAGTTGTACTAGTATCGTAGTACAACTTAGAAGTGAGCCAGGTGTTCTTCATCAATCCCGCCGATCCGACCCCGCTTTATGCTCAGCTTACGCGGGCCATTCAGTTCGCGATTGCCACTGGAAAACTGAGAATCGGCGAACAACTGCCGACGGTCAGGCAGATGGCTGTGGACCTTAAGATCAACGCAAATACCGTGGCCAAGGTGTACGCCGAGCTGGAGCGGACCGGAATAGTGGAAACCCGGAGGGGAGTAGGGACATTTATATGCGCCCGCCATTTCGAGCCAAAGCAGAAGCGGCAGCACGAGCTTGAGTTGAATGATCTCGCTGACCGCGTCGTCGCCGAGGCTGGAGCCATGGGCTTCACCCTCGACGATCTGATTGACCAACTTCAAAGCAGGCGCAAAAAGGAGCTAAGGAAATATGTCTGATGATACAAAAATCGTTGTAAGTCCAAGCGGTCTAGCGACGGCGAATGGGCCGCGCGCTAATATCGTGGCGGTCGTGGCTTTTGTTTCCCCTGTCGTCCTCGGTGTTTTAGCCTCGTTCTTGTTGTGGAATCCGATTGGTCTCATAGTCGGGGTCATTCTCGGATTTCTGGCCGCCCAGGCGCCTAAAGTGGCTAAACAGTGGGAAAGCGCGGTGGTACTGCGATTGGGGAAGTACATTGGCCTCAGGGGTCCAGGTCTGTTTTGGATCATCCCATTCGTGGATACCGTGACGGCCTGGATTGATCAGCGGGTGATTACGACCAGCTTCGCCGCAGAAGAAACGCTGACCTCGGATACTGTCCCGGTTAATGTCGACGCGGTACTCTTCTGGATGGTCTACGATCCGGAGAAGGCGGCGCTGGAAGTGCAGGACTATCCACAGGCGGTAAGTTGGGCCGCTCAGACCGCGCTACGTGACATTATTGGCAGAACCTTTCTGACAGACTTGCTCAGAGGCCGCGAGCGGATCGAGGAAGAGCTCCAGAAACTGATCGATGAACGCTCGAATCCCTGGGGCGTAACTGTTCAGTCCGTGGAGATGCGCGACGTCATCATACCCACGGCGCTTCAGGATGCCATGTCGCGAGAAGCTCAGGCTGCTCGCGAGAAACAGGCCCGGATTATCCTGGCGCAAGCGGAAGTGGAAATCGCAAGCATGTTTGACACCGCATCCGAATCGTATAAGGACAACCCCACAGCGTTGCACCTGCGCGCAATGAACATGCTTTACGAGGGTCTGAAAGAGAAAGGTGCGTTAATGCTCGTGCCCAGCACCGCGGTTTAATCAATGGGTATGGGCGGTCTAATCGGCGCGGCCGCATTGCGCCAGCGCACGCTCACTAGCGTACAGGGGCTTCCCGAGGATCCAGAATGATAGTTTGTCGCGGAGCACTGCGGTTAGTTCCTGAGCAAGCAAGAGCCCCAGCGTTTCCCGGAGGCGAATGGGCTCTCTGGTGGCAGCAAATTGGAAGCTAAATCTTTTCTTCAGGGTCGATTCGGATCTTCATACGTTGGAGCACCTGCACGTCTTCGTCGGTAAGATTAAGCGCCGCTTCATTCTCTGCTTCATCACCCGCGTGTGGACGTAAGCCGATCTCAAGGCGCAACGTTAGTTCCATCTCATAACCCGCGTCCCGGAGACGCTCAATCGCATCCGCGACCTTAGATGAGTTTTCTACCGACTCGTTTATCGCGGTCCCTATCTCACGAACAATCTCTTTGGCGTCATCGTCAATTTCCAAAATTCAACTGCCTTTCGGATGCAGAGGTTTTTCTGCCAGAAGTTAGAAATCGTATTGGTTATGCTACGCGACCCAGACAACGAGGGTCAACATAAGGTAATGGGTGGTGCTGGTTCTTTAAAGAGCTTTGCTTGTCCACACCGCCAAGCCACAACCCAACGGTTGACCCCAACTTCCGGACTCAAAATGAACCAGCACCTAGATAGGCTTGCGGATGGTCTTTTGGTGCCGATCCGCTTGAAATCGGCACCGCCGTAAACTATCTTAGTGCCGCAGCCGATTCAAAAAGCGCGAATCGATTATTCCAGAAGGAGGGATAACTCTAAATGCCTGAAGTTGGAGACACGGCCCCGGATTTCGAGCTGCCGAGCAACCTTGAGAAAGGTAAGAAGGTAAAGCTCTCGGATTTCCGCGGCAAGAAAAATGTGGTGCTGGCGTTTTACCCGCTGGCCTGGACGCCCGTCTGAACGGGACAGATGCCTGCGTACGAGGCCGACATCGAACGCTTTAAAGGCTACGATGCCCAGGTACTGGGCATATCAGTTGACAGCGTACCTTGTAATACAGCGTGGGCTAAGAGCTTGGGAGGGCTCTCCTACGACCTCTTGAGCGATTTTGAGCCGAAGGGTGAGGTGGCACGAAAGTTTTCAGCGTATCGAGAGAAAGACGGCATTAGTGAACGCGCTCTCTTTATTGTGGACAAGGAAGGCAAGATTGCCTTCAAAGACATCCACGACATTTCCGATCAACCTGACAATGAGGAGTTGCTTGACGTCTTGCGCAAGTTATAAGTATTAGGAAATGCCAGATGTCGGGTCGTCGGCGGCTATTCGCATCTGGCATTTCTGTTCTGCCAGGTGCTTATGACTTCAGCTGTATTGATAGTCACCATCACCATTGATCGTTCCCTCGGTCAGGACATTCGTGGTCTTCAATCATGTCAATTTCCAGAAAGTGTGTTCCTTTTACCCCGTTTGAGGGTGAACTCTCGAGCAGCACCATCGCCCTCGTGACGGCAGGCGGAGTTCACCTCAATGAGCAAGAGCCTTTCAACATAGCCGACGAGTTGGGAGACTTAACTTATCGGATCATTCCGGAGGACGTCGATTCCTCCCGGCTCCAGGTCACCCATCATCACTATGATCACACCGACGCTGACAGGGACATCAACGTCGTGTTTCCAATTGATGTGCTCAGGGATCTGCAAGCCGAGGGGTTTATTAAAGGCATCGCGAAAAAGCACATCGGCTATATGGGCTACACTATGCAGCTCAAGGCGATGTACGAAGGCACCGCCCCGGAGATTGCCAATGAGATCGATAAAGGTTCACGCGCTGACGCGGTAATTCTGACGGGTGGTTGACCAAGTGTTTGCCACCGCACGGTCGTAGCGGTCCAACGAGAGATTGAGATGAAGGGAATCCCAACCGTCTTGATTACCGTAAGTCCCGAAGTTTCGGCGCAGATGCGGCCACCGCGAGCTCTGTATCCGAAGGGGTTTAAGATCGGCAATAGTATGGGCGGTCCGGGCATGCGCGAGCTGCAAGGTCAGGTTCTGCGAGAGGCTCTGACTCTGTTAGGCGAAAACACCAGGCCGGGCCAAATAACTACGCGTGAGTATCCTGCTTATGGGGAATATCACGAACCGCCCCGCGTTAGGAATTAATTGCAAGTCACATGTACAAGACTATTGGAATCCTAACTGGTGGAGGTGATGCTCCGGGTCTGAATTCCGTGATTCGTGCCGTGGTGAAAACTGCCGCCGGGCAGTTTGGCATGAAGGTCGTCGGTATCGAGGATGGTTTTGAAGGATTATTGGGAGAAACAAGGACTCGTCCGCTCTCCCAATCAGACGTGCGAGGTTTATTGCCACGCGGCGGAACTATTCTGGGTACTCGCAATCGCGGGAGATTCGTAGACCACACAATCGGTTTGGGCACGACCTCGAAGGAAATTTACGACGAGGCGCTAAACAACATTTCTCGTCTGAATCTTGACGCGCTGGTTGTTCTCGGTGGTGAAGGCACGTTAACGATTGCCGCTGAGTTTGATCTCCTCGGAGTTCCAGTAGTAGGTGTTCCCAAGACAATCGATAATGATCTGGCGTGCACCGAATTGACGTTTGGTTTTGTTACGGCGCTGGACATCGCCACGGAAGCGTTGGATCGATTACACACCACGGCTGAATCACACGATCGGGTGATGATTCTGGAGGTGATGGGGAGAAACGCCGGTTGGATTGCCCTGCATTCGGGTATTGCCGGAGGCGCGGATGTAATCCTGATTCCAGAGCTACCTTTTTCAATGGAATCGGTGGCCGATAAAATCCGCGCGCGCGATCGGGGTGGATCGAATTTCAGCATCATCGTTGCCGCGGAAGGAGCCGTGGAGGCTGGACACGAGCAGATCTTTCAGGACAGCGGGGACAAGGAACATGCGCCTCGACTCGGTGGAATCGCTCAATACTGCAGGACTCAACTGGAGACCCTAACCGGCAAGGAGACTCGATGTGTGGTGCTGGGACACTTGCAGAGGGGCGGCAGACCGAATGCGTTCGATCGAATGTTGGCCACGACCTATGGGGCTCATTCAGTCCGTGCCCTGGTTGAAGGAAAACGCGGCACCATGGTTGCGCTTCAGGCAGGTGACGTCATCACTGTTCCCATTTCTGAGGCCGTGGCGAACGTCAAAACCGTACCTCCAGGTGGTCAGATGGTGAGAACGGCGCGCGACACAGGAATTTCTTTCGGCGCTCTCGACGAGTGTAAATACCACGGTTCGACATAGCTCTATTTGCGGACAACCAGTCCCATAATACTAAGGCGTAGAAAGCGAGTTCTTGGTTGGATATTAAAGACAAACTTCAGTCAGAATTGGACCAGCTGGAGTCAGAACTACGCGTGCACCTTCCCAAGGAGATTAAGCGCGCACTTGAGTTTGGCGATTTGCGAGAGAACTCTGAATATCGCGCAGCCCTCGACCGTCAAAACATGGTCAAGGCCCGCATCGTTGAATTGCGCCAGCGAATTAGCGAAATTGCTTCAATTGACATCAATCGCGTGCCGCGAGACAAAGCGTCCTATGGCTCTACGCTGGTCCTTTTCGACTCCGAACGAGATGAAGAGATAACTTACCGGCTGGTGACCCCGGAAGAGAGCGACCCACAGCAGGGGCTCATCTCCACAACTTCACCAGTTGGTAAGAGTCTGATGGGTAAGACCGAGGGTGACGAAGTTGTCGTCCGGACGCCTGCCGGCGCCCGAAACTTCGAAATCAGACAGATGTCGACTCTCCATGACGAGATCGAAAAAATCGAAAAAGACCCCTCGGAGGGATCTCCGGGGCCAACTCCCAGCGACTGAACCGCTTGAACTTTTGCTATGCCCGAGCACATAGAGGCACGAGACAGTAAAATCTTGACAATGAGAGTTGCGGGTTCGTAGAATCCGCCGCTCATGTCCATTGGGCTGTCACGCTAGGTATGATTTCGGCATAATGGCTCCCAGGAGACACCAGTAAGTATGTTTGTCGACGGCATTGGGCGGGGCGCGCAACGGATTATTGACGCCATGGTGCGCTGGCTGGCCCACGGTCATATCAATCCGAACATTCTCACGGTTATCGGGGTTTCCTTAAATGTTGGCTGTGGACTGCTATTCGGTCTGGGCAGGTTCTTCTCAGCTGGTATAGTACTGATTATTGCAAACCTCTTTGACATGCTGGACGGTCAGGTCGCCCGGCTTTCCGGCAGGGTCACAAGGTTTGGGGGGTTTCTCGATTCTTCTCTGGATCGCCTCTCGGACATGGTCGTATTTGTCGGCCTAATGGTATTTTACGCCCGAGATACCGAGTATCATTCGACCCTTAACGTTTTTCTCGCGGGTGCCGGACTAATGGGGTCAATTATGGTAAGCTACGCCAGCGCGCGTGCCGAAAGCCTGATTCCCAAGTGTGATGTCGGTTTCCTTCGGCGACCGGAGCGAGTGGTTCTTTTCATTATTGGCGCACTCAGTACGTTCCCGGGCTCGAACAACTTCTTTGCTAACCGAATGCCTGCAGTCCTGTGGGTCTTAGCGGTGGGTTCCTACTGGACCTTTGCCCATCGCATGTATCACACTTGGCGCGAATTAAACAAATTACAGACCAAATCTGACCAAAGAGAGTCTCCGTCGGCTCATTCTGCATCTAAGCCCGGGCCTGATCCACGAACCGAGCAAGCACTAATACATAAAGCCGGTTGAGCAGAACCCCAGAAAAATGTATTTCGACAAGGTAACGTCTTCCCGTTCGAGGTATAAACAAGTGACGATCTGTCCCTGCTGTGGCTTTAAGTTTGAAGGCTCATTGAGCCAGGGTTGTGCTTCCTGTGGCGCCTGCGCCGTAGGCGAGGCTTTGCCAAAACCGGAACATGAGCTTCCCTTCTACGGGCGCTCGCTGCTGCTGGCGGTCACCGGGTCGGTGATGGTGCTTTTGTTCCTGACCCAGACAATCATTGCTTTAGTTCAACGAGCGCCGAGTGTCACGTCTAACCTGGCGCTCCTTTCAGTTCTTCCTGTGGATTTCTGGTCCTGGGTGGCTGCCGGGCAAACCGCCGCCTGGCGTGTGAAGTGGATTGCCATGCCGGTGACGATTGTTGTTCTCTGGGGAAGTCTCAAGCTTTATCGATCAATGCTCGCGTCCCCGGCTCGCTTTTGCGGCTTGCGCTATGCAAAGACCGGGCTCGTGGCCTCGGTAATAGTTCCGGTGATGATTGCCGTTCTCATCGGAGTTACTGTACCGGAACGTTTGCGTCTGCGTCGGGACAGGATTCAGGCAGGCATAAACGCTCGGGGTTACGCCGCCGATCGAGTGTTCTTTCGGTACCGGAAGGAGTTTGGCACTTTACCATCTCACAAAAACGATCTCGCTCGTCTTCCTGACCCGGATGGTTCGATTGCCGCCCTCCTGAAAGAACTCGATTCGGCAGGATACACAGCAACCGCCGAAGTGGCTGCGATTCAAAAGCCGCAACAGCTTCGTGGTGCAGTCATCAGCAATGCAGCACTCGATACAACCGCCGATGACCCGGTCAGGGAAGTGCTCTCGCTCACGAATTATGAACTTCGACTGCCGGGCGCGGACAAACTGCTGGGCACGGAAGATGATTTGATCGTACGGGACGGTGTGATCATACAGGCTTCGGAAAGCATGCGCCGGCCAGGCACGACAAGCGGATCCACTAAATCCACCAAGCCCTAAGGCCTACCTGTAATGTCTTTCCTGGATCGTTTCCGACGAAAAAAGGAAGACGAAGCTTCGCGCTTTGCTCGCCTCTCAAAAACGGGTCGCATCACCGACGGTACAGTTCTCGATATCACGTCGGACGATCAGGACCGCATCACGCATGTCTTTTACACTTACAACATCGCCGGAGTTGAATACGAGTCGTCCCAAAAGCTAACCGAGGAGCAGAGCGCCCGGCCAGCAAGCTATGCGCCAGGTAGCAACATAGTTGTCCGCTACGACACACGCCAACCCGGAAATTCAATCGTGGTGTGATATGAGTCAGTGGTCCGTTGTCAGTTGCTTATTTGTACTTAGTTCTTTGAGCTTTGTCCTTCTGCTCTATATTGGACGTTAGCTGCAAGATTGAATCGCGTGCAAAGTACAAAGCTCCAAGCACTAAGTTCATTGAATAAAACAACTGACCACTGACTACTGACAACTTTCTAATGTTTCACAAGATCCTAATAGCCAACCGTGGTGAGATTGCGGTGCGCCTGATCCGCGCATGCCGCGATTTGGCAATCTCTCCCGTGGCCGTCTATTCCGACGCGGACGCAGAGTCAGTGCACGTTCGGCTCGCCGACGAAGCAGTTTGCATCGGTCGCGCACCTTCCACCGAGAGTTACTTGAACAGCGCAGCAATCGTCGAGGCGGCAAAGCAAACGAAAGCAGAGGCAATCCATCCCGGCTACGGCTTTCTGGCGGAGAATGCGGATTTTGCTCGGGCCGTCGCCGCCGCCGGCTTAAAGTTTATCGGCCCTACCGCAGCGGCAATGGAGACGATGGGATCGAAGACCAGTGCCCGGCGCGCTGCAGTAGATGCTGGCGTTCCGATTGTCCCCGGCACGGTGGAACCGTTGAATTCACTTTCGGAAGCACGAAGCGTCGCAGAACAATTCGGCTATCCCGTGATGTTGAAGGCCTCCGCAGGTGGGGGTGGAAAAGGGATGCGCCTGGTCGCCTCCCCTCAAGAGCTGCAGTCAGCATTTGATAATGCTCGTTCCGAAGCGGCTGGTGCATTTGGTGATGCTTCGCTCTATCTGGAGAAAGTAGTCGAGCGCCCGCGGCATATCGAGATACAAGTATTCGCCGATACACACGGCAATGTTGTTCATCTTGGTGAGCGAGAATGCTCGATCCAACGTCGTCATCAAAAGGTGGTGGAAGAGTGTCCCTCTCCATTAAACGACACCGACTTGCGCCGGCGCATGGGCGAAGCTGCAGTTAAGATTGCGCGTGCTGTTGATTACGTCGGCGCTGGAACAGTCGAATTTCTTGTCGCCGATGCTACTCGCGAATTCTATTTTCTCGAGATGAACACGCGACTTCAGGTCGAACATCCGGTGACGGAACTTGTTACCGGGATCGATCTGGTACGTGAACAAATCATGGTAGCCTCGGGAGCGCCTCTTTCATTTAGCCAGGAGGAAATTCGCTGGCAGGGGCATGCAATCGAATGCCGAGTCTATGCGGAAGACCCGGAGAATAATTTTTTCCCTTCGCCGGGCACTATAAGCTTCCTGCAAGTGCCATCGGGTCCCGGGATCAGGGAAGACAGCGGCGTCCTCGTCAATGCGGAAGTGTCTATCCATTACGACCCAATGATTTCAAAGCTGGCTGCCTGGGGCCGAAACCGAACAGAAGCGATCGACCGGTTGCGCCGCGCTTTGGACGAGTATCAGGTCGGCGGGATTAAGACGACCCTGGCATTCTTCCGCGAGATCGTCCGAGATGAGGAATTCATCTGCGGGCGGTTGGATACTGGTTTCATCGCCCGTTTCAACCAGCGACGGGCCGCGCGTAGTCTTGTTTTGAGTCAGGCTGAAGAAGTCGAAACAAGGCGCCGGGACCTGGCACTAATTGCCGGTTCGATTCACTACTCGAAGTTACAGAAGAAATCCTCGCTCAAGCATCAACCGGGCGGAACTAAAAGTCTTTGGAAGATGTCCGGCCGAGCTGCGTTAACTCAGCAGAGAACCCTTATCGACAAGCGAGCTAAAAGGCTTAGAGGACCAGGCAGTGATAAAGCTTAAGGCCGAAGTCGCCGGCAAGGATCATCAAATTTCGATTCAACGGCATGAGCCAGTAGTGGTAGCCCGGGTTGACGGTAGACGATATGAGCTTGAAATTCGTGATTTGGATAACAGCGAATATTTGTTAATTGACGGCAACACCATCTATAACTGCCGCGTCGAGAAGAGCATCAATCATCCCCACGAGATTGAAGTAAGCTTGCGCGGCGTCAGCTATCCGATAAAGCTCACCGATCCCAAACGTCTCCGCAGCGCTCAGACCGGAGCGCAACACGACAAAGGAGCTGCTCAAATTGTGGCCCCTATGCCCGGTAAGGTTGTGCGCGTGCTCGTCGACGCCGGCGCCGAGGTCGCGGCTGGCGCCGGCATCCTGGTGGTGGAAGCGATGAAAATGCAGAACGAGATGAAGGCGCCGAAGGCCGGTCAGGTAATCTCAATTCATGCGCAGGAAGGCTCGACCGTTAATGCCGGAGATGTACTGGCAGTAATTGAGTAGGTCTTTTTACCAAGGACTCAATGCACAATCAAACTCCACTTGAAACTCCTCTCGATAATTCCCTCAATAACCTCGGCGAAAATCTGCGCATTTTGCTTTGGGATATTGACGGTACGCTCATTCGCTCGGCCCGCACCGGGGCGTTCAAGGACTACACGATTCCTATGCTAGAAGGCGTCTTTGGCACGTCCGGCCGACTCGCCGAGATGAAAGTCTCAGGAATGACAGACCTGCAGATTGTGGCAGAAGCTCTAAGCCCAGAAGGGTTCACACATGAGCACATTCGCGAACGTCTCGACCATCTCCGCGAGCGATACATGGAGGAGATGCACAAAGCCACCAGCAATGGTGCAGAGTTTTTTCAAGTGTTGCCCGGAGTGCGTGAAGTGCTGCAGGCGGTTGCCGACCATCCGCGTTATCAATCCGCACTGCTGACCGGTAATATCGAACCAGCGGCTTATCTGAAAATGGAACTGGTTGGCCTTTCTGAGTTCTTTCCATTGCCGGGAGCGTTTGGCGACGAGTCGCATGACCGCAGCGACCTCCCGGCTCTGGCCGCTCAAAGAATTAGAAACCGGCTAAAACTGGATCTTCGGGCTCAACAGTTTATCGTCATTGGTGATACGCCAAACGACATTGCCTGTGCACATCACTTCGGCGCGCAAGCTCTTGCCATAGGAACGGGACGCCTCTACAGCACCGAAGATCTACTCGCGTGTAGTCCCGAGGCTTTCATACCGGATCTCTCCAACCTCGAAGTGGTAATGCAAAAACTCGCCAGTTTGTAGTGATACGGATTCTGAACTAGAACCTCGAATGGTGCTGGCCACGCTATCGAAGCTGTTTGATTTCTACGATCCCGCCATACTTCCAGTGAGGGCAACTCTGCGCGGCCTCGACTGCTTGCTGGTAATTCTCGACCTGCAACAAGACGATTCCCATAAGAGACCCTCCAAGCGCATTCGAACTTGTATCAACTATGGAGTTGGGCCCGTTTACCTCGCTAAGAAGCTGGCAATCATGACCTAGTGTCAATCCTTTCCGTTCCAACTCATCGACCCAGGCGCCGAATTCGTCCATACGTTGCAACACCTCGTCTTTCGACTTGGCGGGCAAGGCCTCCGGAGGATTGCGCATGGCTAACACAAATACCGGCCCCCCTGGCGTTGCTGGCCCCATCGGATGAGTCGACTGGGCAGATACCGACCAAACGCCCACAAGGATGCCGAGGATAAAGAAACACATCGAAGCCGCACCCGTGATGCCGATCGCTCGACGTCCGGGTAACCAGTCAATACGGTTTGCGCGAATGGAGTGAGCATCTCTTAGCGCTGCGACGATTCGACCTTCAAGAAATGGGGGTGGCATTTTTTCTTTCTCGAGGCGATCAAATGCCTTAAGTTCGTGAGGGCTGAGTTCGTCAGTTTCGTCGTTCATGGTAATCGTGTCTCCATTTGCAGCATCGCCCGCAGGGCCTTGCGGGCGTGGTAAAGTTGGCTCTTTGAAGTTCCCGCAGAGATTTCCAAGAGAGCGCCGATCTCGTCGTGCGTATAACCTTCTATGTCATGCAGAGCCAATACCTGACGATAGCCGGTGGGAAGGCGGGTAATGAGTTGCTCCAGATCGAGAGTTGCCTTTACGGAATCTGATTGGTTGTTTGGGGCGGGAACCACTCCAAAACCGTTGTCCGGATACTGCTCTTCATGCCAACGCCACTGCTCGCGGTTAACCTCGCGCAAGCGATTAATCAGAATGCCCGTCAGCCACGTCCTGAGGCTGGATTTCCATTCAAAGCGTTCCAGCGACTTACAAGCCCTAATCCACATCTCTTGAATTGCGTCCTGGGCATCGGTCTCCGCGCCTCCGACCAGGCGAATGGCCAGGGGATACAAGGCAGGAGTGTGGCGACGATAAAGCAGCCGAAACGAGGTATCGTCCCTTGTGCGCAGAAATCTCTTGACCAACCTCTGGTCTAAATTGTCCATAGAGTAGCGGCTCTCTGGTAGTGAGTGACGGATCCGTAGTCCAAAGGTTGTATCACGCCAGTATAGTTTTTGATCGGCACGCTACCCGGATGCGTAAACAGATAGTGGCAATTTATGATTGATGTTCAAACTATCCGATCCGCACCGTGAGCATCGAGATTGATCCGCGTTCATCGGATTGCCATGTCCAAAGAAGATGGCCGGCATCATATTAGCCATCGGATCACCTCCTCTGCTCTTTGCGAAGTATACCCGAGTGGGAAAATATTGATTGACTCTCTCACCGTTCAGTCTTACAACTCTATAGGTTGCCCTTGCCTTCTCATTACAGTGCCCAATATGTATGAGAAGTTTAAAGAATTAAATGGTGCACATCCCTGGCGGGACGTCAGTCCTGATGGTTATGTTGACTATCAAGCTCGCTACCGCTCACAGGGTCGTGTTCTCTACTTCAATTTCCCACTCGCTAAAGAGTTGGGATTGATCCCCGCCGACCACCCTCCCACCATCAATAAGGAAATCGAACAGGTCATTCTTGAAACCTTCTCGCTGCGAATCATCAACGAATACGATGTAGCGCACGGTAAGAAATACCCGCCGGAGAGCATCAGGCCGGGTCTCTACATGGCTACGCGTTACCTGCAAACTCAGCATCGCAACAAACAGGGCAAGACCTCGGGAGATGGCCGAAGTATCTGGAATGGTTATTTGAAAACTGAGAGTCTCACCTTTGATATCTCCAGTCGCGGAACCGGGGCCACGATTCTGAGCCCTGGGGCGCAGCAAGCAGATGGAGTCGTCAAGACCGGTGATGAGAGCTACGGTTATTCGTCAGGCCTGGCCGACCTGGACGAGATGTTAGGAAGCGCCGTGATGTCAGAAATCTTCTACCGGCAAGGCATTCCTACCGAACGTTGTCTGGCGGTAATCGGCTTTCCTGACGGCAGCTCAATTGGAGTCCGGAGCGCGCCCAATCTGATAAGACCGGCACACATGTTTCGCTACCTTAAGCAGGGACGGCATGCGGAACTAAAATCGTCCCTTGATTACTTCATTGAACGTGAGACTCAGAACGGATTCTGGCAACTACCTGCCGAGGAAAACGCGCGCTATGCAAAGGTACTGGAATACCTTGCAAGATCTTACGCGAAAATGGCCGCCCTGTTGGAAGAGGAATACATCTTCAACTGGTTAGCCTGGGACGGAGACAATATGCTGGCGAGCGGCGCCATTCTCGACTATGGTTCCATCCGCCAGTTTGCAGCCAAGCACGACAAATACCGTTTCAAGGATGTCGATCGCTACTCAGCCTCTTTGTCTGAACAGAGACACTGGGCTCGCATGATCGTGAAAGCTTTTGCCCAGGTAATCGACTTCGTCCAGTCAGGAGTGAAGAAAACTCTGCGCGATTTTAAAGAAGCGGAGTGTTTGAAAGTATTCGATCTTGCTTTTGAGACCGAGAGAGAACGCCGCATGCTCTGGAGAATAGGTTTTACTCCGGAACAGATTGACCATCTCATGATTAAGGCGCCAAAAGAGATCGACGACTTCGATAAAGCGATTAGCTATTTCGAAGATCGAAAAGTCTCGAAAGGTATCGAAAAACTTCCAGATGGTTTTACCCACAATCCGGTGTTTCTCATCCGCAATCTGCTTCGGATCTTGCCCTCCTACTATGTAGCTCAGAAGATCGGGCGGCAAGATGATCGGAGCGCATACATGCCCAATGAGATTTTCTGCAAAATCATGGCCGCCTCTTACGTCGTAAAGAGAGACCTGGAGCTAACGCCGGCGCGTATCGCATATGTTCAGTCCTTTCAGGAAAGTTACTTGAAGTTAATTGCTGCCCTGGGCGAGCCTTTTGATGACGTACTGAGATCAATTCAGGAGAGATCGGCCGTGATCAATCACCGGCATCGCCTCACTGGAGATGCTATGGTCTTCATCATCGAAGAGGTGATTGCTATGAAGGGGAAGATAAAGATTGATGGGCTTCAGGAAGCCCTCGACGCCTTCATCGATTCGCAAGTGCTCATTCCCGGCAAGTGGCAGCCAGTACAACCCGAGCAACTCAAACCAGATACGCTTAAGTCGCGGCTTCTTAACAAGATCCAGGCAAACCTGGAGGAGTATAAAGAATCGATTTGAGCTGTTTGTCCGTGGTCCGTTGTCAGTCGTCAGTGGTCAATAGTCGGTGTCGATGTTCTGTACTCAGTGCTCCGTTGCTTGTCACATTCAGCGATCAGTAGACCTATTTCGTGTCAGTTGGGTCGAGTAGACGGGGTGCTCTTTGGGGTCTAGTGACAACCAATTGCCGCCCCGTCCCTCACAGAACCGGACAAGCGGATTTCCCAGCATCCGGCTCTTCAGCCTGCCTTCAGGGCCGGTAAGCAGCGGAACGGGTTCAAC
>JBGTHZ010000168.1:0-9373 GCA_041745915.1 Pyrinomonadaceae bacterium | reverse complement strand
GTTCCTAGTTACTCCTTAGTTGGCGTTACTCACTTCGACGAACATATGGGATGGTTGACTACTCCTTTCCCAGGGGGCTACGCTCCCCCTTGAACATGGACCATTTCCAGGTCCCCTGTGATTTCGTGGATCGTTCTTAGTCGATACCACCACGAACTTTTTGACAAAGCCGGGAGCGCGCGGATAGGCTTCTAGCCTCAGAGACACGCCCCTAACATGTAAAGTGCAATGTCTTCAGCTCTCATCAAAAGGCATTTCTTTAACCCGAAGAATGTCGGTACCATTGCCGAGGCGTCGGGGGTTGCCAGAGTAGGTTCTGTTACTTGCGGCGCTACCCTGCGGATTTCGTTGAGTATCGACGAATTGCAACGAATCACTGATGCAAAGTTTAAGTCGGCGGGCTGCAGTTATCTGGTTGCGGCCAGTTCGTTGCTGACTGAGCGGGTCAAGGGGGAAACAACCGCAGAAGCGGCCGTCCTGGGCCAGTCTCCGGGGAAGTTAGTTATCGAACAGCTTGGCGGTTGGCCCGCGGAGTGCGATCATTGCGCCGCACTCGCTTGCGAAGCCCTACTTTCAGCAGTCAGGCAATACAGCGATTCAGTGCGTGAAGAGTGGACGGGAGATGAGGCGCTGATTTGCACCTGCTTCGGAGTTTCCGAGAAAACAATCGAGAACGAGATTAAAGATGGCGGGTTAAGTACGATTGCGGAAGTCACCCGGGCCTGTAACGCTGGTGGGGGATGCCGCTCTTGCTACTCGTTGATTGAAGACATTCTAGAATCGGTAAATAGTGAATGGTAACATCGCGACCCCGTGGTCGTTTCAATTTTCCATTTCTCATTTTCCATTTTTCATTTGGTTTGTTTTTCGATCTCATTGCGGGCGGCGTGCTTCGTGTTACGGTTCATTTGGTTGCCGAAAGATGAGAACGATCGCACGAACAACACGTGAACCAGCGCGAAACTTTACAGAACCGGGAGCGATAGCGACCGCACTCAACAATCAGGAATCAGAGGCATAGAACGAATCTCCAGACGGTTAACTTGGCGTATAGCGACTATCTAGCTTGTTCTTGAAAGATCCTTATACCTGAGTGCGGTCGCTATCGCTCCCGGTTCTGATTTGCTCAGCTTACTGCTTGTGTTGCACTTCAAACTTGAATTCACCAATATTCACCAATGGAAAATGAACTGATCTACCTGGACAATAACGCAACGACACGAGTCGCGCCCGAAGTAATCGAGGCGATGCGGCCATATCTCACCGAGTTTTATGGCAATCCGTCGTCGGCCCATTCATTGGGGCGGAAGATGAATACGGCTGTTGAACGTGCGCGAGAACAGGTAGCCGAATTGCTGGGCGCGGCTGACGCGAACGAGATCGTCTTTACCTCTTGCGGTTCCGAATCTGACAACTGGGCGATCCGCGGTGTGCTCGAGGAGAACCCGGAAAAGAAACACATCGTTACTACTCGGGTAGAACACGAAGCCGTCAGAAACCTCTGCGCGCGACTAGAGCAGCAGGGTTACCAGGCCACCTGGCTGGAGGTAGACGGGCGAGGTGAATTAGATCTCGAAAGTCTGCGTGCCGCTCTGCGTCCCGACACGGCACTGGTTTCGGTGATGCATGCCAATAACGAAACCGGAGTACTCTTCCCTATTGAAGAAATCGGTAGCATCGTGCGCGCAAACTCCAGCGCGCTGTTTCACGTGGATGGCGTGCAGGCAGTGGGTAAGGTTCCTATTGATTTGAGCCGACTCGAAGTCGATTTGTTTGCGCTGTCCGGACACAAACTTCATGCGCCGCAAGGCGTGGGCGCCCTCTATATAAAAAGCGGGGTGAAGCTCGCGCCCCTGATCATCGGTGGGGGTCAGGAGAGTGGGAGACGCGGCGGGACTTCAGCGGTACCAAACATAGTCGCACTGGGCGCGGCGTGCGAATTGGCCGCAAATTCGAAAGGTCACGAATTAGTCAGGCGCTTACGCGATCAGTTAGAGGATGAAATTCTGAGCCGCATTCCCAACGCCAGTTTGAATGGAACGCCGGATCGGACGAAGCGGCTGCCAAACACTTCGAATATATCCTTCGAGTACGTCGAGGGCGAAAATATTCTGGCGCACCTGAATGAAGCCGGTATCTCGGTATCCACTGGCTCAGCTTGCCATTCGACATCACGCGAGTCGTCCCCCACTCTACGAGCCATGAACGTTCCTTACACAGCAGCCCAGGGCTCTATCAGGTTCTCACTGGGACGTTACAACCGCGAACAGGACGTCGAGCAAACTTTGCAGGTCCTCCCGGGCATCATTGAGAAGTTGATCAAAATGTCCCCTTACGACAAGGAGCTGCGAGCACTTTACGCCGCGCGTGGCTAGTCGGGGCGGGCATTCCCATCTGACGATTCGTCATGTGATACAATTCGCTTGCGTTTCCGCCAAATTAGACTCTCTAACCAACGGAGCACCCGTTAATGTCAGCTAAACATTCGCCTGCAGACGAAACACCCGCGGTCGTCATCGCCAAGACCGAGTCGTCTCAGCATGCGCGACGCGATAAAGTAAGCCTGATGGAAACGGACGACTACGTCTGTCTCGCGCCTTCAGATCCACTTTCCAAAGCTGTTGAAGTAATGAAACAGGACGAGGGTGGTTGTGCAATAGTTTGTGAACTTGGACGGGTAGTGGGCATTTTCACGGAGCGTGACGTGTTAACCAAGATCATCGGCGAGCCGGTAGACATGAATGACCCGGTCAGCAAGTGGATGTCACCTGTAGTGGTGACACTGTCACCAGACGCAACGATTGGCGACGCGGTCACGATGATGACGGACAAGAGCTACCGAAATATTCCCCTGGTCAGGGATGGACAACTGGCAGGTTCAATCTCGGTTTTTGATGTTATTTCTTATCTGGCAGAGAGTTATCCAAAGGAAACGATGAACTTGCCGCCAAATCTTGACCAGGTCATGGACAGCGAGCACGGAGGCTAAGAAATTTTCGATTTTTGATTTTAGATTTTTGATTTGAAGGATGATTTTTCGAAGCTATTACAATCGCAAATCAAAAATCTAAAATCAAAAATGTGGTCAATCTCAGAGAGGGCTTAATCGCAAACAAAACATGAGCACTGTTATCGAAACACCCGCTGAACAAATCGAAAAGAACCTCGAGGAAGTAGAAGCTGTGACCATTCGCTTCGCCGGAGACTCCGGCGATGGCATGCAGTTAACCGGCACGCAGTTTACGAACACTTCAGCAGTTGTCGGCAACGACATCTCGACCTTGCCGGATTTTCCCGCTGAGATTCGCGCCCCTGCTGGAAGTTTGCCCGGTGTCAGCGGCTTCCAGCTCAACTTCTCCAGCCAGCACATTAAGACTCCCGGGGACCAGCCCAGCGTTCTGGTGGCGATGAACCCCGCCGCGTTGAAAGTTAATCTCGCCGACCTGGAAGACGGTGGCACGATCATAGTCAACACCGACGGCTTCACTAAGGAGAACTTGAAGTACGCAAATTATGCGACCAACCCTCTCGAGGATGGCTCACTTGCCGGCTATCGCGTGCACAGGCTGCCGATTACTACGCTCAACATGAATGCCCTCAAAGGCAACGTCGAGCTTTCGCGCAAGGAGATTGACCGCAGCAAGAATTTCTTCGCGCTGGGAGTGCTCTATTGGCTTTACGATCGACCGTTGGAGAACACGCTGAATTGGATTAGTGCAAAGTTCG
This sequence comes from Pyrinomonadaceae bacterium, assembly GCA_041745915.1. Lineage (GTDB taxonomy): Bacteria > Acidobacteriota > Blastocatellia > Pyrinomonadales > Pyrinomonadaceae > PSRF01. Next base: position 5,647 of record JBGTHZ010000168.1, on the reverse strand, counting down.
GGAAGAACCCGGAGTTGGCCAAGGCAAATGAGATAGCGCTCCGAACCGGTTACAACTTTGCGGACACTACCGAAGTTTTCACGACGCACTTCACGATTAAGAAAGCCAAAATCGCTCCCGGCAAATATCGCAAGATTACCGGCAACGAAGCGACGGCGATTGGATTTGTGGCTGCTTCGCAACTCGCCGGAAGACCGCTGTTTTACGGCTCCTACCCGATCACCCCGGCGTCCGACATTTTGCATGAGTTAGCGCGGCACAAAAGTTTTGGAGTTAAGACGTTTCAGGCGGAGGACGAAATTGCTGCCGTGTGTTCGGCGATCGGAGCCAGCTTTGTGGGCCAAATCGGGCTGACGGGAACTTCAGGACCCGGGGTGGCCCTGAAGCAGGAAGCAATCGGTCTGGCAGTGATGACCGAACTGCCTCTGGTAATCATTAACGTACAACGCGGTGGGCCTTCTACAGGACTGCCGACGAAGACTGAACAAGCCGATTTGTTTCAGGCCGTGTGGGGACGAAACGGCGAGTGTCCGGCGATCGTGGTGGCTCCTGCAACTCCGGCCGACTGCTTCCACATGGCGATTGAAGCGGTTCGTCTGGCATTCAAGTACATGAGCCCGGTTTTCTATTTGTCGGATGGTTACCTGGCAAATGGCGCAGAGCCCTGGGCCATCCCTGAAATTGCTGATCTGCCTAAGATCGAAGTAACTTTTGCGAATGACCCTGCTAATTTCATGCCCTATGCGCGCGACCCGGAGACGTTAGCTCGGCCGTACGCTATCCCCGGAACGCCAGGTCTCGAACACCGCATCGGCGGAATTGAGAAGCAACACATTACCGGCAACGTAAACTACGATCCGGAAAACCATCACTTGATGGTCAAGCTGCGTCAGGAAAAGGTCGATCGGGCAGCCAACGACATTCCGCTCGTGGAGGTCTTCGGCGATAAAAAGGGCAAGGTCCTCGTTCTCGGCTGGGGCTCAACCTATGGCTCTATCAGCACGGCAGTGGAGAAGTTGCAGAGCGAAGGCAAGAGCGTCTCGTCAGCGCATCTTCGTTATCTCAATCCCTTCCCCAGGAACCTCGGCGAGGTGCTGGCGGGATTTGAGACAGTGATTGTGCCGGAGATGAACCTGGGACAGCTCGCGACCATGATACGCGCGAAGTATCTGGTCGACGCAGTTGCATTCTCAAAAGTGAAAGGACGTCCTTTCCAGATCCGGGAAATCGTAAGGAAGGTTGAAGAGTATTTGTGAGGATTCAACGCTCTCTGGCTTCTCTAGCAGCTGACGAAGAAGGGGTGCTAGATCCAGGTAATTTCTAATGGCTTTATCGTCTCGAACCCACAGTTCTCGATCAGTATCCGATCTATACGCGGAAGGGCAACGCTACTTTATGGGGCAGGGAACGATCAACAACACGCTGACGAAGCTCGCTGCCGATCTGAGGGAACACGGTATTGACTACATGGTAATCGGCGCTGTTGCTCTCCTGGCCCATGGATATCCCCGCTTTACTGAAGACATAGATCTTGTCCTTACACCAGAAGGACTAGAAGCCTTTCATCGAGAGTTGATCGGTCTGGGTTATCCTCCAGCATTTCCCGGAGCAAAGAAGAGGCTGCGTTCGACAAGAGATGGCGTCACTATTGAAGTAATGACTACCGGAGAGTATCCGGGTGATGGAAAGCCGAAACCGGTGAGTATTCCTGAGCCATCCACGGCTTCAACCGAAATTGATGGCATCCAGGTTGTAACATTTGAAAAGCTGATCGAATTGAAACTAGCTTCCGGCATCTCCGCGCCGGATCGTTTGAAGGATCTTGCCGACGTGCAAGAGTTGATAAAAATTCGGAGTCTACCGAAGGATTTCGCTTCCAAACTGGACCCCTACGTAAGGGATAAGTTCTTAGAGTTGTGCAAGCCGGTTGAGCAGGCTCGCATGACTGATAGGAAGCCTTGATTTGGATTTTACTGCCGGGTTAAATAAGGAATTATGAGCACTGGAGTAAAACTCATGAGCGCGGATGAGCTGCTGGTATTACCTCGCGGCCAGTTTCGCTACGAACTCATTAATGGAGAGCTCAAAAAAATGTCACCCACCGGACATGAGCACGGGAGAATAACGATACGGTTAACAGTTCCTCTAGCTCAACACGTAAAGGCCAACCGTCTGGGCGAGGTATATGCTGCGGAGACAGGTTTTAAATTGACCTCTAATCCGGATACAGTTCGTGCACCTGATATTGCGTTCAACCGTCAGCAACGGGTCGATGAGGTTGGTGCTAGCAAGGGTTATTGGCCCGGAGCCCCAGATCTTGCAGTAGAAGTAAACAGTCCTTCAGACACCGTGCGCGAGGTTGAAAAGAGAGTAATGGAATGGTTGGAATTTGGCTCGCGATTAGTCTGGGTTGTTAGTTCCAAACTACACACCGTCACTGTATACCGATCGTTAACGGATATCGTGACTCTCACCGAGAAGGATACTCTTGACGGGGGTGATGTTGTTCCAGGTTTTCGATTCCCAGTGGCCGAGATTTTTGCACGGTAGTTTCTTTTTGCACGGTGGTTTCTTAAGGAGCATTAATGAGTACAAGTGGAAATGGTCATAGTGGCAACGGAAACGTTAACAAACCAATTGTTGAGCAAGCCTCGGCCGACAGCGAAGTTGGGTCGGCGGTTTCGGGCAAGATAGCTCCGCCTCCGGGTCAACTCAAAAAGGCGGATTTTATTTCCGATCAGGAAGTGCGTTGGTGTCCGGGTTGCGGCGATTACGCAATTCTCAACAACGTACAGAAGGTGATGCCCGAGCTTGGTATCCCGCGCGAGAAAATCGTTTTTGTTTCCGGCATCGGTTGCTCGTCGCGTTTTCCCTACTACATGAATACCTATGGCTTTCACAGCATTCATGGACGCGCGCCGGCGGTGGCCACGGGAATCAAGTGCGGCAACCCGGATCTCAGCGTCTGGGTGATCACCGGCGATGGCGACGCCTTGTCGATTGGCGGCAACCACTTCATGCACGCTATCCGGCGCAATCTCGATATCAACTACATCCTGTTCAATAACCGGATTTATGGATTGACGAAAGGCCAATACAGTCCCACTTCGGAATTTGGCAAGAAGACCAAGTCAACGCCCGTTGGAACCATCGATTACCCGATCAACCCTCTTTCACTCGCCATAGCCAGCGAGTCGACCTTTGTGGCGCGATCGATCGATATCGATGTCAAACATCTCGGGTCTGTTGTTGAAGCCGCTGCCAAACACAAAGGAATTTCTTTCATCGAGGTCTATCAGAACTGCAATATCTTTAATGACCACGCTTTCGATCAGTTTGCTGAGAGGAGCGTGAGATCGGATCGCGTGCTGTATCTGGAGCACGGCAAACCGATGATCTTTGGCAAGGACCGTAACAAGGGGATTCGGATGAATGGCGCGCATCCGGAAGTGGTAACACTGGGCGAGAATGGCATCACCGAAGCCGATCTATTGGTGCACGACATCTACCTTCAAGACCCTTCAGTGGCGTTCATGCTCGCTCGGATGGAGCAACCTGATTTCCCGCAGCCGGTTGGCATCTTTCGCGCCGTCGAGCGCGCCACGTACGAGGAAATGATGGTTGACCAGATCGATGCCGCCATCACGAAGAACGGGCCGGGTAGTTTGGATAAGCTCCTCAACAGCGGCGACACCTGGATAGTCGAGTGACAATTGCCGTCGATTACCACGTTGCCAGCCGTTGCCCCGATGCGGCAGCACGCTTTACGCGATCGATATTACGGGAAGGCTTTGAGCACTTCAGCTTGCGTTTTTCGTTTTCGTCAGTCTCTCCGTCGTCCACGCTTTCATCTTTCTACCTTACACCCACCGCAACGCTTCAATGAGCGGCATCGCTACGGCTTCGCCGCCCGATGTGAGGATGCGGCTCCGCCCTTCCGTCAGGTTTGTTCTCAATGATAGGGGGCTACGCCCCCGGAAATATAAACGGAGGGCGCAGCCCCCCAGGAACAGGGAAGTCAGCAACGGCGGGGCATAGCCACCGCCCCACATCGGGCGGCATAGCCGGGCCGTGCTGACAGAAAAGCGCCGCGAGCCAAATAGCTAGGCTGCGGCGCATGCAGATAATTTGATTCTTGCTCTAGCCAAGAAGGTTTAGGAACTTCGGACCGGAAATACGCAGGCCTACCTCGGTCCCGACGATCGAATTGTGAGCTCGGTACCGGGATTCAGATCGAGATCATCACGACCCTGCACATACACCGAGCCAGCGCCACCGCCGGCGCCCAGGATCGCCCCGATCGCTGCGCCCTTGCCTCCTCCCGCAATGGCTCCGACTATGGCTCCCACCGCCGTTCCGATGGCAGCACGCTGAGCGGTCTTGGTGGTCTGATTGTCGTCTCTCACAGATCCCTCATTATCCACATTTACAACTTCCCCGTCCGTCGTACGTACTGACTGAAGAATCCCGGAAAATCGGTAAGACCCTCCTTCGCGCAGACGAATATCATCAAAGGTAAGCGTCATCTCCGACCTTCCGGTGACCCGCCCGCTGCGCTGGAGATTTGAAACCCGGCCAGTTATCGTTGCTCCCTGGAACCTGGATGGCTGCTGAACGGTAGCAGTAAACGTCTGGCCATCTCGGGCAGTCTTTGTTGATAACCCATCGTTCAGCGAGGCCACAATTGTATCTCCATTTGGCACTATAAAGTCGCTGCTGCTGCCACTCGCGGTGTCGATTGAATCAGAGCCAGTCTGGATATCGAAGCGAGCAATGTCAGCCGTTCTGTCATAGGTACTCTGGACCACGACAGGTCGGTCGAGACCCTGCACGTAAACACTGCGAGTTACGCTCAACCTGCGCCCACTATCAATCGGATCAAAGCTGACCTTAAAATCGGATTGTCGGTCGCCGGTTGAACTAACTATCAACTGGTTGCCGGTCAAGGTGGCGCTCGCGCGGGTTGTGCGCCCATCTCTGGTAGCTTCCAACCTTTCAGTTCCATCGGCGTCAAAAGTAATCTGCGGTGCGCGCGACGAAGCTATGGTTACGGTTCGACCTTGCACTTGAATCGCCAGTTGGTCCGGTGATTCCAAGCGTGAGGTGACCTCGTCGCTGATCCGTCGGCGATCGTTGGATGGCAGGCTTTGAGTGGCTCTCTCAGCGGCTTGGCGCGGGTCGTCGCTCCTGGCTGGATCGAGACGATAGGTTCCGGTCAGGCGGCTTGCAGAATTGGTTCCGCTGACGGTGTTTACCCGACTGCGAACCGGCCAGGTAACATTGTAAGCGCTAGTTAACTGATTAAGCTGCAAGCGCAGGTTGGTCCAGGCCCTTTGAGTGCGTGCATCGGCGGGCCGTCTCCTTAGAAAGTCATCAATCGACGCCGCCCGGTTGAGAACTTCCTGAGCGTCCACAGCGGTTGACTGCCGGCGGCCAAAACGCTCTCGCAACCGGCCCACCGCGGCATCAAAGTCTCTGACAAAAAGGTTTATATTGTCTTCGGCGTTACTCCCGTCCAGAGTGCTTTGATCGAGCGCCGCGTCCAGGCTATTACGGAATAGGTCTGTCCGATCTTCGATTCGGTGTATCAACTGCAGGACCGATTGATAAGTTCCACGGTAACTGCGTTGCTGCGCGCTGGCGGGAA
>JBGTHZ010000167.1:0-88167 GCA_041745915.1 Pyrinomonadaceae bacterium | reverse complement strand
CGGTTGGCATTTAAGATTTTCCCATAGTGATCTATCTGGTAAAGAAAGTTATCAACCATGTTCTTTGCCAATACCATCTCATTGTCCCGCACCAACCCAACCTGGATGAAATAACTGTCCCAACCATACATCTCGTTAAAGCGGCCGCCTGGCACCACATAAGGGTGAGGTAGATAAAGCAGACCGTGCTCGCTTACTTCGCTCACATCCTCTGGAAGCTGCCTAATGTCGATGGTGGCAAAATCTCTCGCGGACATCCGCGCGCGCAGGTTCTGTTCGATTCGCTTTATATTTTCCCGGCGGGAAACGTAAACCGGCCAGCGGCCGTCAGCCATCGGCTGGAACTTTGGGTCCGGCGCAGCCTTGGCAAGCTGCGCGCTCGATCGGGTCAGGGTATGCCAGCTTTCCTTGATATATTTTTGGATAGTCTGCAGTTGCTCCGCAGACGCTTCCTGGTCGATTGTGGACTCAGGTGAGGCAAGAGAGGAAGAGATCAGAAACAGAACTGATAGGAGAAAGGGGAAATGTTTTCCGGGTCTTGATTTCTCGGTCATACTCATGTTTCTTCTAAGCCGCCAGACCTTTCCTCAAATTTCTTCAAATCTGAGGCAGCTCCTGACAATAGCCTTGTTCTCGAGCAATACCATTACATTAAGATCTCGTTCAGCTAATGCGGGATCGATAGCCAGTTCCGATTGGCCTTGCACGAGATTGCCGGCAGGCACGAGTCGTGTAAGCGCCCGTATATCAGGTCGGGATTTCATCTTCACGGATTTCATCGGGTGTGAGCAATTATGTCTTTGCTTTAACGCTTTAAGGATTTATTACTGTGGTGGAGGCTATCAGTCCCGCGAGAGCAGCGCGCTGCACGAGTGCGATAATCAGGATTATGGTGTGCGTTGTGCTACCATCGCCGTCCGGTCCAACACCTTCGCCATTATCTTAAAGCATGTCGGACATTGTGAATATCAAAGAGTCAGTAAGATTACACAGTCACAGGGAGACCCATGAACATGCGACTGGATAAATATCTCGCTTTGTTGTTAGCGTTGACGCTGCCGCTGGCAGCCCTCGGGCAAGCGGCCCGGACCGAAGACTTTGACGTCCTTATCAAGGGCGGCACTGTTTATGACGGGACTGGACGGTCTTCGAGGCGAGTCGACGTCGCAATTAAAGGAGATCGCATTGTCGCCATCGGCAATCTGAGTAGAGCCAGCGCGCGTAGCATCGTGGACGCGCATGGCCTCGCCGTCGCGCCCGGGTTTATCAATATGCTGTCGTGGTCCACAGAGTCTCTGATCGCTGACGGGCGCTCACAGGGAGAGATTCGGCAGGGCGTGACCACTCAGATCATGGGCGAGGGTTGGTCTATGGGGCCGCTCAACGAGCGCCTAAAGAAGCAGGTGGTCGCCGAACAGGACGACATCAAGTTCGACATCGAGTGGACTACTCTCGCAGAGTACTTGAAGTATCTGGAGCAACGCGGCGTTTCACAAAATGTCGCTTCCTTCGTCGGTGCGACGACCGTTAGGCAGTACGTCCTCGGCGAAGGTGACGTGCAGCCGACGCCGGCGCAGCTTCAAGAGATGCGCGAACTCGTGCGCCAGGCAATGGAGGAGGGCGCACTAGGCGTCGGATCTTCCTTAATCTACGCGCCCGCGTTTTATGCCACGACAGAAGAGTTGACCGAGCTGTGCAAGGTCGCGGCCCGTTACAAAGGCAAGTACATTTCGCACCTGCGCAGCGAAGGTAATGAGTGGGTCAAGGCCGTTGAAGAGTTGATTCGCATCAGCCGCGAGGCTGGCCTGCCTGCTGAGATTTATCACATCAAGGCCGCCGGCCAGCAGAATTGGAACAAGGTGGATCGGGTGATCGCCATGATCAACGCTGCACGCCGCCGCGGGCTGAAGATCACTGCAGACATGTATATGTATCCTGCCGGAGCGACCGGACTTAACGCCAGCCTGCCGCCGTGGACACTCGACGGGGGCTACGAAGCGCTCTTTAAACGCCTGGAAGATCCGGTCACTCGTCAGAAGATCGCCGCGGAAGTGCGTGTACCCAGTGACAAATGGGAGAACCTCTACTTAGCCGCCGGCTCGGCAGACCGCGTCCTGCTGGTTGGTTTTAAGTCGGAGCAGCTGAAACCACTCACGGGCAAGACTCTGGCTGAGGTCGCTCAGATGCGCGGGAAAGATCCAGTCGAGACAATTCTTGATTTGATACTTGAAGACCGCTCCCGTGTCGGCACGGTCTACTTCCTGATGTCGGAAGAGAACATTAAGAAAGAACTGCGACAGCCATGGGTTTCTCTGGGCTCTGACGGCGCCTCGATGGCGCCCGAAGGGGTCTTCCTTAAATCATCGACACATCCGCGCGCCTACGGCAACTTCGCGCGTCTTTTAGGCAAGTACGTGCGCGAGGAGAAGGTGATATCGCTCTCCGAGGCGGTGCGGCGATTGAGTGGATTGCCCGCGACGAACCTCGGTCTTGATCGTCGAGGTTTTCTCCAGATAGGAAAGTTTGCTGACGTGGTCGTGTTCGACCCGAAGACAATTGCCGACCGGGCGACGTTCGAGAACCCACATCAGTATTCGGTAGGCGTTAAGCATGTTTTCGTTAACGGCGTGCAAGTGCTCAAGGATGGCGAACACACAGGAGCGAAGCCGGGACGCGCGCTCTGGGGTCCCGGCAAGATTAAGTAGACCAAGCGTTGTCTAAAGCTGCCGGGGCGCGGCGCAACCAGGGTATCGCTCAAGCTAGAAAAATTCGCAGGTTGGGAAGGCGGTTTACCCCCGCTGCGTCGTTACATTCAACCGGCGTATTTGCACACCAGCGGGTAAACCGCCCCCCAACCTGTGAATTTTTCTGTCTTGAGAATTGCCGACATGAACTGAGTTCCCATGAGACTTTTCTGCGAGGGCTGGTTCCTCTGTAAGAACAGAGTAGTCTTCAACCAAGGGAAGCCGTTTTGAATCCACCGACCCTTACTGACATCCTGCGCGCAAAGCAGGTGATCGCACGTTACTTACAACGGACGCCGCTGGTCCATTATCCTGCACTCGACAGAGTCTGTGGCGCGCGTGTCCTCATCAAACACGAGAACCAGCAGTTGACGGGCGCGTTCAAAGTGCGCGGCGGGATCAATCTGGTCTCTCAGCTTTCCCCCGACGAACGGGCACGCGGAGTCATCACTGCATCCACGGGCAATCACGGCCAATCGGTGGCTTACGCGGCCAGCCTCTTTGGCGTTCGCGCGACCGTCGTAGCGCCGGAAAAGTCTAATCCTTTGAAAGTGACTGCGATGCGCGACCTCGGCGCCGAAGTGGTCTTCCATGGTGCGGATTTCGACGCCGCGCGCGAGCACTGCGAAGCGCTAGCACACCGTGACATGCTGCGCTACATTCACTCGGCGAACGAGCCGTTGTTGATTGCCGGCGTGGCCACCACCGCGCTGGAGATCCTTGAAGACGCACCGGAGGTAACAACGATCATCGTACCGGTCGGCGGCGGTAGCGGCGCGGCTGGCGCGTGTTTGGTCGTTAAGACTCTCAACCCCATCACTAAAGTCATTGGAGTGCAGGCTGAGCGGGCTCCCGCCGCGTATATGTCATGGCGTGCGCAGGAACTGCTACAGGACAAGATGGAGACCGCCGCAGAAGGTCTCGCCACGCGTACCGCCTTCGAGCTGACGCAGCGCATCTTGTGGGAACACCTTGACGACTTTGCGCTGGTTAGTGAAAACGAAATGCGTCAAGCGATTGCCCTTTTCGTTGCAAAGGCCCACACGCTCTCAGAAGCTGCCGGCGCGGCATCGCTGGCTGCCGCACTTAAGCTGCGCGAGAGTCTGGCGGGCCAAACCGTGGCGCTTGTTCTGAGTGGCGGGAACATTACCATCGAACAGCTGCGCGCCGCTCTTGCCCACTAGGTTCGCGAAAAACTGTCTTCGCGACTCACTCAGGACGCGGTCTCATGAGGTCAGTACCACCCGCGCGGTAGAAGCTGTGAAAAAGAAATAGAAATCGATCACAGATACCACTCAAGCGACAGAAATTGGCAGGTTGGGAAGGGCGGTTTACCCCCGCTCAAGATTCGCAGCCACTCAACAATGAAGGTAGTAAATCCAGGATGAATGGCTGCGAATCTTGAGCGGGGGTAAACCGCCCTTCCCAACCTGCGAATTTCCGAATGCTGATTAGTATCCGGGCGACCTGAATTTTTCACAACTTGGGTAGCGGGTGGGTCATGGCTACTACTACGCTTTCGGTCTCTGCCTGAGATCTCAGACTAATGGAGGAGTGAAGATGAAAATCCGTGTGTGCTGTTTAGCGCTTCTGATGATTGGCGTTGCCGTAACGGTCAAGGCACAGGAGAAGAGACTGAAAATCTACATTTCCGCTGACATGGAAGGCGTTGTTGGCGTTGTTACCGCCGAGCAATTAGGGCCTCAAGGTTTCGAGTACCAGCGCTTCCGCGAGTTCATGACGCAGGAGGTAAATGCTGCTATCGAGGCTGCGTTTGCCGCCGGGGCAACTGAAATCGTCGTCAGCGACTCGCACGGTAACGGACAGAATCTGTTGATTGAGAAGTTGCCGAAGAACATCCTGCTCGTCCGTGCGTGGCCTCGACCGCTAATGATGATGCAGGGCATTGATGAGACCTTCGCAGGTGCGATCTTTCTCGGCTACCACTCCGGGACGACTAACCAAGAGGGGGTGCGAGCGCACACGATATCCAGTGCCAGACTTGCGGATGTGAAGCTGAATAGTATCTCGGTGCCGGAAGCGGGCATCAACGCGGCCATCGCCGGCCACTTCAATGTGCCCGTGATTATGATCTCCGGTGATGACGTCGCAGTGAAAGAAACCGCTGCCCTGTTGGGCGATGTCGAAGGAGCGGTAGTCAAGTTCGCCTCGGGTTTTCACTCGGCGAAAACCCTGATGCCGGAAGCCGCTTATCAGTTGATTCGCGAGAAGGTCAAAAACGCTATCGGCCGGATCAAAGACTTCAAGCCATACAAACTAGGGACACCTATTCAGTTGGACGTTCGTTTTAAGAACTACCGCCCGTCAGAGGTACTTAGCTACCTGTCGATCGTCGAGCGCACCGATGCTCATAGCATCAGGTTCACCGGCAAGGACATCATTGAGGTCTCGAAATTCCTGGAATTCATTATCACCTACGAACCATCACTGGAGCCCTAATCCCCGGCGAGCGCCTCGCATACCCCCGCACCCTGCGAACGCATTCAAGCCGCAGGGCACGGGGCATCTTGAGAGCCACGCTGTCGGGCCAGCAGGTGTATAACGTCGTTTATGGCTTCCAGAAACTCGCTCCGCTGTCGATCGACCGCGATTGATTGTGCGGCACAGTGACCGTCACCGTCTGGTTTGACGAACCGCCCGCGCTGTCGGTGGCAGTGATGGTAATTGTGTAGATCCGGCCATCTCCATGACCCGCCCGTTCTGCCCGCAGACGCACGTGATGTTCGTCCACGATCTCCCAGTCAGGCGAGGTATTGCCGTCACCATTCCCATCGACCGGCTCGTTGCTGGTAACGCTCAACTTTGTAGTGGTGGTACCACAGTTGTCCGTCACATCGTAGCCGACCATGACATCCACCATCTGGTGATTGGGCGGCCACAGCACTGGTCTGTCTACCGACGCGCCGGAGATCACCGGCGGCGGGTTAGAGGCCAGTACCGTCGTCATAGTCGAGTTATTGTCCAAGTTGAGGTCGGGCGTCGAGGAGTTGACCGTTGCGGTGTTGTCTATGGCCGTGCCGTCGGCCAACGAACATTCCACTTCAGCCACTAAAGTGATGGTGATCGATTCGCCGGCGGCGAGCGAGTTGATAGTTACAAAGCGAGCATTGCCGGAACCGCCACATAGCGCGCCTCCGGTGGCGTCACACGATACGAAAGTCGTGTTGGCCGGGAGGTTATCCGTGACGGTTAAGGATTCGGCCGTACCCGGTCCAAGATTGGTGACCGTCGTCGTGTAAGTGACGTTCGAGCCGGTCAGCACCGGGTTTGGCGAAGCAATCTGGGTTACCGACACGTCTGCGTTGCTGGCGGTAAAGTCCTCAAATTGATTCGCTCGAAGTGCGCTGGTGGTAAAGGCGTCGGACGCCACCAACGACTCTCCTGCGCCAAACACGATTAGGCCGCGAACGAAATACGGCCCGTCGACGCCATTCCTGCCAATCCGTGCGCCGTCGTAGGTGAGATTCATAATGTTCAGCCCGGCGCTAAAGGACCTGGATCCGGCGGCAAAGCCTAGTTCCGTGCCGTTAAGGTCGGTGAGCCGCGCCGACCAATTGTAGAAGCCGGGGTTGATGATTTCCACCTCGACGCCGACGCTGAGCAGATCGAAGAGCCCGTTGCCGTCGTTGTCGATTCCCGTGGTTGAGCCGTTACCGGTCAAGTTAATCGCTGAGTGCTGGAATTGACGATAGCTATAGGCTGCCGTCTGGTGGACGTCGACGCGCTCATCAACCGGCAAGATATTTAGATCGTCCTCTTCGGCAAGCGTGACAGACGTCAGCCGATAAGGGCCGTCCAACCTGTTGTTAAAGATCGACTCGCCATCGAAGCGCAGCGGAACGGGTTGCTGTCCCGCGTTCAGGCTCAGCAAGACTGACGCGTTGTGCGTGTTGCCGGCAGAGTCCGTGAGGACGCCGAGAAGGCGATAGTTTCCCGCAACGGTGGCATTCACCCCCACCTGAACTACCAGTTGGTTGAATAAGCCGTCGCCATCTGTATCCAGTCCGAGATCCTGGAAGGGCCCTGAAATGGTCGAGGCGCTCCGGCTCACAGTCGCGATCGTGAAGTCCTCGCGGCTGAAGGCGGGGGCTCCCGGGGCCGTGCTGCGCGTGGCGTTAAAGGCGATACGGTAGATCCCGGCCTGCGTGTTATTGATAAGGGCGCCGGTATAAACGCCGTCGTTTGCGGTGGCGTCGCCGTCCGCCCCGTCATCGCGCAACGACACGTCACGCAATGTGCTGTCAGGTAGCGCAACTCTCGCGAGGACTGAAGCGCCTGTGAGCGGTGCCTCACCGTTTTTGACCGTGCCAAAGAATCGCAAAGTTTCACCCGCGTGAATGCTCGGCCGTTCCACCGCACCCGCGAATGTAATCGCGGGATTCTCCAGCCAACCGCTAACGGCGTACCCGACCTGGCCGGAAGGATCGGTGACTGCCGGCGCGCTAACTTCGACGGTCCACAAGCCCGTTTCCGCCGCACCGAAGTTATAAACCTCCAGCCGGCCGCCCTCAATATCACCTTCGTCATGGGAGACGTCCGTGCGACCAATCACCGTGGCGGCGTCAAAGCGTTGGCCCGAGGGTGAGATCAGTGCCAGGTCCAGGTTGCCGGACGGATACATCATAGAAAAGAAGATGGGAGTCGCCTGGTCAATAGGGATAGTCTGACTTTGAACCTCTCCCTGACGAATCGTGGCAGCCACTGCGGCCGTGCGAACAAGCGAAGGCGTCTCCTCTTCCGCCGCCAACGTCAAAGCGTTCGTCCCGAAGACTTCTACGCGGTCGCGCACGCTGTTGTACACGCCGGACGAGCCGTTCAACTGTGTGTGTTTAGCTTCCCCGTTACCGCCACTTGATCTGAACCTGCGGTTCTCCGTGTAGCTGAGCGCGTGCACGGAGCTGACGGGCACAATGGTGTCCCCTGGTTTTCCCGAGATCAGGAGCAACAGTCTGTCAAGCGGGCGGCAGAAAGGGTTTAGGAAGAAGCAGTCCGGATCGTAGTCGCCCGCGAGGGCCGTGTATTTGACTTTGGGGTTCGGGCCGTGGGTGGCGTTGTAGATCCCCATGTACGGCCGAGTCAATTGAACGCCGGCCGGACCTGCAAAAGCGCTGATAATGAGAGCGGGGATCCCACCAAAGAAGACAGCAATCCCCTGCCCCACGTCAGCGAGGCGGGTGCCACCGTTCGGCGTGCCGAGTTGTATGACGCGCTCGACCGAGTCATTGTTTTCGACGAAGTGGCGAGAGTCTATGCCGCCCTTGCTGTGACCTACGAGATCAACTTTATCGACGCCCCAGCGCCTGGTTGAGATAGCGACCTCGCCGGCGATCTTACTGGCGTTGCTCTGAATGCTGTCGAGGTTGCCCATGTTGAGGCGATTGCTGTTTGGAATGCCCAGGCTGTTCAGCTTGTTCACCCAGCTGAAGCTAGGTTTATTCCAGGAACCGCCGTCAGAGAGAATACCGTGAGCCATTACGACCGGCCGCGCCACCCTGAAGGTGAGCGCCGCCCAATCGATCGCCGTGCACCACACCAAGGAAGAGTTGGCCGTGTCGATGTCGATCTGGACGGTGTTGTCGGCCGGCACAATAGTCCCGAAGGGTCCCGGGTCAGCCGGGAAGTTAACCCACTCGATCGGCACGCTGAACTCATTCAACCTCCAAACGTTGTTGTCGCCCTGGAGGAACTCTGTAGGCACTACGTTGCCGTTAAAGCTGACGCGGTCACGCTCCGGGTTGAAGAGACCTCCTCCGCCGAAGAAATCGACGTCAAAGGCCGGCATCTGCAGCGTCGCGGTTTCGGAGATAAGGCCGTTGGCCCTGAGCTTCTGCACATCGCCAACGTGGCGCGTCACCGAGATATTAAAGACCAGCGGGCCTCCGTTGCGGAAAGTGCAGAAGGTGTCGAGCCCAGGGCCGCAGTCGACTACGAAAGTCGTGTCGTTAGGTTCAGGAGGGGCGAAAGGTGAAGTGGGGCAACGCTGCAACGATTGCGAGCTGATGTTCTGCGCGGTAGCGCTTGATCCACGAGAGCAACTTTCGGACTCTCCGGGTTGGGGATCTCGAATGTCCTGAGGAACAGGGGATTTGCCCTGGTCGGGTTCTGTGTCCGGCTTTTGCGCCGGTTTGCTCACCTCGACGCTACGCTGAACGGATTTCACACTCTGAGCGAAGCCTAATTGGCCGGTCAGGAAACTGAAAAGTAGCAGCAGAGCAAGTGTTGATTTTCGATGCATGACTTTGCCTCCAGGGGTTTTGACGAGTGTGAATGTTGTATTAGAAGAACCTACTACCGTGGTCAGAGTGAGTCGGTTTTCAGTTAGATCCAGATTTGCAAGGGACAAAGGAAAGTCCCGTCGTGTGTTCTACTTAATTACAGAACCGAGAGCGGTAGCGACCGGATGCTGGCGCTCAACTAACTAAAGCAATTGTTACAACGTACGTTGAGCGCCAGCATCCGGTCGCTACCGCTCTCGGTTCTGTAAGGCACCACCGTTTTCCAACGGAGTTGCCCAGACCACCGCCCCGCACTACAATGCAGGCGGCCCCTACATCTGAACTGAACATTGCTTCCTCACTATTCCCCTGGACAATACTGGAGAGTTGAGAGGAAGTCCTTAGAAGGCTCTCAAAGAATTCTCAAAATTGCCTATGGTCAGGCCAGTAAAATACTTCTACGAGTTCGACGCTTTCCGCATAGACCCGGCAGCGCGTCTCCTTTTGCGGGAAGGCACGCCAGTGCCGCTCACGCCTAAAGTCTTCGAAACGCTACTGGCGCTCGTCCAGAACAGCGGGCACGCCCTGGCGAAAGACAGGCTAATGCGCGAGGTCTGGCCGGATTCGCATGTTGAGGAAGCGAATCTGACCCAGAACGTCTTCACGCTAAGGAAGGTCCTGGGCAAGAGCCGTGACGGACGTCAATACATCGAGACTGTTCCGCGGCTCGGCTACCGCTTCGCAGCGACCGTCAGGGAGGTGCGGAGCGAAGGTCCCCACCGGTCAATCGATTCTTTGGCCGTCCTGCCCCTCATGAACTCCAGTGGCGACCCGAACCTGCAGTACCTCAGCGACGGACTCACCGAAAGCATCATCAACAGCCTGTCGCAACTGCCGCAGCTGCGGGTCATGGCGCGAAGCACAGTCTTCCGCTACAAAAGCCAGGAAGTTAGCGCGGCGAAGATTGGGCGAGATTTGAGCGTCCGGGGCGTGCTCACGGGAAGGGTTCTTCAACTCGGCGAGAGACTGATCATTAGAACTGAATTGGTGGACACAGCCGACGGGTCGCAGCTCTGGGGCGAGCAGTATAACTGCGTGCCGTCCGATCTTCTTGCGTTGCAGGAAGAGATTTCGAGCGAAATCTCGGAGAAGTTACGCATCCGGCTGACGGGCGAGGAGAAGGAGCGGCTAACCAAACGTCATACCGACGACACGGAGGCCTATCAACTCTATCTTAAGGGTTGCTACTTCTTGAACAAGTACACCAAAGAAGATGGTGAGAAAGGCTTCGACTACTTTCAACGGGCGATTGCCATAGACCCGAGCTATTCTCTGGCTTACGTCGGGCTCGCCGACTATTACTACAGAGTTTCAACCACGTACGTGCCACCCAGGGAAGCGTTGCCGAAAGCCAGAGCAGCGGCGATGAAAGCCCTGGAATTAGACGACACCCTGGCCGAAGCCCACACTTCGCTGGCATACACCAAGATGCTCTACGACTGGGACTGGGCAGGAGCAGAGGCGGAATTTAAGCGCGCCATTGAGCTCAAACCCGGCTACGGCGTAGCTCACCGCTGGTACGGAATCTATTTGTTGTTCGTGGGACGGTTTGACGAGAGCCTTGCGGCGATGGAACGCGCCCACGAGCTCGATCCGCTTTCGCTCCAGGTCAATGTCAGTCTAGCCGCGCCCTTCTACTTTGCGCGCCGGTACGAGCTGGCGATAGAACAGTTTCACAGGACGCTCGAGATGGACCAAAGCTTCTGGCCGGCGCATTACCTCCTGGGATGGGTTTATGAAGAGCGTGGGGAGTTCTCAAAGGCAATCGAAGAGTTCCACAGGGCCAAGAAGTTAGACGACACGCCGATGATCTTAGCAGGGCTCGGGTACACCTACGCGGTGGCCGGAAAGCTTAGCGCAGCGCAGCAGGTTCTTGATGAGTTAAAAGCGCTCGCGCAAAAATGTTACGTTTCGCCTTATTTCATAGCCATCGTTCATGCGGGCCGCGGAGAAAAGGATGAGGCGTTCGAATGGCTTGATAAGGCATCCGACGATCGGTCCGAGATGTTAGCCTGGCTGAAAGTGGCCCCGGAGCTCGACGGACTGCGCCCGGATCCGCGGTTCGCAAGTCTAATGCGACACGTTGGGTTCGCGACGTGAACCGTTAGGTTAGGTCGTGGAAGCCTGGCTCCACTACAGAACCGCGAGCGATAGCGACCGGATCCAACACTCAACGCTAGATAAATCACAACTAACCCGAATTGAGTTCAGGATCCGGACGCTACCGCGAACGTGTGAAAACTCAACGGAGTGTCATGAAGTCACTACCGTTAAGCGGTAGACACCGTGTGAAAACTCCAAAGTCGACACCCACAAGAGCGGTTTCTCGTTAGCTAGATGTTCGAGTTTTCACACAGCCTCGGTAGCGTCGGGTCTGACTTCCGCATCTCGATTTTCAGTGCTTTGGAGTCACTATCGGGAGATATCCAATGACACGTAGATTTGTGGTTTGAACCGTGGACCCGACGCTACCGCGTTACGGTACTGACTTCATGACACTCCGTTACACTGATGAGGGATTTGCAGCGACCACGCCAGCAAGTGTCGAAGTACAGAATCGAATGACCGAGGGGCCTGTCTGGATTGCTTTGAAAGATAGGCGGATCGTCGGCACGGTCTCCGTAGTGCCTCGAGGCGAGGTGTTGTACATTCGTGGCATGGCTGTGCTTCCAGCGGCACGAGGGCTTCGTTTGGGGGAACTGCTGTTGAAGGAAGTAGAGAGTTTTGCTTTTGCCCACGACTACGAGCGACTTACTTTGAGCACCACTCCTTTTCTGCTACGCGCGATCAGACTCTACGAGCAGTCTGGTTTCCGGCGTACCAGCGATGGGCCTAATCAGCTGTTTGGGACGCCGCTCTTTACGATGGTAAAGGACCTCCGTAACTAACACGCCTGTTCGAGAAATGAACAATGCTTCCCGTAAGGTTCAACGAATCTACCTGACGTTGCTGCTCTTTAACACCCTGGCGGCTTCACTGATTTGGGGCATAAACACACTTTTTCTCCTCGACGCAGGACTGACTAACATCGAAGCTTTTGCCGCGAATGCATTCTTTACCGCCGGCTTCGTAATATTTGAAATACCCACTGGCGTTATTGCGGACCTGCGCGGAAGAAGAGTTTCGTACCTGCTCGGCGCTCTTACTCTGACAATCTCAACCCTACTCTATCTATATCTGTGGTACGTGGCTGCTTCCTTTTGGGTTTGGGCCATCGCTTCAATGCTCCTGGGGCTTGGCTTCACATTTTACTCGGGAGCTGTCGAGGCCTGGCTGGTGGACGCCCTGGCTCATAGTGGGTTTAAGGAGAAGTTGGAATCGGTTCTGGCAAGAGGTGAAATTGTTGAAGGCGCCGCCATGCTAACCGGATCCGTTGCCGGTGGTGTGATTGCGCAGACAACCAATCTCGGCGTTCCGTATGTCATTCGCGCACTGTTGCTTTTAGTCACGTTCACACTTGCCTTTATCTTAATGAGAGATCTCGGCTTCAAGCCGTCACGCAGTAAACATCCTGTCATTGAGGTAAAGATCATTTTGGCTGACTCGATTCGGCACGGTTTGCGCAATCCCCCTGTCAGGTGGACCATGCTGGCCGCACCTTTTACCGGTGGCGTGACCATCTACGCGTTTTATGCGATGCAGCCTTACTTGTTGGAGCTATACGGTAACGAAAGAGCTTACGGGGTTGCCGGACTGGCGGCGGCCATAGTTGCAGGAGCGCAAATTGCCGGCGGGTTGCTGGTTCCCTATATTGGGCGACTATTTCGTTGGAGAACCTCAGTGCTGCTGACGTGTCAGGTCCTTGGCATGCTGGTATTGGCCACGGCCGGGTTCATACCAAACTTCTGGGTTGTTATCGCTCTTTTGATGTTATGGGGGCTCATGTTTGCTGCCGTCTCTCCGGTCCGGCAAGCATATCTGAATGCACTTATTCCGTCCGAGCAACGCGCTACAGTCCTGTCGTTCGATTCTTTATTTGGCTCCACTGGTGGAGTCGTTATCCAGCCCTTACTCGGCAAAGCAGCCGATGCGTGGGGTTATCCAGTCTCCTACGTTTTCAGTGGAGCTTTGCAGGCTCTGGCAATTCCCTTCACCTGGCTGGCTCGTCGTGAAAACGCACCACCTGACGAAATCAGATGAAACAGACCTTCATCAACAGCACAATGACCGCTGTCTTCAAAGCGGACTGAAAGGTGGACACCTACTTACGACGCTTGAAATAGTACGCCGGATCGGTCGGAGGCCCTGCTACTGCCACTAACTCCCATCCGTTCGCGCCGAGCTTATCCAGGTGCTGTTCCAGCACAAATGCCTCACGTCCAAATGGAACGTTGGGTTCTTTCCGCATGCGCGGATTACCCGTGGCCGTTAGATTGCTGGTGCTTGGACCCGCTACCGCCAAATATTCCCACCGTTCGTTAACGTCTTTTCTGCTTTCGCTAACTTCTTCCTGGCCTGCAGTCTTCACAACAACAAATGCAGCGGCTAGAAAGAGCGTGGCGGCCAATACTGTCGTTCGTTTAACGCCTAACCATTTTAGAGTCATGGAAGTCATCCTTTCACCAGCCTGCTTGACGCAGGGCCGGTCGATTTCAAACCTTCGGGGAGCCTCTCCATTAGTTCGGAAAGGCCATATTAAGCGGCGCGGTTAAGCGTTCGCACTGCCAGAGTCAAACACACTATGGTGAAAATTCCGACGGCAGCGCCTTCCAGCAGCAGCGTGGGAGCTGATCCCACGCCCAGCAAACTGAACCGCAACAGATCCACCTGCCAGGTCATAGGGTTCAGGTAGGCGGGCACGCGGAACCAGATGGGCAAGTCGGTCAACGGGTAAAACATCGAGCTTAGAAACATAAGCAGGATGTACGCAGCGCTCAATACCGTGTTGAACGAATCCATCCTCGCGAACTTAATGGCGAATATGCTAAAAAGAAAGAACCACCCGGCTGTTGCGGCCATCACGATGACGGCGGTCAGCGGAAGCAAATCCCAGCGGATGGGAGCGTCCATAGCTACCACACCGAGTACGATTGCCAGCACCGACCCGATTACTGCCAGCAGGACATTAAAACTGATCTTACCGATTAGAAGTTGCGGTCGCGTGATTGGATAGGTCAGTAGCTCGTAGAAGATTCCAGAATCCTTGTCCATGAAGAAGCCCCATGAAGTATTCATCGCGACGGAGAAAGTAACCATCCCCAGCACACCCGGTAGCAGGAACGCGGTGTAGCCGAAAGGCCGTCCCTCGACGGCCACCGAGCCCCCCAGCATCCGCTCGAAGCCGATGCCAAACAGAATCAAGTACGCGAGCGGCACGAACAGGTCCCAAAACACGAACCCGATATTCGTCATCCGCTGCCGGTAATCGCGGTAAAACACCGCTCCGATCCCACTCATCTGGTCTCCTTCATCAACGTAATAAAAATCTCCTCCAGGGTGGGGCCGCGCACTTCAAACTGGAGAATCGGCGTGTCTCGAGAAATGTCGGCGAGCTTCCCAAGCAAAGAAGCCTCCTCACCCTGGAACACCATCTCGACATTATTGCCGTCAACCTGCAAGTGCACGGGTTTGAGCGACTCGAGACGGCTGACCAGATCACCGTTAGTATCTGCAAACGACAGATTCACCCGAAACGTATGTGTGGAGAGCTTGCGCAACTCCCGCAGGGTGCCCGAAGCCATTGACCGCCCCTGGTCAAGTATCATGATGTTCTCGCACAGTTCCTCAGCCTCACTGAGGACCTGCGTGGTCAAAAGGATGGTCCGCCCATTGCGTGCTTCCGCACGCAGGCGATCGATTACCCGCCGTTTCATGATGGGGTCCATGCCCGTCGTGGCTTCGTCAAGTATGATCACCGGCGCATCCAGCATGAAGATCTTCGCCACCTGGATGCGGCGCTTGGTGCCGAGACTCAACTCCTGGACCGTGTCGCGCAGCCGTTCGCCGAGCTCAAACTCCTCAACCACCACCTTCAACCGCTCCTTCGCTGCCTGTGATTTCAGCCCGTGGAGATAAGCGTAGATCAGCAGGTTATCTCGAACCGTTAGCAGATTCTCCGTGGCGGTCTGCTGGAGCACAACCGCCAATTGCTGTCGCGCCGCTAAAGGCTGGCGGGTCACATCGGATCCCAGCACCGAGGCGCGCCCCGAAGTGAGAGGTGTGATCGTGCTCAGGATTTTCACCAGGGTGGACTTGCCTGCGCCATTCGGTCCCAGCAGGCCATAGATGTGCCCTTGCAAAACCTGAAACGAAACTCCGTCCAACGCTCGAACCGCCTCACCGTTGTTGGTCCGGTAAAGTTTTCGCAGATCTTCAACTTCAATGGCTATAGTCATTACTCAATGGAGAATTTACGGTTAGGGATTGGAGCTTTGTACTTCGAACTTTGTGCTTTGTGCTTTGAACTTTGCTCGTTCGATCAACGACCATACTTAGTACAAGGTACCAAGTACAAAGCACTAAGTACAAAGTTCGATCTGGCAACGGTTCATTTTGGCGGGCCGCCCCCCTAATCTCCGATTGCGAGATCAGACGGTAATGAATCGGGGGAGCGTGGACTGTCGTCACCTCTTGATTTTCGAGAGCGGCGGGAGCGGAAGAATGAGGTGCGGTCCAACACCTTTTCCTGAAACTGTTCGAGGTAGAGATAAATCACTGGAGTAATGTAGAGAGTGATGAGCTGCGAAACAACCAGGCCGCCAACCACAACCAGCCCCAGCGGCCGGCGCGAGGAACCGTCAGCCCCGTAACCTAGCGCGATCGGAATTGCACCGAAAACCGCAGCGAGCGTAGTCATCAGGATTGGGCGGAACCGGTCCATGCTGGCGTCGTGGATCGCCTGCTCCGCCGGCTCTCCGGCTTCAACCCGCTGTCGGGCAAAGTCGACGATTAGAATCCCGTTCTTCTTGACGATCCCCATCAACATGAACATGCCGACAAATGCGTAAAGCGAGGCCTCCTGGCCAAACACAAATAGTGTCAACAGGCCACCCACCAGAGCAGTTGGAAGAGTGGAAAGCACGGTTAGCGGGTGCACGTAGCTCTCGTACAAAATTGCCAGAATCACGTACATCACGAAGACAGCTAATCCCATCAAGACGGTCAAGCTGGTCACCGTGTTGCTGAATGTCTGCGCCTCACCTTGCAGCTCCGCGCGTACGGTAGGCGGCACAATTTCCGCCGCCGTTTTAGTGATAAAATTTGTCGCATCGCCGAGTGCGACACCCGGCTTGAGATTAAAGAAGAGCGTCATGCTCGTGAATTGATTCAGGTGATTCACCGTCTGCGGGCCAAGGACTGACCTCGTGGTGACCAGTTCGCCCAGCGGCACGAGACGTTGGCCATCATCGGATTTGATGTACAGCAGGGACAGGTCTTCTGGTTTCTCGCGCGCAGTGTCTTCCATCTCCAAAATAACCTGGTACTGATCATCCGGCTTCTTGATCAAGTACAAATAGTTTTGCGAGTACGCGTTGCGCAGCAGCGTCAGAATTCGTGCTTCAGAGACACCATACGTCTTGGCTTGATCGCGACGGATGTCAATATCCAGGTTGGGCGTGTTGCTGAAAAGGTCTGACGAAACTGACAGAAAACCCGGGTACTCCATCAACTTGCCCATCAGCTTTTTACCGACGTCGTAGACCTGACCGGGATTCGCGCCGGAGACCGCGAAAGCATACTGGCCCTGCTGCTGGCTGGTAACTCCGGTGCTGATCTCCAGGACAGGAAACGGCCGCAGGAACGCCATCACTCCTGGAATAGAGTTGAGCTTGCCCATCATCTCCGCCGTCACCTCGCCGATGGGTTTGCGCTCCTCCGGTGGCTTGATGAAAGTAAAGGTGATGCCCTGGTTCGACGCCAGAAAACCGGTAGCGCCAGTCATCGTAAAGTCGGTGATGACATTCGGATCCTGCTGCAGTACCTGGTCAACGCGGTCCTGTAAAGCGTGCATCTGCTCCGGTGATGAACCCTCCTGCGCTATGAAGGCGCCAAAGATGACGCTGCTGTCTCCCGGCGGCAGAAAAGCTTTCGGGACGAGCACGAATAGCCAAACGGTCCCGGCCAGACAAACGACCCAGATGACCGGCGAGATCCAACGGTGCCGCAAAAACCACCACAGCGATCCGCCATAGATAGCCAGCACGCGTTTCTCAATGCCTCCGATCACGCGTTCCATCCAGGTTTTCTTCAAACCTTCGCCACGTTCCTTCAATAGTCTTGCGCACATCAGCGGCGTAAGCGTCAGCGACACCAAACCTGACGCTAAGATCGCAATCACAATCGTGATAGCGAATTCGCGGAAGATCCGGCCCACGAGTCCGGACATAAACACCAATGGTATGAACACGGCCGCGAGCGAGATGGTCATCGACATGATCGTGAAGCTGATTTCCTTCGCGCTGTTGATGGCCGCTTCGAACGGCAGCTCGCCGTGCTCAATTCGTCGCACCGTGTTTTCCAGAAAGACGATGGCGTCATCTACCAGAAACCCGATTGCCAGCGTCAGGGCCATTAACGACAAGTTGTCGAGACTGTAGCCCAGCGCACGCATCGCGATGAAAGTGATTAGCAAGGACAGTGGCAACGCAACCACTGGAATGAGCGTGTCCGTTACTCGACCCAGAAAAGCAAAAATCACCATCACTACGAGCACGAACGCTATCATGAGAGTTATCTGCACGTCGGCGATTGAATGAACGATGTTCAGCGAGCGATCATAAATTGGGGTGATCCGAATTGAACCTGGCAACTCCGCGCTGATTATCGGCAGGACCCCGTAGATGCTCCTGGATACCTCCACTACGTTGGCGCCGGCCCGGCGATTGACCGCTACAATCACAGTTGCGGAAGGAACTCCATAACCGCGGACCCAAAACCGCATGTTTGCCCGTTCGTCTTGCACCGATTCTTTAACGGTGGCGACGTCGCGCAGGTAGACAGGCGAGGCGCTCGATCCGCCGACTATTAGATTGCTGTATTGGTCAGCGCTTTCTAATTGCCCCTGGGGGCGAAGGATGGTTGTCCCGAAACCGCTATCCAGTTGACCGGCGCCGGTGGTGCTGGTTCCGCTCTTAATGGCGGCGCTCAGATCGTCAATCGAAATGCCACGCGCCCACATGGCCGATGGGTTCGCCTTAATGCGAATAGCCGATTTGCTACCGAAGACATTAACCTGCGATACACCTGGAAGGATGCTGATGCGCTGGGCGACCTGTGTGCTGGCATAGTCATAGAGTTGCCCCGGCGTGACCGAGTCGCTGGTCAACGCGATGTACATGATCGCCTGGTCGTTGGGGTTGCTCTTGGAATATGTCGGCGGCGAGGGCAGGTCAGCCGGCAGACTGCTGATCGCTTGAGAGATCGCGGTCTGGACATCCGTCGCGGCCGCATCGATGTCTTTTTCGAGCGCGAATTGGAGAGTAAAAGTTGCGACCCCCTGAGTGCTCTGGGAAGTTACTACCTCCAGTCCGTTAATCTGCATGAACTGGCGCTCGAGTGGAGTGGCGATGTTGTTGGCAATTGTGTCGGGACTTGCTCCCGGATAACCCACCCGCACCTGGATGACAGGGTAGTCAACAGCAGGCAGGTCGTTGACCGGGAGCTGAAAATAACTCAGTACGCCAAAGAGAATTACTGAGAGAGTCAGCACCGCGGTCATTACCGGGCGGCGGATGAAAGGTTCGGAGAGGTTCATTACTTGGGCCCAGTGCTCGTTGCAGCGCTGCCCGCGTCTCGGGGTTCTTCGATAGCGACTTTACCGCCGGGCGTGACGCCCACCTGACCATTTGTCACCACACGTTCGCCGGCTTCTACACCCTTCTCAACCACGATCAGGTCTCCCTGCCGCTGGCCCAGGGTCACCGGGCGTTGCTCGGCAATCGATTCTTGCTTAACGACGTAGACAAAGGATCCCTGGGCAGACATCTGGGGCGCGGAGGCTGGTACGAGCACTGCGCCGTGGATGGTGTTCAGAACAAGTCGAATGTTTACGAACCGGCCAGGCCAGAATCGATGCGCGACATTGGGAATGGTGGCGCGGAGATTCACCTGGCCGGTTGCATCCTGCACTGCATTGTCGAGAAACGTGAGTTGACCGATGACCGGTTCATCCGGTGCATCCGGGAGACGAACTTCGGCTCTAAGACTGCCCTCGCGCATCTGCTGCTGCACTGCTGTTAGATTATTTTGAGAGATTGTGAAATCAGCGTAGATAGGATCCAACCGCTCGATCACCAGCAGCGCACTGGAGCCGCCGTTACTGGAATTTGCATTGCTCGAACCCCCGGGGTTGACGACATTGCCGATGTCCACGAGCCGCTGCCCGGCGCGGCCGTCAATGGGCGAGCGAATGTAACAATAACTAAGTTGCACCTTCGCGCTCTCAATTGCCGCTGCATCCACTTTGATCGTCTCCGCCGCGCTGCCCACTGCTGCGCGAGCGGCTTCAACGTTCGCCCTCAGCGAGTCATAGTTAGCTCGATATTGTTCGTACTGTTCCCGCGGCACAACGCCCTGCTCAACCAACACCCGATACCTTTCTACCTGGGCTAATCCCCACTTCGCCTGGGCAATTTCCTTGTCCAGATTGGCTTCAGCCTGCTTCTTCAGCGCCCCGTCTCTGGAAAGATTGGCCTGGGCCTGCCTGAGATTGGCCTCGAAGGGTCTGGGGTCAATCGTGAAAAGCATGTCGCCTCTCTTCACATTGGCCCCATCGGCAAAGTGAATTTTGATGATGCGCCCTGAAAGCTGAGGCTGAATCGAGACAACTTCGCGGGCGACGGTTTTGCCAATTGCATCCATGTATGTAGGCACGTCCTGGCTGACAGCTACACTTACCTGAACAGGAGATGGCGGCCGTTCGAAATTCTGTTGCGCCTTGTTGACGCAGCCGCTCAAGAAAATTGCTGACAGTACGACCACGAAAACCACAATTCCCAAACGATAAAAGCCCTGATCGTATTTCATGACAAATGCTCTCTAATAACCTTAAGGAAGTTCTTCGTGTTGTTTCGTGTGATTTCGTGGAGTGTTCCTATTTAACCCCGCCACAAGTACGATCCACGAAATCACACGAAACAATCCAAGTGACTTGAACCTATTCTAACTCTCTACGCTCCGATTCACACCGTGGCTTCAGCCCGGTGCTGTCTAATTCATTTTCACAAACCTTGTTCGCGTGACGGAAATCAAGAACGATCCACGAAATATCACGAAATATCACTAAACTTCTTCGTGTTCGTTCGTGTGAGTTCGTGGATCGTAAGTTTCAACCATGCGGACTCTCAACATTAGTACCACCGTTCAAACAAGCTGACGCGCTTGGTGTTCCGCTTAGTCGCAAGAGTTTGGCTTGTCATGAGATCGTCCTCTCGTCGTTAATGTCCAAGTTCGCAAACTGCTTATTTGCGTAGCCTGGCGAATCATTGACAGGACTCACAGGATTTACAGAAAACACTGGCGACCCACCACCAAGTCCTAACCTCCACATGGCTCAACATCTATCTTGTAAATCATGTTAATCCTGTCCACCAGTCTGCTTTAAGACAATCGGAGATGGAAAGAGGCCCTTGGCTTCTTCCGCCAGGGTATACGCCTTCTGATTAATCCTTTTCTCGGAGGCGCCCAGCACGTATTGAAAGTCGCGGTGAATGAGACCCTCAACCTTTTTACCGCGCTTGATGGACTTAACGTGATCGAAGTTAACGTAGATGAGCGCTAACGCGGGTAGCACAATCGCTAGTTCAAACGTAACCAGTAGCCGAAAACGGTTGCCGCGACTCCAGAACCTATTTCTGTTGGTCCTCATTTTCAACCTCCGCAGTGTTTAGCGCCTTACCGGACGAAAGCATACGCCGGCCCATGTTAAGCTGTGTTAAGAGCAGGTAAAAAGATGTTAAGAGTTGTGAACTGTAGACGTCCCGGAATCATCCCACATGGGCACCGTTTCATTAGCAATCAATCGTAGTGCGGGAAGCACACAAAATCCACAAGCAGACCTGAATAAAGGGACGAATCGAAATTCGGCAGGTGATGGAACCCCAGGATGTGAGCACGGCATAGATTGGCTTTCTGCGACACTGATCCATTACCGTCGGATTTTATATCGCTGGGAGAGAACTAATGAAATATATGCTGTTGGTTCACCATGATGAGGAATCATTCGGAAAACGTAGCGAGACCGAGCGCCACCAGATGCTCAGGGAGTCCGTGCAACTCGCAAACCGGCTTCACGCGACCGGGCAGTACCTCAGCGCTGCGCCGCTGCACCCAACATCGGAGACGACCTGCGTCCGGGTTCGCGACGGTAAACCGCTGGTGACAGACGGTCCATTCGCGGAAACGCGCGAACAAGTGGGCGGCTACTTCCTGATCGATGCAAAGGATCTCGACGAGGCCATTGGCATTGCGGCTCGAATTCCAGGAGCGCGCATCGGAACAGTGGAAGTCAGGCCGGTGACGGAGGTCGAAGGCTTGCCTGAGGACTAGTGTCCTTTCGAGCGAGAAACTCACGCAAAGATCTGAAAGGGGGGAAAGACGCAGAGTCTGGAACGTACTCTTCTTTGCGTCTCATCCGAGCTCACCATCTTGCCAGGCGCTCGTCAATAGTTGGCTCACCAAGCGGCAGATCCACTATCAGCGGATCGTGATCCGAGATGCGGTCTTCAATGCTGTGATTCAACTCCTTGAGTGTGAGGCCAAAATGTGGCGCGAAGACGTAAGGCTGGTTCTCACCATACGGAGCCGTTAACGCCGGAGGTTTGACAAAAATCCAGTCGAGTTTGAACTTGCCGACAAAACCGATGGTGCGTTCCACCTCGAAGGTAGTGATGAAGCCTTTGCCGCCGCGTTGATTTGAGTTCGCCAGCGGCGAGTTTCCGCTGCCGATCGAACGCTGCCGTTCGCCTCGAAAGTCAAAAGCGCCGCCATCACTAAAACGAAAGTTTTTCAGTACTTCGAAAAACTTCGCCTCGGGATTGGTAGCCACGAACGGGACGCTGCGCACCGTGGGATCGGCTTGTTTGCGATACTCGTTAAATCCGCCCAATAGCAGACTGTTCGGCCAGGAAAAACCCGTCAGGAAAGCAAGGGCTTGCTTGACCCAGTATTGTTTGCTGCCAAAGTGTTTCTTGATCTCACGTTTGATCGAGGTGGGAGTGTCATCCCGGGTGGAGGTGTTCATGTCTCCGGCGACGAGGACGGTGTTTCCTATACCTTCGATTGTCGCGAGCAGCTCTTCCAACTGCTTCACGCGGTTTCCAGGTTTGGTCTTGGACTCGAGGTGTGTCGCCACGATCGTCAACCTGCCTTTGGGAATGTCGGAATCTTCTATGTCGGCCAGAAGCATCATCCGTCCGCCGCGTCGGATTTCACGCTCAACCTTTCGCTGAAAGGCTATCTCGGACATCTTACGCTTACCCTTTTCGATTTTGGTCACACCCTTTTTTTCGACTCCATACCAATCATGTCCTTGCGTGCGAAAAGGGATCAAACGCACATTCACTAGGGGGAAGCGGCTAAGAATCGCTGTGCCATGCAGGCCTTTGTACAGTGCCGGATCAATCGTAATTTGCTCCGCCAGCGCCTCACGCTCGACCTTTTCGAGTCCGTCAAATTTTTCTGTGCCCAGGGCGATTGGATCAACTTCGATGAATTCAGTGCCGAAGGCGTAGTTCATCTTCAAAGCAGAGGCTAAGTCTGCTACTACGTTACGGTAACCGGTGCGTTTCATCCCCCAATCGACCTCGTTGAGCACGATGATGTCGGCCTGCCGCAAAGCTTCGGCCTGCTCCAGCACTGTCTTTCTCTTTTGACTGCCCGGAGGATATTTCTCCTGGTCTAGAAGTGAAAGAAATCTGGCAGGATCCGTGAGAACGTTTTCCAACGCTTCGTATTCGATACCGCGTTCGATGTTCCACTGAGCTATACGCAAATAGCGGCCTAAGGTGGCCCCATTCGGCTTTAACGGTCGCGTGCCTAGTGCGTACGCGTCGTTATTGACAAACGGAGTAGTCAACAGCTTCTGCAACTTTGTTTGAAGTTGTTCGGAAGGGTTGTCGCGCTCGTAAAGCTCAACAAGTTCCTCGTAGGTCAGCAGATCCGCCGCCGGACCGGGCACACCTTGCACGGGCTGTAGATGGAGACAAAGAATCAAAAGAGAGAGTAGCGTTTTTGGTGATCTGTGGTATTTGGAAGTTGGCATGAGTATCAGGTTCTAAACACGACGGACGGATTCCGTCATTGGTAATGAGAGCTTCGTCCAGATTCGGATACAGCTGATTCATGTCGTTGCGCTCGCTTGGATCCTACAGAATCATCACTGAATGTGTGAATTCTGTTTTATCGTTTGCAGGGGGTATGTGATTATGCAGAAATGCCTGCCGTATTGTATATCCTGACCGGGTCGGGCATGAAATTGCCCGGAGTCGAATTAGATTCCTCCAGCACACGATCGCTGAACGGCCTGCCTAAACCGTCAAACTCCGCTACACGCTTTGGTTTACCAACGCCCCGATTGGACGAAACGTTCATTTAACACATAGAGAATGCTCGTGGTTTTAAAGCAATTTCAGGCCATCTGGGTGGCACCGAGATTGCTTAAAAAGAGGAGCTATGGTCAACACTCAAATTCTTCCCACGTGGCCAACGGATAAGGAACTAGAGCGGCTGGCTGCCGATAGTAAGCCTGTATCTGATCAGGTGCTCGCACGCGCTGCAGGTCTGGGCGACATGAAGTCTTTCGAAGAGTTGTACCAGCGGCACAACCGCCGTGTCTATTCTTTGTGCCTTCGCATGACCCAAAACGTAGCGGAGGCTGAGGACCTTGCGCAAGAAGCATTCATCCAGCTGTTTCGCAAGATTGGCAGCTTTCGGGGCGATTCGGCTTTTACCACCTGGCTGCATCGACTGACAGTCAATCAGGTCTTAATGCATTTCCGAAAAAGAAGCGTCAAGCTCGAACGGACAACGGAGGAGGGAGAGACGCCAGTTCAGATTGTTCGTGGAACTGAGAACCCAAATGCCATGCCGGTTCTGGACCGCATTGCCCTGGATCGAGCTCTGGCGCAGCTACCACCTGGCTACCGCACGGTTTTTGTATTACATGATATCGAGGGACACGAGCACGAAGAGATTGCCAGGATTCTTGGTGTCGCGGTAGGCACATCTAAATCACAACTGCACAAAGCGAGGATGAAGCTGCGCAGATTGCTGAAAACACAGAGTGAGACTCAGAAAAACTAAGTAGGGTCTTTCCCTTCCACGGCTCACCAGTTAGATAAAGTGCGACCAATTTTTTCTTTGGTCGCCTTTTTGTGATCTGATATGCACAGTAGAATGGCGTTAGGATGGATCTTAATGTCAAAGCCTGACCTGACCAAATATTTTCAAATGCGAATCGCCGACATGGCTGATGCGGGAAAGATCACATTCCTGATCAACTCAGCATTTCGTTCCGCCGAAGGTTTCTTCGTCGTCGGAGATCGGATCGAGGTTCAGGAAGTCATCGACAAACTAAGCACTGGCAAGTTTCTGTTGGCCGAAGCAGAAGGCATGTTGGTTGGCTGTGTCTATATCGAACCGCGCGGTGAACGAGCATACCTTGGGTTGCTGTCAGTCGATCCTTCCCGGCAGCAGTCCGGTGTTGGGTCTCTGCTGATGGGTGAGGCCGAAAACTATTGCCGTGGGCTTGGCTGTCGTTTCATGGATATAAAGCTGGTCAACCTGCGGAAGGAACTGCCTGCTTTTTATGAAAAGCGAGGGTACGTCGAAACCGGAACCTCGAGTTTTCCCGCGAACGTGGCGACAAAGGAAGCTTGCCATTTCATCGATATGGCGAAGCCTCTGAGTTCGAATTAGACCCTGACATTTTAAGGCCTCGCTGTTTTCTTCTTTTCTTTGGGTTGTTGCGGAGCTTGCTGCAAACAGACATCCGCCAACGCCAGTGTTGTTTGCGCGCGCAGAAACTTATCAGTCAAAGCGTTGGTTTGAGACAGCGCACCGTCGAAGTCGATCTTTGCCATTTCACGAAATGCATTCCCCGGATCAAGTCCTGGCATGTAAAACCTGATAATGAAGCGGCCCGGGTTGCTCCTTCTCCTGATCTCTTTTACCAGGGTTTGATCGCCAACGGAAAAATCTGGAATCTCAATCTTGTTAATGCGATTAATAGCATCTCCCAAAATTGAGAACGACCGACCGAGATCTAGTTTGGCGTAGAGATTCGACGCTGTCAGCAGCGTACGCGCCGCAAAGATCGTCTTCCCAGCTTTGTTGGCTTCGGTTATTGCCTCGTCGAGAAGTTCGCGGGAATGAGTCTGCGTCTCGCTTGTGTTCAGTAGCCCCTTTGCGATCTCGGTCTGAAGATAAGCGCGTTGCTCCCGCCCTTCAACTTTAGACTGCAGCTTTTCTGCCTCGTCAAATCGCTTGCCGTTAATCGCGTGCTGTGCGCGCGTGAAATAGAGCCATTCCACTAAACCCGTGCGGATGCTCGTATCGGTAATCTTTTCAACCACATCAACCACGCGCGCCAAACTCTCTTTATCGGATGCGTTTAAAACTGCCGCAGCGATGAGATCGTCACGAATGTCTACATTGGGTGTCTTCTCTGCCGCTTCTATTCGTTCCTCAAAGGTTTCCTCCGGCGAAGAAGAAAGCTCGCGGCCGGGCTCCAGAAATGTCTTTTGGGTTTCAACTGAGAGCGAAACCAAAATCTTGTCTCGCGCTTGAACCACTGCCCCGAATAAATCAGGTAGACGTTCCCTTACCTGGGGCTCAACCCGCATCAATACCTGCAAGATGTGACCCGTTCCCGGCATCCAATTAAAGTTATCGCCTTCATCCAATGGGATCTCCAAAGCCTGCTGTGCTCGTCGCAGCAGAGTTTGGACCAACCGGCGCTGCAATGAATTGTTGGTCACGAAATTGGCCGGCACACGATAATTTGCGGTGACCGGCATGTCCCCGGAAGTGGGAAACGCGAACGGATATGCTTGTAAATAGAGAAACTCGCGCATCGGTCTGTCGGCATAAACCACCAGAGCCTGGCCGTAAAATTGATCGGCTGCTTGCTGATTCACTTCGGCAAGCTCATACAGGAATCTGCTTATCTCGGAAGTGGCCGGGTAATTCAGACTGGTTCTGGCAAGATCGACGGCTGTGTTGATATCCGTGCCTATCAGTTGTTTGGCGAAGTCAAGCAGCCTATACGCTGTTAAGCGGTCGTTGAACGAATCTTTCGTTGATGCCTGGTCGCCAATTTGACGATCCAGTTTTAGCACTTGCTGCGTTAGCTTTTTCGCCCATGCGGAATCGCGTTTAGCAACAGCACGAATAACGACGTATCGCTGATCCGGGGTTTGCAAACTTAGAATTATCGCACGTGGCCGGTCTTTCGATTGCTCGCTTTTTTCTTTTTCATTCTGTGCAGCTACTTCAAAGGCTTCGGTGAAAGCAGCGCGCGCCTTGTCCTGCTGGAAAGGCCACAACAAATCCGCCGCGCGAATGAGAACAGTAATGCGGGACACAGCATTGTCAAAAGCCTTTGTGACTTCAATCTGTTGCCGAATCATCTCAATCGCATCATTTCGTTTACACAACGAAGACGTTGCGGTTCCAACGGATTTCGATTGGGCCAGTGTTTGGTGACGAGGGATTACCGCAGAGAAGCAGACCGTGACCAGAAGTACGCATCGAAGAGTGACACCGATGGCCATCTGCCAACCAAGGCGATCTTGCCCATTCCGATACGGTAATAATTTGCACATGCAGTAAGGAATACAGTAATGAGGATCGCTAACTTGCCACCTCACTGCTTCCAACGAGTTATCGTCCTCAGTAACGCTTGAATGAAATGAAGGTTCCGCAATTGCAAGAAGTCTCTACCCGGGAGGATAGCAACATTTCCTGGAACCCTGACTCAAAAAGGCGCGCGGACCGGACGCCCGGGATAAACTCCAGATTGCAGTTGGCCTTCTTTGACCACTGTCACGCCATTGACGATCACGAACCTTATTCCTTCGGCATACTTCGCCGGCTCTTGATAGGTTGATTTGTCTATCACCAATTGAGGGTCGAAGATTGTGAGGTCGGCATCGGCTCCAATGCGGATACGGCCTTTGTTTCTCATCGAGGGCACCCGCTTTTCAAGTCGCCGGGCCGGCATCAAGGTCATCTTGATCAGGGCATCCATTAAGGTCAACGCTCCCTGATCCCGGACATACTTCCCTAAGACTCGTGAATAAGTGCCCGCCGTCCGAGGATGTCCTTTACCCTTATCCAGGATGCCGTCACTGGCAATCATCGTGAGCGGACTCTTGAGAGCGTCCGTTACGATCTCTTCGGTCATCGAGAAGACAGCCACCATGCCCCCGGTTTTCCGATACTCCGCAAAACTCTCTTTCGTAAGCCGTTCACCAGTCGCCGCCCACTGCAAATCTTTGTAGTCGATGCCAAAGACTTCCTGCCATCCCTCGTTAAAAATCGCGGACTTGATGTCCGTCATTCCGGCGATGTAAGGGTAACATTCGGTCGTCACGTCCAGCTTTTGCGACTGGGCTTCGCCGATCATCTGAAACAACTTCGGCGTAGCCGGTCCACCCGTACTTTGAATGTGAACGACGTGCAATGGGGCGCCGGTAATTGCTGCGGCTGCGATGATTTCCTCAAGTGCCTGAATGCTGCTCGCTGGCTCCTTCATTCCTGCATGTCGCATGTGGACATGACAGGGCGCGTTGAAACGGGCGGCCACGCGAAACATCTCCAGAATCTCCCAGCGTGAAGCGTTGGGCGTGTACTGGATCCCGAATCCCACCGCCACGGCGCCGCGCTTTAAGCCTCGTTCGAGGTTCTGTTTCATTTCGATGATTTCAACGTCTGTTGCAGCCCTGCGTGCGGCCTCGCCGCTGGGCAGGAAAGTGATGGGCTCGCGCATCGCGACCATTCGCGCAGCGAGATGTCCTGCACTCACTCCGTAGTTGATCAGAGCTTTTCCGTCACGCTCGGAATACCAGCGGTCGATGTCACCAGCGCCGACTTCCAGCTCCAACACAGTCGTCGCTCCATCCATTACTTTGAAGCGATAGTTCTCTTCATCCTGGCCGTGTTGGTGAAGGTCGATGAAACCAGGAGAGACGACTAATCCCCGAGCATCGATCACCCTACGTCCGTTCAGTTGATTGCCGGTGATTACTTTGATTGTGCCACCCGAGATGCCCAGGTTGCGGACCGCATCGAGTTTCGATTCGGGATCAATGACCCGTCCGTTCCAGATAACCAGGTCGAAGACCTCTGGCGCGCTCGAGAGGACCGGGAAGGAAGAAACAGCGAGGGTCAACAGTAAGCAGCAGACGAGAATGCCCTTCCGCAAGGTTGCGGTCAGACTGGGAGTCCTTCTCAATGCGGTTCCTCTTTTCATGCTGAATTACCCCTGAAAGCGCTCGATAATTAGAGCCCGGTTGCTTCCACCCCGGGGCCACGCATCCAAAGTATTATAGCGCCGAAGGTGTTGGCCAAATCGGCGCGCAACAGCCAACTGTCAAAAAATAGAAGGTGTGATACTTTGTGGCCGCTCGTTCATTGTCGCTGGCCCAGGGGCGTGAGCGCCTCAAACTTTGTCCCGCTGAACGATGTCCACACACACTCAGAGTGATTCCACACTCATTCGCGGTCTCGGTATCATCGCCGCCACCTCCATTGTCGTTGGTAACGTCATTGGCACGGGTGTCTTTCTCAAGTCGCGGGTGATGATGTGCAATGTAGGCACGCCCGGACGGGTCATTGCTGTCTGGGTGGTGGCCGGGATGCTTTCGATCGCCGGGGCTCTAACCTACGCCGAGCTCGCTGCCATCTGGCCACGCGCAGGCGGCGAGTACGTCTTCATCCGAAATGCCTACAACTCGCGCCTGGCCTTTCTCTACGGCTGGATGCGTTTTTTCGTAGCCAGCGCCGGAGCGCTCGCCGCACTCGCCGTCGGTTTCGCAATCTTCCTCAACGTACTGCTGCGCGGGGCACTAAACATCACCTTTTTCACGGTGCCGATACCCGGTTACCCGGTGCCTTTCGGCGGTCTGCAAGCGGTAGCGCTGCTTGCCATTGCCGTCGTCACACTTGTGAATTGCGCCTCGGTCTCGGTGGGGGGCAGTTTTGCTTCCGCGCTGACGGCGCTCAAAGTCGGGATCATCGTGGCTCTCGGCGTGGGCACACTTGTTTTCGCCACCGGCGACTGGACTCACTTCCTCTCGGCAGACGCAGGTGGCCAATGTGAGGGCGTTGCTGCTGCCGCGCGCGGAGGCAGTGCCGGATTCGCGGCAGCGATGCTGGGTGCGCTCTGGGCATACAACGGTTGGAACGAGATGACCTTTGTGTCAGGTGAGGTAAAGAATCCTCAGCGCAATATACCTCTCGCCCTGGTGGCAGGCATGACACTTGTTTGCACGCTCTACGTTTTCGTGAACACCACTTACTTCTATGTGCTTACGCCTACTGAAGTAGCGAATGTATCCGCGACCTCATCCGTCGCATCGGTGGTAGCCGAGAGGTTTCTCGGCCCGCTTGCCGTGAGTTTGATCGCTGCGGCTATGCTCACTTCAACGTTCGGCGCGCTGCACATTTCAAGTATGGCAACCTCGCGCGTCCCTTTTGCAATGGCCCGCGATGGTCTCTTTCTTCAAAGTCTGGCTCACGTCTCGGATCGTACTCATGTCCCGATTCGGGCACTCATGGCCCAGGGGCTTTGGGCCAGCGTCCTTGCTCTGTCAGGTTCATACGATACTTTGACGGACTATGTAATTTTTGCGATTTGGATTTTCTTTGGGCTCGTCATTGCATCAGTTTTCATCATCCGGCGACGAATGCCTGAAGTGGAACGCGTTTACCGCGCCTGGGGTTACCCGTTCGTTCCGGCACTCTTCCTGCTCACCACTGCGTGGCTTCTCATAACCACGCTGATGACGGCGCCGCTGCGATCGCTTATTGGTATTGGCCTGGTGGCTCTTGGGCTTCCGGTTTACTACTACCAATCGAAAAAGCAGTTGTAGGAGTGGCACTCCGTGGCCACAACATCGTTCTTAAGACATCGCCATGTAGGAGCCTCTTTCAACACACGCCAAGCTAATGCGACCTGGGGCGCCGACAATTTCAACTGCGTCTTCTTTCCTCTGTTCCGGCCTTGGTATGCCGTAGAAGGTCCCTTAAATCGTAGGCTCCCTTAACGGCTACGATTGCGGCGACGACAAAGAAGCACGTCGTGGCAAGAGCAAAGACGATTAACCAGAATAGCGCACCGCCGTTCATATTTTCTCCTGCAGCTTAACCGGCGGACGCATTTTTTGAGTCAAAAGCGATCCGACAATCATCCCGGTAATGGCCAGAATAAAACTGAGCAGGCCGGAGACATTTACGTCGGTAATGAAGACCAACCATGACGGAAGTGCCTCGCGCCATTTTTCCAACAACAGAAAAGACACTGGGGCCAGGGCGCCCATGATAAGTGCCGTATAAGCCCCTACGCTGTTGGCCTTGGACCAGTAGATTCCGGCCGCAACGCAACCCAGCGCGCCCGCCGTGTACATGGCGCCAGTGATGAAGAGATATTGATAGGCCGTGTCCGGAAGCTGATACCAGAGCCCGAACACGAGCAGAAATACTCCGATTACTATGGCAAAACCGCGGATTAGCCAGATAGTGGTTCGATCTGACAAATCCCTGGGACGAAGGCATGCAACCACGTCTCTGGTGGCGACTGAACTCCACGCCAACAGGTAAGCGCTATATGTTGACATCGAGGCGGCGAGCATCCCGGCCACCAGCAGACCGAGGAATCCACGCGGCGTAACCAAACCGATAAGCCTTGGCATCGCTGCTGTAGACGACACACCTGGTCCTAAAAGAGCTAGCGCGGCAACGCCCCAGAACATCGGAATCATTGCCCTCCCGGCGAACGACAAACTCGCGTAAGTGAAGACTTTCTTCGCGACCTCCGGGCTCTCAGATGCCAGAGCTTTGGAGGCGCCCGGTTGCCAGAGAGCTGCGGCGGCAATGTTGCTGACAAGGACCCAGACAATAAACATCCAACCAAAACGCGGGTTGACCAGAGGGTTGACTCCGGCGGCGCCAAATTGCTGCGTGACAGCGTCCGAAAGCTGGACGAAGCTGACCTTGAGCAGTATCGCTACAGTCGCAATGAGCATGGCTAATGCGAGAACCACAAACTGGATGAAGTCTGTGACAACGACCGAAAACATGCCTCCCAGGACTGTATAAGAGATGACGATGACCATCATCACCACCATGATCACGGCGATCGCCCGCTCTCCAAAGCCCAGCACTTCCGAGAGGAAGATGCCGTCGAACTTGAGAAAAATACCCATGTTCAAGACACCGCCTAGAAAGAGAATGACCCCTCCGATTAACCTGACCCGGCGGCTGTATCTCAATTCATAGAATTCCGGGATGGTCATTACCTCATGGCGGCGCAACGCCGCGATGATGAAACCGGTCTTGCCTACCAACATGTATGCGGACATGCCCAGAAGCCCGATAATGAAGCAGGAGAAACCGGCCACGTACCCCAGCTCGCCGAAATACATGAAGGTAATGATCCCGATCTCCGTCGCTTCGATGGTGGCAACTCCCAACGCGACTTTGACGCGGCGATTGGCGACCATATAACCACGCAGGTTCTCAGCATAGCGCTTTACCCAAAAACCCACGCCCACGGTAAGGACCAGGTAGACAATCAGAATGATCCAATCGAGGTAGCCAAAGTTCATAGGGGAAGTATCTTCTTACAATTTGATTTATTCACTACAGTCTCAAGAGAACACGACCTTTAAGTGGAAAACAGATGACGGCGGACACAAAGGTAGACCCAATCCCAAAAGGCTGGATCAAGCCTAGCTAACTTGCAGGTCAGGAGGGGCACAGTTTTCATTTTCCATTTGTCATGTTTCAATCGTCATTGGCGGAATCTCATTTCGTGTGCGTTCGTGTGCGTTCGTGGATCGTTCTATTCCCTGGCACCAGCAAACGATCCACGAAATCACACGAACGAACACGAAACAAGAAGTAAACAATGCCAAAATGGAGTCGTAGTTCCTGAATCTTATTGCGTGATGACGAATGGCGCTTCTTGCTTTATAAGCTTGCGCGTGACCATGTCCTTAGCTTCGATCAACGCTGTATACGTGCCTGCGGGAAGGCCTTTCAAACTGATGTATTCGGCGAATGTCAGGTGTGGTACTGGCTCGGTTTGAGTCTCGGTGAGCACGTAATCAAACGGCTTGGTTGCAGGCTTGCCATCCTTCATTAGTCTGACAGTCACTCTCACTAACGGCTTACTCGTCTCAGCGCTGTGCGCGCCGTTATACACCTCCAGGAACATTATCAAGTTATCAGTCACCTGAAACTGACGACTAGGCGACGGGCGAATCTTTGCTTTTCCATGAGTTAGGACATCACCTTCGGCAGAGCCTGCGGGCAGTTGATCGGACGGCTCGACGTGACGACTCAGCACTACTGCAGTCGTCGCGAATTCGGAATCTGCCTCAGGGAGCAGGAGCTGCTCTCTTTTTGCGGCTATTTTTCCTGACTGCCTGTCTCTAACAATCAGATCAAGGCTGTAGTCGCCCGGAGGCAGTTGCAGATCCTGTCTATAAAAGATGTTGTTGTTGACTATTGCCTCGTACTGCTGAGCCGACAGATTTACGTCGAAATTTCCTCCAACGCGAGAAAGGATCTTTTCTGGCGTCGCTCGGATTACACCGAGCACCTCCAACTGCATCGAGCGCTTATCTCCTTTGCGATTGAACTGCACCGCCCCGGGCGGCACTTCGATCGATAGAGGCACTGTGTAGAGACCTTCTCGAGATCTGAATGGACTCAATTCAACAAAGATAGGCAGCCCGGGGTTGATCTCAGCTGCGGCAAAATTAGTCAACAATTTCTTGTCTTCCGGTGACAAGATGACAATCTCTTCAGGTGGGATAGCGTAGTATCCGGACCGTGAAATGATCTGCGCTTCAGGTCTGCGAACTTCGATCTTTACTTTGCGAAATGTGCTATCGAAATTCTGATTAGTACTGCGATAGGCCAGCGTGTAACGGGATTGTATTTCCTGGTTGATTCGCTCCAGACCCTGGCCGATGTCGTTGTTTCCCTTAAGAAATCTGCCGCCCGTATCACCTGAGATTCGGTACAAAATGTCATATTCGCGGCTCACCCCTTCCTGTCTTGTGTTATCGAATACAGTTTCTCCTCCTACACCCCGGATTCGCTGTTCCTGGTTGGTCATGGCAGAAACACCCGCGAGCGGTGAGGGCGGTACCACACCGCCCGACCGGGGCGCGCCCGCCCTTAATCCAGCCGAGTCGATAATGTAGATCGCGACGTTGGCGCGATTGGCTATGTCGATAGTGCTTTGCACTTGCCAATCAAGAATCGCGGGAGTAACGAACCCCTGCGAGAATAGGATGAGGGTTTTTTTACCTGGAATTGGTCGCAATCCCTCGCATATTGCCGCCAGCGCAGCAAGAATGGGACGTGACTGTTGCAGGCTTAACGCCGTTCGAAGCCTGATGAATTGTTGAAGGACGACCGCAGCGATCATTGCCCTGGCTGCTTCCGATCCACCGGCCGCCGTCGTTATGGATGTAGTCGGCGTTGAGGGTGAGCTACTCAACTGGTCCCGAAGTGAACTTATGTTTTCGGCAATGTCTCGTTGTTCTAAATTCTTCGAGGCGGCATTAACCCCAATATTCTCCAGGGCAGAGATGAGCTTTGCCTTATCTTGAGTGAATGGCTGCAGCAGTTGCAAACCGCTCGTCACCGTAAACAATGCCACCGTATCGGCCTCAGTTATCTGCTCACGAACATACTTAATAGTTCCTTCCCGCACTTGCTTCAAATTTGTTATGTCAGTAGTTTGGGAGTCCAGCACCAACGACACGTAGTTCCTCGCGGCCGCGGCTGAGGACAAATCCACCTGAGGCGGCCCGCCCGGTTTGCTCTTTTCATTCGTGCCTGCCAGAGGCGCATCAAAAAATTCCACCTTCTGCTGCACGCCGTTCTCAAATATCGTGAAATCCTCAGCTTTAAGATCTGAGACGTACTTCCCTTTCTTGTCTTTCACCATCACGTCAATATTGACGAGGTTGGATTTGACCCGTACCACGTCATCGTCGTCCTGGCTTTTCTGCGGATCCTTGTTTTCCTGCGCTGTGGCGTGCGGTGCACTAAGCAATAGGATGAGAACCATCAGGATGGGCCAGCCCAACGAAGGCATTCGCGCAAGGAATCTATGGTTAGACATTTCTATCCCTCCGGCCTAAGGCCCCATCACGCAATCATGCCCGCTTCTGACTAGGATGGGACCGAACCACACTTCTTCAGCCTCCGGTTACGTCCGTCCGACGCCCAACGCATCTGCCACACGATTTATGTAATTGAACCAGGAGGCGATTAGTGTTATTTGAAGAATTCCCTTGTCATCAAAACCCACGGCGCGCAGCCCTTCGTGGTCTTTTGGCGAGATCCGAGTGGCATCCCGAGTCACCTGCACGACATAGTCGAGCATGACCCTCTCCTGCTCCGTG
Source organism: Pyrinomonadaceae bacterium (assembly GCA_041745915.1). Lineage (GTDB taxonomy): Bacteria > Acidobacteriota > Blastocatellia > Pyrinomonadales > Pyrinomonadaceae > PSRF01. The sequence continues at coordinate 53,541 of JBGTHZ010000167.1, read as the reverse complement.
ATCGGCGCAGTCTCGTAGTCCTCTTCCAGTGCTCCCACCATCTTTTCATCCAGCGTAACGCGACGCAGAAACTCTGCGTGAGATTCGATTCAATAATGGCACCGGTTCGTAACCGACACCACGGTTGTGATCATCTCATGTTGCCGCCGGCTCAAAGGCAAGTCAGGGGACATCAGCGCACCGAAAGTGGCAAACGCATGATAAAGCGCATCCGGAATCAAACTGTGAGACGCCACGATACCGGCGGTTTCGCCATCGGCAGTCGGGTGGACCGGAGTGGCATACTCAACCGGATAGAATTCGCGCTGAGCTTCAACAACTCGGCGCACTTCCTCATCTTCAGAAGCAGGAATCGTTTTAATCCAGGTCATAAAGTCGTCGTTCCTTTTCAAACTTTTTCGGCCAGGCTCAGGTCATTACCACCTGTGGTAGCGGGTGGGGAGTCGGAGCTGCGCGGATATCACCACTCAACTCACAGAACCGCTTGCCGTAGCCAGCGGATGCTAGATCTCAACATTATCGAAACTCAAAACCCGACTATAGTAAGACTTGGTCGTACGGCATCAGTTCAACCGTTTTTCGGATAGATGTCACTTGCTGCCGCGTGAACCAAAGTACTGCTTATTTAGGCAATCACCCGCCTCCCTCACGGTTAATGCTAAGGTGAGTGCTAGCATCCGCTGGCTACAGCAAGCGGTTCTGTGACTTGAGTGCTCGTATCCTCGCTAAGGTAAGCGGGCGCGCAGCGGCCTTGCCAGCAAATTCGCACTCGAGAGAACTTTCAAGTAACTCCTTCGCTAATTTTTTCACAGCCCCCTACCGCAAGTCATACTGCCGACGCTTCGGACGAACAAACAAATAGTAAACCGGAAATCCCAGGGCCACTACGGCGACACCCAGAAACGCTTGTTTTGGGTTGTTGCCGCCCAACAAGACCAGTAGTAAAACAATCATCAATAAAAATATCACTGGCGTCACCGGGTAACCCGGAGTCAGGTATCCAACACCTAAACCTCTGCGTCGCAATATAAAAAGAGCAGCCACCGTGAAGGCAATAAAGACAACTACCACGAAAACAAAATATGAAACGATCTCATTAAAAGTACCAACTGTCACAAGTATTGAGGCGAGTACGGCTTGAAGAGCGATAGCATACGCGGGGGTTTCGTATCGCGGATGAATTGAGGCGACCGCCGGGATAAATAATCCGTCGCGAGCCATTGCAAAATAGACCCGGGGCGCTGACATCACAACCGCGGCAAGACTCCCCAGCACAGCCACTACAACCACGAGCGAGAATACCAGTCCGCCTACCCGTCCAAACAAAACCTCTCCAGCCTGCGCGGCGAAAGTTTCGCCGGAAGTAACTTGGCCCAGGGGCACAAGGTAAATGAAAGCAGCGCTGGTCAGGATATACACGACGGTCACTGTAATTACACCGTAAGTTAGTGCTATTGGAAGCGTGCGGGCGGGATCGCGTACCTCACCTGCAAGCTTGCCCAAATCCCACCAGCCGGCAAACGAAAAAAAAGCTCCAATGAGCCCGCCTGCTAAAGCGCCAAGGAGTGGGGCCGAGTTGGCGCGTTGAGCAACGAACGGCGTGAAGTTTGACCAGTTACCGAGTTGAAAACCAAATCCCCAAAGAAAAAGAAAAGCCAGTAACCCAAGCTTGAGAAACGTCAGAGAGCGTACGAACCATGCTCCGAGCCTGACACCACGAATGTTGATGAGAGCAACCAATACGATCGTAGCGATGGCCAGCGCCTTGAGTCCCCATGGCGAAAGGTTGAGACCATACCCAGCGTAACTGGCCAGTCCTACCGCAAGCGCCGCCGTTAGTCCGGGATCCATTACCAGAAAAGCCATCCACCCGTACATGAACGCGACCGCGGGACCATAAGCTTCGCGCAGGTAGACGTAACCGCCTCCGGCTTCGGGATATCTGGCTGCCAACTCTCCGTAACAAAGAGCGCCGCACAGGGCCATTCCACCCATCGCCAGCCAGACAGCCAGTAGCCACATCGGCGAGCCGAGCGCCTTAGCCATGCCCGCCGGGGTGAGAAAGATACCGACGGCGATGACTTCACCGACAACGAGGGCCGTTGCTGTGCGAATACCAATCTGTCGCTTGAGTTGGGTCCCTGGCTTCACTGAACAAAAATAAGTTAAAACGTCACCCGGGCCGCAAACTGGAACGCGCGTGGCCCGCCCGAGCCAAACACGCCTCCGGCTGTGGTAACCGCTTGTCCGAAACTCGATGACCGCTGAAAGCCCGGGCTGCTCGGATCATTGCTGTCACGGACCAGCACATGGCTGAAGCCCGAGTAGTTGACGTTCGATACACCGAGCACGTTAGTGATGTTGAAGAGGTTGAACACTTCTGCGATTGGTTCGATGCTCAGGTGTTCTCGCAGCTTGAAAACTTTAGACACCCGCAAGTCGAGAGACGAGAAGTTGTCACCCAGACGCAAATCGTCGCCCACTAGAGGCAAAGGCACCCGAGGACGAAAGCCGGTGCTGGGATCTGCATTTGGACATAGCGAACCACCAGCAGCATTGATCTGATTTAGCGCGGCATTCAGTTCCGCGCCAGAATGAAACACCCGAGCGCCGGCATTTCTTTGCAGTTCACAGACGCGAGAGCTGCCATCCGGTAGGAGAATATCGAGCGGAACCGCTGAGGCAACAGTGAATATCGGGGCGAGTCGCACCGCCCAGGGAAGCTGGAACACTCCCGAGAAACTAAATCGATGGCGCTGGTCATTTGGTGTAGGACCGTACTCCAACTGAAGGTTGTTGGAGTCAATTGGTCCATTTGAAAAAGGTATCTGATCGTCGTTGGCAAAGTTAAGTGACCTGGAGAGTGTGTAGGACGCACGGAACTGGTAGCGATTAGAAAAACGTTTCTCCAAACTCAGGAGCAACCCATCGTATTGGGTTCTGACGCTCGACTCGAGGTTCTTGACCGTCTCTGGACCACCCACCACTGGATTGAAAGGTACCGTGCCGATGATGCGGCCGATGATGAAGTGTGTGCCGACGTTGCGCAGATAGTCCGCCCGCGCCACCAACTGACGGCCAAACTCGCGTTGGAGGCCCACATTCATCTGATGGACCATGGGGTTCTGGAGACCATTGTCGATGATATTAATGCCGCCCGCTCCTGCTCCGGGGAGCACAAAGCCGGTGAACGGGTTCGCCAGAGTTGGTGCTCCGGGCGGAAAGACTCCGTTGACCGGATCAAAAAGGAACTGGGGCGGAATGAAGAAGAGATTGCCGGCCCGCACCTCAACAGGTAAAGCGCGGCCATCAAGCCCACGCTCCAATGTTTGGATTTGCAGGGTCACGCGATCGTAGTAGATGCCGTATCCACCGTGAATGCTCGTCCGCCCGTCTTTGGTCGAGTAGTTAAACCCGATCCGGGGCGCAAAATTGTTTTTGTCTCTCGTTCTTTGACCATTCAGGAACGGCAGAATCAGCGGGTTCAGCTCACTTATACGGCTGACATTCTTGACGTCCGTGTCCAGTTCATAACGTAACCCCAGGTTCAACGCCAGCTGCGGATGCACTCGCCAGTCATCCTGGATGAAGCCGGCAAAATAAGTGCTATTGGTGTCAGGAAGAAGAAGCGGACGGTCCGGGAATCCGCTGCGAAGGGTAACAGCAAACACGAGATCGTTGTCATCAACTCGACCATCCCCGTTTCGATCAAAATCGGGAAAGTCTTCAATCAATTCGATGCGCCCTTGCTGAAAGACTTTGAGGTCGAGATCGGACTCCACTCGCTGGATTTCACCGCCCACGTAAACTGTATGATTGCCCCGGATCAAAGTGTAGGTATCGCTAAACTGAAAACGGCGCTGCTTGGTCTGCTGTGGAACCCGAAAAGACGCGCCATCCTGGAGGCTCGGGAAGGTAAGTTGGGGGCCCGGCGTCACTGGGATTGTCTGGTTGATAAAGGTGCTGAAGCTAAAGTTGAAGCTATTGACATCGCGAGGGGAAAAAACGCGCGTGTAATTGGCGAGTAATGAGTTTGTCTTGTTCTGACTAGACTGCCTCTGGGATGCCGAGCCGATAGCGCGAACCAGAGTGCTGGCGGCAGTTACCTTCTCGCGTTGATAAGAATAGCGAAAACTGAGACGGTCGGCCTCATTCGGGCTCCAGTCAACTCGCTCAGTTGTCAAGAAATCGCTTAGCGGCGAAGGCGCGAAACCGCGTCTGATCGATCGACTCGCCAAATCTCTCTCTCCGACCAGCACCACTCCATCTTGATCGCGATATTCAAACGAGCCGAAGAACCAGGCCCGATCCTTCTTGATTGGTCCACCCAGAGCGAAGGCATATTGTTGCCGATCGAAAGGAGGCGATTGTCCCAGGCTGCGATCGAACGTGGCCGGTAAACCTTGTAACTTGCGATGCCGAAAATAGAAGGAACCCGATCCGTGAAACTCGTTGGTGCCTGACTTGGTTACGATGTTAATAACGGAAGAGGCCGAACGGCCCAGCTGCGAGGAGAAACGATTAGTGGCAATCTGAAACTCCTGGACCGCCTCCTGCGAGATGTTCTGCACTGCCCCGCCGACCACATCGTCGTTATTGTCAGCGCCATCGACCGTTACGTTGCCGCCCCGGCCGAGTTGTCCGGCAGAGGAGATGACCACCGTGTTTGTCTTTGTAGGGTCAAAGTTTGGGGCCGGCGCATTGCCCGGGATCAAAAGAGCCAGCTCGAGAAAGTTGCGACCATTCAGCGGTAAGCCCTCAACCTCCCGAGAATCAACCACCCCATGGACCAGTGAGGCGCTGTTATCAATTAATGTCTGGTGAGTTTCCAGATCGACTGTTAATGACTCGCTGACGCCGATCTCAAGAGGGACATTGAGGGTTACGGTCTGGCCGACCTGGAGTGATACCGGTGTCTTGGTGGTTTTAGTTGTGAATCCCTTCGCCTCGATCCTCAGCTCATAATCGCCTGGTGCAAGATTCGAAAGGACGTAGAGTCCCTCGTCATTGCTTACAGTCTCCCGCCGAATACCGGTCGCCTTTTGAGTTGCAGCTACGCTGACACCGGACACGACGGCTCCATTTGGATCGGTAACTGTTCCGGTTAAGGTCGCGTTTGCGGCCTGCTGACCAAGACCAGGAGTCTGTAGTGAAAAGATCTGCAAGGTTAAGAGTGCGATTAGCAGAATAGGACCGCGCAAGCGATCGACCAGGGGATGTACCGCAGAGATCATCGTTAATTCCTTTCCGGTTTGGGGGCTAAAAACGTTATGGGGAAACTAACCATTAATACATGCTGCCACCTGCTTGTACACATCAGCTACTATTTCTTTCGCTTGACCCTCACTCTTTGCCTCCGCAACGATACGAATAATCGGTTCTGTGTTTGAGCCTCTTACCAGAAACCAGGCCTCGGGCAGCATCACCTTGATACCATCGCGAGTGTCCACCGGGAAATCCCCAAACTTCTGTCGAAGCATTTTGAGAACTGCGGGGATCCGTTGTGACGGACATACCATTCTTTCTTTGACGATGCTATATCGTGGGAAACTTTGTAGCAATTGAGTGACTGTCTTGCCTGATTCCGCAAGCAGGTGGAGTATCAGTGCCATGCCGACCAAACTATCGCGCGCGAAGTTAATTCGCGGATAGATTACGCCGCCATTCCCCTCGCCACCGATCACGGCATTCTGTTGTTGCATCTTGTCAGTAACATTCACTTCACCGATCCTCGTAAGGAAGACCGGGCAACCAAACTGTTTGGCGACATCTACGAGGGCCGAAGTGGTGGACAAATTGGCAACCACCGGTCCTCGTTCCCGGCCAAGCACGTAAAGGGTAGCCAGCACGAGAGTGTAGTCTTCTCCAATCGGTACGCCGTCCTCTGAGACGATGGCGAGCCGATCTGCATCCATGTCCTGAGCAAACCCAATGTCTGCATGGTGCTTTTTGACTGCCGCGCAAAGGTCGCCGAGATTCTCAGCCAACGGTTCCGCCGGACGCGGGAATGACCCATCGGGAGTAACGTTGATCGGAACCACCTCCGCGCCCAGCGCTTCGAGTAACTTCGGGCCGACCAGAGAGCCTGCCCCGTTACACGAATCAAGCACAACGCGAAGCGGTTTCGGTGTTTTCGGGAGTGGGCCGAGCACGTCCAGGATAGCTCTAATGTGTAGATCAGTTGCTCCATCCGTTTCTTCAACGGTTCTGATTTCCGCCCCGCTCACTTTTGTGTACTCACCCTGGTGATATATATCGAGCATTTCGCGTGCTTGACCGGAATCCAGGAAGAGGCCGCCTGAGCCGATGAATTTCAGAGCGTTCCATTCCGCTGGATTGTGGCTCGCCGTTATGGCAATGCCACCGAGCGCGCGCCGATGCCGGACCTGCAACTGAACCGTCGGTACAGGGCACACACCGATATCGACGACACGGCTTCCGCTCGACAAGATTCCCGCAATCACCGCATGCTTGACCATCTCGCCCGACGTTCGCGGATCGCGGCCGATAACAATCGTGCCCGATCCGGTGTGCGTGCCGAACGCTTGAGCAAAGCGGGTCAAAAGCGTTGGCGTCAAGGACTGACCTATGACGCCGCGCACTCCGGAGATGCTGATCTTGAGGGTTGGTATCGCTCGCATAAAACTCGCGCCCGATGGCAGCTATCACGCAATGTGGTCAACGCTTTAATCTATCCCTCGTCCAATCCAGCAACTGATTTGCGTCTGACTCTGCCTTTGCCTCCACGATAATTCGAATCATCGATTCGGTATTAGAAGCGCGCACATGGACCCAACCTGCCGGCAGCGTTACTTTCAGACCATCGGTGGAATCAAAGGCTATCTCTTCGCGTTCCACTGCCGCACGAAACTCCTGCAAAACCGAATAGAGACGATGCGGTTCGACTGCAATGTTATGTTTCAGAGTCGCGAAGCGAGGAAGCTGTTGGACTATTTCGGAGACGCGGTCCCCTGTCTGGGCCAGGTGTTCGAGAATGAGTCCGATAGCAGCGGCGCTATCGTGAGTTAAATGAACATCAGGAACCGTAATGCCCCCGCTGCCTTCGCCCCCAAGTACGCCATTATGTTCAATCAGCCCTTCGGAAATATAGGCCTGACCAACCGGGGTACGTACCACACTTCCGAAGTAGCGTGCGGCGATGCATTCGATCGCACCCGTGGTAGAGACATTTGTGACCACAGTGCCACTCTTCTTTCTCAGCCGTATGTCTGTCGCCAGCGCGAGCGTCATCTCTTCGGAGAGTGGTTCGCCGAGGTCAGTTACTATTCCCAGTCGCTCGCCATCCGCGTCATGGGCGAAACCAATGGCCGCTTGACCCGCCTTAACAACGGCGCAGAGCTGGACCATCGTCTCTGGCTTGGGCTCAGGCGCATGAGGAAACGGAGCAGTGGGATCGTTATTCAGAGCCAGCACCTCACAGCCCAGGCTTTCCAGCCACCGTGGACTAAGAAGCGAACAGGCGCCATTACAACAATCGACCGCCACCGTTAGCGCTTGTGATCTGATTGCGTCGACGTCGAAAGCCTGCTGAAGCATTTTGATATGTTCGTCGATTGGATCGGCATAATGGACGATCTGTTTAATTGTGTTCCAGGTCGCCTTGGCGAACTCCCCCTGATGAAAAATATCCAGCAACTCTTCCGCCTGGGTCGAATTAAGATAGAGCCCGTCACCTCGAACAAACTTTAGGGCATTCCACTGCCACGGGTTATGACCAGCGGTGATCGCAATACCCCCGTCCGCCTTTAACCATTTGACCGCCAGTTGCATACTTGGAGTTGGGCTGACACCAAGATCTACAACTTCACAACCTGATGCCAGGAGTCCCGCCAGAGCTGCTGAGCGGATCATTGGCCCTGATGGCCTGGTGTCACGGCAGATGAGAATCCGGCCGCCGTCAATATAAGAGCCGAAGGCCTGAGCAAACTCGACAGCCAGTTCCGGCGTAAACGTCTCACCCACAATTCCGCGGACGCCGGTGATGCCGATTTTCAGAGGTTTCATCGACTTCAGTAACGGAATGGCCTGAAAAATAGCCTTGACGAAACTTAATTGTACCCCACGACATAAGTCCGAGTCAGTGTTTTTCTAGTATTGATATATCGACCGGACGACTAATACAAGACCGAGGAGCGGCAGCGCCCGGTTCAGGCTCGCCATCATCGCTCACGCCCGGTTTCATGAGGTATGACCATGCGGTGGCGGGTGGATTGTCGTAGCTTCAGGATACGAGCACTCAACTCACAGAACCGCTTGCCGTAGCCAGCGGGATGCAACTCGCAACATTATCGAAACTGCTCAAAGACCTCTTTATAGTAAGGACTCGGTCGTAGGGCGTCTGATCAACCAGGTTTTTCAGTCATAGATGTCGCTGCTGCCTCGGCGAAACCGACGGCCTTGCTCATTTACCCAATCACCCGCGTCTCTCACGGTAATGCCAAGGTGAGTGCTAGCATCCGCTGGCTACAGCAAGCGGTTCTGTGACTTGAGTGCTCGTATCCTGGCTAAGGTAAGCGGGCGCGCGCGGCCCTTTCTTTCCAGCAAACCGTTCTCGCTCCAAACCGTTCAGCTACTCGTCAACGTCTACTCACGAATGATTTCACTGGATTTTTTTCTTCGATATTTCTAATCTCTACCACCTTCTGGTTTACAGGAACACTGAATTTCACAAACGGTGGAGAATCAATGAGAAGAACCATCTTTGCCGCAATAACGATCTTCACCTTGGCCTGCGTCCTCGTTATGGGCCCTGGCGTAACGCTTTCAACAGTCGACTCTCAAAAAGCTAGTCTCGCTGAACGCCTGGGTTACCCCCGTGACGCGAAACTCCTGATCGTCCATGCCGACGACCTGGGGATGGCGCATTCAGTCAACGCTGCGACAATCAAGGGTTTCGAGAGTGGACTGGTTAATTCGGGAAGCATCATGGTGCCCTGTCCCTGGCTTTCAGAAATAGCGACATATGCACGCAGTCATCCGCAAACCGACCTGGGATTGCACCTGACGCTAACTAGTGAATGGACGCCTTATCGTTGGGGTCCAGTGCTACCTGGGGATCGAGTGGCTTCCCTGTTAGACAAGAGCGGTTACCTTTATTTAACGGAATCTGAAGCCGCGTCTCACGCAAATGTGAAAGAGGTCGAAGCGGAAATTCGTGCCCAGATTCAACGTGCCCGGTCGCTTGGCATCCAGCCTACGCATCTTGATTCCCACATGGGGACGCTCTATCAAAACAAAGCGCTGTTCGAAACACTGCTCCGCGTCGCGCGAGAGAATAAACTGCCCACCCGAATCTCCAGGGAGCAGATTGATTCGACAAGCTATTTGCCTTCGATACTAAAGCCTGACGACATCATCATAGACCGGGTGATTAGCATCGACCCGAGTGTGCCGCCGGACGGTTGGGCGAAGTTTTATTCTGACGCGATCAAAAACATCCAACCCGGCATTACCGAGGTCGTCGTGCACCTGGCGTACGACGATTCAGAAATGAAAGCCGCGACTCACGACCATCCTGACTGGGGAGCCGCATGGAGACAACGCGATCTGGATTTCTTTACCAGTGATGATTTCCGAAAAGTGCTGCAGGAGAATCAAATCCGGCTCATCACCTGGCGCGAAATCGGAAAGCTACAATACGGGCGGTAAAAACAATCATTTCTCAGTTGTCATTGGACATTCTTCATTGGTCATATTCTGATCCATTTCGTGGTGATTCGTGTTACTTCGTGGATCGCTTTTTGGCTGGGACGAGATGAAGAGTGATCCACGAAATGCCACGAACGGACGCGACACAATCTGCTACAAATGGGAACTGAAACATGTCTAATGACAAATGGAAAATGAATCGGTTTCCGCGTCGCGAGTTCCTAAAGGCTGGAGTTATTGGAACGCTGGGGGCCTTCGCTTTTCGCGGGACTGCGTGGCCCAATGAAGCTCGCGAGCTTACGCTTTACGTAGGTACTTACACCTCCAAAAAGAGTGAGGGCATCTATGTCTACCGCATGGACCGCGTCAGTGGTGAGCTGAAACGTTTCAACTCAATCAAGGCAGTTAACCCTTCGTTCCTGGCGATTGATCGAAGCAAACGCTACTTGTACGCGGTCAACGAGGTACGGGAGTTTGGCGGGAAACCCGGAGGCGCCGTAAGCGCATTTGCAATCGATCCGGCCAACGGGAACCTCAGATTTCTGAATCAGCAACCTTCTTTAGGCTCCGACCCTTGTCATCTGACCGTAAACCGCAACAGGAGATTCTTATTGGTTGCGAATTACACCGGGGGGAATGTTGCCGTCTTGCCAATCCTGCGTAACGGCAGCCTGGGTCCAGCCGCGGATATGAAGCAACATGAAGGGTCGAGCACAAAAGAGCAACAGAAAGGACCACACGCTCACTGCATAATCCTGGACGCTTCAGAGCGGCACGCGCTGGCCGCGGATCTTGGCATTGATAAGGTGATGGTCTATCGGTTTGACCAGACAACTGGAAAGCTCAATCCAGGCAAACAGCCCTGGGCGTCGCTTCAGCCTGGCGCCGGACCTCGTCATTTAACACTCCATCCAAGCGGCAAGTACGCCTACGTTATCAATGAACTGGATTCAACGGTGACGACATTCAGATACAGCGGAGCCGACGGGAGGCTATCACCGCTCGATACGGTGTCGACATTGCCGGAAACCCTCACAGGCACCAGCTTTTGCGCGGATGTGCACGTGTCTCCGTCAGGAAAGTTTCTTTATGGTTCAAATCGGGGCCATGACAGCATCGTCGGCTTCTCCATCGATCAGCGAACGGGAAGGCTCAGGCAAATCGAACATGTATCAACCGAGGGCAAATGGCCGCGTAACTTCACCATCGATCCGACGGGCAGGTTTTTGCTCGTAGCCAATCAGCATACTGATAACGTAGTTACTTTCAGGATTGATTCACAGACAGGACGACTCAAGCCTACCGGACATGTTGCCGAAATACCGGTACCGGTATGTTTGAAGTTTGCTTAGATTCAATTTTGTGCTTTGTACTTTGTACTTTGTGCTTTGTGTTTGAATTACGCGTTCAAAGTACTAAGTTCAAAGACCAAAGTCCAAAGACCGTTTTTCCCTATTCCCTATTGAATATCCCGTGTAAATAGAAGAAAATAGCGTCGCTCGCGCATCCTGCCTTAGGACAGCAAAATAGATGAGAAAAGTGTTACTCGCCCTGGGGGCTGTAAGTCTTTCAATGTGCTTCGCCCTCCCTTTACAAATGGCAAATAGCGCACGATCCTCCGACGCGTCCAAAGCTCCTTCGACAAGTCCGGATCGCGCTGGTTCGGGCCACCAGCTCGCCGCGAGTCCGAACGTGACGCCGCAAGCGCCGTCGGATATCGGCGACAGCGACCAGTTTTTTCAGAGCGCTATGCGTACCGCAGGGCCTGAACGCGACCACACACAAAAGATTGAGGCCTTGCTCAAGCGCATGACGCTCGAAGAGAAAGTTGGGCAGATGACCCAGCTTACGATCAGCATGATTGCGTCCGGGAGCGATCAGAACATCAAGGTTGATCCAGCCAAGCTGGAAAAAGCGATAGTCAAATACGGTGTGGGCTCGATTCTTAACGTTGCTGATCAAGCCCTGACCATCGACAGATGGCATGAGATCATTGGTCAGATCCAGGGCAGTGCCACAAAGAAAACCAGACTCGGCATTCCGGTAATCTATGGCATCGACTCAATTCACGGAGCCAACTATGTCCAGGGCGCCACTCTCTTTCCGCAAGAGATTGGAATGGCCGCGACCTGGAATCCGGAGTTGATGAAGCGGGCAGCGGAGATTACAGCAATCGAGACGCGAGCTGCGGGCATCCCCTGGAGCTTTTCACCTGTTCTTGATTTAGGTCGCAATCCACTCTGGCCGCGTTTTTGGGAAACCTTCGGAGAAGATCCGTACCTTGCCCAGGTTATGGGCGTTGCTTTCGTGCGTGGTTTGGAAGGATCCGACGTTTCCTCGCAGGACCGTGTTGCTTCCAGTTTGAAGCACTATATGGGCTACAGTTTCCCACTCACGGGCAGAGATCGAACTCCCGCGTGGATTCCAGAAAATTATTTGCGAGAGTATTTCCTTCCCCCTTTCGAGGCGGCGGTGAAAGCGGGCGCGCGCACGATTATGATCAACTCCGGAGACATCAATGGCGTCCCCGGACACATCAACCATCACATCCTCACAGATATCCTGCGTGGCGAACTCGGATTCAAAGGGTTCGTCGTATCGGACTGGGAAGACATTAAAAAACTGGTGACCATTTGGCGCGTCGCGCCCGACGAAAAGGAAGCAACTCGTCTCGCCATCATGGCAGGCATCGACATGAGCATGGTGCCTACCGATTACAGTTTCAGCGATCATCTGGTAGCTCTCGTTAAAGAAGGCGCCGTCCCTCAGTCTAGAATCGATGAGGCCGTGCGACGCATTTTGCGGGTCAAGTTTGAGCTGGGCCTGTTTGAAAATCCGGCGCCTAACCCCGCACTCAAATCCAGGTTCGGACTTCCCGAGTCCCGACAGGTGAGTTTGCAGGCGGCTCAGGAGTCAATGACTCTCCTGAAAAACACCGGCAACGTCTTGCCATTGGCGAAGAATACCAGGGTGCTGGTCACGGGACCGACAGCCGACTCGATGATCTCTCTGAACAATGGCTGGACTTACGTTTGGCAGGGTTCAGAGGAATCTCTTTATCCAAAGGATCGACATACGATTCGACGGGCAATTGAGGCGAAGATAGGCGCAGGGAATGTGACATACGTACAAGGTACGAGGATCACACGTCCTGCGGGCTCGCCCTCAAACAGCACGCCCACTGACAAGGAAGAAGAGGTTGATATTGCCGCCGCAGTTCGCGCTGCGCAGAACGTCGATGTGGTTGTGTTGTGTCTGGGCGAGGGTTCTTACTGTGAAACGCCAGGCAACATTACGGACCTGAACCTCGGTGAACCGCAAATGAAACTTGCCGAAGCAATCCAGGCGACGGGTAAACCCGTTGTGATCGTGCTGGTCGAGGGACGGCCGAGAATCATCAATCGTATTGCTGACGGGGCGAAGGCGATTCTGATGGCTTATAACCCGAGCAATGAAGGTGGAACGGCGATCGCCGACGTGTTATTTGGCGATATCAATCCAAGTGGCAAGCTTCCTTTCACCTACCCACGCACGCCGAATGGTTTGATCAATTACGACCACAAACCATTCGAGACGGAGAACACGGCTTTCGGCAACATGGCTTTCAAACCACAATTTCAGTTCGGGGAAGGCCTGAGCTACACGACCTTTGCCTATAGCGATTTGCGCCTGGGTAAGAACACAATCTCCGCAAGTGAAGAATTGCCGGTTAGCGTGACTGTTACAAACAGCGGTCGGCGGGCCGGCAAAGAGGCTGTGCTGCTTTACGTTAGTGATCTCGTGGCGTCGCTATCGCCGCCCAACAGACGACTCAGACGCTTTGCCAAGGTGAATATCGAGCCGGGTCAGAGCCGTACCCTGACTTTCACGCTGCGCCGGGAGGATTTGTCATTCATCGGAGCAAATAATAAACCCATGGTTGAGCCGGGAGATTTTGACGTAACGATCGGCGGCCTCACCCAAAGGTTTACGCTGAAGTGAGGCTGCGCAAGACCCCGTGTCTGCTGTGATGGGAGTCCGCAGTTTCTTACTTACCATAGGTTTGACAGAAACAACGATCCACAAAATCACACAGACTAACACGAATTCGCTTGGTGTTGCTTCGTGGGGTTTCGTGGATCGTCCTCCTCAGTTGCGACTAAGAGCGCGCGGTGCATTTCTTCAACTCGGATAACAAACTAATGAGAACCAATAGATACCTCCTTCTGTTCCTACTCTTAACCTGTGGGTCTATCGTTACCGCACAAGAACAGACTCCTAAACACAACTTGATGCCGGTACCGGCTGCAGTGAAGTTTCATCCCGAGCGACTGGCGGTTGACGGCTCTTTCAAAGTAGCCACGCGCGGTCATTCAGATGCTCGACTCCAGGCTGCTATTGCGCGGTTCATCAAACGTCTCGAGGGCCGTACTGTTCTCTCATTTGGTCCCGGGCTGGCGCCGGACGATCAGACCACTACCCTGGTGATCCACTGCCAGGGCGCTGGCAGGGACATCCCCGCGGTGAATGAAAACGAAAGTTATCGCATAGACATTACCAGTCGACAGGCGTTGCTGAGCGCCCCCACTGTGATTGGCGCTATTCGCGGTCTCGAGACCGTGCTGCAACTTTTGGACGCCGACCGGAATGGGTATTACCTGCCGGGAGTTCAAATTCAGGATCAGCCTCGCTTTCCCTGGCGCGGGTTATTGATTGATGTGGCCCGTCACTTCGAGACTATGGAAGTCCTCAAGCGCAATCTCGATGCAATGGCAGCCGTGAAGCTCAATGTATTTCATTGGCACTTAACCGAGGACCAGGGATTCCGTGTCGAGAGCAAGAAGTTTCCGAAGCTGCATCAACTGGGATCAGATGGGCTCTACTATACTCAGGAACAGGTCAAAGAGATTATCGCTTACGCGCGCGAGCGTGGCATACGTGTGGTTCCAGAGTTTGACATACCCGGTCATAGCACCAGCTGGCTGGTCGGCTATCCCGAATTGGGCAGTGCTCCTGGTCCTTACACGATCGAACGCCGGCCGGGAATCTTCGAGCCGGCGCTCGATCCGACCCGCGAAGAAGTTTACAAATTTCTGGAAGGGTTTCTGGGGGAGATGGCAGCTCTTTTCCCGGATGATTATCTTCACATCGGTGGAGACGAGAATGAAGGCAAACAGTGGGACAGAAATCCCGCGATTCAAGCCTACATGAAAGAGAAAGGAATCAAGGATAACCACGCGCTACAAGCTTACTTCAACACCCGGCTGCTGAAAATACTTCAGAAGCATGGAAAGAAGATGATCGGTTGGGACGAAATTCTGCAACCGGGATTACCCAAGGATGTGGTGATCCATTCCTGGCGCGGGACAGCGGCCCTGGCCGAAGCCGCCCGGAAAGGCTACGACGGAATACTCTCCAACGGGTTTTACATCGATCTGATCCACCCTGCTTCGCAACATTACATCGCGGATCCGCTCCCTGCAGATAGCACCCTGACTCCGGAAGAAGCTAAGCATGTCTTAGGAGGCGAAGCCACGATGTGGGGCGAGTGGGTCCATCCCGAAACCATTGACTCGCGCATCTGGCCACGCACAGCAGCCATTGCCGAAAGGCTTTGGTCACCGCAGAACGTTAGGGATATAAATGATATGTACCGGCGATTGGCGGTGATCAGCCTGCAGTTGGAAGAGTTGGGTCTGACTCACAAGAAGAACCAGGACATGATGTTGCGCCGGCTTGTGCGAAGCGACGACATTGATCCATTGCGAACACTGGTTT
This sequence comes from Pyrinomonadaceae bacterium, assembly GCA_041745915.1. Taxonomy (GTDB): domain Bacteria; phylum Acidobacteriota; class Blastocatellia; order Pyrinomonadales; family Pyrinomonadaceae; genus PSRF01. The sequence continues at coordinate 38,115 of JBGTHZ010000167.1, read as the reverse complement.
CTATTATTGAACCCGTAAAAGAGTACCGGCGTTATCAGATGCGGCCGCAAACTATGCTCAGCCCGCTTACCGGAGCAGTTGACGCGACTACTCCCGACAGCGAAGCGGCTCGTAGATTCTCCTGGATGGTCGACGAATTCCTTGCCGACGCTCCTCGCTTTCAGCTTTATCGCGCCGAGTTAGGGGCTGCACTTGCAGACTGGCAAACTTCCGGGGCCTCGCTCGAGCCGGTTATCGATCGTTCGCCGGCCCTCAGGGAGATCAAACCACTGGCGAAGAACCTCTCTGATCTGGGACAAACAGGGAGGGAAGCAATCTCTTATCTGAAGCTGGGCACGCCGCCAACAAGCGAATGGCGCGACACGAGTCTTTCAAAGTTAGACGAGGCTGCGAAACCGTACGGCGCTTTGGAGTTTGTCGTTATTCCGACTGTCCGGAAATTGGTAATTGCAGCCGCCGAACTGCCAAAACTAAAATTAATGACCGCGGACGAGTGGAAGAATCATATCACCACGCTTGCGAGCCCAGCGAAGAAGTGAAGTGCATTATCCGCTACCGGTGAAATCACACGAGCAATCGACGAAATTGAATTGAGCACTCTTCCCGATCGCTACTCGCTCCTTAACGGTCGAGCCCCTGAGCCAAACACCAAACGGTTTTGTTTCCGCGAATCCGCAACAGTCGGACTCTCAATCACAACAGTTTGGCTTACCTGAAGCTCTAATATAGGGAGCATTCAATGGACTTCGATTTGTCAAACCATCGCAACCCAACAAACGCCATTTCATTTGAACCGAGAAAGAAAATGAATCGACGTTCTTTTACCCGGGCCGTGGCCGCCTCGAGCCTCTTTTTCTTTGCGCGTGGCACTCCTGGCAAGAATGCCGCGTTTGCTGCCTATCAAAGTCCGGTACGGCCGAAGGTGCGAGGCGTCAACCTGGGAGGCTGGCTCGTCCTTGAGAAGTGGATCAAGCCAAGCCTGTTTGCGAACGTCAAGGCTGAGGATGAAACACAACTTAATGCTGTATTAGGCGCCGCTGCAGTCCGTTCTCACCTGCGTAGTCATCGCGAATCATTTATCAAAGAGAGTGATTTCAAGTGGATAGCTGAGCGCGGGCTGAATGCCGTGCGGATTCCTGTTGGTCATTGGATTCTCGAGCCGAACGGCCCTTTAGTGAGTGCCGCTGAGGTGTTGGATTGGGCCTTGCTTCAAGCGAATAAATATGGCTTGAAAGTGTTGCTGGACCTGCACGGAGCACCAGGGAGCCAGAATGGCTGGGATCACAGTGGCAAGCAAGGCCCTATCGAGTGGCACCTTAAGGAAGAGAACATCGCCCGGACCCTCGCAGTTCTGGAGCAGCTCGCGAAACGTTACCGGAATGCTGAGAACCTTCTGGGCATTGAGCTTCTCAACGAGCCGCACTGGACTGTGCCTTTAGATGTGCTGAAAGAGTTCTATAAAGAAGGATACAATCGGATGCATCGCTACCTTGGTCCGGAGCGCGTCATAGTTTTTCACGATGCGTTCCGCCCGCTGGCTTGGTCAGATTTTATGAAAGCACCTGACTTCAAAGGCGTATTGCAAGACACACACCTTTACCAGTGCTTCACCGCGGAAGATCAAAAGCGAGACATCAATGAGCACCTGCAAGTGGCCTCGATGGAGAGAAAGAAGGAGATCGCGTTAATGCAAAAGGAGTTTCCAGTCTACGTTGGAGAATGGTCGCTGGCACTCCCTGAACCAGTCGTGCAAGGTCGCACGGACTACGAACTGAACGTCATGAGAAGAGCCTTTGGAGGCGCTCAACTGGTTTCTTACGAAACCGCGGCAGGGTGGTTCTTTTGGACATATAAGACCGAGAAGAGTCCCGAGTGGAGTCTGCGTGCTTGTGTAGAGAATGGATGGCTACCTAACCAATTCAAATAGCCCTACTGTCCTGAAGTCCGCTGACATAAGAGCAACCAACAAATTAGCCTGCGGAGCAGACGCCGCGTAGAGCCTGGGGCGTGAGCCCCGGGAGCGAGTCAGAAAATATCCCGAGCCCGCGAAAGCGGGCGACAGCGGAAACGCCATCATCTGCATCATCGATTTCATCAGGTTGACTATTCGAAACGAGCCACTCTGCCCCCGGGCTTTGCAGGCTGTCGATTCTTTCTTGATTCCAACTGGGCTTCCGCTGCGCTCCGCCCCAGGCTTTATGCGATTGCCTTTAACCTTAATATTGTTCAGAAGTCCTTCTATTTCGTTGTACTTTGAACCAATCCCTCGCCTTCAATCACCTTGACGTAAGTGTTTATCGGTAGATTTGCCAACTTGTTCACTTTGCCGCTGGGCCAACGAATTTCCAGACTCGTGATCTTTGTTGCCGAACCGATTCCGAGGATAACGCGAGGATCATGTGATGAAAGGTAGCTGCCACCGGCCGTCTTCAACCGGCTGCGCTTCACAGCCCCTGCCTGCCAGGTGATCAACACTCCGACGGCTGCGGAATTGCTGGTACTGGCAATCAGTTGCAACCCGAGCCAGTTGCCGCGATTGCCGCCCTCGTTGCGTAACAGGACGGCAGCTTCGCCGTTACTGGACATCAGCACGTCAAGGTCACCATCATTATCGAAATCCCCCACGGCCATGCCGCGGCCGGAAAATGCCTTAGCAAAGACAGCGCCGGATTGCGCGCTTACGTTCCGGAAAACGCGCCCATAGTTTTCAAAAAGCAACAAAGGCTCCTTGTATCTCACGCGGGAGACACGCATTTCAATAAGATCGTCAGGATGCCCGTTAACCAAAAGCAGATCCTCATCACCGTCATTATCGTAATCAAAGAACTTGAGTCCCCAACCGCTCAACAGTTGGGTCGCTGGCGCGATCTCACCTGGGCGATCGATGAAGGTCAAATCCTTCTCATTGTGGTAAAGACTGAAAAACTCTTGATCGATATTGGCCACAAAAAGATCCTGCCACCCATCGCCGTCATAGTCAGCCGAATCCACTCCCATGCCTGAACGTGGTTTACCAGCTTCGCCGTATGCCACACCCGCTGCTAGTCCAATATCTTCGAACTTTCCACCACCCTTATTTATGAAGAGATAGTTGGGCATAGTATCGTTGGCAACGAAGAGATCCATTAACCCGTCATTGTTGAGATCTGTTGCTACCGCCCCGAAAGCCTTTCCCGGAATATCAATCCCGGATTCTTTACTGACATCAGCGAAAATGCCTCGGCCCATGTTGTGAAAGAGGTAGCTGGCTCTTGGTTTGTAGTATCGCGGAATGCAATAGTAGCGCCGGCTCAAATCGTCGCTACATAAAATGTTGAGCGACTTGTCGTAATAGACAAAGCTGGAAACAAAGAGGTCCAGCCTGCCATCATTGTCATAATCAAACCAAACTGCACACGTGGACCAACCGGGCGCAGCCACACCGGCTTTATCAGTCATATCGGAAAACGTGCCATTGCCGTTATTGCGATAGAGAATACTTCGACCATAGCCCGTCACATAAAGGTCAACCCAGCCATCTCCGTCATAGTCAGCGGTAGCGATCCCCATGCCGAAACTGCCGCCTGCCACTCCCGCTTTATCAGTGACGTCACTAAAGGTCCCATCATGATTGTTTCTGTAGAGTGCATTCTTGGGCATAACGGAGGGATTAAAAAAATCGGATTTGCCACTATTTACCAGATAGACATCCATCCAGCCATCATTGTCATAGTCGAAGAAGGCGCACCCTGCGCCCACCGTCTCAGGGAGATGGCGATCTGGCGAATGAGCGTTGTTGTGGACCCAGTTGATTCCACTGGTCTTGGCAGGTACTTCTTCAAACCTAACGGAGGTTGGCTTTTGTCGCGGGGTTTGTTGCGAGTGAAAGTGGACCGGCAGAGTGAAAACGAGAACTGAAATGACGGACCAAACAATCCGATGTTTCCGCCAGACCGTTGCTGCTTTTGGGTTAGTCATACGAACCCAAGGCCGATCCCTCTCGCGACTCGCAGGTCCGCCAGTTGTCATAGGTTGCTCACCAGCGTTAACGCAAGTCAGGCATAGTAGCTGACTCCTGAGCTTTTCCTTTGGCTTTGGCTGCGTTCTTCAGCTTTTCTACAATTTGCATTTCCTGCTGGGCTCGTTGAGGATCTTTAAGTCGTGCATAGAGTAGCGCAAGATTGTAGTGGGCTTCAGGCTCGTCAGGATTCAATCTAACCGCCAGTTCGAGCTCTTGTTTAGCCATTGGATAATCCTTTAGCTTCAGATAAGTGGCGCCAAGCGCAACATGGGCTTGCGCATAAGAAGGAAGCAACTGAATCGCTTTCGTATGAAGTGCGATTGCCTGGGCATCATCGTTCCGTTCTTGAGCAATTAAGCCCAGGTAATAATAGCTCTCTGGTTTGGCCATATCTCTCTGGATACTCTTCTCCAGCCATTCGCGCGCATCGAGGTATTTTTTTTGTTTCAGCAAGCAATAACCCAGATACATCTGCGCCTGTGCGCTATCAGGCTGAATTTGGAGGGCGCGGCGAAATGCCTGTTCCGCCTCAAATACATCGGGCTTCTTCAGCCAGGTAGCGCCTAGCAAAATGAGGTACGCAGGTTCGTCAGGTTTGACCTTCAGCGCCTGCTTCAAAGCCGTGTTGGCTTCCTCGTAAGCACCGGATTCCAGAGCAACGAGGGCAAACCTGTATAAGGTATCGGGCGAGTTTGCAACAAGGCGCTTGCTTCGAGTCAAGTAGGCGGAAGCTGTCTTATCGTCACCTCTCAACTGCGACACCTGAGCTAGTCCCAGAACTGCATCCGGATCATCATTCTGCGTACTTAAGGCTGAAAGATAACTTTCCTCCGCGCGATCTGCATTGCCCCTTCGCAGATAAGCATCGCCGAGCACAATGAGTAATGTCGCTGATACACTCTGAGAACCCTTTAACTGATTGATCAGATTGATGCACTCGTCTAACTGTCCTTGGGCTAGCATCAGTGGGACCACCTTATCGGCCGCTTCGGTGTTGCCTGGATCCAGACGAAGTACCTCTTTCAATTCGGTGATTGCCTTTCGCGGCTCGCGCTTCAGCAAGTAAAGAAGCGCCAGATTCATGCGAACGGGCACCCAATTACCATCAATTCGCCGTACACGCAAAAAGTGCGTCTCAGCCTCGGCGAGCCTTCCCTGCTGAGCCCTAACTGTGCCAAGAAGATTGAGCGCCCGAACGTCATTTGGCGCAACCTTAAGAATTCCGGTCAAATGCTGCGCTGCTTCTTGAATGCGATTGTCTAGAATCAGTCCTGCCACCGCCTCAAGCTGCTGATCAAGACTCTTAGACTGGGCTTGGGTGCTCTCCATACTGAGGAGAACAGAGCAAAACGCCATCGCCAAAAACAGCGACAGATACGACAGGAGCCCTCGCCGCAATTTCCGGAAAGATCTTTTTGCTCGTGTATTGTGACTTGCCCGCTTCATTGCTAAGCTTTGACTACGGAGCCATCATGAGCCGACAGGTAGATTCCGCTATCGGCGTAAAACCCTCTTGAATTCCTTCTGCTCAACGACTCCCTGTCCCTCCTTGATTGTCAGCATCCTGTTGATGCTGACGTCGCTAACCTTGTCGACAACGCCACTCGGCCAACGGACCTCTATCAGGCTTATCTTTGATCGTTTCTCGAGACCGAAATGCAACCGTAAATCGCTTTGCGAGATGTAACTGTCGCCGGAACGCACTTCGTCAATTTGTGTTAGATCCCCGGCGACGACTTTCACGCGCGCTCCGATGCCGTCCCGATTGCTCTTGACGCCAATCGTTCTAATCAACACGAAATTATTCGCATTCCCGCCGTCATTACGCAACAACTGAGGCGCGCCATCCAGATCATTGATGACCATGTCGACATCGCCATCATTATCAATATCTCCAAATGCAGCCCCTCGGCCAACCCGCTTCTGCATTAGTACCGCGGCCGGTTCAGTCGCCATTTCGACAAACGTGCCGTCGCGATTGTTCCTATGCAGCAGACTGCGCTGCCGGTAATTTTCCAATTGCGGGTACACGTGACCATTCGCCACATATAGATCGACCCAACCGTCATTGTCGTAGTCAAAGAATTTCGTCCCCCAACCGACGTACGGGAGGCTCACTGCTGCCACTTTGCTCGCATAAGAGAGATCAGTAAATGAATTGGGCCCGTCCGCGTGATACAGGGTGTTGTATTCATCGGCGAAGTTGGTTACAAAAAGATCAAGCTTTCCATCGTGATCGTAATCACCGAGAGTAACTCCCATGCTTCCCTGCTCGCTGCCATTTTCATTAACTGCGACGCCTGTCGAAAACCCGATCTCCTTAAAGGTGCCATCGCCATTGTTGTGGTACAAGAAATTCGGCGTCGAGTCGTTAGCGACAAAGATGTCGACCCATCCATCGTCATCAAAGTCACTGCAAATAACGCCAAGCCCATAGTAGCCGTTAGGGTCCGAGACACCCGCTTTGTTCGAGACGTCCGCGAAAGTGCCATCACCGTTGTTGCGATAGAGAGAGTCGCCCGCGCCTGGCAAGCCTCGAGGCCCGCATTGCACCGCCACTCCCTTGTACTGACAGGTCCGTCCCTTACCAAATTCCGGCAGGTGCTTGATATCAAACGCCACATAATTGGAAACAAACAGATCCAACTTGCCATCATTATCGAAATCGATAAAAGCCGCACCCGTAGACCAGCGAGGATCGCCCACACCAGCGCCATCCGTCATGTCTTTGAATGAGCCGTTGCCATTATTCTTGAAGAGCCGGTTTTTTCCGAGGCAGGTGACGTAAAGATCGTCAAATCCATCATTGTCATAATCACCCGCGGCGACGCCCATCCCCCAGCCCACGTCACTCACTCCCGCCTTGACCGAAACGTCAGTGAAAGTACCGTCACCGTTGTTGCGATAAAGGGCGCTCTTAGTCTTCTGATTGGATTTGACCAGATCTACAGTCAGCGAATTGACGAAGTATATGTCGAGATAGCCATCGTTATCGTAATCAAATAATGCGACGCCGCCACTCATTGATTCGACGATGTACTTCTTATCTGGTGAGGCAACATGTTTGAAGGTAATTCCGGCTTGTTGGGTAATATCGGTAAAGCGTACGCTGCTGGTTTGAGCATCGCCGATTTGAGAACAGAGGACAAACACTAGAGTTGGCAAAAACAGCATTAGCCAACTTCTTCGCAAGGGCAAACGGATACCTCTCCAAACCTAGGGATTTGTTCGACTTCGTTCTTTGTCTTTCAACTGTCTGTAGCGCTCCAGCTGGCTTTCACCTTCAGACTTCCGCCCGGCTACCAGGTAAGCCCGTCCGAGTTGATAACGAACAAACGACTCTTCCGGCCTGAGCTTTACTGCCGTTTCTAAACTATTCACCGCCTCCAGGACCTCTCCCTGTTGCAGCAACGCCTTGCCTAATTCGTAATAAGCCTCGGCGTAATCAGGCTTGAGCTGAATAACTTCGCGCATCAATTTGATGCCGCGTCCAAACTTCTGGTCCGCCAGCAGCACGAAAGCTAAATTATACCTGGCTCGAGTATCCCTGGGATTCAAGGTTAATTCGCTTTCGAATTCCTGAGCGGCCTGCTCAAGCTTACCAAGCTTCAGGTAGATGATTCCCGAATAGTAGTGTGCCAGAAGTGTCTTGCTATCCAACGACAACGCGTTCTTCAATTCTTCTAGTGCTTTGGTTGTGTTGCCCTGATCGTAAAACGCCTGGCCAAGCAAAAGGTGCAGTTGGGGGCTGTTCCCGCGCTCCATCATCTGTTTGACGACTCGATCAGCCTCATCCTTCCTTCCTTGCTTTGCAAGAGAGATCGCCAAAGGATAATAGAGACTGGGGTTGTCAGGTTGACTAGACAGGGCTTTGCTGAGTAATTCAGATGCTTTTGCAAAGTTATCCACCATAAAGTAACTCATTCCCAACAACTGGCTCGCAGCAACGTGGGAAGGGTGAACAGACAACTCTTTCTCGAGCGGCGAGATGGCATCCTTAAACAGTTCGGCCTTAAAGTTGGCCAGACCCCAATTGAAATTTAGTCCTTCAAGTTCCGAATCCCACTTGGCAGCCAGGGCAAACTGGTCCACCGCTTTGCGAAAGTCCTCACGTTGCGCCTGCAATAGTCCCAGATTGTTGTGGGCGCTTGCCACTACTCTTGCGTAGTAGGCTTCATTACTCTTCAGGTCTTGCCGGGTTTTCTCATCCAACGCACTAACCTCGGCGACGATCCCTACAGCAGAAATCAACTCCGTGGATTTGCCGTTCTGTGCTTGCAGGCTGCCTTTGTTCAGGTAAGCTGTGGCTCGTTCTTCATCTTTCTTGAAGCTCTCGGATTTCAGTTGCTCCGCCAGCTGTAACTCCTTTTGGCCCGCCTCGGTCTGACCGATTTTCAGCAAAGATTGTCCCAACCGGTAGTGCGCAGAGGTTACTTGATGATCATTGTGAATCAGTTGGGGGTTGAGAGCAATGCTCTTTTTGAGTACTTCAATTGCCTGTTCGTGCTTGCCATCCGCCTGATAAACCTGGCCGAGGTGGAAATAAGGATCTGGGTTATTTGGCTGAATCTGCGAAGCCTTTTTTAAGAACCCGACCGCAAGCTCCCAATTTCTCTCAATCACATAGATAACGCCCAGGTAGTAATTAGCGAAGAACTCGTCCGGGTTGGCAGCCAACTCGATCTTGAACTCTTCTCTCGCATCCGCAATACGAGCTGACCCGTCCTTTAACAGGTAAGTGAGCCCTAGATAGTAATGCGCGCGTGGAAAGCGCGGATCCAGAGCAACTGCCCTTCTGAATTCCTCGATTGCCTCGGGTAGAAACCCCGTCTCTCGATAGGCCCGACCGAAGATTATGCGGAGTTGTGGCCGGTCTCCGAATTGTTTGAGTATGCGGTCATAGATCTGCTTTGCGGGGGCAAATTGGCGCTGTTTGAGATAGCCTAAACCCAACGTGTAGGCAACATCATAATCCCTGGGCGCCAGCTTCAGTGCCGCTTCAAGCTCAGTGACTGCCTTGGCAAACTCGCCGAGCATGAAATTGGTCTTGCCCAGCATGTGGCGCCCACCACTACTCGCGGGATTAATGGCCAGCAGTTTCCGGGCAGGAGTAAGAGCTTTCTCGTACTGGCCGGCATCGAAGTAAGCAATTGCAAGGTCTATTAGCACTTCCTGAGAGTCAGGCCGATGAACTGCCGCGGACTCGAGGACTGTGATTGCCTCTTTATACTGCTTCCGCGCCGAATAGATCTTTCCCAACCGGGCGTACGCTTCCGCCAGAATAGCTTCAAATTCTGCTTCGGCAGCTACGAGATTGCCAGCGACTCTGTGCGCTTCGGCAGTTTGATAATGTCGGCGAATTGAATCCTGGGGCGATTGAAAGACTACGAGCAGGACTAGCAGAGGGAAAAAGGCCGAACGTAGAACCATTATTACCTGGCTTACTGCTCCAAAAAAATTAAGGCGGAGGGCTTAGTGGCTTAAGCCCTCCGTCATCTATTCAGCTAGGCTGAAATATATCAGAAAGTGAACTTGAACCCGAACTGGATTTCTCGTGGGCCAGCATCACGATTGAACCGCCCAAACCCCCCCGCAGTGCTCCTGCCAAAGTTAGCGGTATCGTTTATGTTGTTGTTAAAGGCCAGATCTGCCGTCTCTAGCGAAACGAAGTTCACATGGTTAAAGAGATTGAAGATCTCAGTCCGGAACTGAATGCCGTAACGTTCACCAATTCTCCAGTTCTTGTTTACCGAGAAATCAATGTTCTGCCTGGAAGGCATTCTGATAACGCCACGGCCGAGACTGCCGAACTTACCCTCCGCCGGTAGGCGGAATGCTGCCGGATTGAGATAGTTGATCCCGTTGTTCAGGTAAATCGGCACGCCCTCGACAAGGTCGGGCCGCTGCGTAGACTGTGCTTCAAGGCCTGCGGTGTTTGCGCCGGATGTCACGTCGATGGGGGTGCCGCCCAGGAAGCTGGCAATTGCATTAAACTGCCAGTCTCCTAAAATGTGACGTGCCGCCCCGCCCCATTTGCTAAACGAAGGTAAGACGTACACCAGGTTGGCAATCAAAGTCTGGCGTCGGTCGAGATCAGAATCACCCTTGTCAAGATCATAGTTAAAGGCATCAGTCGTCGCGTTTTGAAAGGACGTCACGGGAACGTTGGAAATGGCGTGTCCCCAGGTGTAAGCAGCCTGGAAAGCCAGCCGATCCGTGAAGCGGCGGTTGAGCCACAGCTGCATTGAATGGTAACTCGAGTCTCCGGTAGATTCACTCTTTGTAATATCGCCGAGCCCTCTTAATCGGCGATTCGCGGCAATGAAATCACCGGTAGCCCCGCCTGTGCGATAGAGGCGAGCCAGCTCAGGGCGCGCGCTCGGCACAACATCGTTGAAGTTGATGCCTCGCCGCCATAGGTGCAATCCATGGTTACCGACGTATGAGGCTTCTAACACCGTATTCTTCAACACCTCACGTGATACCGTCAGGTTCCATTGGTAGCTTTCCGGCGGACGAAAGTTCTCGTCAACAGCATTGCCAATACTGGTACTTGAAGCGGTGTTTCTAAGGGCTGTAGGGTTAGGAATCGTATCCAGGCTACGGAACACCGGATTATCGGCTAGATTCGCACTTCCGTCATGCCAACCATAACCAGCGGTCTGAGTCCAGGGAGCGTTGCCGGCCATGCGGAGAACATCTTCTATGACGTTTGAACGGCCTATATAGCGTCCAAAACCCATGCGAAGGGCGGTCTTGCCGTCACCATTAACATCCCACGCCAAACCTACGCGGGGCTGGAAACCGGCGTTGTAAGTATTCACGAGGGCGCGGGGCAAACCGGAACTGCCGAGTTGATCGGCTCTTACCAGGCCGCTGAGTGGATCGGTGCCGTTGTACAGCCTGGGGACAAAGTTACTAATGCGATTGTCGGCAGCCCAACCCGGCTGTAACTGGGACCACCGCAAACCTAAAGTAAGCGTAACCCGTGGCCGGATTTTCCACGTGTCGTTTCCATAAAACTCCAGGTCACGCCAGCGTCCCAATGTAAATTCAGCATGATCCCACTCAAAGTAACAGCCAACCGGTAGATCCCTTACCAGGGTATCGGCAATAACATTGCCCGTACGATCATCAGTCTGGCAAATCTGGTAAGCTGAATTCGGTCCACCAGCCTGCTCATTCTTTCTGTTATTGCTGAAGACAACGCCAAATTTGAGGTCGTGAGAACCGGCCACCTTCGAGAAGTCGTCCTTCCAGATGAAAAGGTCTTCTTCGTTAACCCACGGCGCCTGATGCCATAGCGCGGGATAGCCACCACCGCCCCAAAGCGTCGGTAATCCAAAGCCCTCCGGCCGCGGGAAAACCGTGGGAAACTTAGATGCTATCTCGTCATTGAGTGCACTAGTCTCAGCACTGGTGGTGATGAAAATAGAGTTGCCTGCGCGGGAGAAAGTGAACTCGTTAACTGCGGTCGGTGATAGTGTGTTGGTCACCTTCACCGCGAAGCTGTGGCTTGGCTGATCCCAATCTGAGCTCAATGTGGGGAAGGGGCTATCACCCCAGAAGTTGCCCGAGGCTACTCCGTGCACCCACTTCTCATTGATGTAACGCACCATCAGGTTCATGTTATTGGTAATATTCACATCACCGCGGATGCTGTCCTGCCGGGTATTCACCGGCTGAGTTGGAGCGTCAACCCAGAGGCCGTTCGGGCCATTGGGATCAGGGAAAACCTTCAGTATTGCGAGGCCAGCGGGGCTGAGCCTGGAGGCCGGAATCATATTTCCCGGAAATGGCAGGCCGGTAGCCGGATCGCGTGGCAATGGACCAGTCCGCGCTCCACTGAAATCTCCTACCTTCTCAGCCGCTGTCGGCACCAGTTGTTGCGGCAGCGTTTGACCGCGCTTCTCTCGGCGCCACTCTTCACTCCAGAAGAAGAAAGCCCTATTTTTTACGATCGGTCCGTTGAAGTTGAATCCGAAGTTTTTATATTTCAACTCACCTTTGCTAATGATGTTTCCCTGCGCATCTTTGGCTGGATTCGCTTTCAGAAAAGCATCAGCGGCATTAAGCGAATCGTCGCGCAGAAAATAGAAGCCAGCGCCATGAAACTCGTTGCCGCCACCCTTCGTGATCAAATTAATGACCGCGCCTTGTGCCTGCCCATATTCAGCACTGAAGCTATTGCGCTCCACGCGGAACTCCGCGATTGAATCGATCGACGGAAAGACAAGGAGGGTTGCATTTGAACCCACGTCCATATTGTTGACACCGTCAATGGTCCACAAGTTTGCATTTGACTGGTTGCCATTGACCGACATGTCAACGTTGGAGTCCAGTCCCGTGCCTCGTGCGGCAAAACTGCCGGCCTGCGAAACGCCTGGCACCATCAACGCCAATTGCGCGTAGTTGCGCCCGTTCAAAGGCAGCTCAGTCACTTGCTTTTCAGCAATAAGACTGCTGACTTCGCCACTGCGCGTGTCCACCGGAGCTGCATCGCTCGAGACAGTAACGGTTTCAGTTACTTGACCAACCTGAAGGTCTAAGTTGACAGTTTTGTTTTCGCTAACGTGTAACTCGACGCCGGTGGTAACAGTTTTCTTGAACCCCGGAGGAGACGTCGTCAAGGTGTAGCGGCCCGCCGGCAAACTCGGCGCGTTGAAAAACCCGTCATCATTGGTGGTGACTGTACGAGAGCTGCCCGTCTTCTCTTCCTCAATGGTTATTTCAGCTTTAGGAACTGCGCCACCTTGCGGATCCCTCACAGTGCCAGTGATGTTTCCAGCAGTACTGGACTGGGCATGCACCCCAACAAACAAACCGATGCTCAGCAGGAGTAGAACTGCCTGCACTCCAAACCTTCGCGACATACTGCACCTCCTCAGTTTGTGACCACTGGAAAGAACGTCAACCGCCTGTCGTTCACCACAGATGCTGCTATGAACTGATAAAAATATGCCTGGAGAAGTGGATGAATCTTCGACTTTGATTAGTCAGGCTCTGGAGTTAATGAATACACCGGAGAAGTGCTTTAGCTTTAACCTGTCTGAAGTTTACTTTGTTGCAGAGCCTAGCAAAAGTATTTAATACTAAATCAGCTTGTTGTCAAGAAGTTTTTAGGTACTTTTAAGAGTTATTTTCAACCGCCGGACTTTGTTTTCTCTGACAACAAAAATCCTGATGTTCAGATTACTGACACGGAAGCAAATTTACTCGCGAGAACCAGGCTCAGGGCGCCCATCAATGTGGGTTCAGATCCCAGAGTTGAAGCGATGATTGGCGTCGCCGGCAAGCCGCGGCAAATGCTCGATTCAACCGTGGCTTTGATGTCTTCCGAGATGAGTGACCATGATCGTACGATTGGACCACCGACAATGACAGCTTCCGGAGCCAGTCCCCGGATCAAGTTGGCGATGCCAATAGCGAGATAATAAGCCGTCTCCTTTAGTGCTGTGCGAGCGGCATTGTCATTCTGAAGGGCGAGATCGATCAGTTCGCCAAACGTGACCACGGCAGCTCCATTTGAGCCTTTTGAAAGATTAGCGTAGCGAGCCAGCGCCGAACGCTCCGAAGAGAAGGCTTCCCAACATTCACGACTTCCGGAAGCGCAGGCGATTGGCGCCCCCTGGCCAATGGTCATGTGCCCGAATTCTCCGGCAGCACCACTCTCGCCTCGATATAACTGACCGTCAAAGACAATCCCCGTGCCGACACCCCCCTCCACTAACACCAGAATGAAATCTCGCACCTCGCGAATTTCCGGTCGGCCAAACCAGAGTTCAGCTTGTGCAGCGGCATTAGCGTCATTATCCATTGTCACGGGCAATCCGGTTGCCGCGCTCAACTCCTTGGCCAGCGGCAAATCACGCCATTTGAAATGTGGGACAAATAGTTCGCTTCCTTCCGGATTCACAAGCCCGGGGAGGCTTACGCCGATTCCTTCGATCGTGCCCTTGTTTCGTCTAATCAGTTTTCGTGCTCGGTCGATAATCTGTTTCGTTGTCTGGTCCGCGTCAGGGTGCGTTTCAAACTTTTCTTGTTGCAAGACACGCCCGGCCAGGTCGCTGGTGGCGACAATTGTCCGCGTCGTTCCTATGTCTACGCCGATTGCTACCGCATCCGCGGTTCGAAGCGATAGCAGGCTCGGAGGTCGCCCGCCCGTCGATTCGCCGCTCACTTCCTCGATCAGACCATCGACTCGTAATTCCTCCACGATCAATGAAACTGTTGAGCGTTGCAGCGCAGTTTCATAGGCTATCTCGGCGCGAGAGATGGGTCCTCTTTCGCGCACGTAGTTCAACACAATTTGACGATTTATATCGCGAATCGTGTTGGAACGGGCCACATTCGCTTTTTTTAAGTCGATTCGTCGCATATCCGGCGTACCCGCCGTGGAGTCTCGCTGCTTCGGGGGGAATCACTTAGAAAGGATCTGGACCAGAATTCCGAGGAATTAAAGAAGAATAAGTAGTACAGACCTCTCTTCCAGTCAATACATTTTGTTATCAATCTGTAAGGCGAGCCAGAAATTCTCGAAATCTGACGGTTGGGAATTTGATCCGCGACAGGTCCAATTTCAGAAAAAGAGCAATTCCTTGGCGAAAAATTGGCGCCGGGAGTTGGGCAGCGTTATACTGCGGGCACAAGAAAAACCGGGGGGGTTGCTATGGACAATCGGCATACCGCAGGTAAATGCTCGTTAATCGGGATTGTTCTCCTGGTATCAATAGCGGTTCCAGTTTTCTCACAGATCCCTCCCGGCGGACCACCTGCTATTGATCGTCACACAAACGCGGAGCGCCAACGCCAGCAGGACATGAGCAGACGTGAATACCAGCTTCGGAATTTTGGGACTAAACACCCTGCCACCCCCGATCGAAGAAAACTTGAAGCTCTAATGGCCCAGACCGAGGAGGACTTCAATCGGATACTAATTCTTCACAACGAATTCGTCCGCGCCATCTCCTCCTCCAAAACCCTCGATTACCACTCTGTTTCCGAGGCGACAAGTGAGATCAAAAAGCGAGCCAGCCGACTGCAGTCTACGCTTGCTCTTCGTGGGCCTCCAGAAGAAGCTGATTTTGCCGAAAAATCAGAAGAAAGAGTCGACGACCCGCAAATCAAGGCTTCACTAGTCAAGCTCTGCAAACAAATCAAAAGCTTCGTCACTAATCCAGTTATCGAGACCCCCAACACAGTCACTGCCGAACAATTGACCAATGCCCGGCGGGATTTGGAAAGGCTCATTCAACTCAGCGGCCAAATTAAGAAGGACGCTGATAGACTGCGCAAACCTCGTAAGTAATTCAGCGGGAGTCTTCACTGAGGACTCGAGGTCTGTTGCGGCTGTGGCGAAGGCTGAGGTGTTGCTCTCACAAATACTATCGGTTCCGACGCAGTTACTCCCTTCCCTTCCTGCACCGTAACAAACAGATTGGGCTTGATATTGGCAACGGTCTCCTTTTGGCCACCCGGCCAGGTAATTTCTAACGTCAGTGTGGTCCCCTCCTCCGGCTTACCCAGTCCGAATGTCAACGGTAATTCACTTTGAGAACAATAACTGGACCCGGTTCTAACCATGCCGTTCATCTTCCGGCCTTTCGCGGTCTTGACGCTGACTCGGGCGCCAATACCATCGCGGTTGGCTTTGGCTCCAACCGTCCTTACTCGTAACAGATCATTCTGGTTCGCATTCTCGTTGCGAAGTAAACGCGCGGGACCATTGTTAGTCGTAATCAGCAGATCGAGATCCCCATCGTTGTCAAAGTCGCCATAGGCAGCGCCGCGGCCGACGATGGCCCGATTCAACGCGCGCCCAAGCTTTCCGGTTACCTCTTCAAATTTCTTTCTCCCCGTGTTGCGAAATAGATGCGGCAGCTGAGCGTATTTGACTTTGGGTTGGACCACACTAATGTCATCCGAAACATGTCCATTAGCCGCAAAAATATCCAACGACCCATCAAGATCGTAGTCAAAGAAAAAGCAGGCAAAAGTCAGTGACTGGGCCGACATCTTTCCGATTCCGGATGTTAACGCCTCGTCGGTAAATAAGCCCGAACCATCGTTGTGATAGAGGGCCATCCTTTCGTTTGTGAAATTGCCAATTACGACACTCTGTCGACCTGAGCCGTCATAGTCGGCTGCGTCGACACCCATACCAGCGCGAGCCGTGCCTGCTTCGCTGAATGCAACCCCGGCGATCACCGCATGGTCGGTGAACGTGCCATTGTGGTTATTGCGGTACAGCTTGTTTGGTTCAGTATCGTTGGCAACGAAGAGATCCAGCCAGCCATCGGTGTCAAAGTCCAGCAAGGCCACACCCAGGGTCTTACCGGCCGGATTCTTAAGGGCGGCACGCTCGGTAACGTTTTCGAAGGTGCCGTTGCCCCGATTGCGATACAACGTGGCACTCTGCCCTTTATAGGACTGTGGAGTGCAATAAGACTTGTTCTGGCCATCCAGCGTACAGAATTGATCCGTTTCCACCGACCAGTCGACATAATTGCCTATGAACAGGTCGAGCTTGCCGTCATGGTCGTAATCGAACCACGCGGCGCTCGTAGAAAATCCAGGATCGCCAACACCCGCTTTGGCAGTGACATCTACAAACCTGCCGTTACCGAGGTTGCGAAAAAGACGATTGGGACCAACACAGGTAATGTATATATCGCCGTTACCGTCATTATCGTAATCAGCAACAGCGACTCCAATGCCGTACATCTCCACGCCAAGTCCCGACTGATGTGTGACGTCGGTGAAGGTACCGTCTTTGTTGTTGCGATACAGCGCCAGAAAAGACTTGCGCTTCTTGTTCTCCGGCCAATCCATGGAATTGACAAGCAAAATGTCCTGCCAACCATCGTTGTCATAATCAAGAAATGCACAGCCCGCGCCGATGGTTTCGGGAAGGTACTTCTTTCCGAAGGCGCCGCTATTGTGCCTGAAACGTATTCCTGCCTGTGACGTGACGTCGCTGAATTCAATCGGACCGGAAGGGCGGGGTGGGGTGGGGCTTGGTGTTGGCGATAACGTGGGGGCGGCGGCGACTTCACCGGACGGAGCGGCGGCAGGAGCAATCGAAGTCGATTCTTTGCAAGCTGAAAACAGGAAAGCTAAAACAATCAAGAACCAGCATGTGACCCGACGTGGGAGCATTCTTATCGACTTCTCCTTCTATCCACAGATTCCGCAGATTACACAGATTCACACACACAGACAGTCAAGTAGTGTGGTAATGCTGTCAATAGATGCTTCAATGATTCATTGGAGTCTCGATGGCGATGCTCTTGACCGTGGAAGAGTCGCAGCCTCACCTCGGGCCATTGCATCTGAGTGGATCACGACCGCTTGTATTTACGCTGTGACCACACAACTAGTCTGTTTGCATGTGTGAATCTGTGTAATCTGCGAAATCTGTGGATTACTGAGCTGCTGCCGTGGTCCGGCGCGACTCAATCCACATCTCAATAAGCATCGCGGTTGGACCGACAATGAACAGAGCGTACAGCGGCGCGTAGATCACATGGTTGAGACGGAGCAGCATCTCCGCGAAAGCGACGAAAAAAACGACGACGCACTGGGCGGTGTTCGACTTTACCGTCGTCTTTGGATCGGTAACCATAAAGAAAATGAACAGCTGATACATCGGTCCGGTTATCGGCGCTATCTCTGCCTGCCAGGGATGTTCGGTGATCCAACTTCGCAGGAATGCAAAAGCAAAAAACGAAACGACGTACGTGGCGCTAATGTGAAATCGCCGGGCACGCCAAATGATAATTGAGCCTAAAACCCAGATGACCAGCATGGGCCATATAAAGTTGCCCCACTGTATGCTCAGACTGGCCACCGTCTCCGGCGCGAGGAATAACAGCACACAAATGCCAAAGTTTGACGGATTCCAAAGGTGGCGACCTTTCACTCGCAACACATACTTCGACATGACCGAAATCACACTACACAGCGCGAAAGGCCAGAAGGCCGGTGAGCGAATGAGAATGCCCACACTGATGCCGGTTATGTATGCGCTGGCAAGATTAAGCCACTTGCCGAAAAAGATCCGGCCCAGTATCAACTCCGCAACGATTGCGGAAACGATTGCCAATGCCGTCCTTTCGTAGGTCTCCAGAATACCGTATGACAAATGCCCGACCAGCAGGATGCAGGTAATGAAGAGCGGCGCCACATAGCGGCTATCGAAAGGGATTCTCCTGCGCTCTGCGACTTCAAGCGCCGGAGGAACCGCTGGCTGGCTGGTCGACTGGCTCATACCGACTCCTTGATCTTGTGGATTTGTCCGATCAAAGGCTTTTCAATGGTCTCAACTTTTCCGGAAGGCCAGCGGATTTCAGCTTTCTCAAGTCGCGGGTTTTTACCGAGTCCAAAGTGCAACCGGCGCTGATTCTGCGAGCAAAAGCCGCTGCCACCAGAGACGTGCTGCACTTGCTGATGGCCATCCCAAAACAAGCGAACCTCAGCTCCGATTGCAGTGCGGTTGCTAACGGTGCCCTCGAGCTCAAAGCCGATCCATTTGTTGTCGGGGACTGCGTTGTTCTTATAGATAAGCAAGGGCCCTTTTTGATTGGCAACTAGCACATCCAGCACTCCTCGATTCCATAAATCAACTAGTGCAACGGCACGCCCGTCATAAACATCGGAGACGCCTACTGCCTGGGCGACGTTAACGAACTTGCCGGCGCCGTCGTTAAGCCAAACTCGTTTTTGCTGGAAGCCGGACAAGCTGCGACCCTCCATTGCGGGCCAGTGGGCAGCATCGGAGATAATCGTGGAGTTGCCGCCGGCGATCTTGGAGAAATCGTACCAGTAATCGGTGTTGCGCTCGGCTGACACGTAGCCATTGACCAGGTACAAATCGAGTGTGCCGTCGTTATTGAGATCGCCAAATTGAGCGCCAAAGCTCCAGCCACCCATTTCGACGTCCATCGCGCGCGCGAGATTATCGTATTGAAGGGAGTCTCCCGCGGTACCTTCTTTCGGCACCCAGAGATTGTTTCCCTGGATTAGCACCCCATCCTCGGAAATATTTGAAACGTAGATGGAGTACTTGCCTTGATTCAAAATATCTCCCATCGAAGCATTCATTCCGCTCTTGGGTGAGAAGCCAACCCCGGCCTGCTTGCCGACCTCACGAAACTGTTTGCCGTCATTGAAGTAGAGTTCCGAGATTCCGTAATCGTTCGCGATGAAGAGATCCAAGTTGCCCGTTCCGCGCAAGTCGGCAGCTGCCGCGGCCAGGGCCCAACGGCGAGTGTCAATGCCCACCCTTTGGCTTACTTCTTCAAAGGCGCCGTCGCCGAGGTTGCGAAACAAATACTTGCGTCCCCCGTTTCTCGCGTACTCGAAACTTTCGGGCATCATCTTGGTAGTTTTCAGGGCCCACAAGTCGACGTCTTCGGCATAGTAGCCACCCAGGAACAGGTCCAGGCGGCCATCACGATCGTAATCAAACCAGACAGCGGTGTTTGCATTGACCCAGGAGGGCAAACCTGCCTTTTCGCTGACTCGGGTAAAGGTTTTTCCCGCGTCGTTGTGAAAGAGTTCGGGTCGTCCCCACTTGTACAAAAAAAGATCTTCGTAACCGTCGTTGTCGTAATCTCCCCAGACCGTGCCCATTGAAACTCCGGTACCCAACTGATTGAGATCGGCTACACCCATTTCCGAGGCGACGTCCTCAAAAGATCCGTCCGTCATATTTCTATAAAGCGCGTTCTTACTTCCCTCGCCGCTATTTGTCACATAGATATCTGCCCAGCCATCGCGGTCAAAATCAACAATTGATACGGCTGCTCCCATCGACGCGACTTGCGGCATGATGTGATCCAACCGGCGATCCAATGTGGGAGCCTGATGAGTGAAATTGACGTTGGAAGCCTTGGCGACTTCCTCGAGGTAAAAGCCGTAACGGGTCAGCGCACCGGTAGCGTCCAGCTTTGCGGCGGGCGCCTCGCGCCGCGCCGAAAGGCGCTTGATCACAAGTGGCGTCGCGAGCAGAGCGACGAAAGTTAGCACGAGCAGAATTCGGGCCGGCTTACTCTGAGTCATTGGCTTGTGGGAAATCTCATTACGTTCGTGAAAGAGTCCGGCGTTACATAACGTGTGTGGTACTTCTGCCAGTCGTCAGGGTACCGACGATATACCCATTCATCTTCTAGTTTCCCCGGCGGCGTAGTGTATTGCTGCTTGGCGTGGTACGGCAAAGGCAGCACCGTCTTCGAGAAAGTAGAATTGTAGTCGCCGTCTTTGATCCAACCGTCGCCTACGATTACATAGTCGCGCACCCACCCGGCCGGCGGCGCGGCCGGTGAGGCAAAACGAAACGAAATCTCATCGCCTGCATTCATTATCACGTAGCGATCATCAGCACGCATCAAAAGCTCTCGCACATCTCCGAAGCGCGTGTAGTAACCAGTGAGATCGCGCCACCGCTGCCTGGAGCTCGAAAGACGATTATAGTCCGGTATCTCCGGCGATGAATCATTCACCTGGTCAATGACAGAATAACCACGATAGTGAAGGTCCGCCGTGTCCGGGTTTAGCCGAGTGATTGCAGGCGCCACGTCGGGAAGTCCCTGTGCCCATTCGAACACATCCCAGTAAACCTCCAGGTTGGTTCGTAACCGGACTCGACGCGGTGTGCCGGGCGTAAAAACATCCGTAAGATCGAACAGGCAGATTTTCTTTCTGCCTGCCGGAAACCCCAGATTTGGTCGCGCCACTCGCCACCCGCCGCGACCGTCGGGGACTTCCAGACTTAAAGGTTTAGCTTGCTGTTGTTTTCCCTGACTAATAGCGACATTGATCGATGAGTCGGTAGGGTGCATCCAGCCCTGTGCAATTAACCAGAGGGGACCACTCTCTGGCGCACCCTCACCGAGATCAACCTCGACAAAGTGATCTCGGGTTACTCCCTGATACTCACCCCGGCCGAAAGTATCAAGGTAGTTGCCGTCTAGAGTCTTAACGATGCTCGTGACATCTTGACCGTTGTCATCTACCGCCTGAGAGATCTTACGCGGCGTCGACACTGTTGTGATGGCCAACTTTGCGGGAGGAATAACGAAACGCTCGTCAACGAAGATCTCAGTTCCCTCCGGATGGTCAACGACCATCAGGCTGAGGTGATCGTAATAATAGGTCTCCCAGAGTTCTCCGGTAATGCGTAGGTCGTAATAGCCATCACGCGGGACAAGTTGATCTCGTCCAATCTTGTACCACTCTTCAGTCGCTTCCACCCGCGCTGTGCCCAGCGTGTTGATGCGCAACCCGATGGCGGAGCCCCAGGGAACCGAGTCCTTCACGAACTCCATCTGCTTGCCGTTGTAGGCAAAAAGAAATGGACAAGACCCTTTCAAACGTTGCTCAGTCACGATCTCCTGATCGGCCTTTATCTCAAACTCTGCACGCACCGAACCGTTGGGCCAGACTATCCTCACGACATCTACTGCGGTTTGTTCACCCAGGCCGAAGTGAAGCAGCGGACCCCTGATAGGCTGTTTCTGCACCAGCAGACCGGCACGAATTTCCATCTCGCCACCGATGCCGAATGAGTTGATGCGCTGATCCCCGACGGCCTGCCTGGCGCGTGGGCGAATCACCTGCCAGTGATAGTTCTTCTGGCCATGATTGATTGCTTCAAGAGGTTGGCCGTCGTTCGCCAGCTTCAAAAGATCCAGGCGTCCGTCTCCGTTCAGATCCGCGGTATCAAATGCGAGGGCTGAGCTTGAGTCCAAAACATCGCCCCGATCAAGTAGTCTAAAACTGCCCTTCTCGTCGCTCAGCCAAATCAAAGCGCCGGCAGCCGTGCCGCTCGTCGGTGAAGTTGTCGAAACTAAGAGCAGATCGAAGCCACCGTTGTTATCCACGTCTGCTACGCGCAGCCGCAGAGCGCCGCCGAGAGAGTCAGGAGCATTGGGAACTCGTGCCACCTCGGTTGTCTCCCACTCTTGCCCTTCGTTCTTATCTGACAAGCGCACGATGATGCCGTCGGCTTGGACCACCAGAAGATCCAGCACGCCGTCATTATTCACGTCGGCTACATTTATTGCCCTCACCGCTACCATGCCAGGAGGAGCAGGGCGCTCGTTAAATTGGCCCGTGCGTTCATTAGTAAAAACATGTAGACGGCCCGCCTGATCTATCAAGGCAGCATCCGGATCACCGTCAGCGTCGAAATCTGCCCAGGCAAAGCCGCCCAAGCCGGAGATGTTCGCGAAGGGGTGAATCTCTATGAACGTGCCATCTCCGTTGTTCCTTAAGACGGATGGCAAACCCTGCTCGTTGCCGAGCACGATATCCAGATCGCCGTCCGCCTCAATGTCTGCTGCCCAGGAACCAGTGTAACTTGCCCCTGTAAGCGAAGCCGGAAGCTTTGCCAGGGAGGTCACGTCGGTGAAAGCTTTGGGGTTATCCTGGCGCATCAAGCGCAGGCCCCCACTTCCGGCGAGCACCAGGTCGGTCTTGAAGTCGTAAACAAAATCGACTGGAAGAATTCCATCTGGAAGCGGAGCATCGGCTGCCGGCCCACCAGGAAATGGAAACGATGCGCCCGAGGCCGAACGTACTTCTCGACCGTTAGCTACAAACACAGTGGGCGCACCGTCGCTGCCCAATGACACGCCTCCAATCCAACTCCAGTTGCTGCCGGCGATATTCGTCACCGTCTGCTGTTTAAAGGTAAGAGCCGTGTCAGCGGGCGCTGCTGCAAACGTGGGCGAGTCGAGCTTTAGAAAGTGTGTGAATGGCGTTGCCTCTTCCCCTGGCGGCGGCTTGATTGCAGCAAGACTCGCGCGATATTCAGCAACGCGTACCAGCACATTGCGCAGGAAAGCGATCCGTGTGGCAGCCGCACGCGGATCTGGACCAACGGCAGCAGCTTGAACAGCGTTAAGTTGTTCTTGAACTTCTGGCGGCCAGGAAGAGGATCGCACGCCGATAGCCGCAACGGTATTGCGCAGAGTCTCGTTGTCACCGCGTTTGGCGGCCACCCGGCTCAGTTCGAGCATCGCCGCCAGATTGTCCTGGTCTGCCGCAAGAATCTTCTGCATCAGTTGCTGGTATTCCGATTCGCTATTCTCGTCGGCCTGTCGTTCGATCTCTTCCGCGAGGTGATAGATCGCTTTCAAGTTTTGGGGATTGAGTTCTACTGCTTTGCGCAGTGCCGCAATAGCTTCAGGCGAACGCCCGCGGCCGCTTTCCAAAAGCCCAATGAGGTAGAAGATCAGGTCATTGTTAGGTGCCAGGGCTCGTGCACGCTCGAGTCTCTCAGCCGCAGTGTCGAAGTTTCTCTGTCGCAATGCCAGCAATCCCCAGTTGGCCCAACCGGCTGGTTCAATTGGAGCGCGCCCGGTGAATTGCGACAGCTTGCTATCAGCCTGAACGTCATCGCCAACCTGCAGGGCGGCGAGTCCGATGTAGAACGTCCTGACTAGCTCGATGTATTCGGGCGAGGTATTAGCCGGTAGCTTTTCGCCTGGACGGCAGGCGGTGATCGCGAAAAGACCCAGCAGCAGTAATGTGATCGCTTGTTGTTTCTTTGGAACCACTGTTTTCATCGGAATTTCGGCCAAGCCTATGTTGGAGGATCAAGATAACACAGACATGTTTTCCAGGTGTCGCACACTCACACAAACAACTCCCTCTGAACCAGCCTTGCCGCCGCCGTCGCGGCTTTGACAATCAAGCTTTCGGATTTATATTCGAGGCAGTCTTCCCATCCCGTCAATCAGGCATTTAAGAAAAGTTAGTCGCTTGCGTTTACCGGAATCGCCTATGAAGCGTATCAAAAATAATACTCTGTTGTTGCTATTAGTGATGACTCACCTAATCGTAGTGTCATTTCTATTAGGCCCTACATCAGCTCATCTCCAAAATGACCCCTCGAAAGCGACAGTCCGCGAAGATGCTTATCGCGCCAATAACATTGGTGTCGCGCTGCTCGAACAGTTCAAACACAAAGAGGCCGCAGATGCTTTCAAGCGGGCGCTGCAACTCGAGCCAAAGTTAGCCATTGCGCGCATCAATCTTGGTATCGCACTTTTCAACGTGCCGGATCTACCTGCTGCACAGCGGGAATTGCAGAGCGCCATTTCGCTTCTTCCGGCGGCCCCACAGCCGTACTACCTACTCGGCCTGGCTGCAAAAACACAGAACAGACCCGAAGATGCAATAGCATCTTTTCAGCAAGTGTTACGCATCGATCCCGATGACGTGGGTTCCAATGTCAACCTGGGCCAACTCTACGCCCAGCAGCGTAAATACCTCGAAGCAATCGCAGTGCTGCGTACTGCCCTGGCTGCTGAACCTTACAATGCCACGGCGCTCTATAACCTCGGAACTGCGTTGCTGCGATCCGGCCAGCGGGTCGAAGGTCAGAAGGTCATCCAACAGTTTCAGGAGCTGCGTCAACGCGGTAGCGGCACGACCCTGGGAACAAATTATCTTGAACAAGGTCGCTACGCAGAGGCGATTGCTTCAACCGGGGCTGAGCCTGAACTAGTTACCCAGGCCGTTCCCGGCGTTACTTACACCGATGCCACTTCTGTTTTTTTCGAAAGCGTACCAAAGGTCGGGGAGATGGCCGCTCCTTCGCCGCCGCCACTCCTCGGCCGACAAATCAAGACTGCTGCGTTGAATGACGCCGGCCAACGTGAATTGGCTGCCGCGCTCGGAGGGGGAGTGGCCCTGTTCGATTTCGACGTTGATGGGGACCTTGACCTATTTTGGATATCGCCAGATGAACAACGTCTATATCGAAATGACGCCGGAAAGTTTATCGACGTTACCACCCAATCAGGAGCATTGAGTGGGAAATTCGCCGGCACGGGAGTGGGCGCAGTCGCGGGTGACTACGATAACGACGGCAAACCCGATCTGTTAGTAGTGCGCTCTGGAAGTCTGGCGCTGTTTCACAACGATGGAGGAAAGTTCTCTGACGTGACCGCAACAGCAGGGCTTCCCTCCTATCCATACCTTTCGTCATCATTTGCCTTCGCCGATATCGACCACGATGGAGATCTGGACATTTTCATCTGTGGACTCGCCGATCTTTCAAAGCCGCCTAAAAGTGCCGAGTCGGCGGTTTTTCCGGATGACTTTGCCGGTGCACCCAACATGTTGTTGCAAAACGATGGAAACGGAAAGTTTACTGACGTAACCGCCAGGGCCAAGTTGTCTGGCATTGGACACGCGACGGCAGTGGTGCCAACGGATTACAACAACAGGCGAGATGTCGATCTCCTGGTCGTCAATTACGGCAAGGTTCCGGCGCTTTTCAGCAACATGCGCGACGGCAGTTTTAGGGATGTCGCCAGTGAAGCGGGACTCGCCGCGAATGGCCGCTGGACTAGTGTTGCAGCCGGAGATCTGAACAAGGATGGATACACGGATTTCTTCTTCGGCCGAACTGATGGAGCTGCGCTTTTTTCAATAAGTGATGGGAGAGGAAAGTTCAAGACCTCGGTGGCGCCGAGCGGATCTGAGGCGGTGCGGGCCGCGCAATTTCTGGACTACGACAACGATGGGCTGCTCGATTGCCTGGCGCTCACTGACAAAGGGTTGCGCGTCTGGCGCAATGTCGGAAACGGATGGACAGATGTAAGCGAACGAGCCGTCGATGCCAGCCTCTCACAAGTAAATACGGGCCGTACTCTTGCTGCAGGAGATATTGACGGTGACGGAGACGTAGACTTGATTCTGATTTCATCGTCAGGCGAGTTGCGCATCGCTCGCAATGATGGCGGCAACTCAAACCATTCGCTGCGAGTAAACCTGGCCGGCAAGGTGAGCAACCGCAGTGGGATCGGCGCCAAGATCGAAGTCCGTGCGGGAAGTCTGTCGCAGAAACTCGAAACGTATTCTTCCTTCCCTGCATCCGCGCCGGCAGATGTGGTTTTCGGGCTCGGCAAGCGCGCTTCCGTAGACGCTGTGCGCGTCTTGTGGCCCGCCGGAATTGTCCAGGCCGAGACGGAACTTGCAAAGGCCGGGCGCAGCGAGGCGGGCCCAAGTGCTGCAACCAAGAGCCCTTCGGCTATGACGCTCTCAGTTACCGAATTGGACCGCAAGCCGTCATCATGCCCCTATCTTTACGTTTGGAATGGCGAACGCTTCGCATTCGTCACTGATTTTCTGGGTGGGGGTGAAATGGGGCATTTGGAGGCGCCTGGGACTTACAACGCCCCTGATCCCGACGAGTACGTCCGTATTCGCGGTGATCTACTAAAGGAGCGTGACGGTCGTTACGAGTTACGCGTGACAAACGAGTTGGAGGAAGCCCTCTTCGTAGACCATCTGCAATTGATCAGTGTGGCCCATCCGCAAGGCGTAGAGGTCTACCCCAATGAAGGACTGAGTGCTCCGCCCCCGCGTTTCAAGCTCTACACCACGCGCGAGGCACGCGTGCCATTGGCGGCCGTTGACGAGCACGGTCACGACGTACTCTCCCGAATCGCTCACTTGGATCGCGAGTACCCTGATGATTTTCGTCTTCATAGCATACGTGGTTATGCCGATGCACATACATTGACGTTGAAACTTCTCGAAGGAAGGTCCAACGTCCAACGTCCAACGTCCAACGTCCGCCAGAATAGTTTAGCGTTCAAGCCCGCCGTTACAGATCCAAGCGCGGAAAGACAGACATTAGACGTTGGACATTTGACGTTGGACGTGGTTGGAGATCCCTCCGAAAGAATTCTACTAATGTTGACGGGTTGGACTGATTACGCCTGGTCGAGCGATATCCTGGCTGCCTCTCAAAGCGGCAAGACCCTGCAACTACCGGCTCTTCAAGTGCAAGATAAACACGGGCGCTGGCAGACCGTTATTGAAAACATCGGCATTCCGGTAGGCCGTCCGCAGACCGTAGTGGTAGATCTTACTGGCAAGTTCCTGAGTTCCAGCCGCGAGGTACGCATTGTCACGAACATGCGTATCTACTGGGATCAAATTCTCGTGGACACCTCCGGCGGCGACTTCCCTGTGCAATTGACGCGGCTCGATCTTTCAGTTGCTGATCTGCGTTGGCGAGGCTTTTCACGTGAGTTTTCTCCTGATGGACGTCAACCACTGGGCTACGACTATGAAAAGATCTCATTCACCTCTCCCTGGAAAATGATGACCGGGCGTTATACGCGCGAGGGCGATGTGCGCGAGTTGTTGCTCAAATCTGATGACATGTTCGTAATCTCGCGACCCGGCGATGAGCTGATTCTGTCGTTCGCAGCGGACAAGCTACCCCCGCTGCCTCGTGGTTGGACACGTACCTTCCTACTCTACGCTGACGGCTTCAGCAAGGAGATGGACATTAACTCAGCCAGTCCCGACCAGGTCGGCCCGTTGCCGTTTCACGGAATGAGCAAGTATCCCTACACCTGGCCCGAGCGATATCCACTAACCGAGGAACGCCGGAGATATCTGGAAAAATACAATACACGTGTGGTTACGTCACCGATTCCTTTGATTGAAACCGAATTGTTTGGTCGCAAATAACTGCCTACAAAAGGCGCAAGATCCACGAAATCACACGAACTAACACGAAGTTAGTGTTGATTCGTGTGATTTCGTGGATCGTTGCTTCTGTTAACCGGTTGCTCAATAAACAAAATCTGCGGACTTGTACCGCCGAGTGCCTGAAAACCAATGAACCTCATTAGATACTCAGTCGCCGCCTGCCAGACAGATCTCCCGAACCCACTTGATCGCCGGGCCATGGGCGCCAATACAGATCGGATGCTTTCGATGATCGATTCGGCCGTTGCTGGTGCGGCGCCGTTCCTGCCGGTGCGCCTTGTTGTTTTTCCTGAGTTCGCACATGCGGCGCCTGTTTTCACCACAGCCGCAGAATTGATTGAAAAACTCGCGGTTGCGATTCCAAACGAGCATACGGCACGGCTGGAACAGAAAGCTAAAGAACACGACATTTACATTCAGAGCGGTTCGATGCTCGAGGCTGATCCGAAATGGCCGGGCCATGTCCTCAACACAACCTGTCTCATCGGCCCCCTGGGCCTACTCTACAAATATCGCAAGGTCAACACCTGGATTCCCTACGAGGTGCACACTAGTCCGCACGATCTACCAGGTTATGACGAACCGCTTTTTCCGGTTGCGGAAACGCCGATTGGCCGGCTGGGCTGTGCCATTTGTTACGACTGGATATTTCCCGAAGTCTTGAGGCAGTTGACTGCGAATGGTGCGGAAGTGTTGATACGCGTGTCGGCTTACATGGATCCCTGGGGAGCAACCGAGCCAATGTCCTGGTGGACGATCGTGAATCGTTGCCGCGCGCTCGAAAATACTGCTTACGTCGTGGCCGCAAATCAGGGTGCGAGCTTAAAACATTACCCGCCCTATTCCTGGCCCGGTGGCAGTCAGGTGGTTGACTTTGACGGCCGCATGCTGGCTGAAGCGTCTCCGGGACCCGGTGAGAGAATCGTGGTGGCTCCGGTTGATATCTCCGCTTTACGCCACGAACGCGCGACGCGCCGCGGACATCATATGCTGGCGCACCTGCGTACCGAGGCCTACCCAGTCTATCAACAGCATCAATATCCGCCGCACCTCACCGATGATGACGGCGCAGGTTTGAGTTACGCGAAAAACAATCTCCTGATTGATGAGGCCAAGCGAAGTCTCAAGTAATGATGGAACGACTTAACGCACAGAACCATTTGCGGGTAGCCAATGGAGCCCAGCACTCAGCTCCAGCACGAGCCACTCAACCCACAGAACCATTTGCGGTAGAGACCGTGTGAAAACGCAACGGAGTGTCATGAAGTCAGTACCGTAACGCGGTAGCGTCGGGTCCGACCATCAGCATCTCGACTACACGTGCTCTAAAGTCGCTATCGGTAGCTAGTGTAGTGTCTCAGGAATTCCTTTACAACGAGTAACCTTGTCGATGATCTGTTCGAGCGGTCGCGCCAGACAAATAGTTAAGGTTAGTTGTTTTTCACCATGTTGCTTAATGGTGCCACTCAATTACTGAACCGCGAGCGGTAGCGACCGGATGCGACCACAACCCCAATAGAACCGTGATCAATGACGAGTTGAGCTTAGGATCCGGTCGCTACCCGCTCGCGGTTCAGTAATTGAGTGGCACCATTAAGCAACATGGTGAAAAACAACTAACCTTAACCATTTGTCTGGCGCGACCGCTCGAACAGATCATCGACAAGGTCAGTCGTTGTAAAGGAATTTCTGAGACACTACACTAGTCAAACATCGTCACCGAACAACGCAGAGGATGCGCCGTGAGATTGCACCGATCAACCAGCGCCGGAGGCGCGGCAGAAGGTAGCCAGGGGCGGCGGCGCGCAGCCCGCCGCCCCTGGATCACAGCACCCCAAAGTTTAGCCCTGAAAAGGGCGACAGAAAGTTAGTGATGATTACCCAAGGAATGTAAAATCCAAGCCTCAACACCCGGATGATCGGCTACATTCTTGCCACGCATGCGAGGCGTCGCGTTGTTCTGCCGTCTCGCCGGCGAGTTTACGCAGGTCGAAGAGCGATCATGAAAATAGCGATCAAATACGGACTCCTGATTACGCTGGTGGTTGTGATCTGGGTACTCATAACACACTTTCTTTTCTCAATTTCCCCTGAATCGAAGATCAACATCCTGGGCCCCATTCTTTTTAACCTCGCGTCAATTGTGGCGATCTATCTCGGTATCAAGGCCAAACAAGGTGGGAAGGCTTTGAGTTTCAAGGAGGGAATAAAAACAGGAGTGTCGATTTCGCTCGTCTACGCCCTCTCGGCTTCAATTTTCTTCCTCATTCTTTTCTTGCTCGTCGGTCCAAGTTTGATGGCCAACGAACCAATGGACCAGAATTTTCCGCCGTGGCAGAGAGCGCTCGGTGCTTTTGCCGGGTTGTTCTTTGGCGCTCTCATTCTTGGGTTGGTTTACTCGACGATAATCTCTTTCCTGCTGGTGAGGCGAGCACGTACCTGAACACCCTCGTTCGCTAACCATCCGTAAGGCGAAGACTATCGAACATGGGGGTTTAAGTGGCCTGAGGTGTGGAAGTTGTTCAACGATGAGTTGACAGATAGGAGGGTGGCCCGAGGGAGAAGTGTGGGAGCCACGGTCAAAGAACTAACTGTACTTAGTGAGACGCCACAACCCGTGAGGCATACGCAGGCACGAGACATGGAAAAGGTGCGAGCCTTAAGAGGGCTCGCACCTTTTCATGTCTCCTGCGCTTTAACTACCTTCTTTATCTACTTGCGATTCTGGTGATTAACGAAACTGACGCAGTCACCCTGATTTCTGAAGGATGGATTATTGAAGGCTCTCCAACCATCGTTCTTACACTGATCTTTATTCGTCGGTGGTGGGCCAAGCTGTGGTGTAGGATCGAATGGTGGGATGGGCGGGTCGCAAAAGGGGCATTCTGCTAATATCGTGATGGTTGCGGTAATTGTAAAGGTCTGCTTAGGCGCAGACATACTCGACGAATTAGGCGCAAACATACTCGACGCACCCTTTGCTTTTAGAAATTTAACATTTCCGTCGCCCCTCTTGGCAGTGTTAAAAGCAAGGGCATTCAGCAATTTAAGTCGCCGCAATTTGCCGAAAAAATCTCCTCCACGCTCGTCAAAAAGAGCACAGGGGTCTCCAAGGCATACATCGTCAAGCGCAAGGGAAAACGCGCCCGATCCGTTCGCACCGGAGAAGGTTACAACACTTGGGTTATTGTCAAAATCTATGAGGGCAAAGTTTTGCTCATCATTGTAGACGCCGAACACCTGGCCAAGAACTGTTACTGGGTTTAGGGTGACTCCATTCGGAAGCGTGAACGCCACCTCAAGCGTAAAAAACCCGGTGGACGTATCAACAGTACTGGGATTGATCGTCAGAGTACCCATGTTCTTGAGGTCTAAGATACCTCCGGTCGTCGTCCCACCGAAGTTAGTGCCCCTGAAGGACAGTCCTCCATTGCTATTTCCGCCAGGGTCGAATGTGCTGCCGTTTGTTGAACCGTCAACCGTCAACTCTTGTGCCTGCGCGGCACTCTGGCTCAACGCGAAGATGACGGCAACTGCCATGCACAAGGTAAACAGTTTTAGCGATTGCTTCAAAATACTTTTCATGATGTTCCTTCCTCCTTGGTGACGCTCACGCTCTTTCGGCGTGGCGGGATGATGGGTTTGAAATCACGATTGGCAGATCAGCTTGCGCCGACACAAACCCCTGCCATCAACGAAAAAGAGTGGGTCATATTCACCCTTTGAAAGCCAATATTCGAATAGCGTCTAGCTGGGCAAAGCGGGGTTCTTTATACGGATACGAAATAAATGTGACGATCCGGCAGAACGCTCTTAACCTTCTGCTATCAATTGGGCGGCATCATACATTAGTGTCCGCCTTCTGTAAACTCAAGTTAATGCACTAATAGCCTATATGACTAATCGGCGACTTACCGCAATGATTTACCAAGTTTGGTAGTGTCCTGGCCTAGCAGTCTGTCGGTAAATCCGTAGGACCAAAATGTTTATAGAACTCCTCGATTCCCTCCGGTAGATGTAGTGTTGGTAATCTCATTCTGTAGAATGGTTAGGGTGTAGTCCTGGGCTCACGAGGCAGTGTCAAAACTCAGTCGGCTGAGAAAAAGGGGATTAGCTTAATCGCCACTCAATACAGAACCAGGAGCGGTAGCGACTGGATCCAAGAGTCAACTGATGTAAAAGACACATCATAGCGTTCGTTGAGTGCCAACATCCGGTCGCTACCGCTCCCGGTTCTGTAGTGAGTGGCAGCGTTGATTGCGGTCAAGATCATCGCCGTCCTTTTACTCGAATGAGTTTTGACACAGGCTCTCACGCCTCAAGGGGGGTGCGAGACTCTATGCTTCCGCTGCTCCGCAGGCTTCCAATCAGACCTGAGAGTTTTATCGTACCTACTTTTGATTGGCGCACTGAAAGCCACGTCGACGAGAATCGCCACGCCACTGGGTAGTCCTATTCGTATGTATACGACTAACGGGCTTCTTTCCGTATAGTCTACTCATTTTCGTCTCAAGAAAAGTGGTGCCGTTCAAGAACTCCAACTCTGGCTCGACCACCAGGCCCACACTAATCTTCAGAACGAATACTTCAACGCAAACTGAATGCGGCGTCCAGGAGTGACCGTATTGGTCGCGCGTCCGAAAGCAGGCGCTTCGAGCACACGCACTGGGATGCCGAAATTAGCGCTGTTGATGAAGTTGAAAGCATCAACGCGGAGGCTGATGCTTTGGCTACCGGTGAACTGGAACCTTTTGATTAACGCAAGATCGAGTTCGATAGAATTTCCCGCCCTGAACGTATTGCGACCAATCTGCCCGTCCCGTCCGACGGGGGCGAGGAGCGCTAGAGGATCGGTTGCCGTTAGGCTAAGCGGCTGACTTCTGTCGCCGGTGCTCACGATACCGTTAGTATTATCGAGCCGGTCGGTCAGATTGCCGTCGAGATTGACGTCAAAAATACTGTTAACGGTAAAAGGCTGTCCGGTCTGAAAGCGTCCCGTGCCGGCGAGTTGGAAGCCACCGAGTAAGGAGCGCGTCAGACCACCCATTGAGCTTGGCGTCGGCAAGTCGTAGATGAAATTGTAGGAGAGGCGTTGGCGCGCGTCGAAGTTGGCGGGCCCACGCTCGCCCGCGAACGTCAGGCTATTTTGCGGTAAAGCGGAGGCGCCGGCGAGATCGAAAACGTCTGACACGTCGTCAAGAGCTTTCGAGAAAGTGTAGGCCAGTTGGTACTGCAAAGAACGGAGATACCGTCCGCGAAGTTGCAACTGCAAAGCATCGTAGCGCGAGGTGGCGGTCGTCTCGAAGAGATTAACGACACCCACGCCACTGTTAGGACGCCCACCGGTAAAACCCGACGAAGTTACGCGCGCGCCCGGAGCAAGGGCAAAGCCGAAAAGCACCGGCTCAGGAGTGTTATTGCCCTGTGCAAGACGGCGCGACTGAACCATGAGGAATGCGTTCGGGCCGAGGTTGGGTGTGTTGAAGCGAAGCAACTTGCGACCCGCCGTCCCGACGTAGGCGGCGGACACGACCATGTTCGCCCCGAGTTGCTGTTCGAGCGTGAAACTGTATTGGTGGGCCAGCGGTGTTTCCAGCTGACGCTCAGGAAGCGTCACCCCCGCGCCACTCACATTAGGAAGCCGCGCGACGGGACTAGCAGCGCAACCCGGGCCGCCGCCTCTGGCGATGCAGTTAATAAACAGAATTCGGTCCGCTAGTGAGCCGCGAGGCGTGTTGACCGTGCCTGGTTGTACGAGTCCCGGAACTCCGTTGGCGGTGGGACTCGACGCGTTAAGGATACTGAGGGTGCCGCGCGGATCACCGAAAAGTAAATTACCATTGCCGCCGGCAAGATTGACTGTTAAAAAAGAAGGGAAAACGTTGCGCGATTGACTGACAACCGCGCCGAGAATCTGATCGTAGAAAAGGCCATAGCCGGCACGCAAAATAGTTGTTCGTCCCGACCGACCGAAGAGATTCGGAGAGTAAGCCAGGCCGATGCGCGGCGCCAGATTGTTCCGGTCCGGGTCGAAAATTCGCGAGCGGCCATCAATAAAGTCGCGTAACCCAGGCACGAGGTTCAGCTCAGAGCTATTGAAGGTATTCTCAATCCGTTGATTTACCTCCCGCGGCGAAGTGTTGTATTCGTAGCGCACCCCGTAAGAGAGCGAGAGGTTTGGCCGGATGCGCCATGTGTCCTGGCCAAAGAAATCTAACTGGTAAAAGCGCAGGTTGATGTTCGAACTGCCGGGAGAACCTAGTGTCAGAAACGTGCCGGTAGCAGCCCCTGCGGCAGCCAGGTCTTCCGGTCGAATCCTACCTGACGGCAGGCGAAAGAGACCTTGCGTAGCCGCTGGCCCAGACTCCAGCGGTAGAACGCCGTTGAAGGTGATGAGCTGGCGGGCATTTCGCGGCAGGTCGCTGTTTAGTTCGGTGCGGCGTGTGTCCGCTCCGAAAGCGTAACTGTGATCACCGGCGCGCCAGGTCAAAGTATCAGCCAGTTGATAGGTGTTGTTGACGCGGCGTTGCGGGAAGTTGAAGACATCGACGCCGACGGGGCTGAAGCCCGCGATGTTGACCTGACCGACCGGGCCGATCTGGTCTTCGGTCGTGCAAGCGCGCGGCAGGGCGTTCAAACGACAGGGATTACTAGCGGAATAGAAAACATCACCGCTGTTGGCCACCACACGGCCCGCGACAAGGCCGGGAGGGGTGAAATTTTCCAGCAGCGGCGCGTTGAGTAACCCGAATGAGCCGAAGGTCGGATCCGAGAATGCACTCGGGCGGAGAAATTCCCGATCGCGCACTTCCTCAAAGTTGAGCCGTGTGCGTCCGTAAGAGAGCCGGACCTGGTTGAATACTGGCCTCGTGGAACCCGGACCGCTCACTTCACTGTTGAAAAAAATGGAAAGGTTCTGCGTGCGTACCCGCGGCCTGAGGGTGGAAAAGATCGCGCCGCCCGTCACAGGTATCTCTCGCCAATCCTGTGTGAAATTATAACGCGTGGTGAGGGATTGTTGTCGCCCTCCCGCTTTGAAATTCCCGTCGAATTTACCCGACACAATCTTGCCTTGACCGTTAGCCGGCAGCAGCTGCGTGAAAGTGTTGGGACCGTAGATGCCTGTCGGGTTGTTCGAAAACGGAAAAAGACTAAAGATCGCATTACCACCGGTGCGGCCTACCGGAAAAGTAAATCGATTATCGGCGTTGCCAGACAAGCGGTTTGTCAGCCCAACGTTGCTGGAGGCGCCGCTGCCAAATACGCCGCGTTGGGAAACGGTCGGCACGGCAAAGTTAGCCTCCTTGGTGGCGTGCAAAAGGTGCCCCTCGGCTGAGATGAAATAGAACATCGATGAGTTCGCGCCAGCGGGATTGTCTGAGAGCGGCCCACCGATGACTAAACCGCCCTGGCCCAGGGTAAAAGAGTCTTTGCCGCCACTCTGGTTACGCACAGTGACAGGCACGGGGTTGATGGGGAAAAACCTAAACTGGCCAAGGCCTAAAAGGATGTTAGTGCTAAAAGCAGTAGCGGTCACGACCCTTTGATTACCGACCATCAACGGAGTCACCGCGTTACCATTCGTCGTATCGAAGAAATCGCGCGCGTTCAACTGGCTTGAGTTGAAAAGGCCGTAAATCGCGCCGTGCGTCTCATTGCCTCCGCTCTTTGAGACCGCATTCACCTGCGCCCCGATGTTCCTCCCGAACTGCGCGGGCGCCAGGAGAGTTATTGCCTGGTATTCCTTGACCGATTCGATCGGCT
The DNA here is from genome assembly GCA_041745915.1 of Pyrinomonadaceae bacterium. Taxonomy (GTDB): domain Bacteria; phylum Acidobacteriota; class Blastocatellia; order Pyrinomonadales; family Pyrinomonadaceae; genus PSRF01. The sequence goes on along the minus strand of JBGTHZ010000167.1, from coordinate 2,828 downwards.
GGGAGTTCAGCGCCATGAAGCCCTGCCGCCTGACGCCAATGTCTTCGTCGTTGTTGTCCGAGCCGTCGACGGTGAAGTTGTTGGCACGCGAACGCAGACCGTTCACCGCGAACTGGCCGGCACTGCCGACACCAGCGCCGACGCCTGGCCCGGCGACACTCCCTAAAGTTTGCGGCGGCGGTGCGACGCCTGGCAGAAGGAGAGCAAGTTCATCAAATGTGCGCGTTAAGGTGACGGACCCGAGTGGGAGGGTGGAGACTTCTTGCTCGGTAAACGAGCCACCACGGCTGGCGTCCGTCGCGTTGATGCGGGCTCGGATGTCAGTGTCGGCTTCGGTTAAGCTCGCTGGTTGTGAGCCTGGCGCGGGCGTGCCAGCTGCCGTCACGGGATCGAGCTGGACAGGGACCGGCACAACTTCACCTGTGCGGGTGATGAACAGGCGTTGTTGTACCTCCTTGGTTACGTAACCAGGCGCTGCTACCCGAATCGTGTAGACTCCGGGACTGAGCAAGCCTTGATAGAAGCGACCGCGCGAGTCCGTCGTCTTGGGTATGATCTGCCCGGTTTGTTGATTAATAATTTGCACGGCAGCCCCACCAACAAGGTCCCCCGTTTGACTGCTGGTGACCGTTCCCTCAAACGCTCCGGTCACTGTGTCCTGGGCCTTAGAGTGCGCAAACGTGAATAGTACCCAAGTGGTTACGAAGAGTGATAAAAATACTTGACGCAAGATCAAGCCGAGTCGAAAAGACATATGCAAATTCTCCGGTATGGGCAATTGGTCGGGAACAAATAAGTACGTTCTGAAGATATCTGGCGAAATTCGTTAGCCCGCGCAGGCGCAGAAAATAAGCCGCCAAAAGCGGTTTGGGCGAGCGTCTGGGCTAAGCACGTATCGGGGGAAGGACACGCTGAAAACTTGCGCGACTTTAGGTCCGGCAAGGGATGCTGTCAAGAAAAAATTCCGCGGGGTGGTAGCAATGGATTATTACGCCCTAGCGTTTGTGTTCTCTTTCTCATTCCTTTTTTGCTCGTCGGTCCAAGTTTGATGGACAACGAACCCATGACCCAGAACTATCCGCTGTGGCAGAGAGCGCTCGTTGCTTTTGCTGGGTTGTTCTTTGGCGCTCTAATTCTTGGGTTGGTTTACTCGACGATAATCTCTTTCCTGCTCGTGAGGCGAGCGCGCAGTTAAGCTTTGAAGAGTTCCCGGGCACTGCAGGTCTCCACTGAATGGTTTATGCGACCGTTCCCGGGCACTGCAGGTCTCCACTGAATGGTTTATGCGACCAAAACAATTTTCCCGATATTCTTGCGCGCCTCGATGTAAGCATGAGCCTCGCGTACCTGATCAAGTGGGAACGCCTTGTCGACATGCGGTCGAATCCACCCTTCATTGACTCCGTCCATTATCGCCTGCACCCATTCCGCAACCTTGTCAGCTTCGTCCCACATGTGGCCAAGATTTAGGCCGAAGACACCTTTGTTCCTATTCAGTAAGCCGAACGGATGAAACCAGGGAGTTTGTACCACCGCCTTTAACAGCCCGAACTTGCCTTTCAATCCATTCGCGGATGCAGCCGATACGCCGAACATTCCCAAGCGGCCGGTACGTCTGAGCGCCTTGTAGCTCTTCTTCCAGTGAGCGCCGCCGATCGGATCAATGACGAGTTCCACTCCGCGGTTGTCAGTTAACTTCTTAAGAACCGGCAGCCAATCCTGCGTGCGGTAATCGATGGCATGGTCGAGTCCTCTTTCTCTCAGAAAATCGTGTTTCGATGGACTCGCTGTACCATAAGTGACAGCTCCGATCTTTTGGGCTATCTCGAGGGCCGCCAGACCTACACCGCCACCTGCATTATGAATCAGGATTGCCTCACCTTTTCGCAAGCCGCCCATCGCAACCAGCAGTCCATACGCGGTGAGATAGTTGACTGGAATCGCCGCCGCCTGCTCAAACGTTAGTGAATCCGGTTTTGCAAGGAGCTGCTGCTCATGCACAACCACCTTCTCGGCTTGTCCTTTAAAACGCGTCAATGCGATTACTGGTTTTCCAACCAGCGACTGATCCACGTCCAATCCCACCGATTCAACAATTCCCGAGACTTCGTATCCCATCACACACGGCTTTCGAGGTCCGTCAGGATAAAGACCCTGGCGTGCAAGAATATCTGCGAAGTTCAAACCCGCAGCTTTGACCTGGATTAAGACCTCGCCCTTCCCTGGCCTGGGATCCGGCACCTCCTGAACTTCCATCACTTCAACACCACCATTCCCCGTGGTAACAACTTGCCGCATTTAATACTCCTCCATACTCAAGTTAGGCTGCAGGGGCAGGGCCGGGCAATGGACCTTTCAAGATTAGTCACCACTCAATCAGGAAGGGGACCCTCTTCCCGCTGATGCTGCAAAGCCATGAGCAGAAATAAACTTTCTAACCTCCATCACCTCTCAGGTCGGGAAGGGGACCCTGTCCCCGCTCCTACCTCCAAAGCAAGAATCCTCTAAACCCAACATCGTTTCGACTTGAGCTAAGTGGTGTTGCAGCTTCAGCGGGGACAGCCAATAGAGGCGGTCTGTCAAGAAAAAACACTTCAGGCTTTGGCCCGGCTGTTGGGCCATCTCTTTTTTCATCTTCTTGACGCTTTGGTTTTTTCTTTTACTACTCACACTTCACGAATGTTCGCTCTGACTCGCAACTTCCTTTAGGCGGAGCAATCTCTCCTCACCCTACGCGGCTTTTCTGTCTTTAGCCAAGCGCATAATGCAATGAACTAGCTAGCGCAACCTGAGCCAGATTCATCCGAAGCTGTGAAAAATCGATTTCG
>JBGTHZ010000166.1:0-47956 GCA_041745915.1 Pyrinomonadaceae bacterium | reverse complement strand
ATAATTTTGAAAAGTTTCAAAGAGCTATTTCAGAATGTTTGGAAACGGCTCCAACCAAACACCAAGACGAACTCAAAAGCCTTTTGACGTTAAAGTTTCAGACTTTTGATAAATCTTCATTTATGACCGTTTGAAGTATATATTGTTGATTGCCGTTGGCAACTTACCGAATTTTCTAACAGCTTCTTATTGAGCATTGGCGGCGGCAACAGGAATATCACTGCTCGCGCCGAACTGATGCGCGGCGAATTGTCCGTTTGAGCTTTGCACGATATACCACGTTCCGTTGCGATAAACCGCGATGTCGGTTTTGCCGTCGCCGTCGTAATCACCCGGCACGGGTTTGTCCGTGTTTAAGCCCCACTGAATCGTGCGAAAAGCGTTATCTGAGCTTCGCAAGATATACCAAAAGCCGTTTTGCGGAGTTTGACGAAACACGGCAAAGTCGGTGCGTCCGTCGCCGTCGTAATCGCCGGGAACAATTTTGTCTCCGTTTGTGCCGAACTGCTGCGCCCGGAAAGTGTTGCTGTTGCTTTGCATCACATACCAGGTTCCGTCTGACGGACGGAAAACCGAAATGTCGGTTCGTCCGTCGCCGTCAAAATCGGCGGGCGAACTGCGGTTGACGGCGATGCGCACGGAGGAATAAATATCTCCCAATCCAAATCCGCCGGTGCGATTTGAGACGTGATAAAGAGTCGTGCCGTCGGCTGAGAGAGCCGGTTGAGCGTTGCTGCCGACGGTGTTGAGACCGGCGACGTAAACCGGCGGACTCCACGGCGCGGAAACGGAAGCGCGGGTTGAAACAAAGACGGCTTGGTTTGTTGTCGGCACAAGACGATTTGAAGCGAAAAAGAGTTCCAAACCGTCGCGGCTGATTGACGTGCGTTCTTCGTTTGCCGCGCTGTTTAATTCGGTAACTAACACAGGCGCGTTAAATGTGCCGTCGGCGTTTCGCGTGCTTTGATAAATGTCATTCAAGCCTTGTCCGCCCGGACGGTCGCTGTTGAAAAAAAGCGTGCCGGCGCCGGTTGCCGGGTCAACAAAATAGTTTCCGAAGTAATCATTAGAGGCAGTATTGATGACCGAGCCGATATTGACGGGCGCAGTCCAGCCGAAATCGTTGTTCGGGTCTGTTCGCGTCGAAATATAAATGTCTACTAAGCCGATTGCGCCCGGACGATTGCTTTGCATAAACATCTCGCGTCCGTCGGGTGAAATGCTCGAAACCGAATCGTTACTGCTCGTGTTGATAATTGCGCTCAGGTTTTGCGCCGCGCCCCACGCCGACGAGAGCGTCGCGCGCTGTGAAACATAAATATCATTGCCGCCTAACCCGCCCGCCCGATTACTCGTGAAATAAAGACTCAAACCGCTTGGCGCGGGAGCCGGAAGTTGATCCATATCCGCTGAATTGATGGTCGCGCCCAAATTTTGCGGCTGACTAAAAGTTGAAAAACTTCCTGCCGTGTTCGGCGCGGCAGCCGTCAAGCCGTCGTTTTGCGAAAACGCGCTCATTGCCGTCATCGCCAGCGCGATGATTGTCGAAAGTTTTGTCAAAGTGTTTTTGATTTTCATAAATTTTTTCCTCTAGCTGAATTTTGTTGACTTTAAATTTAAGAAGGCGATAAGCGGTTTCATCTAGTACCAATTTGTGCTAACATTCGCCGTAATCGAACGGTAAATTTTTTCGTCGGAAAAGTCCTTTGTTTTTGACGAGTTAATTCATAGAAAACTATTAGCTGGCGTATGTCCTTGAAAACGCATAACTTTGAGTTCGGCGAATTTCTGCTTGACACGCGGGAAAAGGTTTTACTGCGCGACGGCAAGCCGCTTCCAATCACGCCTAAAGCATTCCAACTGCTCCTTGTGTTGTTAGAAAAACACGGGCATCTGGTCGAAAAGGATAAGCTGATGAAATCAGTCTGGGCGGACAGTTTTGTCGAAGAAGGCAACATCACATTTACGATTGGGCTGTTGCGAAAGCTGTTGGAAGACGACACGAAAAACCCGCGTTTTATCGAAACCGTTCCCAGACGCGGTTATCGTTTTATCGCCAACGTAAGGCGAGTCGAAATTGCCGAAAGGGAAACAAAAAAATGGAAAGACGAGGAAGCAAAAACCAGTTTACCAGCTAATTTCCCTTCTCCCTTTTTGCCTGTCTCTCAATCCCGCAATCTGCCGAGTTCAGGTGCGGTCGTCGCTCTGGCGGATTGGCGACGCGAAGCGGATGAAAATGGAACAATAGAGCAGTTCTCACCGGCAGCTCCCTTAAAGCCAAACAACGAGAACAAACATTTTCCTAAATATCGCCTTCCGTTTGCTGCATTTGCGCTGGCGGTAATGCTAATCGGAGCAAGCAGTCTCGGTTATTATTTCTACAGCAGTAAAGAGGCTGCGGGCGCGGACGGCAAAAAAACAATCGCCGTTCTGCCGTTAAAACCCATCAACACGGCGAACCGCGACGAGATTTACGAAATCGGGATTGCCGATTCGCTGATTCACAAAATCAGTTCAATGAAGGGTTTTATCGTCCGTCCTTTGAGCGCGACACGCAAATACGCGGACATCGAGCAAGACTCGCTTGCCGCCGGACGAGAGCAGCAGGTTGATTACGTTCTCGCGTCGAATTACCAATTGGCGGGCGGGAAAATCCGCATCACGGCACAGCTTCTTAATGTGGCGAACGGTCAGATTGAAGAAACATATAAAATCGAAAAAGACGCGGGCGACGTTTTTGCGATGCAGGACGCAATCGCGGGCGAGGTCGGAAACGCTCTGCTAGCACAATTTGCTCCTACCTCAGACAGCCTGACGGCAAAGCGCGGGACGACGAATGAAGAAGCGTATCGGCTCTATTTACAAGGTAGAAATTTGACATACAACCGATTGGCGGCGGATGCCCGAAAAGCGATTGAAGCCTTCGAGCAAGCGGTCAAACTCGATCCGAACTTCGCACGGGCATATTCGGGAATGGCGCACGCTTATATCGCGTCGGGCAATCTCCGCGGCGGCTCCCGCGGAGATTATGAGAAGGCAAAGGAAGCCGTGACAAAAGCGTTGGAACTCGATAGCAATTTGGCGGAAGGATATGCGGTTTCAGGCGAATTAAAATTTGCCATTGAATGGGATTATCCGGCGGGAGAAAAAGACCTCCTCCGCGCCATCGAACTCGAACCGAATTCTGATTTGGCGCATCAGCAATATGCTTCATATTTAGCCGCCCTCGGACGCTTCGACGAAGCTATTGGAGAATCGAATGCCGCTCTGGAGATTGATCCGAATTCATATGCCAGCCAGCGACATCGCGGACGAATTTTGTATCTCGCGCGTCGCTACGACGAAGCGATTCTTCAATTTAAACGAGTATGGGAAGTGCATCAGGATTTAGGAGTGTTCGCGGGCTGGCTGTGGGTATCGTATGAAATGAAGGGCGACCACGCGCAAGCCTACGAGTGGTTTATGAAAATCCAAAAACGAACAAATCCCCAACTCACTGAACTTTTTCAGAATGCTTACGAAACTTCGGGCTGGCAAGGAGTTAGGCAAAAAGTATTTGAGCTGCAGTTGATAAACGAACAAAATCCCTCAACTAATTATTATGGAATGGCAAGACAGTGCGCTCTGCTGGGCAAAAAGGAAAAGGCATTTGAATATCTGAACAAAGCAATCGAGAACCGTGCAGGTCAGGTGCAAATGCTCAACGTTGAGCCGCCTTTCGATATTCTGCGCGACGACCCGCGCTTCGATGAATTGGTCAGGCGCGTTGGACTGAAGTTAAATTAAGAAGTTAGTTTGATTTACGGCTCCACCGCTAAATTTAATGAAAAGTAAAGCTCCACACATACTGGTTTTTTTAATCATTGCCGGCATATTATTAACCGGTTCAGTGTCATCTGCTTTCGCTCAATCGCAAGCCTTAAACGGACAAATCGAAGGCACGGTGTCAGACCAAAGCAACGCGGCTGTGCCGAATGTCGTCGTCATTGTGACGAACATCGAGACCGGCGCGACCAGAACCGTGACCACCGATGAAAGCGGCGTTTACCGCTTTCCACTTTTGCCGCTCGGAACTTACCGCGTTTCCGCGGAAGCCGCCAACTTCAAGAAATTCATCCGCGAGGGCGTAACTTTGACGACCGGACAAATCAAGACGCTTGATTTAAATTTGCCGGCCGGAGAAATCCAGGAAGTCGTTACCGTTTCGTTGGACACTTCGATTGCCGATGCTGGCAAAACCGATTTGGGGCGTGTGATGAACAACCGCGAAGTGCAGAATCTTCCCTTAGTTCCGCGCAATCCTTACAACTTCGCTCTTTTGCAAGGAAACGTTACTGGTCGTCCGAGCCGCGGATTTCTTCCACCCATGATCAATGCGAACGGGTATCTGCGGCGGGTCAATTTCCAGATTGATGGCAATACCAATACGCAAGGCGACCGCGGCTCGCTTCGGTTTATGTTGATTTCCGATACATATATCAGCGAGATTCAATTGGTTACTAACGGTTTTGCAGCTGAGTTTGGCAACACGCCTGGCTTGATCATGAATGTGGTTACGCCTTCGGGAACAAACAAAATCAGCGGTTCTATCAGCTATCGTTTTCGCCGCCCATCGTTTTATTCGCGCCCGTTCTTTTATCCTTCGTCCGAAGATATACCGGACAATAAGGCTGATAATTTTACGGGGGCGGTCGGCGGCCCGATTATCAAAGACCGCTGGCATTTTTATTTTGGTTACGAAAATGGAAAACGCGATGATAAAGCGGTGGCCGAGCGACTTTTGACAATTCGACCGGAAGTCCAGGCCGAGTTGATTGCTGCAGGTTTGCCCGCTTCGATTTTTCCGTTTGCCATTCCCTTTTTAGAAACCGGCTCTTTTTATATTTTTCGTACTGACGCGCAACTGAACGATAAGAATCGTTTGACCGTGCGGTTTAATCATTCCGACATAAAGTCAAAAAACGCTATTCCAGGCGGACTCACCACGTTGGAACGCAGCAGCGATTCGTTCTCTATTGACTACGGGCTGGCAGTGCAGCTTGCTTCGTACACGCCGCAGCTCTTAAATGAGTTTCGCTTTCAGTATGTGCAGCGCGTATCGAACGCAGGAATACCCGGAAGAAGAAACGAATTCTCCGGTACGGGCCCTTCAATCGTGATTACCGGCGCGGCAAACTTTGGTTCACCCCCAGGCGCAGGTACAATTTTCCCGCCGGTCAGGATTACTCAATTTCAGGACAATCTGACGCGGACTGCCGGAACTCACGTGGTCAAATTCGGCGGCGGTTTCAATTTCTATGACCTCAGCCTGCGTTCTCCGATTTTTAGCCAATACACATTTTCTTCGATTGCCGCCTACATCGCCGCCCGAAACGGAACAAATCTGCGCAGCTATACTTCTTACAGCGAAACCTTCGGCGATCCGCAAATAAACTATAGGGCTGGGTTCTGGAATGTTTTTGGGCAGGACGATTGGAAACTAACGCGCCGGTTAAAGCTCAATTACGGCTTGCGCTATGACCTTTACCGAATTCCCAAGGCCGATTCAACCTCGCTTTTTCCGGGTTCGCAAAAATTTAATATAGACAAAAACAATTTCGCGCCGCGTTTGGGCGTTGTTTATGCCCTGCGCGAAGGCGACCACCCGACCGTTTTTCGCGCCGGTGCCGGGATTTATTACGACCAACCGCTTTTGGCTATGTATCAGAGGGCATTGCAAAACAACGGTAATGCGAGATTTTTCAGTTTCAGTTTTGGTGGAAATAACAACGGAACTACAACGCCAAGCTTAAATGCTCCCGGTTTTCCCGGCTCCTTTTCCGGCTCTTTGCCTGCCGGTTCAGTTCTACCGCCGCAAAACATTGATGCGATTGCGCCTGATTTTGAAAATATGTATGCGCTTCACGCCAACATCCAACTCGAACAGGCAATTACCAACGACCTTTCGTTCGCCGTCGGTTATATCCATTCCGGGGGTTGGCATATTCCGGTTTACCGCAGCATCAACCTGATTCCGATTCCGGGTCGTTTTTTGGCGGACGGTAGACCGGTATTTAGCAGGCTCGTCAACCCTTCTACTCGCCTCGACCCAAGATTTAACAACATCCTGATGGCTGAATCCGTCGGCGTTTCGCAATATGACGCTTTGACTTTGCAGACGACCAAACGGTTTTCACGCGGTCTTCAATTCAGCCTCAATTACACGCTCTCGAAAGCCGAAGACGACGCGCCTGAACAAAATATGACGACCGGAAACATTCAGGGTTTGGTTTTGTCAGACCCGACTAATCGGGCTTTGGACAAAGGCAATTCGTTTGCCGACCAACGTCATACTTTTGTGGCGAGCCTGGTGGCGGGTCCGCAATTTAATTTGGACAACAAAGCGCTGCGCTACCTCTTTAACCACAACCAGGTCGGCGTCAGCGCCAACGCTAACAGCGGCGAAAGATTTAATATTGTCTCTAATTTAGACCTCAATGGCGACGGCGTCTTCGGCGCTGGTATTACGAATTCGGACAGGCCGGTCGGCATCAAACGGAATGCGGGAAGAACTCCGCCGCAGTTTAATGTTGATCTACGCTACTCCCGTTTCTTCAATTTTACCGAGCGTTATAAGCTGGAAGTATTCAGCGAATTCCAAAATCTTTTCAACATCAACAGCATTGTCCAATTCACTAACGTCATGGTCACCACGAATCCCTCTACCGGCGAATTAATCGGCGGGCTTCCCGATTTCAGATCACGTAATCAGTCAACCTCGCAAGAGAGCCGCCAGTTTCAACTCGGCCTTAAGTTTATTTTCTAGCAAATGCGCGTTAGGTCTGAGGACCTGCACCTTCTTGCTCGGCGGCGAGCGCGTACCGCCTCATCCTGTTCGGCGAAGTCTTCAACCTCACCCTGTTCATCCTTGCGCAGCGTGGGGCCTCATTGTTTCATCGCACAGCTCTCTTGTAGGTGCGGCGGCCGGCATGATTCGCCGTGACGAGTTGTTTCAAAGCGGTGATTTGCTTCTGTTGTTGTTTGAGTTTTTCCTGCAGTATTTGGATTTGCGCCTGCTGTTCGAGGCTCAACCGGTGCAGGCCCTGAATCGCCGCCATCGTCACGCCCTGAGCGTCCACGGTGTGGAGCGTCTTGTCATCTTTCCCCAGGTTGAATGCGGCGCGGAAGTCCTGCGCCATCGGTCCGATGTGACGCACACTTTCGGGATCGCTCTTGTAGTTCCACGTCTGGATGGGAATTTTTGTCAGACGGTCGAGGATAGTGCGCGGGTTGACTGCGGAGAGGTTGGCTTTAAGATTGCGGTCACTGGGGGAGTCGCACCCGGTACAGCCATTGGACACGGAAAGCGTGCCAAAAATCGAAGTACTGCTATTGATATGGGCGGGGCCGTTGATAAACATACTGCTGGCATCTACACGGCCGGTGATTCGAACGTCGCCATTGTCATGTATTGTCATCAGCACGCTGCCGTCGAAGGGTCCCCCGGTATTGAGTGGCCCACCACTGAACTCGCGCGACCGTCCGAAGTGCAGCCGCCAGCCCGTCCCATCGCCGAAGCGGATGTAGCCGGCGTCGGGACTTCCTGTCGACGGCTCGACCGTGAACAGGGCGTCGGGACTCCCGCCGATCTGAATCGTACGCAATGGATTAGTCGTACCGATCCCGACGCTACCCATGAACCCACTGTTACCGACGACGTGAAGCCTTTGCTGCGGGGTAGTCGTGCCGATTCCTACATTGGCGTTGTTGCCCAGGACCACCGAGTTACTCTGCTGCACCCTAGCCCCGGAGCCGATGGCCGTGGCGTTGGTTATTCCCGCCGTCCCGTTCGAGTTTGCGCCGATGAAGGTGTTGTTACTTTCGAAGGAGTTCGAGGGCCCGGAGTTATACCCGAAGAAGGCGTTGTTAGAGCCCGTCGTAGCGTTTAAGCCCGCGGATTTTCCGAAGAAGGAGTTTTGAAGGCCGCCTGTGTTGTTGAGGCCGGCGCTGTGCCCGGAGAAGCTATTGTCGCCCCCGGTGGTGTTCAAGCCTGCCTGAAACCCAAAAAAGGAGTTGCCGCCCGCAGTCGTGTTGTTCAAGCCTGCCTGAACTCCGAAGTAGGAGTTGGCGCCGCCCGTGGCGTTGAGGAGGCCCGCGCCACTTCCGAAGAAGGAGTTGGATGAGCCCGTCGTGTTGCTTTGGCCCGCCGTTGCCCCGAAGAAGGAGTTGTGGCTGCTCGTCGTGTTCCTGAGACCCGCGTTGAATCCGAAGAAAGAGAGGGCATTGTTCCCGGCAACCGTGTTGATCTGTCCGGCGCCCACGCCCACGAAGGTGTTCCCCCCACCTGCGATCAATACACGCGTGCCTGAGATGTTGTATTGCGTGTTCGTATTGATGGCCCCGACGGCGGAAAGAGTCCCGCCAACTGTGCCGTTGCCGGAGATGCTGAAGTTGCTGCCCGCTTGCTGGGCCGTCGTGTTCTGGATGTAATTGCCGCTGCCGCCCGGAATGTCTGCCGCAGCCAGGGCCGAGCTTGTCCAACTGCTCCCGTTGCTGCGCAGGAAGTTCCCCGACGCGCCCGCAGAACCGAGGCCCGTGCCGCCGTTGGCCGCGGGCACGATGCCGAGCGAGATGTTGGGCGTGGTGGTGGGGTTGGTGACCGAGAGCGGGCCACTGGCGCTCACGCTCGTCACTGTGCCGGGCCCAGGCGGCCCTTCAGGCCCGGTCTCACCGGTGTCACCCTTTTGTGCGACGACGGTCCAGTCGGCTCCCTCGACTGGAGTGACGTTGGTGTTGGCTTGCCTGGCTATCCAGGATGATCCGTTGTAACTGACCGCGTCGTCGGTCGCGTAGCTCGTCGCCGCATTCCAGGCGCCTTGCCAATTCAGTCCCTTTGGACCCTGCGGTCCTGCTGCTCCTTGCGGCCCATGATCGCCCTGCGGGCCTTGCGCACCGGTTGGCCCCGCTGGGCCAGTCGCCCCCGTCTCGCCCTGCGGGCCTTGTTGCCCGGTGTCTCCCTGTGGCCCTTGCGGGCCGACTGGCCCCGCGTCGCCTTGATCTCCATTTGGCCCTTGTGGACCCGCAGGGCCGTTTTCACCCTGCGGCCCTTCCGGTCCCGGAGGACCCTGTTGACCTTTCAACTGGACATTCAACTGCGGCTCGTGACTGGTCTGCGCGTTCTCCTTGCTATCGAAGGTGAGACTCGCTACGTCGCGCGCAACCAGCGCGACGCCGTAATTTGGCACGCCATCTGTCCCATGCCCATCGCTGCCGAGCCACTGCTGCACGGCCGAGGTGACGTCGAGGACGAGAAACTGGCCTGTCTGGTCGGACTCCACGTTAATTCCAGCCTGGATGAGATTGCCGAGGTTCGGCGTGGACGTGGGGCTAATAGTCCCTTCGGCCCAGTTGCTAGTGATTAGATAAACGTCAACATTGCCTGGTGATCTGACGGCGCTGAGGTAGAGCTTGATGGTCGCCGTGGCCACGCTCGCGCCCGGCGTGTTGGCGGGCAGGGTCGAAGAGAGCTTGAACTTAAGATAGACGTTGCTACCGGAGACGAGAGCAAGGGCTGTGTCCCTGCCCCTCTGCGTATCGGCGTCGTCGGTTAAAGCCGACTGTGCGAACGCCGCACACGGCAGCGTCAGCAATACGAGCAAGGACAACAGAACTGTGCACGGAAAGTGCTTCGTCCGCCTCCCGCGCCCCGACTTCTTGTCGCAGATGAAGAGCGATTGAGCTGGCTGCGGCTGTTGAAGTTTCATCACCTTATCCTCCGAACACTACTGTGAGTTGAGACGGGCGGGTAAACCCGTCCGTGTTCCCCGTCCCGTGTAGGTGCCGTTCACCTTGATAAGACACTCCCTGAAAAGACTTCGGGCCGCCCGAAATATTTGCAGACGGGTTCACCGAGGCTGGATCACTCAACAGCCGATTTGTGCGCGGATGTCGTTCGCGGCGGCGGCCAGCTGTTGCGCCTGTGCTTCACTCAACTTATTCCCTGCTTGCGCTTGCACCTCGTTCAGGAAGGCCCCAAGCGCGCCGCAGGCTCCTGCTATGTCACCTGCCTGCCAAGCGGCGAGCGCCGCTTCGAGTTTCGCGTCCAAACTTCTGGCGATGCCTCGTGGCAAACCGTAACTGGCGACGCGCTCGCGTAGATCGTCAATTGCCTGGACAACCTGGGGTGGCGAAGGCAGGGTCGTGAACGAGCCGGTCTTCGCGGCGAGGCTGCCGCCGTCGATCGCGTGACGGTTGCTCACACGGAACTGATAAGTCGTTCCGGGCGTGAGACCGGTAAGCTCGATGCTGTGGGGCGTGACGTTCTCCTGGTCCTCAACCGACAGCTCATCAGGTGAGGCGATGCCGTAGTCGACGCGGCCTGTGCCGATGACGTTGGCGTCCCAGAGGACCCGGGCCCGATCCACCCCGGCATCGACGAAGACGTTCCCGATGGTCTGCGCGCCGGTGAAGAACGGCGGATACGGTGGCGGATCGTTGGTAAGGTCGGCGCGAGCCCCCGCTGGATCCGTGTGCGTGACCTTGAAGAAATAGGTCGTGTCCGCCTGGATGACGCCACCGACAGTGAACTCGACGCGATGCTCGGTGTTGCTGCCTGACGTCGTCTTCCCGTCGATCGGCGTTCCACCGTTGGCACTGGTGAAGACCTCGACTTTCCCATCTCCTACGAAGTCCGCGATCCAACGAATCTCGACCTTGTCGTTCGGGATGACTCGCACCGAGGGCCCACCCGTGAACCCCGCCATAGCGGGGCTCGCGGCAGCGGCGGCGAGCATAAAGATAAACGCCGCACGTGCCCACTTTGAGCGAGTAAGCTGCGATCTGCCGACACCTGGATTCCTAAACAAAGTCTCTTTAAATCCTTTCATTGTTCCTTCTCCATTTCTAATCGGCCCTTACCAACTTGCAGAATCTCAATTCCGTTCCCCCGAGCAAGAGTCAGGTTTACTGCTGGACCCTGCGTAATCGCCAGAACGGCACAGGTGCGTCAGGGGATAGTTTCTATCGTGAACATTGTGTCGTCGGTGATTGCCAAACTCGCAAATCGGGTCGCCGGGTGTTATCGAATGCGTTACGCCGGATGACTTCGTGCTTTATCTAGGTTGTTCCACTTAGTAGTGACAGAAAGGGCCTGGACATATCGCGGATTTGTTTTGTGCCATCCTGGGTGGGGAGGAGCCGTTATGGATACGGCATCCTCCCGTGGGCTTTATTCCGAACAATCACCGATGACCGACAGGATCGTCGTCGTTTCCATCCGCGTCGTGTCCCGTCAGAGGGCGCAGGAAATTCCTAAAGGTCCAACTCGATGATCCTCTGACATTCTAGAAACATCGAGACCCGCCCTTCGGACAGGGCCGGAGGGCGTGCGTCGAGACGAAGCGGGCGATCTGCCGGCCCGTTCTGGCGCCCACCTCGTCGGCCGTGCGAAAGTGGATTCCCGAATATATCCGCGCATCGATAACCTCCTCGACGCCTGCGCTGAAGGTGTTCCACTGGCGTGTGATGCCCGAAATTGTGACAACGATCGGTACGCCGGGATTGTCCCCGAACAGCAACCTGAGGATGGTGGCCATGGCACTACTGTTCGTCGTATGTCCGGATGTGTATTCAGGGTGCGCGGGCGTCGGGACAAGCGGCAGCCATGTTGCATCTCCCGCCGTCAAGTCGTTTCCGTCGAAGTCGCCGTTGCGGATGGCCGGCTGCGGCCGCCAGTAGTTGTAGGTGTACTTCGCCTCCCAGCAGGCAATGCTCGCGTCAGCCACTGCCAGATAGACGAGCGCAAAGGTGCGGGCCGTCTCCGACAGGTCGGGGTTACGTACGGTGACGACTTGCCGTATGACGGGGTTCCAGATTGCGGTCGGGGAGGCGCGCCAGAATGTCGCGATCTGCGTCTGCAAGTCCGTCCGTGTCGAGCTGTTCAATCTTCCGATCTCTTTGATCTCGTTGTAGTCCTTCGCGTACTGCTCGCCGTCGAGAGCGGGCGGCGCATCGGGCCGGAACTGCGAGCCGCTCCTCAGTACCCAGGGAGTCACGTTCCCCCACCCGGGCAGCAGGGCAGGAGCGCTGGTGAGTGGCACCCAAACGCCCGGCATGCCTGCTCCAGGGGCTGTGTAGTTGAACTGGGCTTGCGCGGAATGATCGTTGGCACGCAATGCCAGGATTGCGGCCGCTGCGGATCGGCCGTACTCAATGCCCGGGTCCAATTCCGACAGGCCACGCGTTGCCAGCGAATCCATATAAAGAGTGTCAAGCGACGCGGCGTGGACCGGAGGAAATAGGCTTTTCATCGCGTGGTGCGCTGCCGCAATCGCCGCCGCTTCGGGCGAGGCGTTTACGGGGGCAAGGCCGGGCGAAAGATAAGTTTCATAATCGCCCATGATTCCATTGACCGCGTCGTGTACGGCAACCTGAATGATCGCCATGACGCGCGCTTGCTGGACGGGCGCGAGAGCCGATGCCGGTAATAACGTCAGCGCGACAGCTTGCTGATTCCATTCCATGACGACCTCACCCGAAGGTGTCGGCAGCGCCATCATCGGGCTCCGGCTGGACGCCTCCCGGGAATTGGTAATCAGTTTTCGCGTCGCCACCGGGGCGGGACCACCGGACAATTCCGAATGGGATACAGCGCAGGCGGCCATCCCCTTGCTCATCGCCGAAAATACGGTGCCTCCCGAGAGAACGGCACCAAGGCCGATTGCGATCACGAGTCGTTTGCTCAATTTCTTGACTTTCATGTTTGATCTCCTTTTTGATTCATCTCCTGTAGCAGTCGTTCGTAGTTCTCCCGGCAGGTCGTCACCTTCGGATGAGACGGCGAGAGCGCCGCCTCGAATATGGCGAGTGCTTGTTGATAAAGCCGTGCCGCCTCCTCAAGCCTCCGCTGCGACTTGTAGAAGACCGCCAGGTTGTTGAGCGTAATACCGACGTCCGGGTGCCGCGCGCCGAGCAACTTCTCCTTGAGGGCGAGTGCGCGCAGGTAAAGCCTCTCGGCCTCTTCCGTCTGCCCGGTGGCGTGGCACAGCGCCGCCAGGTTGTTCAGGTTGACGGCCACCTCGTAGTGCTCCGGCCCGTAGGCGCGCTCGAAGACTGAGAGCGCGCGACGGTACATCGCTTCCGCTTCGTCGTATTTGCCTTGGCCATCCAAGAGCGCAGCCAGCGCTGCCACGTCCGCCGCCGTATCAGTGTGATCAGGCCCGAGGAGCCGCTCCCTGATCTCGACGGAGCGACGTGCGTGTGGCTCACCTGCGGCGAAGCGCCCGCGCGCGTGCTCAAGGCCGCCGAGGTTGTGGAAGAGTGTGGCGGCCAGCTGGTGTTCGAGGCCGACGGTCCTTTCCGCGATGCTGAGCGCGCGGCGGTAGGCGGCTTCCGCTTCGTCGAAATGTCCGTCGTACTTGCCGAGCATCCCGAGCTGGTTGAGGACGGTGGCTGTCTCGAACGAGTCGGGGCCGAACGTCTCTTCCGCCTGCGCGAGCGCTTCGCGAAGTGGCAGCTCCGCCTCTTTATAACGGCCCGCCTCGCGGAGTTCGCCGCCGCGCATGACAAGCGACTTCAAGTGGGAACGGACGGATTCGCCATCGCCTGTAACATGGGTCAAGCGGGCCTGTGTGGAATCGCCGGCCTGCAGTCGCGCACGGTCGCGCACCGCGCTAACGGCTGCCGCCACGATGTAGATGGCGGCGAGCATTAGCGCGGCAGCGACGAAGAGCTTCGGCGATTTTCTCTGCGCGTTCATGTTTCTGTTCCTTTCGGCACGTTTGTCACTTCATCAAGCCGCGTCGCGCACCAGCGTCTCGTTGTGGTTCGAGCCGCACCCCCACTCATCGCAGCCTCCCCTGACGGGCGCATACATCGAGAACTTGGTGAAGACGAACGCCTGTACACTCGTCAGCCACTGGCTCCAGCGGTCCGTCTGCTCAAACGATGTCGCGTCACTCACCATCGTCTCGTTATGGTTCAGAACTATCTTCGAAGGGGTGATGTCCCTCGCCGCGGGGGACTTCACATCCGCCTGCTCTTTGGCCACGCCCCCGGCCGTCGCCAGCGCCAACAAAAGCGAAACTATCGCGACAAAACTCGTTACTGCGTTCATGATCTTTCTCCTTTCAATTTGTGCATTGCCGTCTCTACCCATTAAGGCGTGAATGGCGCACGGGAGCTGTAACGGCGGCGGGATTTTTTTGGCCCCGCCCAAAATGCTTAGAGGCCGCGGAGCAGTTGTGGTAGTTTTCCCCAGCACCCCGGCCGAAAGGTCCTTTATGCAGACGCACTCCCCGAGAGAGATCACGCGGCTGCTCGTTGCCTGGGGAGACGGCGACCAGTCGGCGCTCGAAGAGCTGGCTCCCCTGGTCCACTCGGAGTTGCACCGGCTCGCGCACCATTACATGGGCCGCGAACGCCCCGGCCACACGCTGCAAACCTCCGCCCTCGTCAACGAGGCGTACATCCGTCTGATCGACTGGAAGAACGTACGCTGGCAGAACCGCGCGCACTTCTTCGCCGTCTCGGCCCAGTTGATGCGCCGCATCCTGGTCGACTTCGCCCGTGACAGGCAGTACCTCAAGCGCGGTGGGGGCGCGCTGCAGGTCTCGCTGGGCGAGGCGGCATCCCTCACCGAGTGCCGCGGCGCCGACTTAGTCGCGCTGGACGGGGCGCTCATCGCGTTGGCTGAAGTGGATCAGCGGAAAGGTCTGGTGGTGGAGATGCGTTTCTTCGGGGGGCTGTCCGTCAAGGAAGTCGCCGAGGTGCTGAAGATCTCAGAGGAGACGGTAATGCGAGACTGGCGGCTGGCGAAGGTGTGGCTCCTGAGGGAACTCGGGCGGGAGATGGACAGTGAAAGCTGACCGGTGGCAGCAGGTCGAGCAGCTTTACCACGCTGCGCTCGAGCGCGGCGCGGAGGAACGCGTCGCTTTCCTTGCCCAAGCCTGCGCGGGCGACGAAGCGCTGCACCGTGACGTGCAGTCGCTGCTGGCGTATGAAGACCAGGCTGAAGACTTTATCGAGTCGCCCGCCCTGGAGGTCGCGGCGAAGATGATGTCCGAGGAGCAGAGCGCGACGGTGGTGGTCGGGCAAATAATCAAACACTACCGGATCGTCGAGCCGATCGGCGCGGGTGGGATGGGCGAAGTTTACCTCGCCGAGGACAAACGGCTGACTCGGAGGGTGGCGCTCAAGTTTTTGCCCGCTCATCTCACTCAAGACAAGAGACACTTGCAGCGGTTTCAGCAGGAAGCCCGCGCCGTTGCTGCCTTGTCGCACCCAAACGTTTGCATGATCCATGAAGTGATCGAGACTGGAGAAGGCCGCCACTGCATTGTGATGGAGTACGTCGAGGGTGTGACGTTGCGGGAGCGCACAGCGGAAGCGCGGATGAAAGTAGGTGAGGCGCTCGATATCGCCATCCAAAGCGCTTCGGCGCTTGCTGCAGCGCACGCGGCGGGGATCGTACACCGCGACATCAAGCTCGAAAACATCATGCTCCGACGAGACGGGTACGTGAAAATCTTAGACTTCGGCCTGGCAAAACTAACGGAAAAGAAGTTCGGGTCTCATGACGCGGAAGACGAAACTCGCGTGCTGGAACTCAAGACCACGCCCGGAATGGTGATGGGAACTGTCGCCTACATGTCACCGGAGCAGGCCCGGGGCCTCCCGGTTGATGCGCGCACCGACGTCTGGAGTTTAGGTGTCGTGCTTTATGAAATGGTGGCCGGACAGAAGCCGTTTGCCGGAGCGACACCGACGGACGTGATCATTTCAATAGCTGAGCGAGAGCCAGTGCCACTAACGAGTTATGGGCCAGAAGTACCGATCCAGTTAGAACGGATTGTTGAGAAAGCTCTGGCGAAAGATCGAGAGGAGCGGTATCAAACGGCGGAGGATTTGCTGATAGATCTCAAGAGCCTGAAGCATGAGTTGGAGATTGGCGCGGAAGTGGAGCGCTACAAACCCCCGGCGCCGAGTAACGGGTCCGCAGCCACAACGGGCAACCTCCAGGCGATTACTTCCAAGCTCCTGGCCCTCGGCCTGACACGCGGCCGCATCCTGGCCCTCACAGCGCTCGGGGGAGTGCTAATCATCGCCGGACTCGCATACGCGAAGTTCTTTCGCCAAAGTTCGACATCAGCGCCACCGGCAGAAATCAAATCGCTCGCAGTACTGCCGCTGGACAACATTTCCGGCGACCCTGCACAGGACTACTTCGCCGACGGGATGACCGAGTCGCTGATCACTGACCTGGCCAAGATCGGCGCGCTACGAGTGATTTCACGGCCATCGGTGATGCAGTATAAGGACGGGCGCAAGCCGCTCTCGCAAATCGGCCGCGAGTTGAATGTGGATGCACTGCTAATAGGTTCGGTGGTGCGCTCCGGTGAGCGCGTGCGGATCGCCGTTCAGTTGATCCACGCGGCGACTGAACAACCTATTTGGACTGCTGACAGCTACGAGCGTGATCTCCGCGACGTGCTTGCGTTACAGAGAGAAGTGACACAGGACATCGTCGACGAAATCAGAATTAAGCTCACGCCGCAGGAGCAAGTGCAATTCGGGAGCGTTCGTCCGGTAAACCCGCAGGCTTACGATCACTATCTTCGCGGTCGGTTTTATCTCAACCACCAAACGAGAGAGGATAATGAGGCCGCTATCACGGCTTTGGAGCACGCCGTGGCCCTAGATCCGACCTTTGCCGCGGCCCATGCGGAACTGGCTCAGGCATACGTATGGAAGCTCTTTTTATTCGCACCGGAGGACGGGAAGTTGGCGGTGAAGGCTTTTGTGGCAACGGAGAATGCGCTGAGGTTAGACCCGGATTTGGCTGTGGCCCATCTGGCCCGTGGCCGCCTTCTCTGGACGCCCTCCAACCGTTTCCCTCACGAGAAGGCGATTCGGGAATATCGCGATGCACTGAGGTTGAACCCGAGTTTGGATGAGGCGCGAAATCAGCTCGCGCTCATCTATTGTCACATCGGTGCTTTTGACGAGGCGCTCCAGGAATCGCGCAAAGCGATCACGACCAACCCCAACAATAACCTGGCACAGCTCCGAATTGGGCAGACTCTTAATTTCCAGGGGAAACATGAAGAGGCCCTGTCCGTTCTGCGCACCATCCCTCAGGAAGTCAATCCGGCGATAATCGGGTACCAGATTGCCTGGGCTCTCTTCAATCTCGGGAGGAAAGAGGAGGCGTCCGCTGGGCTTGACCAATTACTAAGAGATTACCCGAACGATAGTGGCGGCCTATTCACCAGCGTGCAGGCAGTACTGGCAGCTTCAGCCGGACAAGAACGCGTTGCGGAAGAAAAGATTAAATCGGCTATAGAAAGAGGGAAGGGATTTGGTCACTTCCATCATACGGCCTATCACATCGCCTGTGCTTATGCGCTCATGAATAAACCTGCGCAGGCAATCAAGTGGTTGGAAGTGGCGGCTGACGACGGCTTTCCGTGTTACCCGCTATTCGAGAAGGATGGCAATTTGGTTAACCTTCGACAAGATGCCCGCTTTGTAACGTTCCTGGCGAAGGTGAGGCAGCAGTGGGAGTCTTACAAGACCATTTTGTGATAGGTGTCGATTTTCAGAACGCGAGGGAGTTGACCTGGCCTGGTGACGGCGCGAGGTGTTGAGCCAGATGATTAGGGTAGGGAAACGAGCAATGTATCCGCTACTCGATCATGCAAAAGTGTTCTCGGCATACTACCCAGCTTTCGCTGATATTGAGATTGGGGTTGGACGAAAACTCTTTTTTGAGTATTCCCACGAGAGTCGGTTGCAGCCCTCCTTCGATCTTGATCACTGTCTCAGGCGCTTTGACGTTTTCCAGGCCGATAGCCCGAACCATCACACCATGCTCTGCCTCGAGGAACGCGAGCACTGGCCGCAAGTCCTCGCAGATGTAACCGGCCCACTCTTTTTGATCTATCCTCTTAAACAACGATCAGGTCCAGGTTTACGGTCCTTGCGAAATTAGACGTCGTCTTAATCAGGAACCTCAAATAATAGCTAATCACCCTCCTACTTTACAGTTGGGTTTCGTTGGGTTGATTGAAAGGTGCCGAAGAGGTAGTCGAAAATCGGTGAGGTAACACCGAACCGCAGAGCAGAGGACTGGTGATGGTGGAGGAGATGATACTTCTTCAGATAGCGAAGCACGCGTAAACGCGGCGCCCGATGATGAGCCTGGTAATGCAGGAATTCATAGCTGAAGTATCCTGCCGTGAGGCCTATGAACAAGTAAACCACAGCCTGCCAGCTTCTCGTGAACGCAAAGGCTATCGAGCAGTACAAAAGCGCGAGGGGCAAGCTTAGCCTCAAACTCGCGAAGAGATCGTTCATAGCTTTCGGGTCCGCGTGATGAGAGAGATGCATTGCATATACAAAATTGCGTCCTTTTTCGGTTTGCGCCTCAAAGTGAAAAACCAGCCGATGCAAGCAATACTCGATAAGGCCCCAGGTTAGAACGCCGGTAAGAAACAGAAATAAGATACTCGTCATCGAGCGCGTTTCGCTGATCATCGCCGCCACGCCCAGGCCCAGCGCGAGCGGAGTGTAAAAGTAGAATGGGGTAAACTGTTTCCAGATCTGCCTGTTCATCACACACCTACACTCTCCCTTTCTTACTGCCCTTACTTTTTCCTTTCTCAGCAATCCCGTTAAGTAAAATATTCGCGACATCACGCGCTCGTTTGGGCGAAAGAAACTCGGGCCCGTGGCCCATCTTCAAAAAGGACATGATGTTGATTGCAATAAGTCCCTGAAGCGCTACTGCCGCGTCTCCTGCGTTCACAGAATCGAATTCGCCGGTGCTGATCCCGCGTTCAATAAGTGCGGAGAAGAACTCATGATCCCGGGTATGAATCGGAGTAAGATCGATGGAGTGATCGTCCGGGAGGGCGAAGGTAAGCGCCACGACAAAGCGCACCAGATCCGGTGTTGCCAGGCAGAAAGCGAAGTCAGCCGCTATTACCTGGTGAAGCTGCTCTGAGGCCGGAAGTTGCGCGTCAACGGCATTCTGGCGATGTTCAAAACAGCGGTCATAGGCATCGTGCACCAGCGAGGCGAAAAGCTCAGCCTTATTCTTAAAGTGGTAATAGACGGTGGGTTTAGTGAACTTGGTAGCGTCAACAATGGAGTTAATCGAAGTACCAGCGTAGCCTGTCTTGAAAAACTGGCTCCGTGCTACGTCCATGATGTGATTGCGTGTCTCAGTCATAGGAGATGCTCCCCAAGTACCTACCAGTAGGTATATAGCGCCGTGGCATGATTTGTCAAGCGATAGTCCTCTGGGTATTACGACCCCGAGAGTAATGCTGCTGAACGAAACTCAAGCGTACGACTGAGTTGTACGACTTTACGCTTCCAGGTATTTGATTCTCCGGATATCTCGGGATATAAGAACTGAAGAATCTCTGGCTGATCTTCAAGACCATATTTTCGAGCTGATCTTAATGGAAAGAAAATTCCATCCCGCGATTGCCGCGATTAAGGTGGGCGATGTCGACGACCTCAAGTCCCTGGTCAGCCAGGATCCCTCTCTGGCAACCAGTCGTTCCTCAAGAAGTCATCCCACTTTGCTGCAATGTTTAGTGCTCGATGCTGTCGACGTGCCGAACAAGGTCGAATTGGCTAAGGTCCTGATTGACACAGGAGCGGAAATCAATGGTCCACTGTGTGCTGCCGGTAGCATTGGTAATGTTGAAGTTGCCGTAGCTCTGCTGGACGCCGGCGCGTCTATCAACGGCACGGGGCGATGGTCGCCACTGGAAGAGGCGCTGTACTGGGGTAACGATGGTGTTATCGACCTGCTCCTCGAGCGCGGTGCGTCCATTCACAATCTGCGCATCGCTTCCGGGTTAGGTCGAGTTGATTTGATCGAGGGCTTCTTTAACAGTGATGGGAGTCTCAAGCCCGAGGCCGGTAAGATCGATTGGCCATTTGGAGACCCGCTAACCTCAAACCTGGCCAAGCCTATTAAGCACGAGCTGCAGACGAAGATTGGGCTGTGGTCCAACGATTCACCGGACATCATCAACAATGCTTTCGTCTACGCTTGCATGCACAATCGCCTGGAGGCAGCCAAATTGTTATTGCAGAAAGGTGCGGATATCAATGCCATCCCTTCCGGTTTTGATTACGCCGGCACGGGTCTTCACTACGCCGCGCTCCGAGGCCATCGAACGATTGTTGATTTCCTCCTCGAACATGGTGCAAACCCAAGCGTCAAAGATACCAAGGTCAACAATTCGCCCGCCGGCTGGGCCGCCTACGGTGGCCACAAGGAGCTAAGCGACTACCTGGAGCAGATTGCGAAGACACAGACCCGAGAGGGCGCAAGGAACGTAAGAGTCAGCTAGTTTAGAGTTCAAACTTTAGTTTGTGGTGGGGAAGCCACAACCTGAAGGTTGAACTCTAGACTTCCAGAATCAAACTGATCCACCGACTCGGCTGGCTGAGTCTATATATAATCTGCTGATGAACAAGCGTGCGAAAAAACGATTAAAGGAATCTATCGCGAAGGACAAGCAGGAACGTGCGAAGTCAGGCCCACAACAGCGCCCGGGTTCTTCTAAAGATCCTCAACAGCTACGAGGTTTTCTGCCGAAGCCCGAGAAGAAGCGGGGCTGAGTCGGTATTTTCTCCTGGTCAAGAAATACTACCCTTACTGCGAAATACCTGGAGCCATAACTCAGGCATTTTGCCAGCCCGGGTTCGTCACATCGCGGGGGTCGAAGTGGTTCTCCTGCTCAACGATCTTTCGTTCTTCATTCACCGTGAAGCGGTGGGCAACGCGTAAGGTGACGAGTCGGTTGACCGTGCCAATCTTGATCTCGGCTTCGGAGATGATGGCTGTCAGCGAATCATTGATGTAGTGGTGGAGAACTGTTATCTGTACAGGCTTGCTGCTCGTCTGCACTGACTCGCTGATGCAGTACCGATAGGTGATTAGTTCGATGAAAGACTTAAGGAGGTCGCTATGTCGCTCAAAGGAAGAGTAGCTCTTATCACAGGTAGTTCACGGGGCATTGGCCGAGGAATCGCTCTCAAGCTCGCGGAGCAGGGCGTGAATGTCGCCATCAACTATTTCGAAAATGAAACTGCTGCCAAAGACACGCTCGATCATGTGCGCGAGCGCGGTGCGGATGGCTTCACCGTGCAGGCCGACGTCTCACGACCCGAAGAGATCATCCGCATGTTTGAGAAGGTCGATAAAGAGTTCGGTAAGCTCGACTTCTTCGTCAGCAACGCACGCACAACGCTTCCGACGTTTTATCAAAAGCCGTTGGAGCTCACGGTGGAGCAGTGGGACACCGCGATGGATTCACAGGCCAAGGCGTTTCTAATCGGCGCACAACAATCGGCACGCCTAATGGGTGATGGGGGCCGCCTGATCGCGATAACCTACACGCCCGGCGGCCGCACGGGAAGTTGGCAGCCTTGGGTGGCGATGGGCTCTGCGAAGTCTGCGCTCGATTCGCTGGTCCGCTATTTCGCAGTGGCGCTGGGCCCACGAGGGATCACCGTCAACGGCATCAGCCCGGGAGGCATCTTCGGTCCGCCCAACGTGATCGAAGGGGGCGTCTTGCGCGTCCTGCCCCAAGAAGTCCAGGACGCTACGCGAGCATGGCACGAAGGCGGGTGGACGCCGATGCGGCGGCTCGGAACCCCCGAAGACATCGGAAACTCGGTCGCACTTCTGTGCATGGAGGAAGCCGGATTTATCACCGGACAGATCATTCATGTGGATGGCGGGGCGTCAATCATGGATACAGTTTTCCCGCTTGAGATTCAGAGAGGGTAAGAGGCAGGAGCAGGAGGCCATGTCTGCTATCTCGGCCCGGATCCGGAGGCCACAGGATCCTCTCTTTGATGATTTGCGCTTAGCGTACCTGGTTCTTTCGTGATCCGTTATTTCGCCAAATAGGAACCCAAGCTCCTGCCTGCGCCCTCTCGCAAGTCTCCTGCCCACTTTTCACTATCTCGCCATCCTGAACGAAGACTTCGTCTGGGTTCTTCCAAAGATCCCCAACAGCTACGCGGCTTTCTGCCGAAACCCGACAAGAAGCGAGCTGGTCCGTATTTTCTGCTTGTCAAGTACGACAGGACTTGCCGTTTTCTGGTCTGTTGCTGTCTGACATCTGCTGATTGCTAGCTGTCACATCATGTAGAATTCCCACGCGATGCGATCAGGATCTTTAAGAGCCACATATCTCTTACCCAGAGTCTCGTCGAGTTTCACACCCGTGTTCTCAACACCTTCTGCCGAAAGCGCTGCGGCCACCCTTTTCAAGTTCAGCTTCATCCTCCACAAGCAAAAGCGACATGATCGAGCCCGACTCTTAGTGCCGGTGCGACAGCTCTTGTTGTTCGTGGTCCTGACGCTGGGACTCCTGAGGGCGATAAGTTCAACCCGCTAATCCCAACCCAGGCTATTTCAGGAGGTAGCTTCGATGAACCCAAGCTCCGGCCTGGGCCATGTCACGAGTCTCAAAGAACAAGTTTTTTTCATTCTCTCGTTTGATCATGTGAGTTCGCTCAGTGACCTCGTTCGTGGATTCCTGCCCCCGCTCAGCATCGGCAAGAAAGTCTTGGATTGCGTCAGCGGAAACTGTCTCCGTTTTTTCACTCCCGTGGCGTTCCGCTACTGCCTCAATCGCAGTAGTCCTTAAGAGCTTAGGCCAGAATCTCTTAAACAATGCGCCTGAAGCATAGACATCCGCGCTGTTCAGTTTGCCGTTGATCGCAAACACGTATCCGATCACATCGCTCTTTTCTTCAACTATTGATGAGAGTTTTTTTGTATAGGCAGCGGCCGACTCCTGCACCTTCTCATTCTCGATAGTTAGCTGAAGGCTCGACCGGGAAGCAACTCCTGCTACGTCATCGTTGACGCTTCTGCTCAAGCTTCGCTGCGCCACAGCGACCTCGTCCCAGACCTTAGCTTGCGAGCGCGACTCTTTGGCGGCCATTTTCAGTTCTTTAGTTGCTACCATGCCATCGGAGGAGCCGAATTGTTCCGCTGGCTCCGCTCCACGCTGTTGCCAGCGGCCGTGTTCGACACAAAATGCATCTATCGGTGTCTTTCCTGAACGAGCGGCCACGATTAGATCAACGGCGAGTACACGGTCCTGCTGTCCGCCTTTCACTATGTCACCAGCCTGAACGAAGACTTCGTCAGTTTTAGACAGGTTTTCGATAGCGAGTTCGTTTACGTCGCTCGTTTCATGCACAATCACAAGCTTGCGTTCCATCGCTTCCTGCAAAGGCACGAACAGCTTGTTGTTGGGTAGATCGGGCCCATGAATCAGAAAGATGGTGAGGTTCTCGTAGCCGAATGGACCGGACAAGGAGTAGGCGTTAACCCGCAAATTGCTTCTGTTCGGAGGTGTTTTGAGGCGCATCTGCGGAATAGAAAGCTTCGCGAGGAGAAGGCCCATAGTGAAAGTCACAACTGCAACTAATAAGGCAAGCGTTTTTCTCTTCATAACCCCTCGCGAGAAGAGTCAGTTTCTCTTATGGCTATGCTTGGAACGCGCGGCTCAACTGATCTTGCACCATACAAGAGCAGTGCTCATGTGAGCCATCGATATTCCTTTTAGACGCTCGAGAGGCGGGAAAGTTCCTTGGGGTCGTCGCGTAAGACGAAAAGTGGAAAATGCTTTCAGGTCTTCAGTTGTATTTTTTACTTCTGATACTCGAATCGCGCGACGTCAGACTCGCCTAGAATCACCGTGTCTCCCTGACTGAGCGGCGTCTCTGTCACTCGCTGTGATTTCGGATCGTTGACGAAGGTTCCATTACGAGAGTTCTGATCGGTAATGATCACTCGTCCGTCCTTTACTCCGATCCAAACGTGGCGTTTGGATATCCGAGGATCTGTAATCACGATTTCAGAAAGTGTCGAATCGCGGCCAATACAGGATCCGTCCGGGGTGACGTCAAACTTTTGTCCTGCCAGTAGCCCTGAAACAAACTTTATTGAGCCGTAGTTGATAGGAGCGGTATCACCCTCCGGGATAATGGCAACGGTCCGAGAAAGATCAACGGTGGCTGATCTATCAGCGCCTGCCATGGCTGGTTGAGGGACGAATGGCGGTGAGATGGGTCGGCTCTTGGCAGGAGGAGCGGAATATGAAGGCGACGGCGTAGGACGCGGTGATTCCGGTTTCGGCGCGCTTGCACGCGCTGCTCCGGCCATCGGAGCCGGTGATGTCCCAACACCAGTGGGCGATTTAGATTCGGCCTTACCTCTTCTGCGCATGAGCAAAAAGACGACGACAGCGATCACTATGACGGCGACGATTATGAAAAGAAAAACCAGGACGCCGGCTACTATCCAACTTGTTGGCATGCCAGACTTATCCTTTCCTTCGGAGATCTTCTGCTGGCTATCCTGGGCCAACCGACTGACTTCCGAATGCTCTGGGAAAAGGCGTTTGACCTCTTCGAATTTCGGAATAGCTCCCGAGTAATTCTCAGCCCAATAGAGTTCCAGCCCTTCGCGATAGGCCCTGTCTGCCGTCCCTAATTCATTCGTTACGCCGGCAGCCTTAACAAACTCCAAAACAGTGCTGGAGGGAACCACAAAAGCAAAGCCCGATACTTCCTGATTGTTAACCCTATCGCCACCGAAGGTCAACAACCCAGCAACCTCACCATTGTCAGTCATCACCGGCCCGCCCGAGTTCCCGTGAGTCGCGGGTGCGCTGACTTGAAGCACAGGGGCGCCGCTGGCAGATCTTTTCCGGGCCGAGATCTTGCCGTCGGTAATGGAGGCCTCGAGCGATGACTTTGAATCGAGTATTCCGGAGTTAAATGTATCGGCAGCACCGGGGTAACCAAGGACCGTAACGTGGTCCTGTAGTTTAACCGAATCCGAATTTCCCAGAACCAGGACCGGAGCGTTCTTCACTTCAATCTTAACTACCGCTACATCCTTGCCCTGTCCTACCGGAGCGCCGTATTGCTTCTCTTCAAATTCGTAAACACTGCCGTCCGGAATAATGACGTGGTGGAACACCTTCATTTCCGTTAGCCGCGAATAGTTCCTGATAAAGGCTACGTTCTCACGCGTAAGAGCATTTGGGTTCACGTTGTAATCGCTCGCCACCTGTTGGAGTAGCTGGGAGAACAACAGTTCGTGGCCAGCTTCATCACCCTTTTGCTTGATGTCGTGCGAGGTGTTCACCACGTGAGCGTTGGTTACGATGTAGCCGTTTGAGTTGATGAAAAAGCCAGAACCAAGGCCGATATAGGAAACGGTGTAATTCTTTGCCTGCTGTTTGGGAGGCGCAAAGTAAAACGTTCCAGCAACTCCGTCAATAATACGAACCACGGAGGGCTTGCAGAACATCGCCAGGCGCTCACCGTCCGAGACGGCGCTAACCACGAAGCTGTTCTGTGTGGGCAGCAAAGCTGCGAAGAGAAACAGCATTGCCACCGCGAGGGGAAAAAGTCTGCGCATGAAAAAAGCTCCTTAGGGGATCGCTGAATTAGTTGTCAATTGATCCGCTTTCCGGCCGGAGCCAGGAAAACAATCAAATATCGAATCGTGAATGTATTCGTGAATGTATTCGTGAATGTATTAATGAGAACCTGCAGCGAGTTGAACCGTCTTGACGAAATTTTGC
Organism: Pyrinomonadaceae bacterium; assembly: GCA_041745915.1. Taxonomy (GTDB): domain Bacteria; phylum Acidobacteriota; class Blastocatellia; order Pyrinomonadales; family Pyrinomonadaceae; genus PSRF01. The sequence continues at coordinate 22,331 of JBGTHZ010000166.1, read as the reverse complement.
GGCTTCACGGCGCCGGGTAAAGTAAAACTGAGTAGATTGCTTCTAGTCGAATTCCAGGTGAAAGTCAATAGAGGAGCCCGATCCGTCGGTCGTCAAAAATTGAAGTTAGTTTGAGTTTATTGAAGTTTGGTGCAGAAAAGTGGTTGGATCGGAGCAGCGAATGCCTCATACTCGGCTGGAGAGTTCAGAAGAAAAGTCTACAAACCTCAACGATTGCCACTCGGTTCCCAAGCGAGCTTATAAAGAGTCTACGCCGGTCGTAACTGACTCTGGTTTGAAGTCGAGCAGGCGGATGAACATCATCTCCCCCAAATGGCGCTTCCGCGTTATATCCGTTTTGATTCTCATGATCAGCCTTGCCCTGGCGCGAGAACCTCTGGCCCAGTTTTTTTTCCGCCAGGGCGCTCAGGCGAAAACGGAATGGCGGCTGGAAGAGGCCGCCGGTCATTTCGAGCGCGCCCTCTTTCTGAAAGGCGACTTCGTCGAGGCGCGAGTCGAGCGGGGGATCTGCCATCAACTCCGCGGAGACTTTCTCTCCTCTCAACGAGTTCTAAACGAATTGAGTCAGGAGACCATCCGGGACACGGCGTTGCGAGCCAGGCTGCTGAATGCCGTTGGCGTCAACCGCTTCAACGCCAACGAACCGGACGCCGCGATAGAAGCGCACAGACACAGCGTTGATCTGGCCAGGCAGCTCGGAGACCGCAGGCTCGAAGGTCGTGGGCTGATAGACTTGAGCCGAGTTCTTTACCACTCGAAAGGCCAGGCGGATGCCGCTCTCGAACTTCTCCAACAAGCGCTACTAATCGGGCACGAGACTGGGGACGAATTGATTGAGGCCGACGCCTTGCGAAACACCGGTGTTGTCTATTGGTGGCTCAAAGGCGAGCTCGACCGCCCGCTCGACGAGTATTACGAGCCCGCGTTGAAAATCTACAGGCGGCGGAACGACCTGCGCAGTGCCGCAATCACCCTCACCAACATCGGACACATCCACGTCGGTAAAGGCGACTATTTGGAGTTTTTGAAGTACCAGAACGAGGCCCTCGAAATTAAGAGACGCGTTGGCGACCTGGCCGGCCTGAGCGATTCTTATTCGGCTCTGGGCCATTTGTACTGGGGGCTTGAAAACTACAAGAGGGCGTCCGAGTACTTTGAAAAGGGTCTGGAAGTCAGCCGACGAATCGGCTACCGGCTAACTCAGAACGACGTCGAAACTCAATTGGCCAAGGTTTACAGGGGTCTGGGGGAGTTTGACCGGGCCATAGACTTACTGAAGGAGTTGCCTGACCGCGAGCGTCACACACCCTCCCTCGCCAAATATCGCATTGCCTACCTCGCCGAATGCTATCTGCTCAAAGGAGAACCGCAACTTGCCCTACAGCACATCGAACGGGCGTTGAAGTTCGAGGAATCCGATCCAAGGTTCAAGATCGGCGCGCTCATCTTTCAGGGACAGATTTACGCCGAACTAAGCGTGTGGCAGAAGGCCTCCGAGTCGTTGGCTCGGGCCGTTGAAATCTTTCAGACGCTCGATGGGACGTACTGGGACGGAGAGGTTCTGTATCACGTCGCCGAGGCCGGGTTGGCTGAGCGTCAGGGTAAGCGCGCTCTCTCTCTCCATCATCTACTTGAAGCGGCGGAGATCGAGTCACACGTATTGAGCTCAGATGAGAACCGATTCCTGCGGGGTCAGAAACGGCAGCTATATGACCGCCTTTTCACGCTGCTGTTGGAGCCAGCGCCGAACGGAGACAACACATCCGCCGCAACTCCTCGAACGGAAGATGTGAAGGCCTTTCATCTCGTCGAACAGTTGAGATACCGGGCCTTCAGGAACTTTGTCGCACAGATCAAGGACCGCAAGCCTGATTTACCGACCGCAAAACCGAAGGAGGCGCAAGCGGTGGTCCGTATCGAGCGATTGTCGGCAGGGCTCAGAGAGCGCGAGAGCCCTGGTTTGAGAGAACAACTCCGGCAAGCCTACAGCGACTACGAAGACCTGGTTCTGCAATCGGAAATGGAGCAGAAGCAGTACCGGCTCGTGCGTGAGGCGCGGCCAGCCGAGTTGGCTTCAGTGCAGAAAGCCCTGAATGCGGAGACTGCGCTGGTGGAATACGTGTTTGCAGGGGACAAGGTTTTTGCTCTGGTCATCACTCGCTCAACGCTGCGGAGCGCGACCTTGCCGGTCAGCACACCCAACCTCTCAGCCAAAGTTAAGCTGTTGCGGTCCATGATCTTCAATGGAAGATCCTCTTCCGGCACTTCAGATTCGGACTGGCAACCAGTGGCCGAAGATCTCCGCCGGGTGCTGATCGAACCGCTGGAGCAAGCGGGCGCTCTCAAAGGGGTTCGCAGGCTCGGGCTCGTACCCTCCGGCTTCCTCCATGACCTACCCTTCGCGGCGCTAGCACGCTCAGAGGAGGAACGTGCGAGATTCTTGATCGAGGACTACTCCATTTTCTACACGCCGTCGGCGACGTACCTGACATCCGAACGGTTCTTGAATCGCTTGACGGACGCGGCTGCTTCACGTTCCGGCGAGATGATCAGCTTCGGAAGAGACGAGTCGGACGAGCCGGAACTACCGCCCCTGCAATTCGCAGCCGAGGAGGCCCGCGCCGTGGCCAGCATCTTCGGCGGCGAGGTGCGCACAGGTGAGAGAGCGAGCGAGACCGAGTTGAAGCAACAATCTCAACGCTTCAAATTCATCCACCTGGCCACCCATGCCGTTTCAGAAACGCAGATGCCCCTGCTATCGCGTCTCAAGCTCCAAGGCACTCGCGAAGACGACGGAGCCTTGAGCGTTCGCGAAATCCTGGAGCTGGGACTGAAGGCGGAGCTGGTCACGCTCGGGGCCTGCCGGACCGGCCAGAGTTTTTCTTCCAGCGGCGGCGAGGCTAAAGAGTTAGATCGCATCGGGTTGATCGAAGCGTTCCTGCATGCCGGAGCTGAGAATGTGCTGGCGAGCCTCCTGCCCATTAACGACCGATCTACCACCGAGTTCATGAAAGCCTTCTACCAAAACCTCCGCTCGCAGTCCAAGGCCGACGCGCTCGCCGCTACTCAAAGGGCGATGCTGCGCGGTGAGCTGTCGTACATCGAAAACAATCAACCCCTCCAATTGACCCATCCTCGCTACTGGGCCCCCTTCATCCTCGTCGGGGATTACCGCTGAGTTTGTATTTCTTGAAGGTCCGCCATTACTCCTTTGCCGCCAAGGACATTACCTGCCCTTAAAATACTTTTTTTCTGCAGCTCTCGCCACGGAGAGTTTTGTCTGTTGTAGGGAAGTGACGATCGATTAACCGACCTTGGAGGTGTAGAGGCCACGCTCCACCGTGTCGCCGGGTACTACGGATGCCCGTCTCCGGCGTTAAACCCCGCCGAACCTGGCTTTCCTGGGTACGAACAGCGTGAGCAAGCCATTCAGTTCGAAGAGAGGGTCGTCAAAACGAGCCTGCTGATTTGATCTCAATCAGCCCTGAAGGGATTGGGACAGTCGGAAGAACATGATCCGCCAAAACACACGAAACGACACGAAGCCACCGCCCCGAAATAACGAGCAGCCACGCACACGAAACGCTGAGAAGCCGAACACGAATTCGTGGTCCTGTTTTCGTGTCGTTTCGTGTGTGTTCGTGGATCGTTTTGTTCATTCGTTCCAATCTCATAACTGACTCTTTAACGAGCATTGAACGCTCTCTGAAAGGAAAGCTTCTATGAAAACCCTACAGCAAATATCGCCCGCATTAACTACTCGATTCGCCACCCACTCAATCACACGAAACGCCGCGCGGCCCGATACGGGGCGCCAGGCGGGATTCACCCTGATCGAACTGCTGGTTGTGATCGCGATCATCGCGATCCTCATCGGGCTGCTGCTGCCCGCCGTCCAGAAAGTTCGTGAGGCGGCGGCCAAGGCGCGTTGTACCAACAACCTCCGCCAAATCGGCATTGCAGTAAACAACTATCAGAGAGCCAATGGGAGTCTCCCTCCTGCTACAGGCTTCTTTGACGCAATCGGACTTGGGGGACAGTATCCCAACAATCAGAAAGACGGTTTCAATCACCTTTGGGATCCAGTCAGGGGGTGTTTGTCGGCGAAGGCAGCGGCGCCCGGTAGAACCGCTGCGGTTGATGGGAAAGTTTGCCTGGATGGTATCCCTCACATCTTTCCTAACCCATTTGCCGATAGCGGGCGCTTCCAGATGCTCTCCAACATTGGTAAACGCGGCGCTGAAGAGATAGGAGGATTGGTCGCTCAAATGCCTTCGTCCTGGCGTACTGTGCTGACGAGGTTCACCGATGGAACCAGCAACACGATCATGTTCGCGGAGGCCTTCAGAAATCTGGACAGCGACGGGAACGGGGAAGCGACGCTCGGCGATATTTTCGGACGCACCAGAACCGAACCCACGGGCGCGCTGAACCGCTTACTCCCCATTATTCGACAGGAGATGCAGTTAGGCGTCGCCGGGGAGGACTGGACCACCATGCCGGGAGTCACCTTCAACCAGTTGCGTTGTCGAGTACCAGTGTTTCAATGTCCGTCAAACAACCCCTATGACCTCCGGGCAAACACCTCCGACGGTTTTTCAAGCTCCTTTTCCTTAAGCGGCGGACATACTGGCGTAGCGCAATTCGCTTTCGCGGACGGCAGTGTGCGCTCGAGCCAAGGATTGCTTTCCTTATTCAACGCTCAACTCTACTTCCAGCACTCCGGCTTCAGCGAAGAGGTGTCAGGTGACTTTTCTTTAGAATCTCTGTCCGCTTCCCTCGCGGCTGGCGAGGCGTCAGGCCCCGTGCTGATGTCCCCGTACTCCCCACTCGGCTTGTCGCGGCTCCCCGCTGTCGATTCGTCAGACCCGACGGGCAAGACTCGTGCGCCAGACGCTGCCCCAGAGGTCGCTGCAATCCTGAACCCAGCCCCACCGGGCGACATAGGATTTACTGGGCCATTCCTGCTCGCTGATCAGGACGGCAACGCGCTCGCCGGTGTCTTGATCGGACTTCTCATGCCCGACGACCGGGGGGAGAGCGCCGGGCGTCAAGTCCTCAAGAGCCTGGTGATCACGGTGCAAGGGCTTGGCAGCCTTGCCGGTTCGCCCGGAATCGGAGACGCGACAATTGATTGGAGAGAAGGCTTCGACGGGCCATTTCGCGCCAGGCTCCGTGTGAGTCCGTTTCTGAGGAGCGTCCGTGAAGGAGAAGGACGACCTCGTGACGATGACGGTCCTGACCGAGCGGAACCAGAAAGATGAGGCGATGACTTCATAGGAGAGCGCTTCATCGGGGAGGTTGGGTTCACCTCCGTGGCTCGCCGCCCACTCGTGAACAAACTGTGATCATTCTGGCCGGGTATTACGGCTAAAAAATTTCAGCGTATTCCTCCCGACAGAAAAAATGTCTGTTGTAGATAAGTGAGTACTCATTTTGCCGGCAGCTCGGAGGTGTGGTGGCCACGCTCTACCTGTTCGTGGATAGGTTTGTTCATTCGATCCAGTCTCCTGAGTTTCGATATAAGCCGCAACCCCACAAGATGAAACGCGACACATAGGACGAAATCGGTTCAGCGAATGAATTGAGACTGGCGGCAGGTGTTGAACGACACGCGCTCTCTGGCGTCCGCTCCTATAACTGACTTGCCCCTAATTGGGGGTGAAACCATCTCTGAAAGGAAAGCTTCCATGAAAATCCGCCCCCACACAACGCCCGCATCAACCAGGCGCTTCACCCTTTGCTCGAGACCCCAACCACCTTTTAGGAGAGCTGAAGGCATGAGAAATCCGAAGAGAGGCGCAGGGCTGCGGTTCTGTCTGGTGGCCGCGTTGGTGGTGGCGACCGCCTGGTTCGCTTTACCGATTGGCTTACGGGAATTGCTGGAGCCAACGGCTTATGCGGCAAACTTTCAAGTAATTAACACGAACGATAGCGGCTCCGGTTCGATGCGCCAGGCGATACTGGATGCGAATGCCAACTCGGGCACTGACGTGATTCGAGTTGACCCCGCTCTGAGCGGGCAAACAGTCATGTTACTGACCGCGCTGCCTCCCGTTACCGAGAGTGTTGATCTCATTGCCAATGGCCTGAGACTTGATGGCAGCGTGACCGGGTCAGCAAACGGCCTCGTGCTCTCGGGCAATAATATCTTCGTGCAGGGACTATCGGTGCGGAACTTTGGCGCTGGATTCCACTTTGGTGGGGACAACATCAGACTGGACCGGGTCACAGCCGTGGATAACGTCGTTGGTGTCCAGGTCATGCCGGGAGCGGACAATAATATGGTGCGCTTTAGTGAAATCGACGGCAACCAGAGTGGCATCTTCGTGGAGGCTGCCAGGGGCTTCCAACTCCTGGCATCTCAAGTTACCGGCAATGGCGGCAACGGCATCGAACTAATCGACACCGTCGATACCACCATCCGAGGTAACGCCCAACCGATGCCCGGTGAGCCGCCCAGCGTTATCGGCGGCAACAACCTCAATGGAGTCTGTTCAGTTCGAGACTGGAATCTGACGCTTACGAGTTACTACATCGGCATCAATGAGGATGGCACTGCCGCCCAGCCTAATGGTCGCAACGGCGTCAAGCTCGATGACACCCGCGACAGTCAGATCGGGGCATTTTCGCTCGCTGACCTCGATGAACTGTTGGAACAACCCTCTCCCGGGACGGATGTGAGTTGGGATGGTTTAAGGCACCGTTTATCAGATTTGCGCGAGGATGCCAATGTCATATCTGGCAACGACGGCTCGGGGGTAGTTATAGCCGGCAACGGTGCAGTCAACAATGTGGTGGGCGGGAACTTCATCGGCACCGACGGCAACGGCGCGGTAGCCGTTGGCAACCAGGTTGATGGCTTGCGCCTCGAAAACGGCGCGAACAACAACCGGATAATTGTCAACCTGATCACGGCTAACGCGGGAAGCGGCATCTCTGTTGCAGGGGCACCCCAGAATGATCTTCGAGCAAACGGCATTGGCGTCTTGCTCGAGATCGATGGCAATCCCACTAATGGCAATGGCGGTGCGGGTGTGAAAATCACCGACTCATCCGGTACGCGTGTCGAGGGGAACGAAATTGCTAATAACGGCCTTATCGTTGGTTCACTGCAAGGCGGCGGAGTGGTCGTGGTGGAGCTAGTCCCAGGCACAGCCAATAGTAATTTCATCATTAGAAATAGGATCTACGAAAACGCCGGACTGAACATTGATCTAAACGCCAACGGCGAGGACATCGTTGATGGGGGCGACGGGGACGGAGGCGCCAACAACACGCAAAACACCCTCAACATCGCCGGCGCCAACACCAACGTCGATACGACAATCCTGGTGGGCCGTTTTGACAGCCTGCCCAACACCGAGTTCTCATTCGAGTTCTATGCCGATTTTACCAACCCTAACCCTCTCAAGCCCAAGCTGGAAAGCTTTATAGGCAACGTAACCCGTGCCACCGATGCGAACGGTAATCTCGGCTTCACCTTTGTACCCACAGACGCTAACGGCAACAACATTGTCCTCCCTGCCCGTGTGTTCGTCACCGCCACCGCAACCAAACTTGACGCGTCGGGAAACCCGACCGATACCTCTGAGGCCTCGAGGCCCACTCCGGTGACAGGCACTTCCGACTCCACCGACATATCTGTCACCAAGAGCGCTTCACCAGTCGGGTTAGACAACAATGGCTTCCTCGTTACCTACACAATCCAGATCGAGAATCTTGGGACCATCCCCGCCAGCAACGTTACTCTGAGGGAACAGCCCTTTGAATTCTTCGAGTCGTTCGTGGCGCCGCCGGGCTGGACGGTCACTACGCCGCGTGTTGGCGAATTTGGAATCGTAACCGCCAGGATACCATCATTGCCACCGACCGGCGGGACACCGGTGACCTTTACGCTAGTAATGAGAAACCCATTCGTCGGGTTTTTCATAAACCGGGCCTTTGCGAGCACCTCGACGCCCGAATCGAACCCGAACAACAATTTTGTGCAGGTGATCACCCGGATTCCTGAGCGTCAAGTGTCCGGAAACGACGTGACAGTGTCAGAGGTTGTCGCTTCCGCCGATGTGCAGATCTCTTCATTCGGGTCGCCGACTAACCGCGACATTACGGTTGACTTTGACACTCAGGACGGTACCGCGCAGGCTGGTCGCGACTACGAGCCGAAGCACGGCACCGTAACCATCCCCGCTGGAGAGACCACCGCGAACATCAGTATTCCGATCATCAACAATACTCTCATCGATGGTGAGCGGGTCTTTTTAGTAAATCTCAGCAATCCAACTGACGCGACGATCATGGATGCCCAGATCACAGTCACGATAATGGACAACGATGGTGGACCAACGCCCACGCCCTCACCTTCGCCATCTCCCGTTGTCCTCACGACGCCGGTTGGCACAGACGTCAACGTCCAGGGCAACGGCGTGTCGGCGACTTTCTCGCAGGTCACGACGGCCGGCATGACGACCATTGCCCCGATTGACCCGAACTCCGCTGGCACTCTGCCCTCTGGCTACATCATCTTTGGCTCAAGCGTCGCCTTTGATATCACAACGACCGCCAGTTTCGCACCGCCTATAGACCTCTGCTTCAACCTCCCATCAGTCAACGACCCGACGACCTTTGCCAACCTTCGGGTGCTGCGCAGCGGAAACGGGACTCTGGTTGACCGGACGCTCAGCCGGGATTTCGCCACTCGCATGGTCTGCGCCCGCACCACCGCGCTCAGCCCGTTCCTGGTCGCGCTGGCGACGCAGAACCCCGTAGATGGCACCGACCCCTTCGTCTTACAACACTACCGCGACTTCCTCGACCGCGAGCCAGATGCCGGTGGTCTGCAATTCTGGTCGAATGAGATCGAAGTGTGCGGCACAGACGTTCCGTGCCGCGAGGTCAAGCGCATCAACGTGTCGGCAGCCTTCTTCCTGTCCATCGAGTTTCAGGAGACTGGCTACCTCGTCTACCGCTTCTTCAAGACAGCCTACGGCGACTCGACCTCGACGGGCGTGTCCGGCACCGTGCCCATCATCCGGCGCGAAGAGTTTCTGCCCGACACCGAGCGCATCTCGCAAGGGGTGCAGGTCGGCATCGGTGACTGGCAGCAAACGCTCGAAGCTAATAAGCAGGCGTACGCTTTGGAGTTCGTCCAGCGGCAGCGTTTCCTGGACGCCTTCCCGGTCTCGCTGACCCCCGCGCAGTTCGTGGACCAGCTCAATCAGCGCGCCGGAGGCGTGCTCTCGATGGCGGAACGCGACCAAGTCATTGCCGACCTAACGGCCAATAATACGATGGCGGGTCGGGCTACGGCGGTGCGGCGCGTGGCCGAGGACCCAGAGCTGCGGCAGGCGGAATTCAACCGGGCGTTTGTCTTGATGCAGTACTACGGCTATTTGCGTCGCAACCCGGACGAGGGCCAGGACACGAATTTCGGCGGATGGAAATTCTGGCTCGACAAGCTGGACCAGTTCAACGGCAACTTCATCCAGGCGGAGATGGTAAAGGCCTTCATCTCCTCAGGAGAGTATCGGGATCGCTTCTTCATCCAGCCGTAGGCGCTGGTTGACCGCTCCGTATACTCGTCGAGCCTGCACTCCAAAGGCGTCGGCCCGAGAATTGTGATGGAAGAGGCCTTGGAAAAACATGATCCACGAACACACACGAAACGACACGAAACCACGCACACGAAACGCAGAGAAGCCGCACACGATTCGTGGTCTTTGTTTCGTGCAGTTTCGTGTGTGTTCGTGGACAGTTTTGTTCAAACGCTCTGTGAATGGAAACTTCCATAAGCACGAGACCCGCTATTCTTGCGTGCCCGCCTGCCTGATCTGTTATCCATCTACAAGACCGACAGAATCCTAATTTGTTTTTCCCCCTGGTAATTGCAGCCACCCCTAGAATTTGAGAGCCATTCTTCAGCCTTTGGTGTAGATTCTTGCCTTGTGTAATCCTCGTTCGTGGTCTCAGTGTCACGATAGACTGGCAGGAGGGCAGGCAGGTGGCAGGCGATGCGCTTGAAAACGCGAGTCCCATCGTGTCTTCATTGTCGGACGCGGAACTCCTGACACTCTTCACTGACGACCCTGAGAGGGCCTGGAAGCTATTCATAGATCGATACGCTGACATCATCTTTTCCTACCTGCACACGCTCGGCTTCAACTACGATCAGTCGATGGATCGGTTCGTCTATGTCTGCGAGAAGCTCTGCGAGCAGGACTTTCGCAGGATGAAAACGATCAAGTATGCCGGCCGTAGGGGCGAGCTGACGCCGTGGGTGCGAAAGGTCGTGAGGCACCTGTGTATCAACTGGGCCTGGTCAACGGAAGGGCGCAGGCGGCTCTTCAAACCGGTTGCGAAATTGCCGGCTCTCGAGCAGCGGATCTTTGAACTGTACTTCTGGAAGGGCCTGTCGCCGACGGAGATTCATGAGCAACTGCGCTATGGTCAACCCGGATTGACACTGGTCGAGACTCTGGATGCGTTAGAGCGAATCTTTTCCGTTCTGAGTCACAAAAATCTCTGGCGGTTGACAAGTAACCTCGCGTGGAGGCGTGGTCCCGTTTCGTTAGATGAAATTGATGAGGGGATGGGAATCGAACCTGTCGATCCCGCAGCTACTCCGGAAGAGTTAGTGATCAAAAAGGAGGCGGAAGAGCGGATGAGTCGCGCGCTTGACGGGCTCCGGCCGAAAGAGCGGCTCATGATCCAGTTCCGTTACGAAGAGGGAATGTCTCCGCGGGAGATTTCAGAAATGCTTGGCGTAGGCGAGAAGGAAGTGAAAAACTCCCTCAGAGGCGCCTTAACCAAATTGAAGCGCACATTAGAAGTGATGTAGCAGATTTTGTCTGTTGATAGATAGTGGGGGGAAGCAGAGTATGTCACTAACGAATTGTCCCACGGGCGGCGAATTGAGTTCCTTTCTGGCGGGAGGCCTGGCGGCTGAGGCACGGGAAGGTGTCGAGCTGCACATGAGCCGCTGTCAGACTTGCCGCCAACTCCTGGCAGGTCTTTACCGATCCTCTCAATCAAACGCTGTGTTAATGCACGCCCCGGCGGCGTTAAAGGCTCAGGCCCTGCGAATTCCCGGAATGGATCGGATAGCGCCACCCATCTGGATTGTCCGCTACCGACCCCAACTGGCCGGGGCGCTCGCAGCGGCTCTGCTGTTGACGGTCAGCGCGGCTGTTTATCTGCGCATGGGCGAGAGCGGGCGCATAGGCCAACTTCCTTCATCAGATGCTTTGAGGCACGGTGATGGAATTTCAGCGGGCCCCGGGCTACAGGCGCCGGGCGCAGGGGCAACAATCACCTCTGATCGGATTGAGTTTCAATGGTCGCACGTTCCTGGCGCGGGTGGCTTTGTGCTTACGCTACTGAACGAGAAAGGCGACATCGTCTTTCAGTCCACGACCACCGAACCGCGCTTGAGTCTGAGTGTGCAAGAAGCGCGACTTGAGCGGGGACAGGCATACTTCTGGTATGTCGGCGCCAAATCATCCGCGGGAACTGTCGTGGATTCGGAGATCAGAAAGTTGGTGTTGGGCTAGAAGTCCCCCAACTAAAGAGGCCTGAGCGACCCGCTCTACCGAGTACGCTTTTTAAGAGTGACCGAAGAGCGTTTTGTTTTCGTACTATTAGCGGCGCTTTTGAGGGGTCGACGTACTCTTCTGCACCGAACCCACTTTCGCTTGAGAATTTTTATCAATAGTAATGGAATAGTCGTTGTATCATTTTGCTGGCACGTCTATTGCCGAATTACTGTCAAAACTCTGGCTATTGAAAGACTTGAGAGAGGAGATCACACGTGAGCAAGAAGTTTCTTACAGTAATGGCAGTCGCGGTTCTGTCGATGTTCGGGGCGAGTTGCACAACGACTGACGAGACAGCCAACGCTAATGCTAATTTGGCCCCTACGACAACTACGCGCACGGCGGAGGACGGGTCCGAAATCACCACCACCACTGACGCCAGCGGCATGAAAACAGAGACAAGAGTATTCCCAAACAACCCCCGGGTTTCCAGAGTGGTTGTCACCACAACGAGCGATGGGCGGCGGACTGTGCGAGCCTACTCGCCCAGTGGCGAAGAGAAGGAAGTGAATGATGTTGGTGATGCGCTCGAGTGGACGGGCGATAAGATTGCTGACGCTGCGGGCTGGACGGCTGACAAGGGAAAGGATGTAGGCAGTGAGGTCGCCGATAAGGCTCAGGATGTTGGGGGCAAGGTGGTTGACGGTGCCAAGACCGTAGGAGAGAAGACGGCCGAAGGCGCAAAGGTCGCGGGAGAGAAGACCGCTGAGGGAGCAAAGGCGGTTGGAGAAGGAGCGAAAACGGTCGGCAAGAAAACAGTTTCGGGAGCTAAGAAGGTCGGCAAAGGGATCAAGGATGCCGTGACCCCATAGAGTGGTCGTAACGGCGGGACAGTATAAGGGGGCAGTCATGCTTGGCTGCCCCTTATCTGTGTTAGTTTGAGGTTGGGAACGTTCCAGTTTCCATTTTCATTTCCATTGGTCTTTCGGCACTGTTGACTCTTCGTGTTCGTGTTCGTTCGTGTGGTTTCGTGGATCGTTCACGTCTCTCGGCCCAGGAACGATCCACGAAACCACATGAGGCATCACGAGCTGAGATCAGAAAAATGACTATTTGAGAAATGAGTAATGAGAAATATGAGAAATGGAAAATGGAAAATGGAAAATGAACCTTTTGACTCAATGACCAATCCCAAGGTAGTTGCCCTCAACCTCCAACCGCTACGGTGCTATACTTACTGTGCAATTCAGTCTGTCGAAGGAAAGTCTGCGCCAGGACAGGGAGTTAATCATGGGAGACACCACACGATTCACAATAATCTGCCCGTGCTGCGAATCTAAATTGACGGTTGACGCACAGACAGGATCATTAATTGCCCACGAGGAAAAGACCAGGCCGCTGGCGTCATTTGACGAGATGGTTAAAGGCCTGGATAAACAGAAACAAGTACGTGAACAGATCTTCGCGCAGGAACTGAGCTCGATGAAGGACCGAGATCGCATTCTTGAAGAGAAGTTTCAAGAGGCCATGAAGAGGGCCGAGAAGGAGAAAGACAAACCTTATCTCAACCCGTTAGACCTCGATTGATGGACATGCCTTTAAGGTGTGCTTTGTGCTTTGTACTTTGTGCTTTGTGCTTTGGTTAGCGTTTGGTTTCGTGCTTTAGGGTTTCGTTTGGTTTGGGTTTTGAATCTGAGATCTGAAAATTTGAGATCTCAGATAATCTCAGATCTGAAATTTAAGTTTAAAACACTAAGCACTGAGTTCTAAGTACTAAGTTCCAAGTACTAAGTTCCAAGTACTAAGTTCCAAGTACTAAGTTCCAAGTACTAAGTACAGGGTCCAAAAGCACCACTCTACTCATACCGTAGCGACACCATCGGATTCACCTTTGTCGCCCGCCGTCCCGGCAGATAACAAGCCAGCAAAGCAACACCAGTCAACAGTGCCGCGATCGAAGCAAACGTCAGTGGATCAGTCGGCTCAATTCCAAACAGCATCGTCGCCATCAAACGAGTCAGAGCAAAAGCGCCGGCCAGCCCAATCACAACTCCGATCAACGCCAGCGTCATTCCCTGGCCCAGAATCATGCGAAACACATCTCGGGGCTGAGCGCCGATTGCCATCCTGATTCCAATCTCATGTGTGCGTTGGGTGACCGCATAAGACATGACGCCGTAGATGCCGACGAGCGCCAGCACCAGCGCAATGCCAGCGAAGATGCTCAGCAACGTTAGGTTCAACCGCTCCGGCGCGATCGACTCGGCGCGAATGTCGTGCATTGAACGAATGTTGTAGATCGGCTGGTCCGGATCGACCGCGGTGACCTGCTGCCGTAGGGCGCCAATCAATTGATTGGGATCGGAAGCGCCTTTCACAATCACCGTCATGCCGCTGGCCGGCACCTGTGCAAACGGGAAATAGCCCTGCACCCGTTTTGAGTCCTGATTGAGCCCTTCCATCTTTACGCGACTAACTACGCCGACTACTGTTATTGCCGGCGTATCTTCATCAGTTCCGAACTTGATCTGCTTGCCCACTGCCTCCTCGTTGGGCCAATGGCGACGCGCGAACTCCTCGTCGATAATGATTGCATTTACCCCGAGCGCTTCTCTTTGGTTCTCGGTGTACTTGCTCAGATCGCGACCCGCCATGTGCGAACGATCGTCGCGTTCATTGAAATAGCGTCCGCTGCGCAGGCGAATATTCATCGTGCGGAAATAGTCCGGCGTCACCAGGCAGGCTTCCATTAATGGGGACTGACCCGGCGGCGGAGGCGGTTGGCCCACCACCGCGTAGCTGGTTTGCCAGCCATTGTTACCCAGCGGCAAACCGGATGCGGCAGCCCTGGCTTCAACACCGGGAACACTTTGAATGTTCTCGAGCAGCCGGTTGAAGAACGTCGCTTTTTGTTCCGGGGTGGTGTACTTCTTTTGCGGCAATGAGACGCTGAAACTGGTCAGGTGTTCATACGAGAAGCCGGGATCCACCTTCTGCAGCCGATAGAAGCTGCGCATCAGTAATCCCGCCCCAATCAAAAGCACGAGCGTGGACGCCACTTCAACCACCACCAACGAGCTGCGCAACCAGTGTCTGCGCGTCACGCCGCGCCCGGTTTCTTTCAAAGTTTCGTGCAACGCGACTGCGCCGGCCTGGATCGCCGGCACTAGTCCGAAAATAATGCCGGTCAGAAACGAAACGCCAATCGTGAAAACCAACACCTGCCAGTTCATGCCGATCTCGCGCGAGCGCGGAATCGCGTCAGGACTGATGTAGAGAATGAGATCGATTCCCCAGCGCGCGAGCAGGATTCCAAGCAGCCCGCCCATCAACGACAGTAAAACACTTTCGGTGAGCAACTGCCGCGCGATGCGCCAGCGACCAGCACCCATGGCCGCGCGAATGGCCATCTCCTTTTGCCTGGCAGTTGCGCGGGCCAGCAGCAGATTCGCAATGTTTGCGCACGCAATGAGCAAGACGAAACCCACCGCTGCAAACAGCACCCAAAGGGCCCGCCGCACGTCGTTCACATAAACATCGAGTAGCGGTCGCAGACGCGCGCGGTTCCCCGTGTTGTTATCCGGATACTGCTTTTCCAGATTCGCAGAGATGTTTGCCATGTCCGCTTGCGCTTGTTCAAATGTCACTCCTGGTTTCAGCCGCGCCACTCCGTACAAGCCGGGATGATTGCCACGTGATTTCCAACTTGGTTGATCTGAGAGTTGGCCCACCGGCACCCACATCTCAATGCGACTGGGATAGAGATAATCCTGCGGCATCACTCCGATTACGGTGTAGCTCTTGCCATTAAGTGTTAGCGGTTGGTTCAAGACGCTGGTCTGGCCACCGAATCTTCGCTGCCACAGGCCATGACTCAGAACCACGACCGGTGTGCCACCGGGTTTGTCTTCTTCGTTCGTGTAGATTCTGCCAATTGCGGCATTGACGCGCAGCGCGGCGAAGAGATCAGCGGAAGCCTGGGCAGCGACGATGCGTTCGGCCTCGCCGCTGTTCGTCAGGTTATAACTGGCGCGGTTATAGACACCCATCTTTTCGAATGATTGATTCTGGCTGCGCCAATCTTCGAAGTTTGGATAAGAGATTGACATCTCATCGAGCACCTGACTTTGCTCGTTCAAAAACACCAGTCGATCGGCTTCATGATAAGGAAGCGGACGCAGCAGGACGGCGTTCACGACGCTGAAGATGGCCGTGTTCGCGCCAATGCCGAGCGCGAGCGCGAGGATGACTACGAACGTCATGCCCGGGTTCTTGAGTAACATGCGGGCGCCATAACGCAGGTCGTTTAAGAGAGAGATCATGTTGTCGCCGTCCTTTCGAGTAACGAAGTCTCAGGTCTTGGGTTTCGGGTCTCAGGTCTCAGGGTCTCAGGTCTCAGGTTCCTAGTGGGAAAATCTTAGATCTGAGATCTGAGATCTGAGATTTGAGATTTGAGATTTCAGAATCAACTCGCGGGTCAGCGTGTCCATCACTGCGCGTACCAACAAAACCAGTCAATTCACATCGCCGCGTCTCCGCGTCCCCGCGTCCCCGCGTCACCTCATCCCCGCGTCCCGCATCCCGTCACTCGTAACGCAATGCCACCAGCGGATCCACCTTCGTCGCGCGTCGCGCCGGCAAGTAGCAAGCGACTAACGCAACCACCAACATCAACAGCGACACAACGACAAACACCATCGTGTGCGTCGGCGTCACTCCAAACAACATTGCTTCAATAAAACGTGAGAGCGCCCACGCTGCCCCCACTCCAACGGCGATGCCCACCAACACCAGCAACAGCCCCTGCTTGAAGACCATCCCCAGAACATCACGACGCTGAGCGCCGAGTGCTAACCGAATCCCAATCTCGCGTGTCCGCCGTGCCACCGAAAATGTCAGCACGCCATAAAGTCCCATCGCTGCCAACAGAGTAGCGAGCAACCCGAAACCGGTTGAAAGCCAGGTCACCAGACGCTCCTGCACTAACGACTCGTCAATCTCAGCTTGCAGACTCTTTACGTTATAGAGGGGCAGGTGCGGATCGAGAGATTTGATTTCGCCCGTCAGCAGAGTCACCATCGCCGTCGGATCGCCAGCGACTTTCACGTGCAACGTCAAACTCGAAGGACGTGCCTCCTGTCTGGTCGGTGTATAGAAATGCCGTCGCATTCCTTGCCGCAGGTTAATGTACTTGGCATCCTTCACGACTCCCACAATGGTCGTGTCCGGAATTTCATCGAGTCCGATGCGCTTTCCGATCGGGTTCTCATCTCCGAAAAAATAGCGCGCCATCTTTTCGTTGATGATGGTTACCTTGGCGCTACCAAGTCTGTCCTGCTCTGTAAAGTCGCGGCCACTCAATAAAGGTATTCCGAGCGCTTTGAAGTAGTCTTCGGAGATATAGGTAACGTCAGAGGTTAGTTTTTCGTTCTCGCGAGGCGTGTAGCCCTCAACTACGATCCGGTTCTGGTCCCAACCGCCGGAGATCGGAGAATCAGAGGCCAGACTCGCCGCCGTAACGCCGGGCAAAGCCCTGGTGCGAAGTAACAGCTCGTTATAGAAACCGTGAGACTTCTCCGGCGAATAACCGTTGAGGCTGGGGTTCAAGGTGGCGAGCAGTACATTGTCTTTTCCAAAACCTGTATCGACTGCACGCAAATTTTGTAAGGTCCTGAGCAACAGCGCCGCGCTAATCAGCAGGGGCAGCGATAGTGCGACCTGCAAAAGTATCAAGCCACTGCGGAAGCTGAATAAGCGAGCCGAGGAGGTAAAACTCCGAGTCTCAGCATTCAGCGACGGAATCAGTGAATGACGGGCAGCCTGCACGGCAGGAGCCAGACTGAATGCCAAACCAATCACGACCGAAACCAAAAACGTAAAGCCGACGAACCGCCAGCCAAAAGGCACGTCGAGGTTCGCGCGAAAGTCGGCCGGGATGAATAGCAACAATCCCGCCTTAATCCATAAAGCGACGAACACGCCGGCGAATCCGCCAAGTAGTGACACCACCACTCCTTCGATCAACCATTGTCGCAACAGACGGATTCTGCTTGCGCCCAGGGCCAGCCGCACTGAAATTTCCTGCGCGCGCGCCGTCGCCCGGGCCATGACGAGATTTGCCAGATTGCCGCAGAGGATAAGCAACACTACGCAAGTCGCACCAAACAGCAGCAGGAGCGACGTCCGCATTTCAAACTGGAGCGAGCGAAAGCCCTGATCGCCAGGCGTCAGCGCGATTCGTCTGGCAAGAAACTGTTCGCGATCGAAAGCACTGACTGTGGGAGCTAACTGTTCGGCTTCTGACTGGCGAATTTGCCGGTAAAGGACGTGCAATGAATTTTCCGCTTGTTCGCGACTGATCCCGTCTTTGCGTCTGGCCAGCAACGATAACCATTGATGGCGCCGGCTGGTCAGCCGGGTTGGCGGAGCTGGATTGAATACTGGAGTCATCATCAGGGGAACCCAAACATCGGGCATCGACGAAAGATTGACTCCGAAGAACCCTGGTGGACCAACGCCAATCACTTCCAGAGGTTGCTCATTCGCAAGGATGGTCTTACCGATAATCGCCGGGTCCTTGCCAAACCTTCGCTCCCAAAACCGGTAACTTATGGCGGCGACTGAATGCCCTCCGGGAGTTCGATCATCTTCCTGTGTGAGCAGGCGTCCGGCCCAGGGATTCACACCGAGCACCTGAAAATAGTTACCACTAACGAGATCCGCGCGCACACGTTCGTTGTGAGAGCCATAACTCACGTTCATTGGTACGCCGCCGCGAGCGATGATCCCCTGGAACACGTCGTTCCGGTCCCGGAGATCCTGGTACATCGCATAAGAGAACGAGGCGTCGTTTTCGGGACCATCGGCAGGATCAAACGAGGTGACGATCGCGAGCTTTTCCGGATCGGCAACAGGTAGAGTCTGTAACAACACGCGATCAGTTATGGAGAAGATCGCCGCGTTAGCGCCAATGCCCAATGCAAGTGAGAGAACCACCAGCACCGTAAACCCAGGGTTCTTGCGCAACATGCGGAATGCATAGCGGATGTCAGTTAGAGTTGCCGCCAACATCGTTGCCCTCCTTCAAACTTGAACCAATTTCCCCACGTACCGTATCGGAGTCGAGCGGACAAGGCCGTCCGCGCTCCCAGTTCCAAGTCCCTCTTGCCCCCGCGTCTCTGCGTCCCCGCGTCCCCGTGTCCCCGCATCCTCTTTGGAGCGCGGACGGCCTCGTCCGCAACTGCTCGCTACCGCGCTCTCGGAGCTCAAGCGTTACCTGGAATTCGCGGCATCGAGCGGGCGGACGGGGGGCCGTCCGCGCTATCAGTTCCACGTCCCTCTTTCCCCCGCGTCTCTGTCTCGCCGCGTCTCCGTCTCGCCGCGTCACGGCTTCTTCGGCGGACTTTGCCAAAGCACGTTCGTGATCATCCACTTGCCATCGAACTTCGCGAGATGCATGTAATCAATGCCCCAAGCGGCAACTAACTTTGCAGTGGCTGTTTGATCAAGCACCTCATAAACGGTGATCTCTTTTGGCGCATCTCTCGACAGCTTCCCTTCCTTGTTCCAGTTCTTGGCAACGTTAATCAGTTGCTCGAAGGTCATGTTTGAGGCGGCGCGATAAGTGGCATCGTCCGGCCCGCGATAAAAGCCGGTCTTCGCAAGTTTCGGGTGGACGCTACGCTCGATCCGCGTGGGATCGACGTTGTAGATCGCTTCGACGTAATCGAGCACGGCCGCGCGAACCGCATCGCGATCGGATTGGTCCTGTGCAGAGACGCTCGCCGCTGGAAGAAAAATCAGAAGAGTAGCTGCTAGTAGGAGGAAGTGACGCATTTGTTTGGCCTTTCTGGATACTCGGTAATGAGTGCGATCTAATTCTCCATATCTCATTTATCATTCTTCATTTGCCATTCGGTTTGACGGCCGTTGATCTTTGATGGTCAGCGACGGTTGAATTTTGGCCTTTGGTCTTTGCCCTTCGCGACTTGGTCCTTGGTATTTGCTTTCGACTTTGGACTTTCGACTTTGGACCTTTCCAAATGACATATGGAAAATAGTCTTTTCAACTTGGGCAAATTCTTCACTCGTACCGAATCGCCACCAACGGATCCACCTTCGTCGCCCGCCTCGCCGGGAAGTAACACGCAACTAAAGCCACCGCTACCAGCACCCCGGAGACCGCAGCAAAAGTCGTCACGTCCGTTGGCGTAACTCCAAACAAGAGACTGCTGATCAGCCGGGTCAGCGCGAACGCTCCCAACAATCCGACGCCGACGCCGATCACTGCCAGCACCATCCCTTGTTTCAGCACCAGACTCAGCACATCCGAAACCTGCGCGCCGAGCGCCATGCGGATGCCGAGTTCCTGCGTACGCTGAGCTACGGAATAAGAGAGCAATCCGTAGATTCCAACCGCCGCCAAAATTAATGCCAACGCGCCAAACAAACCCATTAAGAGCATGCTCAATCGCGGCTGCACGATGCTGTCGTCAACGATCTTATTCAAGGTGGCAATTCCGGCAATCGGCTGATTCGGATCGATGGCCCAGACAGCATTTCTCAACGCCGGCGCCAACGCCAGGGCGTCGGTTTGGGAGCGCACCAGTATGGTCATGTCGTTTAATGGTGCCTGACTCGCAGGAAGGTAATAGGCAGGTTCCGCGGTGGTCGTTAGCCCTGCGGATTTCACATCGCGCGCAATCCCGACGATCTCAAATGAGGTGAGTTTCTTCCTCTGCCAAATCCGTCCCGGTGGACCGGGTTTTATTCGCTGGCCCAAAGCTCTCTGATCGGAAAAATAGCGACGGACAAAAGCTTCGTTGACGATCGCCACGCCGGGATGGTCGGGATCATCTTGGGCAGTGAACTGCCGACCACTGATTACCGGCGTGCCGACAGTTTTGAAATAGTCCCAACTGACTGGATGAAAGTTTGCTGAGAACGACTCGCCGGATTCCGCTGGACGTCCTTCAATCTCAAAACTATCGATCCAGTTCGCCTGCAGCGGATGGTCGTAAGCAATTGCTGCGGAAGTCACTCCGGGCAGAACAACGATGCCCTCGACCAGTTGGTTATAGAAACTGTTGATCTGATGCGTTTCACGATATTTTGAAAGCGGAAGCGTCAGCGTGAGCGTCAGGACGTTATCGCTCTTAAATCCCGGATCGACCTGACGAATCTGGCGAAAACTCTTGATCAGCAACCCCGCGCCAATAACCAGCATGACCGCCAAACTGATTTGGAAGACCACCAACAACTGGCGAAGACGCTGCCTACCGCCACCGACACCTGCTGTGCGTCGGCCCTGTTCCAGGGTCTGCTGCAGATCTGGCTTCGAAGCCTGCCATGCTGGAATCAGACCAAACAAGAGGCAGGTGAGCAGCGAAATCAGAATCGTGAAACCGAGGACGCGCCAGTCGAGTTGCGTCTGGGCAAAACGCGGAAGCTGCGGTGGAATGAATTTCAAAAGCTGATCGATCCCAAGGCGGGCCAATAGTACTCCGGCTGCCGTACCAACCAACCCGAGCAACAGGCTTTCGAGAAAAAACTGGCGTACCAACTGGCCGCGTCCAGCTCCGAGCGCCGCGCGAATGGCAACCTCTTTGTTCCGCGCCGCGTGTTGGGCCAGCAAGAGCCCGGCGATGTTCGCACACGCAATTAGCAGAACCAACCCAACGGCACCAAGCAATGTCAGCAACAAGGGTCTCACATTGCCTACCACCTCGTTCATGAAGGCGTTGACGATGATCCCCTCGCCCTTGTTTGCCGCGTACTCTTGTTCGAGACGTGCGCCGATGGTGTTCATCTCAGCCTGCGCCTGCTCGATCGTGACGCCAGTCTTCAATCTGCCTAAGACGCCCAGTACATGAGCGGTGCGCACGCTGGCCCACTGCGCGGTAAACGACATAGGCGTCCAAAACTGTTGCTCTGCCTGATCAAATGAAATGCGCCCTGACGTGGTGGGCCAACCCGGAAAAAGCGCGGCTGGCATGACGCCTACGACCGTAAAATTGTTCCCATCTAGTGTGATGTCCTTGTTAACGATTCCCGGATCACTGCTGAAGCGCCGCTGCCAGAAACTATGGCTAAGGATCACGACCTGGCCTTTGCCGGGTTCGTGCTCTTCCGCCAAAAAAGTCCGACCGAGGATGGGATCGACGCCGACCACGCCAAAATAACCGGCGCTGGCCCGAGTACCCAGCATTTGCTCTGGTTCGCCGCCGCCAGTCAGCGTCATCGTGGCCGCTCCGAAGGCAGCAACGTCTTCGAAAACCGTATTCTGTTCTTTCCAGTCCAGGAAGTTTGCCGGTGTGGCGCGCCAACGCCCACGCTGCGGAACGTTCTCCCACAAAGCAACGAGCCGATCCGGATTACGATAAGGAAGCGGGTTCAGCATCACTGCGTTGACGACGCTGAAGATCGCCGTGTTCGCGCCTATGCTCAGCGCCAAAGTGATGACCGCGACGATAGTGACCACGGGATTCTTCAGCAGCATCCGCACGGCGTAGCGAAGGTCTTTTGTGAATGTGTGCATATCAGAAAAGTGCTGAGTACTGAGTGCTGAGTTCCGACGACGACGACTGGTTTCTAGTTTCTGGTTTCTAGTTTCTGGTCCTTTTTGAAATCTGAGATCTAAGATTTCGGATCTGATCTCAGATAGCCATCATTCAAAGCACAAGCCAGATCACCCGCGTTTGTTTCAAAACAACGAAAGCTGCGAACACTTAAATGCGACCGCCTCAAATGACAAATGAGAAATGCCAAGTGACTTATGGAAAATGGGTCTTCGCCCGC
>JBGTHZ010000165.1:0-17242 GCA_041745915.1 Pyrinomonadaceae bacterium | reverse complement strand
TTCAAGATTGGTTAGGCTCAACGCGCCCACGCTCAACCTGCAAATTTGCAAAGCTGCCGCATATGAACAAATCCCTTGCTGGTATTTCTTTTGTTTCACCGTAAAGCGATCTTGGGCCATCTGTTTGAGTGACACCAAACGTCCAGGTCGCTACCGCTTCCTGTTCTGTATTTGAGTGCGTTCATCAGAAGATAAGACCTCCCGCGCAGTTGGACTGAGTGGTGAGCGTACGCACTCTCATTCACACCGGGGCTTCAGCCCGATGTCAGAGCTTTGCCCTTAAGTGCTCTAACCGTTTCAACGGTTTGTAGTGGGCCATAGTAGAAACGGTTAAAATGGTTTCGGTTTCGCAGCACGCTCTTGCACCGGGCTAAAGCTTCCGGTGTGATTGAGATAGTTACGAAGAATCAAACTAACCCGTTACCGCTAAAAAGGGGGAGTCTTACGCTGACGTGTAGTACTATAGCGTCGCGGCCTCACTCCCTGAGATTAATGCCGTGAAAGGGCCAGAGGTAATGCGCGGTTCCCTCGCAAGAAAAGCCATCGCCTTCATCATTCTCTTCTCGCAGTCTCTCTCCGCTGCTATCGTACTCGGGCAACAAAGAGCCGACGAAACCAGGCCGAGGCGCGCACAACCAACGGCGAATCAATCCGTAACTTCCCCTCCAACGGAGGATGCGTGGAGAACTCCGGCTAGCGAGACACCCGTTTCGCTACTCCGGCCCGTTACTGAACTAGTCACCGGACCAGAGCCAAAGATCCGTGTCGCGCTTGCCACGAACGTCCGCTCGGCGACAGTTTCCACAACCGGACGTTTGATGAATGCGAGCGATCTCGGCAGCACCTTGATCCCCCTTGATATTGCCCGGGTACGACTCGAGCCACGGCTCCTTTCTCCGCTGCCTCCAATTAATGTCGAAAACTCTTATCGGCTCGCGGTCGGGGGAGCCGCTTCGCGCGCTGAGGCGGAACAGAAGTCTCGCGAAGTAAAGGAGGCGGTTGGCGAGGACTCTCAAATTACTGTGGACGCAGAAACGAAGACGTGGGGTCTGATTGTAGGAAACAGGTTTTCCCGCGCGGAAGCAGAAGAACTAAACGAAAGACTAAACGACGCCGGCTTCGATGCCAGAGTTTTTCAATCCAGCCTGGCACTATCCTCGCAGTCTTCCGCAAAAACAACGTCTGCCAACCCGACTCAAGCACGACCCTCAACTGGTAATCTTCGACTCGCGGCGCGTGTGAGCGCTCCATCTCGCGAAGTAGTCGGCTTCTCCGGCGCTGCTCGCAGTTTCAGCTCCAGCGCGCCAGTCGTTCTGGCCTCCGACGACGAAGCAAAGACTCCCGTTCGTTTCAATGAGCGGCCCTACCGCGGCCGCATAGAAGTTTTCACCAACACGCGCGGCTCACTGACGGTGGTCAACGTACTCGGGCTGGAAGACTATGTCCGCGGCGTAGTTGCTAATGAACTTTCGCCGGGTGGCTATCCTGCGCTTGAAGCGCTCAAGGCCCAGGCAATTGCGGCCCGCACCTACGCTTTGCGAAACCGCGGACAGTTTATGTCGCAGGGGTTCGATCTTTTGCCGACCACTCGTTCCCAGGTTTATCGAGGGCTTTCTTCAGAACATCCGCTTTCAACTCGAGCCGTTGACGAAACGCGCGGACTGGTCGCGACCTACCACGGTGAGCCCATCAACGCTCTTTACACTTCTACCTGCGGCGGTCGCACCGAAGATGCCGGCAACATTTTCAATCATGCAGTCCCGTATCTGCTCGGCCATGAGTGTAGCGTCGAAGGTCCGACGGCTTTTGCGCCTTTCATCATTCAGACTACGCGCGAGCCGGCCGTATTGCGTGAGGAAAAGAACCTTCCTTTGGCGCGCGACGCTGCATTGCTAGCCATTCAAAATTTCGCGTCGCTGCCTTCGCAATTGTCCGACAACTGGCTCACATCACCGGCTCCAGTAGCGGAGGTCCGTCATTGGCTAGCCTCCGTCGCCCGGATATCGCGACAGACGGCGCCGGTAGTAACGGATGAGGTAAACCGGCCCGCGGCTTTTGCCACCGCTTTGAATGCAGCAGTCTTCGGCGAAAGGCGGGCTGACACGCTCCTCAATAACGCTGACGTCGAATACTTCCTTCCGCTTCGTGATGTGAGCGAAGTACCTTCGGCAAATCGTCCTGACGTCGCGCTGCTGGTTCGTGATGGCTACTTATCAGTCTTTCCGGACGCAACACTGCGCCCGCTCGAACCGATGTCGCGCGCTCGCGCTCTGCACACCATTGCGCGTTTGCTTGATGCCCGCTTGCTTTTGCAACTGCAGAAAGGGACGGCTCGGCCGACAAGTGCGGGCGCCCTGGTTCTCCGCTCTACCAAAGGAAAAGACCAACCAATCAAGGTGAGGCCTGATGCTTACCTGTTCCGGCAAATCGGCGAGGCCGTATTCCCGGTGGGCTCGGTTGCTCTTGTTGGCGGCGAGTCGGTGCTGTTTCATGTAAACGCCGGCGGTGAGGTTGACTATCTTGAAGTGCGTCCGTCGTTAAATGGGGCTTCTGCTGAGAGGTTTTCACCATTCACAAATTGGTCCACCGAACTATCGCTGGGGCAGATCCAGGCCCGCCTCGCGCGCGCTGCCCGTGGCATTGGGCCAGTCACCGACCTGCGCGTGGCTGCGAGAGGGACTTCACGGCGAGTGATTCATTTGGAAGTCATTGGCGCCCACGGTACCGGTCACGTCCGCGGTGGCCGGATCCGATCGGTACTGGGATTGCGCGAACAACTCTTTGTTATCGATCGCAAATATGATTCCGACGGACGCATTACCAGCTTCGTCTTCACCGGTCGCGGATGGGGTCACGGCGTGGGCATGTGCCAGGTAGGAGCTTACGGCCTGGCCCGCCAGGGCTTAAGTCACGAACAAATCCTAAAGACCTATTACTCTGGAATCGAATTGTCCAGGCTTTACTAGCACTTTCCCTAATAGGCAGGTCTATGCTCTTTGAATATCAGCCTTGGCATGCTGGCGAAAAACGGTGAGCAGCACTATAGGCGCAGTTAAAGCGATCCACGAAGTAACACGAACTAAGGGTCGATTTCGTGCCGTTTCGTGTGGGTTTCGTGGATCGTTCTCTTTCCGAAACGTAAAGAACGATTAGATTTGAATTTGTGAGTTGCCGGTACTATCCTGAGTTGCCCTCACACCAACCAATCAGTTAGGAGGTCACAGGTGGTAAGTAGAATTGAGCCTCGCTTGACGGTAGCAGACCTCGACGCCTGCCCTGATGACAACAACCGTTACGAACTCATCGAAGGAGAGCTCTTTGTGTCCCGCTCACCTGGAATTCCTCACCAACGCGTCCTTCACAATCTTCAAATGGAACTTGGCACGTACCTCAAAGAGAATCCCGTGGGCATACTTGTTCCCGGCACAGGTGCAATTTTCAGCGACTACGACGCGGTGATTCCTGATATTGTTTTCGTTCGGACTGATCGTTGGGCTGAGGTGACGTCGGAGCAGAAAATTACCAGCGCCCCGGATATCGTAGTTGAAATACTATCACCCGGATCTGAGAATCGCCGGCGTGATCTTTCTGTAAAGCGGCAGCTGTACGCAAAGTATGGCGTGAAAGAATACTGGATTGTGGATAGTGAGAATCAATCGATCCTGATCTTTCATTTGCAGGAGCAAACATTGGAAGAGATTGCCACGTTGCATGGCGTTGATGAAATTACCTCACCTCTGCTTCCGGGCTTTCATTTAACAGCCGGCGCAGTTTTCAACCTTTAGATCACAAATAGGTCTTTGTGCGCTTCTCTCGTAACCAACTCATCGGCGCCTTCATTCTGCTCGTCCTCGTCTGGGCGGTAATTCTTTTCCGCATGCTATCCTCAGGCGCGTGAGCGCAGACAAGCCTCCAAGTCCTGTCATTGCTATTGTAGGGCCCACTGCTTCAGGCAAGAGCACACTCGGCATCGCAGTGGCTCTCCAACTCAATGGCGAGATCATTAACTGCGATTCAGTTCAGGTTTACCAGGGCATCCAGATCGCGACCGCCAAGGTTCCTCCAGAGGAACGCCAGGGCATCCCACATCACTTGATCGATTTTGTTTCTCCACTGATCAACTACACTGCCGGAGATTGGGCGCGCGAGGCCACAAAGGCGATTAAAGGGATCGAAAACCGCGGCCGGATGCCGCTACTGGTCGGCGGCACCGGCCTCTACCTGCGCGCGCTGCGTCTGCCTTTCTTTCCCAGCCCGCCAACCGACGAGAAACTGCGTCAGCGGCTTAATCGGATTCGTGAACGGCGCGGTCCCGAACATCTCCACCGGGTTCTTGAACGACTTGATCCTGAGATGTCTGAAGAGTTGTACCCACGTGACTGGCCTCGTGTGCAACGCGCAATCGAAGTCCGGTTGCAGACTGGTCTTCCCATGTCAGAGCAGATGGATTCCCGTCCGGAGCCGGCCGAGAGCGCCAACCGGTTGCAGATTTTTGCTATTAACCCACCGCGCACTGAACTATACGAGCGCATCAATGCGCGCACTGAGGCACACTTCGCAGCCGGCCTGGTTGAGGAAGTAAGGGACCTTCTTGCTAAGGGTGTTCCGACAAATTCAAACGCTCTCGGCGCTCATGGTTATCGTCGAGTTGTGGAATACCTGGAGGGAAGGCGGGATCTAGCCAGCGCTATCGAGCAGACAAAGCTGGATGTTCGTCACTACGCAAAACGGCAGTTGACGTGGTTTCGCCGCGAACCTGGTGTGGTCTGGTGCGAAGGATTTGGCGATGAACAACAGCTCCAGGCCAAGGTGCGCAAGCTTGTTACGCCGTCGTCCTTGTTGTAATCTGAACCAAACAGCCCCCTCTTAAAACTTAGCGGCCTCAAGGTGGGATCCATGTCAGATGGGAAACCAGTCCCTCAAAACATTCAGGATGCATTCCTGAACACGCTCCGGCGCGAGAAAACGACTGTAACAGTCTATCTTTTGAATGGGGCGAAGTTGACGGGAAAAATCAAAAGCTTCGATAAATTCTCGGTTCTTCTAGAGTCGGGGCCACAGGAGCAATTAATCTTCAAGCATGCCATCTCAACCATCTCGCACGCCCGGGAAGTTCGCGGGGCAGTTGATTCTGACCAGTCTGCCCGGGAAACCGCCGGCTCGCGCCAATCTTGAGATTCGTTTAAACTCTCGCCCGGCAACGTCGCACCATTAGAGGACTTGTGACAGGAATCTTTATCACTTTCGAGGGCATAGACGGTAGCGGCAAATCTACGCAATTGAGATTGTTGGCTAACCTCCTGCTCTCGCAGGACCGCAAGGTTCTCGTCACTCGCGAACCCGGAGGAACACCCGTCGGTCTCCGCCTGCGCGCCGCCTTGCTCGATGCCCAGGGACAGGTTGACCCGCTTACAGAATTACTAGTCTTTGCAGCGGACCGCGCTCAGCATGTGCGACGGGTCTTGCGACCGGCGCTGGAAGCCGGACAGATCGTGCTGTCGGACCGCTACGCGGATGCCACCAGAGCCTACCAGGGCGCCGGTCGAGGCTTTTCTGCAGAGTTGATTTCCGAGATTGTCCAACTCGCTACTGAAGGCCTTACTCCGGATCTGACGTTGCTGTTTGATCTGTCAGTAACTGAATCCTGTGCGCGAACCCGACGCAGATCAGAGGCCAGGCAAACAGGGGATCGCCTCGACTCGGAAGATGCTGGATTCCATACGCGAGTTCGCGAAGCCTATTTGGCCCTGGCGGAGAAGGAACCGGAGCGGTTCCACATCATCCCAGCGAACGGTTCGCTTGAGGAAACTCATGAACGTGTAAAAGAGATAGTCGTTCCTTTTCTTGAGTCTCGAGGCCATGTAGTATCGAGAGAACCAGCAGCGGCATTATCTCGCCAAACACAGCCACTATAGAAGATGTTTGATCAACTTACCGGCAACGAACGCGTAAAACAGCTACTCAGACGAATGCTCGAATCCGGGCGAGTTCCTGGTGCGCTGTTGTTTACTGGGGAAGAAGGCGTCGGTAAAAAACTCTTTGCCCTGGAGATAGCCAGGGCACTCAATTGCCGTACTCCGCAAGGCGTCGAAGGTTGCGGCAAATGCCCGGCGTGCCTGCGAATGTCTCGCTTCAATTTTCCCCAATCGCAGGATTTGGACGACTGGAAGAAAATCTTTTGGACAGATCACGGCGATGTAGGCATGGTGGTGGCCCCGAAGCGGTTGTTGTTGGTAGATCAGATGCGGGATATAGAACGAGAGGCCAACTTTCGGCCCTTCGAAGGCAGGGCGAGGGTTTTTCTCGTGGACGATGCCGACAAACTTAATGACCAATCGGCAAACGCACTGTTAAAGACCCTGGAAGAACCGCCACCGACGTCCCACATCATTCTCATCACTTCGCGGCCGGCAATGCTGCTGCCAACTGTTCGGTCGCGCTGCCAAACAATCAGATTCTCTCCGCTGACAACGGCAGAGATCGAACAACACTTGTTGAAGAATAAACTCGCGACTCCGGCAGAGGCCGGGCTAAGGGCCCGAGCCGGCAACGGCAGCATCGGACGGGCCCTTGCGGGCGATCTGGAAAGTTTCCGGGAGAGACGAGACGCGATGCTGCAGGTGCTTACTGCGCTGGCTATCACCGGGGATCATTTTCGTCTCTTACGCCTGGCTGAAGAGATGAACGAGGCGAAACATAAGGATGAATACGAGTTCGGGTTGGAGTTGTTGGAAACCTTGATTCGCGATTCCTTGATGCTCTCGATGGGAATCCCCTGGGAAAAAGTAATCAATCAAGATGTACTTCCCCAGTTACAAAAGATAAGTGAACGGATTGACAGCCGCAGCGCCACGTCATGGATCTCCCGAATTGAGGAGCTCCGCGAACAGCTCGTTGTGAATGTAAACCGCAAACCCGCCACCGACGCTCTGTTTCTTTCAATGGCCGCGTCGTGACCGCACTAATCAGTAAACAGAATTACTCAATCTCAGTCACCTCACAGGTCATGAGGGTGACTAAGATTTGAGAGACAGGTGTGCTAGATGGTGGTTTTTAAAACTTGAGGCGGGGACAGGGTCCACCTTCCTGACTGCGAGGTGACTGAGGTCGAGAGGTTTTATTATTACTTCAGGGCGACGAGTTCAGTTTCCGCCTCACTTTTAGCGGCCGCGACTTCCGCCAGGAGTTTCTCTGTTTCCATCACGAAGGCTTCGACTATGTCCTCGCCGGCGACCTTTCGCATGGGCACTCCATCCTTAAATATCATTCCCACGCCGCGACCAAACGTGACGCCCAATTGCGAATCGTGAGCCTCGCCTGGTCCGTTCACCGCACAACCCATTATCGAAAGGTGCAGCGGTTCTTTAACGTGAGCCAGTCGACGCTCGATCTCGGTTACGATCTCCACAAAATTATCTACGTCCAGCCGGCCGCAGGTAGGACAGGCCACGACAGTGACGCCACGCGTGCGTAGCTCCAGCGATTTCAGGATCTCCCAGGCCACGCGGATTTCCTCTTGCGGCTCGGCGGCAAGCGAAACACGAATCGTGTCGCCGATGCCTTCGCTGAGCAGGATGCCAAGGCCGATGGCTGATTTGACGGTGCCGGTGAAAGCCGTCCCGGCTTCGGTGACGCCCAGATGAAACGGGTAATCCACTTTTTGGGCCAGCAACCTGTAGGCGGCGACTGTGCGATGCACGTCTGAAGCTTTGAGCGAAACTATTGTGTCAGTGAATCCGAGGTCCTCGAGGATCTGGATGTGGCGAAGCGCCGATTCAACCATCGCTTCGGGCGTGGCAGTGCCGTACTTTTTCAGCAAATCCTTTTCCAGCGAACCGCCATTCACGCCAATCCTGATCGGAACCTTTTGCGCTTGCGCGGCGCGTACGACTTCGACGATGCGCTCGTGCTTCCCGATGTTTCCGGGATTCAATCGCAGCTTGTCGATACCCGCATCGAGGGCCATCAGGGCAAGTTTGTAATGGAAGTGGATGTCAGCAACTATCGGCACGTCTGGCACGCGCTTGCGGATCTCTTTCAGCGCCACGGCGGCATCGTTGTCAGGCACGGCGAGGCGCACAATCTCGCATCCGGCGCGGACCATTTCCTCTATTTGCGCCACGGTGGCGCCTACGTCCGCAGTGTCGGTTTTAGTCATGGACTGAACCACGACAGGCGCGCCGCCACCGATCTGTATGTCTTTAACTTTTACTGGGCGAGTCTTTCGCATATGAATCATGTCCAAAGTCCAACGTCTAAGGTCCAACGTCCTGTCCCCAACCGGACCTTGGACTTAGGACGTTGGACCTTGGACATCTTATTTGGCCGGCTCCGTGGCCGCGGGTTTACTGTTGCTGGATCCTCGCGAAAACAACTTTATGACGTCATTCGAAATGACGAAGACCATCAACAGAACGACCATCACAAACCCAACTTGCTGAATGCGTTCTCGCACCGTCATTGACAACTTTAAACCAATCGTCGCCAGCAGACCTTCAAGCAAGAGCAGGAAGATTGCTCCGCCATCCAGTACAGGGATTGGTAACAAGTTAAAGATGCCGAGATTGAGGCTGAGAAACCCGAGCATGCCGAAGAACCCGGCCCAGCCGAGCCTTTCAACCGATGCCGCAGCAGCGTTGTAGATTCCGATTGGACCGGATAGAGTGTTCCTGGCCGAACGCTGGCCCGTGATTACTTGCCCCAGAGCCTTCCCAGTCAAACGCAGAATCTCCAGATTGCTGTTGACTGCGTATGTCATTGCCGTAACCAAACCGGCACGTTGCAGCGGGATTTCCTCGTCGGGAGCAAATCCCAACCGCTCCCGTCCATCAGAAAGCTTGCGAGCCGTAGCAGTAACATCTTTCCGTTGCCCGGCCCGGTTAACCGTCAGGGTAATTGGCTCACTCTTATGATCTCGGATGAACTGAGTAACCTGCTCGGCACTGTGAACCGCTTGTCCATTAACTGCGAGAATAACGTCACCTATCTGCAACCCGGCTTCAGAGGCAGGTGTATTGGGTGTCACGTCTCGCACCACAACCGGAACTTCCCCGTAGTCAGGAACAAAATCCAAAAAGCCGGCGGTCTCACCCTCTTCGGTGACCGCGGTGGGAGTCAGGGTGAGCGGAATGCGCTGACCATTGCGTTCCACAGTTAGCTGCAAGGGTTGGCCCGGCGAAAGAAGAGCGTCGCCACGGATAGTGTTCCATTTGGGGTTCTCGTTGCCGTTGAATGAAACTATTCGATCCCCGCGCTGCAGTCCGGCCACCTCGGCAGCGCCTCCTCTGGCCATCGCGCTCACTACCGGTGCCGGCGTGGCGGGAACTCCAAACATCAAAGCGCCGGCAAAAGGTATAGCGAGTGCGGTCATGATGTTCATCACCGGCCCGGCCAAAGCCACCAGAATCCGCTGCCAACGAGGACGAAGGTTAAACCTTTCATGCTCGGGAATGTCAGTGGCCCCGGCGCCTTCGATTGGCGCATTTGACTCATCGCCACCGAGTTTTACGTAGCCTCCGAGCGGAATGGCCGAAACCCGATAGTCTGTATGTCCCCACTTCCTGCCAAACAGGCGTGGGCCGAAACCTACTGAGAACGTCTCCACACGGATCTTGAAGAGTTTTGCGACAATAAAATGGCCGAATTCGTGAAGCACGACCGCCGCGCCGAGGATAAATATGAAGGCTAAAATACCAATAACAGTCATCTGATTTCTCTCTCCGCTAAGGTAAACAAAATGAGCAACCCCGCTTTAGACTTCCACACCCTCGCCGCGGGTTGCCGCAAACGAGTGTACGCGGGGTTAAGAGCGTGCGTCAAACAGAGCGTCCAGCCAGCAGATTTGAAGGTTTTGCCAACTTTTCTATTTCCGCATTAGCAGTCAAACGCGCCTCCCGGTCCGTACTGATTACGGTTTCGAGATCGAGGGCGGGCTGAGTCGTATGCTGATCCATTGCCAATTCTATTACGCGAGGAATATCAGTCAGACAGATGCGCTCTTCAATAAATGCTCTCACTGCCTCTTCGTTGGCGGCGTTCAGGACAGTGGGCAGCGTGCCGCCCTCCCGAAGCGCACGGTAGGCGAGGGCTATACAGGGAAAACGATCGGGATCGGCAGCTTCAAAATGAAGTGTGGCCAGCGCGGTCAGGTCGAGCGGGGGTAGCTCGCATGAGTGCCGTTCCGGATACGTCAGTGCATACTGGATCGCATGACGCATGTCGGTGACTCCCATCTGAGCAATCACTGAACCGTCTATCAGCTCGATCATCGAATGCACCACCGATTCCGGGTGAACGACGATTCCAATCTGATCCGCTTCGAAGCCGAAAAGCCAATGCGCCTCGATCACCTCAAGTCCCTTATTCATAAGGGTCGCCGAGTCAATAGTAATCTTATCGCCCATGTTCCAAGTGGGATGACGCAAAGCATCGGACACACTCGCTGCTCGCATCTGACTCTTGTTCTTGGTACGAAAGGGACCACCCGAAGCAGTTAGCACTATGCGCCGAACTTCGTGACGCTTTTCTCCACGCAGGCACTGATGCAACGCATTATGTTCGGAGTCAACCGGCAATAGCTCTGCGCCGGAAGCCCTGGCAGCGCGAGTCATCAAGTCGCCCGCCATAACCAACGTTTCTTTATTGGCCAGTGCGACGCGTTTGCCAGCTTCCAGAGCGCGTAAGGTTGGTACGAAACCAACGGCGCCAACTGTGGCTGACACGATCGTTTCAGCCTGTGGATGTGTGGCCACTTCCACCAAACCGGACTGTCCGATCACGATTCGCGGAAGATCGAGATTTCTTTCGAAGAGCCGGGCGCGTAGCTCGTGAGCGGCGGCTTCCGTGTCCACGGAAACCAGTTCCGGCAAGTGGCGGGCAATCTGATCAGCCAGGATACCTATGTTACGACCAGCGCCAAGCGCGACAACACGAAAACGATCGCCACCCAGCGCTTGTACAACTCGCAGCGTGTTACAGCCGATTGAGCCGGTGGAACCGATGATAGCAATGCCCGTGGGTTTCATGTTAAGCGACCAGGAGGGGAACGGGTCTTTGGCGGCTAGAGATGCTAGCCAGTGAAATAGATGCGACCGAAATAGTAGATGACTGGCGCATTGAAGAGCAAGCTATCGAGGCGATCGAGTAAACCACCGTGGCCCGGTAGTATATTCGCCGCGTCCTTTGCACCCGCGCTCCGTTTGAGCGCGCTCTCCGTTAAGTCTCCAAGAATGCCTATGACAACCATAACCGCCGCCAGGGGAAGGGCCAGCTTCAGCGGTAATTCTCCGAAAAACCAGAAGTGGGCAAGTGTGCCCATTACCAGGCCGCCCAGCAGGCTTCCGGCAGTCCCTTCCCAGGTTTTGCCCGGGCTAATTGAAGGCGCTAGTTTGTGTTTACCGAATGCCCTGCCGATATAGTACGCGCAGGTATCCGAGCCCATAAGAACCAGAAAGAAGAAACTCAAGAGATCCGCCGAGAGAGGTTGATTGAATCCCGTGCGCACTGCCACCAAGTGTCCGCCAAGGAGGACTACGTAAAGCGGTCCAAGAATCGTCGCCCCGCTTGAGGCGATCATTTTGTCAAACGGCCCGCCGCGCAAAGTAGCTGCCACCAGTGTCGCCGCTGTAAACACAACCACGATCACTGGGATCATCTGCATCATCAACAAGTCAGACCCTGGGCCGGGCTCGGTGAAATAAAACACCGTGAATAAAGCGGCTGCGGCAATAAAACCCAGGGCCGCGTCAGGCTTCAGGTCTCGCTTCTTCGCTAGCACATAAAACTCAAACAAGCCCGACACCATGGCCGCCGCGGCCATCACCACGAATAGCGGTTGTAGCCAGGAAATGAGGATCGAAGCGATCAGAAAAGGCAGGACGATTACGGCCGTGATGATGCGAGACAAGGGTTTTTTGATTTTTGATTTTAGATTTCTGATTTTAGATTTTTTGATTGCAATGCGGCGAGTGAAACATACATGACGCTATACAGGGCAGTCCTCATTGAACTCTCAACCTTGATTGAATTCTAATCAAAAATCTAAAATCACAAATCTAAAATCAATTAATGTTAGCTACCAGCTTCAATCCACCAAAGCGACGATCGCGTCGCTGATAATCCACGATGGCTTCCAGCAAGTGGACCCGGCGAAAGTCCGGCCAGAGGGTTTCAGTCACATAGATTTCGCTATAGGCCGCCTGCCACAGTAGAAAGTTGGAAATGCGCATTTCGCCGCTGGTACGCACCAGCAAATCCAGATCGGGTAGATTGCGAGTGTAGAGTTCCCTGGCAATACGCTCTTCTGTCAGTTCGTCAGGGGGGTTACCTTCGTCAAGTAGCCGCCGCACAGCGGCGCGACAGGCATCGATAATTTCGGCACGGCCACCATAATTCAAAGCCACCGTCAACACCATTCCTCTGTTCTTCTCAGTTCTCTCGGTAGCTTTCGCAATCTCACGGCGCACGGTGTCGGCCAGAGCACCAGTTCGGCCAATGGTCTGAAACTTGATGCTCTGCCGATCGATCTCATCGAGTTCGAGACGGAGATAGCGCCGCAACATTCGCATCAGGGCATCGACTTCATATCGTGGTCGCTTCCAGTTTTCGGTCGAGAAGGCATAAAGCGTTAGTGCTCCTATTCCCAATCGTGCGCCCGTGTCAACCGCCGCACGAACCGCTTCGACTCCGGCCCGGTGTCCGGCAATGCGCGGCTGACCGCGTTGCGCTGCCCAGCGTCCGTTGCCATCCATAATGATCGCGACGTGACGAGGCAAACGGTCCCAGGCGATTGATGTTAGCAACATCTCATCGCGGGTTCCGGGTTTTACGACTTTAGTAAAATCAGAAAGCATAAGACTTCATTCAATCGGTAGCAACAAGACCCAGCCGGTCACATTCTTGCCTCAACTCTAACGTGTGTCAATAAATAGGTTCTGATAGAAGTAGTTTACTCAAAATAGCTTCTCATAGAAGTAATTTACTCAATCTCAAAAGGTACAGCTCAAGCCTGGGTAATTTACAGGTAAGGAAGGCGGACCCTGTCCCCGCTCTTACGCTGAGTGGCTTTCAAGCTTGAAGCGGGGACAGGGTCCGCCTTCCTTACCTGTAAATTACCTAGGCTCGTCTCGGGTCTTTACACAGCCTCCACCGCGAATCATTCTGTGTTCACTATTAACTGAAGGTCACGTCACTCGTACCGAACTGACCATAACGTCAGTCCGGACGCGGGCGCCGTTGCTCCTGCCAGCGAACGATCACCCTGATCGATGGCGCGTTTAATATGTTTCTCGTCCATCTCGCCACGACCGACTGCCAGCAAAGTCCCTGCTATAGAACGCATCATGTACCGAAGGAAGCCGTTTGCACTGGCGATTATCTCTATCATTGGACCTGACCGGTCATCCGAGCGCTCAGAAACTTCAAGGTGACTAATGGTTCGTGTCCTGTTTTCGCAGTCAGATTGTGCTGCCGAGAAAGCGGTCCAATTATGAGTACCAAGAAACAGAGCGGCGCATTCGTTCATCCTTTCAAGATCAAGTTGGCGAGCCTCGTGGTGCGCATAACGAAGCCAAAATGGGGACATCACGGGACCGTTTACTACGCGGTAGAGATAGGTTTTCGCCAGAGCTGAATAGCGTGCGTGAAACTCGGCGCCGGCCAACTGCGCCTCCATGATACGCAGGTCTTTTGCCACGTTGCCATTGATTGCCGCCCGAAGCTTTTCAGGGGTTATGTCACGCTCCACTTGAACGCTGGCCACCTGACCCTGAGCGTGAACGCCTGCATCGGTCCTGCCAGATCCATGAACAGTCACCTCGCGACCATCAATCAGAGTCAGCGCGCGGGCTAATTCCCCCTGGACCGTGCGCAGTTCGCCCTGCATCTGCCAGCCATGAAAATCTGTGCCGTCGTATTGAATAATGAGCTTGAAATTCATTGTCAGTGATCAGTGGTCAGTTGTCAGTACTTAGTACTGTGAACTTTGAGCTTTGTACTTTGTTCTTTGTGCTTTGAATGTCTGTGGATTTTGCAGACACCAAGTTCAGAATCCAAAGCACAAACTCAAAGCACAAAGTACAAAGCTCAAAGCTCAAAGTACTGACAATTGACGACTGACTACGCTTTTCGGCTTCCCGGCTTGACCGCAGCTTCGCCTCGTCTGCACAACTCGCAAATTGAAGGGTCAACCGATGGCACATTAAGCGTCGCGAGCGCGATACGAGGCACGCCCACATCGGCGTCGCCAGCCGAGCGATCGATGATCGAAGCCGCCGCAACGACATTTGCGCCTGCGGCTTGTAAAGCATTGACCGTGTCGCGGGTTGAGCCGCCCGTCGTTACCACGTCCTCAACAACCAGCGTTCTCTCACCGGGCGTCACCGAAAACCCCCGTCTTAATGTCATCATGCCATTTTCGCGTTCGGTCCAAATGAATCGCGCGCCCAGTCTGCGGGCGACCTCATGCCCGATTACGATTCCGCCGATCGCCGGGGAAGCCACCAGCTGAATATTGTTCTCTTTGAAATGATCCGCGATGGCCCAACCAAGTCTTTCAGCTTCCTCTGGATGCTGCAGCACGAGTGCGCATTGCAAGTAGTTAGCGCTATGTAGCCCGCTGGTAAGCACAAAGTGACCTTCGAGCAACGCACCGGTCGCTCTGAATCTCTTAATCACATCTTCGGTTCGCACAGTCTTTGCCCTCGAAAAATATGAATGCGTGCTACAATCGATGACCGATGGGCCCGTATCCAAACCTCGTTTCCGACTCGACCCTTGTTCAAGAAACAATCGACTTGCTACGCGACTGTGGCGGACGCGCTAACGCCGCTGAAATCGTCGACGCGGTTTTTAAGGTCTCGCATATCGATGATGAACTGGCGGGCCTGCTGGTGGCCGATCTGGTCAGAGACGATCGCCGGTTCAGGTTCGTCGATGGGCAAACGATTGAGCTGCAAAATGACGACGTCGAATCTCGTCTGCTCGATGACCTGGATTTCGTAGTTGTCGATCTGGAAGCCACCGGCGCCAAGATGCCCCCTAACCGCGTTATTGAATTGGGCGCTTACCGCATCCGTCAGGGACGCATTGTCGATAGCTTTCTGACTCTGGTAAATCCCGAGATTACCATTCCTCGTTTTGTAGTCACCCTCACAGGGATCACCAACGACATGGTAAAGACCGCGCCTGTTTTCGCCGACGTCGCTCCTCAGTGGCTGGATTTCGTCAGTGACGCCGTGCTCATTGCGCACAACGCACCTTTCGACACAAGTTTTTTAAACCACGAAATCTCACGCGTCTATCCCGGCAACCGGATGATCAATACCCACCTCTGCACGGTTAAGTTGTCGCGGCGTGTGTTTCCTGGTTTAACTAATTACCGCCTCGACACAGTTGCCAGCCATTTCTCAATCCCTATTTTCCACCGTCACCGGGCCGGCAGCGACGCGCTCGCGACCGCTGAGGTTTTTCTACATCTGCTCACGCGCCTTGGAGAACATGGCGTCAAAGATCTAGCCAGCGCTCGGAACTTTCAGTTCCTGGAACCCAAAATCGAAGAAACCTTCGCAGCCGCGCCGCTACTTCCGCTAGTTCCCGGCTTCTAGACTTGCCTCAGTACTCGGATCCGATCTTCGTTTCCACAAGCTGCGAGTCACCACCACGGCAATAATCATTACTGCAAGCCCCAGCCCAATCCAGGGGTAGTACTTTCCCAAAAACATCTTAGCCTGAGCGCCGTAGCGAACTGCGAAATATCCTTCCAACAAGAAACGAAAACCGCGACCAACCATAATCGCCACCAGGAAGCGTGTCAGGCTGAAGCGAAACACTCCGGCCGTGATCACAAATAATTTGAAGGGGAATGGCGGTGGCAGAAGCGATGCGACCAGCACCGAGAGTACGTCGTAACGATCTATTAATTCTTTGACCCGCTTTTGTTTCGATTCTGAAAATCTGGAGAGCGCACGCCTGCCCGCGCGACGGGATGCGTAATAAAGAAGCCAACAACCGAGCGTCGATCCGGCGGTGGCAACGATTGCGTAAAAGACCATCCAGCGCGGATGAGCTGCCGTTAGCAGCAGCATCAACGCATCCGCGCTGCTCGGTAACGGAACAAAGCTTGAATCAAGAACCGCGACCGCGAAGAGGCCAAAAGGGCCAAAAGCGATGAGATAGTCTGAAAGCCGCGAAAGGTAATTAACCAATCTATCGAACAACAGTTTCAACCAGGAGTCCTTCCTGCCGGGTAAAATTGTTCTTAAACCTGGTCTCCGGACTTGTCCGTTCGCGCCACCTTCCTAACGGAAACTGTCCGGCGTCGATTGATCAAGATGTAAACCAGCAAGCCAACCAGAGCTATCAATGCGACTATGCTGAGAATGACCAAGCCGTTGTCTTTCATAAACAATAGCACGCGCCGGCCATAAAAGACTGCGAGGATGCCTTCGACGTAATAGCGAAACGATCTCGCCAACATCACGGTGGTCAAAAACTTCCAGCGCGGGTATTCCAACGTGCCGGCAGTGGCAACGAAGATCTTAAAGGGCAGGGGCGGGGGCAGTATTGCCGGAATAGCAATAGCCAGGAAGCCGAAACGCGCATAGGCGCGCTCCACGCGCTGAATGCTTTCGGGCTTGAACCGTTTGCGCAGGAGAGCCTGACCACCACGTCGCATGATCGAATAGAGCAGCCAACATCCGAGGACCGACCCTGTGGCAGCAAAGAGCGGAAAGTAGAAGACGGCGGAGGGATACTTGATACAGCGCCCTACGACCAGGTAGTCATTGATCTCAGGGAGAGAGAGTAAAGACGAATCGAGGGCGCCAATAAGAACCATCGCCGGCGCCGCAATATAAAGCGGCACGCTGATTACATACTGCTCCAGCCAGGTTCCGATTGCCCTTAACCAATCCATGATTTAGTGATAGGTGCGAAGTAATGAGTCAAAAGCAAACTTTCACTCTTAGTATTTGATGGGTTCATCAAAACATAACTCTGCGCGGAAGTCATAGTAAACCGCGGTTGGTGAGGTTAATTTGATCATCTGATTCACACCTTGATTGAAGGACCGTATCCAAATTCGAAAGTCGAGGATCTCAAAGTCGATTTCACGCAAAGCACCCCAGCTCGTCTCCGACGTGCAGATACCCTGATGAAACGAGAGCGTTCGCCTGGGGATAATTGATAAGCTGGTGCCCGCTCGCAGGTCGAGAAGGCCGGTGCGTCATTGGTGCAGACTTGCCCG
>JBGTHZ010000164.1:0-7039 GCA_041745915.1 Pyrinomonadaceae bacterium | reverse complement strand
CTTAGGTTTGAATCAAGAATCGTACTTTCAAACTGCAGCGGGGACAGGGTCCACCTTCCTGACCTGCCAACTTATCGAACTACTTAGTATCGACGTCACTCGCATTGATACGCGACGAAGCAGTCCTACACGACTCTTGTAACGTTTCAACCAACGCTCTCACTTTCTCAGACCGTACGACACCGGCCGCGGTGGCAGGCTCACGGGCCGCTCGCCCAACATGAAACTCGCGGATACCCGTAGCCTTACAAATCATTCGCAGTGACTGCTGATCAATTCCCCCACCGGCGAGAATCTCTATGTCAGGACCGGCTTCCTCCTGGTATCGGGAAAACCGTTCGAGTTTCTCCGGCCACTCCCCTGTTCCTCCACTCGTCAAAATTCGATCCACTTGCTTGAGCCGCTTCAGAACCCGGATTGCTGTAAACGGATCCTCGGCTTCCTCGAAAGCGTGATGAAACGTTGCGGCCTGGTTCGGCGCGCAAGACAAAACCGACTCGGTTAACTCGACATCAATTTGTCCCTTGCGCAGGAATCCCAGAACGAGGCCATTCACCTCTAGCCCGGACAGTCCCCTTGCGGCGGAGTACAAGGTTTCCTTTTCGACATGGTTTTCAACTTCGTAGCTCTCACCTTCCCGCAACATCACACGAACTGGCAGCGTGACCGCACCGAGAATGTTTTGCACAAGTTTAAGCGATGGCGTCTGCCCTCCTCTTTGAAGGTCGCGAACGATTTCCAACCTGCCCGCTCCTCCATGTTGGGCTTCAATGGCATCTGAGACGGAGCAGGCGATGACTTCAAGTATGGGCGCGCCTCTGATCGTTACCATTAGCCCTTCGTATGGTTGACGGCGCCGAACTCGTCAACGTCAAGGTACTTAATCCGTCCCTTGTAAGGGCGCAGAATAACCCTCAACGTTTCCTCGCTAACTCCTTCAACGTTGGCGCTGGGCAGCACGGGCGCCAGTTCACCTCGATTCAGCAACTCGCTCACGGCCGCCAGGATAATTGAATTAATTACGGCCGCGCCTGCTACAGTTGATGCCGGGCCGACTCTGCTCTCCATTCCCGGAAGCAGGAGCAACGCATCACCCGTGGGAACACAATTATCAACTGTCACATCTGCCACTTCATAAAGACGTTTACCGGAAGAGTGCCGCGCCGTGGAGGCAACTGACTGATCGAGATTGGTAATGGCAATGACTTTGACCCCTCGCTCTTTCATTTCCAATGCCATTTCAACGGGCACAGCGTTGCGACCGGAATTGGAGATGATGATTGCCGCATCATCAGCTCTGACATCCTCGCGCGCGATTAATTCGCGGGCCAGCCCGCTCTCACGCTCAGCCCGAGTGCTCTCCAATGCACCCTTAAGAAAGATCAACCGCTCATCGAGTATGGGATTGACGGCGGCGATGCCCCCGGCACGAAAAAACGCCTCATCGGCGATCAGGTGCGAGTGTCCGGTTCCGAAAGTATGAATCACCCCGCCCACGGAAAGGGCGGTCGCCACTAGTTGCCCGGCCCGCTGAATACTGTTGCCCTGCTCACGCTTGATTCTTTCCAGAACCGCTTGCAAACCATCAATGTAAGCCTCAAATGCCATGCGCGCTGTTTCAACAAACTCACTACAGAACCGGGAGCGGTAGCGACCGCACTCAACTCAGGCGAGCATGCCGTTACAAAAAAGAACAAGCCCACCAGGTTGTGCCCCTAGTTGAGAACCCACCATATACTGCCGCTAGTTGAGTGCGGTCGCTACCGCTCCCGGTTCTGTAACGAGTCTTGGCACAGCCGTTCACGCCCAGGGCTTGATGCGCGCCCTATTGCGCATGCTCGTCACGCTACGCTTTTCGTTGCCAGAGCTTCCAGAGAGGTTTGACTCAACTTCCATCCGATAGATTCGCAGGCAATTAATAGAGCGCCAACAACTGGCTCAAACTGCGGCGGCGTGACTGTCACAGATGAAAGGGTGTGTTTCAGAACTTCGGTAAACCGCGTACGCACAAGCTCACACGCTTCAAAGACCGAGCCTTGATATGAAACGCGGAGGTCCCTTTCCTGCATATTCAGTCTCGTGGCTGCTGCTGCCACTGCCTGCGCCAGTTCCTCTCCGGCCTGAATGAAAATTTCGCGAGCGGCTTCATCACCCGATTCCGCCACTTCGTAGGCAACGCGACTCAATGCTGCTATTTGGCGTGCCTCCATTTTCTCGACGTAAACGCGCTTGAGTGTTTCGGGGAAGGTGTTTAGATCAAGTGCTTTGAGAAGTGCGTTAACGAGCATGGTCGAACGCCCGCGTCCATCGTGGGCCCTGGCGGCGACCCTCAGCGCCGTCTGTCCAATTCGATAGGCACTGCCTTCATCGCCGTACACCGGCCCCCATCCGCCCACTTTTACCCGCTCGCCACTTGGCCCAATACCCAGGATGCACGATCCGGTGCCAGCCAGGGCCAGAACTCCTGGTCGACCACCGAGCGCTCCTGCATGAGCAATCACCATATCCCCGGTGATCACCGAACGATGAAAACCGACCTCACGAAATGCCTCCTCCATTTCCTCCGCCCCGGTTTTGTCATAATCAACACCCGCCATGCCTGCTGAAACGCAGACCACCTGCTCCGGAAGCAACGCGGCTGGAGCCAACGCTTGACTTGTTGCTTCCCTGAGCGAATCGAGTACGACATCTCGATGCACCAAGAGATGGTTCGACGGGCCACTCTCAGCTGCCCCGACCACTTGCCCGTGCCGGTCAATCGCCAGACATCGCGTGCGGCTTCCTCCGCCATCAATTGCCAGTATGACTTTCACAGGTCAGGGAACGATCACGCTTTTTCTCGAAGCCCACTGTGCGGTGGTCTGCAATGCCTCGAATGCGCGGTCGAGCGGAAAGCGATGGGAGACCAGTTGGTCAAAGCGAAATCGGTCGCCCTGCTTTCTCAAAAACTCTATGGCCGCAGCCATGTGGCGGGGTTCGCTTGCCCACGAGCCGTAGACCGTCAGTTGCTTCCTGGTGATCACGTGCGGGTTGATCGGCGTCGCTCCCGCGTCCCCGTAGTGACCGAGGACGAGATACTTTCCACCATCGCGGCACATCTCGAAGCCTTCTGGCACAACCGACGGTGACCCCACACACTCGATGACGGCGTCCGCGCCATGTCCTTTTGTAAGCCGCTTCACCTGATCGAGGCGAGCAGCTGAGTCCGTCATCTCTTCAATGTTTATCGTGTGATCGGCGCCAAAAGCTTGGGCGAGTTCCAGCCTTGCCGCGGGACCACCAATCACGATAGTCATTAAGGCACCTGCTGTTTGGGCCACTGCGAGTGCCGCTAATCCCACCGGTCCGCTGCCTTGAATGACGACTCTGTCGCCCCAATTAATTCCCATTCTTTCAATTCCATGAATTGCTGTTACCAGAGCACAGCCGGCACCCGTCACGGCTTCGGTTGCGACATCCGATAGTTTGAAAACAGCTGTGCCCGGACGCAAGTAGACATACTCAGCATAGCCACCGGAAAAGTGCGGTGGGTCATCGCTATTAAAACTGATTCCATAAGCGTTGCGATTCAGACAACGCGTCGGCTGCCGGATTACTGCACAGTGGTAACAATATCCGCAGAGCATCCCCGCGCTCCAGGTTACTCGATCGCCCTCGCTGAGCGGCGTGCCTGTCCAGTCTCTGTCAATTCCTTCGCCTATGCTCTCGATCATGCCGACGGTTTCGTGCCCCATAATGATGGGGCGTGGAATTGGCAACTGTCCCTTCCATAAATGGACGTCGGTACCACAGACACCCGCCATCTCGACCTTTACCAGCATCGCGCCCGGTTCGATTTCATCCGGGAGCGGGTATTGCCGCACTTCCAGAGGTTCATGGAAACCCGGCATCACGGCTGCCCTTGCGGTTCCGATAATTCGTCCTCCTTCGCTCGAAGCGCGTCATGATTTCAGCCAACGCTCAAGCCATGCATATGCGTTGTGTGAAGCGTCACCCGAAAAACTATGTCCACCGTTGAAGAAGTAACTCGAAAGATGTTCTGGTGCGCCGAGCAACTGATACACAGGTTTGATTCGGGCCAGAGCCCGACGCGCACTCCAACCGGCGTTAGGGAATACAAAGTCTTCATCTGAAGTTGAGAGCAAGAGCGGGCGAGGCGCGATGAGCGCAAGCAACTCATGCATGTCAAAGGGTGTCTGGATCACTTCAGAATCCGGCACCGCTCGATAGAAATCCATGTTGATATGTGGACTCCCTACGTAGAACCCGAGCCGCGGCATCAACGCCGTGGCATGCGACCAACGCCAGACGTTGCCATCAATGCGAAACGTGTCAAAGCCGCAGTTGCTGGCGCCCACTTTTATCCTTTCATCAAAGGCCATTGCGAAAAGGGTTGTAATGCCCCCATGCGAATGACCTACGCACCCGACGCGAGATGAATCAATGAAGTCGAGCGTTTCCAGGTAATCCAATGCGCGTCCCAAGTCCCAGACCATCTTGCCGATCAGAGACCAGCGTGGGTGGCGACGG
This sequence comes from Pyrinomonadaceae bacterium, assembly GCA_041745915.1. GTDB lineage: Bacteria > Acidobacteriota > Blastocatellia > Pyrinomonadales > Pyrinomonadaceae > PSRF01. Next base: position 2,509 of record JBGTHZ010000164.1, on the reverse strand, counting down.
TAAAAAGGGATCGCATCGCCGTAATGCCCGCTGGCCGGGTCGTGCCGTTCGCCAAAGCAGATTGCGTCATATGTGAATGTTACATAACCCCGCTTGACCAGATGCAGAGCGGTCTGCAATTGGGGATTGCCCGCAAGTCCGGCAGGTTCTCTTTTTCCCTCCTGTGTCGTCTGATGCGGACAGATAATCACCGGAGTCTTCCCATCTAACTTTTTCGGAACGAGCAAATACGACGGCACAAATTCGTTCGGCTCGGTTTGAAAAACGAGTTTCCGCAAAGTGTAGCCGTCACGCGACGTTTCTTCCGTAACTTTTGCGGCTAGCGGCGGTTTCGATTTCGGCCGATCGCCAAGGAACACATGCAAACGGTTCTTGATTTCTTCGCGCCGCGTCTGCCACGCCTGGGAAGTCGTGACTCTTTCGTTTCCGCTTGCGAGCAAGTCAACCAACTCGGCTTTGCCGGATTGCTCACCCGAAACACTTGGGCGCACGGTTTTTGTGATCTCTCGCCATTTTTCCCAACTCCAATCAACATAATCGTATTCGCTTTTCGGCAGAGGTCTTTGCGCTCTAACCCGCGGCGCGTTGAACATGGCCGCGCCGGCGACGGCTAGTCCCCCTAACTCCAAAAACTCTCTGCGCTTAACTTTCAATTTTGTCTCAACAAATTTCAACGTCTAGCTTCCGGCGTCACCAGAGTATTGAAAGTCCTAAGTCCGACGCTTAGGCTAAGATACTTTGTGGCGACGAGGGTCAGTACCACCACGCGATAGCGCGGGTTCTCGGTACGACTCAAAACCGTTTCTGTAAACTGCTCGAACAGACCCACCCGCGACCGTGCGTAAACGCAACGGAGTGTCATGAAGTCAGTGCCGTCACGCGGTAGCGTCGGGTCCACGGTCCGAACCACAAATCTACGTGTCATTAGGTAGTTACCGATACCGACTTTAAATCCCCTGGGACCGAGCTGCGGATTACGGGACCCGACGCTACCGCGTTACGGTACTGACTTCATAACGCCGCGCGGCAATTGCAAACGCGCATCCGCAAACTTCGCGCTCTCTTGAGGGCGAAGGCTAACCCGCATCGTACGCGGTTTGAACGAAGCGCTTTCAATCCTGATTTCGTACCCCACGCGTTCTTGTTTCCCGTTTCCCGCCCAGCCGCCGAAATGATATTCACCGCGTTCATTCGTGAGTTTACGGGTGGTTAGCAGTTGCTTTCCCCCGACTATTCGCTTAACCGAAACGAGCGCGTTTTTGATCGGGGTTTTGGTTCTTGCGTCAACAACCCGCCCATGCCCTTCACCCAAAAACGGATAATAAAGCCGTCCCAAAAACTGAGGCAGAGCGAGTTCCTCCCAACGCTCCCGCTTGGTTTCCTCACGCGACAACCAAATCGCCGAAAAAATCAGCAAACCGTTGACTCTTCCTTTCGCGTACAAATCTATCGCTCGCTCCATGATGTGATGCACGCTGGCAGCTATTGGAACCTGCCTCGAATGCCTCACGTACACACCGGCTATAACATCCTTGTTCGGATACAAGCGACTTACCGTTTCCAGGTAATCGTCGAACTGTTTGTAGTGCTCGGTCTGCTTCCACATCCAGAAACACACGCCATCAAGCAACTCAAGCGCTTGCGGTTCGACTTTAAGATCGAGATGGTGCTCATAGACGACAATGTAGAGCTTCAGATCAGGCGTAGTAACTGGGGAAGAGTTATCGACGTTTCCGTTTTCGTCGATCGTTTTTCCCATTAAAGCGTCTTTCATGTCGCGCAAGTCTTCCAAACTCATCTTCTTCGGAAAATCGTTAAAAAAGTCGTCAATGATTACTCCCGCAATTTGCGGACAGCGCTTTGAAAGCTCTGAGAAACGATGCGCTGCCTGAATCATGCCGGGCTCTTTCTCAAACGGCTTCAAAAGGTCCGAATCTTTCGGCTGATTGACGGCGCCGAATTCCGAAGGCGGAAGCACAATTCCATAGACCTTGTTCACATCCCATTCCCGGCAGCTGTTGGTAATGTTTTCTTCGAAGGAATATCCAAGGTGCGATCCCTTTACCAGGATCGCGTTCTGGCCGAAATTAAAGGCGTGCTGCATCAGTTCGCCGTCTTTCCAACCGGCGCCGCCGTAAGCAGTCCCCCTGACAGGATGATATGTCCCCAGAAAACCCTTGAATTTTGTCGGCGACGGTGTCTGGGCAATTGCCGCACTCTGGGAAAATACATAAAGCGTTAACAGCAGGATTACCTTCAATACTTGTTCCATTGTTTTTTTTGCCTGGTGGACCGTATCCTTGAGATTGCTAGAGTCAGCTCCGAACACCTATTAAGAAGGAGTCTGTCGGGAAAAGCATTGCTCTTCTCATTCACACCGGGGCTTTAGCCCGGTGAGCTTACGCGATTCCTAATAATCGGAACCTTTCAACGGTTTCTCGCGACAATCACTTTACTGACCAGGGGGGAAACCGTTGAAACGGTTCTGAGTACTTCGAAGACCAGCTTC
>JBGTHZ010000163.1:0-56874 GCA_041745915.1 Pyrinomonadaceae bacterium | reverse complement strand
CCCCGCTCAAGATTCGCAGCCATTCATCCTGGACTTGCTTCTTCAGTGTTGAGTGGCTGCGAATCTTGAGCGGGGGTAAACCGCCCTTCCCAACCTGCAAATTTCGGAATCTGATTAGTATTCGGGCAAACTGAATTTTTCACACCTTGGGTAGCGGGTGGGTCATGGCTACTCATTACTTAAGCTGAGTGAAGTCGCGAACCCGGAAGTTTTTTCCTAGACACTCCTTTATAAAACGAAGCGGTGCGTTGTTGAAATCGCAAATTGAAAGAGTGAGGCCCTGACCTACAAACGATCCATCTGGATGCCCGTCCTTAAGCGCGGAGTTTGAGGTTAAGGGTACTGAGTATCTGAGGTGTTCATGAAAAGAATTTTTGTCAGTCTGATCGTCATCACCTGCTTTTTCAGCACAGCGGTTCTCCCGCAGAAAAAGGGAGAAAAGTCTCCCTGCGTGGATATCGAAACGCAGGTTGGTGCTAATGCTTGCGCTCGTTATAAGTATGAGCAGGCCGACGCCGAGATGAACAGAGTCTTTGGACAACTGATGTCCGCATTAGCGGGAGAAAATGACAAGGACCAGCAGAAGTTGAGGGAGGCGCAAACGCTCTGGCTTAAGTATCGCGACTCGAACTGTGAAAGTGAGGCTTCGATTTACGAGGGCGGATCGATTCGCCCGGCGGTTTATAGCCACTGTTTGGCTTCTATCACGCAGGAAAGAACCAGGAGGATGAAAGCGTTCCTCGCAGAAGTCAAACAGTACTGAAACTCTCCTAACCATCTGCGCTACCCTTTCCCATTTAGTTACCTGTGATCCATGAAACCATGTCGCTTATCGATCTCGAGCGTGGGCTCCCGCCGACAGCCGGGTCTTCCAATCCCGCTCTTCCGTCGTGGGGTAACATTGTCGAGCACCGTCTTGTGGAGGCGCGGTTCGAGGGGTATCCTCTACATGAACGTTTAACCGGTATAAGCAAAGTATCTCCTACTGAGTAGTCTCTGTATTAGCAGCAGGACCTCTCGAAGACTTGCTGGCCAAACACGGTTCGACTTATATCGAACTAGTCGAGCAACTTGCTAAGGAGGATGAGAGGTTTAATTACTTACTTGGCGGTGTTTGGCAAAATATCATGTCGGATGAAGTTTGGAAGCGAGTACAGGCTGCTCGAAGAGAGGTGTGGTGAAGCGTTACCTGGCGACCACTTCGAGTTTCGCCGTTTCGTACTTAACTGAACTCGTTCCTACCATTATGTCGAACCAGCCGGGCTCGACTATCCGATTCATGTTCAGATCAAAGAATGAGAGTTTGTCAGGCGTGATCAAAAATTCGACGGTCTTGCTTTCTCCGGGAGACAGAGAGATACGCTTGAAGTCCTTCAACTCCAGGATCGGACGTGTCACCGAGCTGACCAGATCACGAATGTAGAGCTGCACAATCTCGTCGCCTGCGCGCTTGCCGCTGTTAGTTACGGTTACGCTTACTTTCGCCTGCCCCGCTGGTCCGATTTGCGTTGGACTTACGTTCAACTTCGAGTATGCGAAGGTTGTATAGCTGAGACCATAGCCGAACGGAAACAGAGGTTCCTTGCTGGTGAACAAATACCCGCGTTTCGCGGTTGGTTTGCGATTGTAGTAGGCGGGCAACTGCCCAACCGAACGAGGGAAAGTCACCGTGAGCTTACCCGCCGGATTGTAATCACCGAACAGCACATCGGCGACTGCGACACCAGTCTCCTGACCCAGGTAGAAGCCCTCGAGAATTGCGGGCACCTTCTCCGCTATATAGTTAATCGACAGAGGACCGCTGTTAATCAGGAGCACGATGGTAGGTTTGCCAGTCTCCAGTACTGCCTTGACGAGATCGTTCTGTCTGCCGACTAAATCCAGACTATCCCGATCTCCAAGATGATTATCCGCCCAGGCCTCTTTGTTCGTGTCTTCATTGCCACCCAACACCAGGACAGAAACGTCCGCGGCCTTCGCAACGTCGGTAGCCTGCGCGATCAGTCTGCTGTCTTCTGCCGGGTCGCTGAGATGCGAAGCATCGGCCCACCAGTCGCCGCCCTCTTTAGTAATCTTGCAGCCTTCGGCATACGTGACTTTTACTTTTCCGTTGAGTTTATCTGTTATCCCCTGGAGCACGCTGACGCCGCGCCCGGGATCGTCACTATACCCACCCAGGTGTACACGATTGGCGTTTGGCCCGATTATGGCGATAGTTTTTAGGGCGTTTCGATCAAGAGGTAACAAGTTGTTCTCATTTTTCAAGAGAACGATGGAGCGCCGGGCCGCCTCGGCCGCCAACTCACGATTGGCCTGTGAGTTCGTGACTCTCACAGCGCGGTCAGGATCAACATAGGGGTTCTCGAAGAGACCCAGGAGGAATTTGTTCCGGAGGTTGCGCGCAACGGCCCTGTCGATCGTGGCTTCCGAAATTTTGCCGTCCATTACAAGTTGGACGAGCGTGGGGTAACAATCGGGATCCGGCAGTTCGATATCGACGCCCGCTTCGATTGCCAGCTTTGCCGCAGTCGCTTTGTCCCGGGCTACGCGATGCAGGTCCTGCATTTGCGGAATGGCGTAGTAGTCGGAGACCACTGTCCCCTGGAAGCCCCATTCCTGCCGCAGCACCTTCTCGAGTAACCACTTGTTAGCGTGCGAAGGAACTCCATCGATCTCGTTGTACGACGCCATTACACTTAAGGTGCCCGCCTCGTTCACCGCCGCTTCAAAGCTCGGAAGAAAAATCTCACGCAAGACCCTTTCAGAGTAGTTCGCCGGTGCGATGTTTGTTCCGCCCTCCGGTTGGCCGTGGGCGGCAAAGTGTTTGGCGGTGGCTATGACGTGATCCGAGTCTACCCCGGGCCCTGGCCCTTGCAACGCTTTGGTAATTGCGACCGCCATCCGAGAGACTAAGTATGGATCCTCGCCGAAGGTTTCTTCGGTCCTGCCCCAGCGGGGCTCGCGCGCTACGTCGAGGTTAGGACCAAGCACTTGATGGCTCCCACGCGCGCGGGTCTCAAGTGCACCTGCGGTGAAGACCCTGGCGATAAAGTCGGGATCCCAACTGCTGGCCAGCGCGATTGGCTGAGGAAAACTGGTACTTCCCTGGGCCATGTGGCCGTGCAGTATCTCGTCATGAAGAATTGCAGGTATGCCGAGCCTTGTATTCTCAATTAACCACTTCTGAACCGTATTAGCGAAGATCGCTCCCTCTCGAGGGCCCATTCGCTCTCGTTGTCTCGCGATTTGCCCGATCCCATTGGCCAGGACCTCGCGCGCCTTCTCTGAGGAAAACTCTCCGCGGCTGGTCGAGAAGTCGATTTGGGGTTTCGCCTGCGGCCGCGCCTGCCAGAGTCCGGTCAGTTGCGCCACCTTCTCTTCCAGAGTCATGCGACTCAATAAATCGCTCACCCGCTGATCAACCGGCAAACGATGGTTCTTGTAGTCAGGAACTGTCGCCTGTGACTGAGTGTCACTTATCGGCATGACGGCCCATGTCACTACAATTACCGCACAAAACGATTTAATTAGTCTTCGGTGTTTTAGTAAACCTCTACACATGGACGTGTAACCGGACTCAATGCTCAAGTTGTCTAAGCGGAGCGGGATAATACCACCAGAGACCTCCTTGCGTCGCGGATTCGCGATAGAATTGCGTACTTGACCCTCGGCGAGACTTCGGAAAGAATCCTGTTAGACTATATCTTGCTTTCGTATTGATGAAGGTGAGTCTATGAATCGTTTAATGCCCAGATTAGCTGTTGCACTACTTGCTTTTGCAATTGGTATTGCAGCGAGCACAAGTTGGAAAGCCTACCAACGATTTATTAATTCGAGTGAGCCTGAGCTGCTTACCCTGAAAGATGAGCAAGCTGAGTATGGATCTCTAAAATGGCATGTTCAGCAGGTTAAGGCTCGTGGAGAGAAGCAGTTCGTCACAGGTCAGCTAGGTTGTGGCATGGCAGTGAGCACTCTGAAGGAGGCGCTATCCAATTATAGCGTGGTTGTCGCACAGCTAATCGATAAGCGAACTTATGCTGAAAAGCATGGGCTCCGCACGTGGTATAAATTCAGAGTTCTAGAAACTCTATCGCATAAACCTTTACCGCACTATAGCCAATGGTCTTCCTACGTAGACCTGCCATCCGATCTTCTGCCTGTGCGCGCAGACGAGCTTCTGATGGGAGGAGCAGACGGAAGCATGGTGATCGATGGGGTGATGGTTATCCAACGTTCGAATAGTCCAGACTACTTATCGTCTACACCGTATCTTTTATTTGTCGAACTGGATTCCTCCAGAAGACTCGCCACCGTTCCATGGTCTGATGAGATAGGAATCTTCACCGTTGACGCTGATGATCTGGTGAAAGCTACAGACGATCTGTCCTACGATCTCAAAGATCAGCTTGGTAAACGTTTTGGTAATTCATTGGAACGGCTGAAGCTATATCTCGACCGCAATCATACAGCGGAGCAGTTCTGAATGAGCGTATGTAGAATCTTGCGCGGCAGTTCTACCTGACACAATCACTAAACCTGACTGGCCGATAGCGTAGCTCTCAAGATGTCTCGTTAGTTCAAGCTGGAGGCTGCGCCATGGCGCAAGTTATTTGGGCGGACCGCTACCGAGCTATAACTGCTAAGGCGGAAGGTAAACTTCATGCGGAAACTTCCAGCGACGATTATGAGTATCAGCTTTCTCTTCTCCACTCTCGCATTAGCGCAGCCGCAAGGGTCCTTGCCGTCTGCTGCTGAAATAGAACGCCGAGTGGAGTCCATCCTCATCCGGATGACAATCGAGGAAAAGATAGACATCCTCGGCGGGGTTGATGGCTTTTTTATACGCGAGTTCCCGCAACTCGATATCCCCCGCATGAAGATGGCTGACGGCCCTTTAGGCGTTCGCAATTTCGGGCCGGCGACGGCCTTTGCGGGCGGCATCGCACTGGCGGCGACGTGGAATCCGCAGCTTGCCGGGCGCGTCGGAACAGAGCTTGGACGTGACGCGCGTGCCAAGGGCGTGCATTTCCTGCTCGGTCCCGGAGTTAACATCTACCGCGCACCAATGAACGGCCGCAACTTCGAATACTTCGGCGAAGACCCCTTTCTCGCTTCCCGCCTCGCCGTTGAGTACATCAAGGGCGTTCAATCCCAGGGCGTGAGCGCGACCATAAAGCACTTCATGGGGAACAACTCCGAGTTTGACCGCCACCGGACCGATTCAATTATCGACGAGCGCACCATGCGCGAAATTTACTTCCCGACTTTTGAGGCCGCAGTCAAGGAGGCGCGCGTCGGTGCATTCATGAGTTCTTATAATCTGATCAACGGCGAACACGCGTCGCAAAACAAGTTCCTGCTGACGGATGTAGCGAAGAAGGAGTGGGGCTTCGAGGGCGTCATGATGTCCGACTGGTTCGCGACCTACGACGGCGTTGGGGCTACGAACGCCGGCCAGGATCTGGAAATGCCTTCGGGCGCGCACATGAACCAGAAGAATCTTTTGCCGGCAATCGAGCAGGGCAAGGTCTCCGTAGCCACAATTGACGACAAGGTGCGACGCATCTTGCGCACAGCCGTGCGCTTCGGCTGGCTGGACCGCGACCAGACGGATCGCTCCGTCTCGCGTTTCAACCAGCAGGGACGCAGCGTTGCGCTTGACGCCGCACGCGAGGGCCTGGTGCTGCTGAAGAACGATAGCAACCTTCTGCCGTTCGATAGGGGTAAGATAAAAAAAGTCGCCGTCATCGGCCCGGGCGCTTACCCGGCGGTCCCAGTCGGAGGCGGCAGCGCCCGCGTCGAGCCTTTCGTAGCCGTCAGCTTCCTGGAAGGCCTGAGCAACTTTCTAGGGACGTCGGGCCGTGTAAATTACAGCCGCGGCGTACCCTCACTTGGCGAGATAGCCGAATCGACTCACTTCATCACTACGGCGACCGGAGGCATTCCCGGCCTCAATGCGGAATACTTCAGTAACGATAAACTGGAAGGTACGCCAGCGGTAACTCGCACAGAGCTGCACATAAACTTCGGACCGGGCTCTCGCGCGGCTTATCCGGATCAGACTGCATCGTCGCGCTGGACCGGGTATTACGTGCCGAAGTCGCCGGGCTCACACGTAATCTTCGTGCAGTCAACGGGAGAGGACGGCGGCGCTCACCGGCTCTACGTAGACAACAAACTGGTGCTGGACAACTGGACTGAGCACAGAGCGCTCGGGGGTTCGGTTACTTTTACGCTGGACGCAACGCCGCACAAGATCGTATTGGAGCAGCACGGACGCTCGCGATGGCTCGGCGGGCGGTTGAGGCTGGGAATCGCGCGCTCCGGGCAGATGGTTGATGCGGAAGCGAAGAAGCTCGCCTCGTCGGCTGATGTCGTTGTGCTCGCCGTAGGGTTCGACCACGAGACGGAGAGCGAAGGCTCCGACAGAACCTTCACTTTGCCACCCGGACAGGACGAATTGATCCGAGAGATAGCTTCAGTGAACAAGAACACGGTCGTCGTTTTGACTTCGGGCGGAGCTGTCGACATGAGCGGGTGGCTCGAGGGAGTTAGCGCTCTCATCCAGGCGTGGTATCCGGGGCAGGAGGGTGGAGGCGCACTGGCCCAGGTTCTCTTCGGCGAAGTGAACCCTTCCGGCCGGTTACCCGTCACGTTCGAGCGCCGCTGGGAAGACAATCCAACACACACCAGTTACTACCCATTGGCGGCGGACACGAAACGCGTCGAATACAAGGAAGGCGTCTTCGTAGGCTACCGCGGCTACGAGCGCAACAACACAAAGCCGCTCTTCCCTTTCGGGCACGGCCTCTCCTACACCACGTTCAAGTACAGCAATCTGTCCATTAGGCCCGTCTCGGGCGGCGCAGCGTCGAGCGCGGGGCCTCTCTACGAGGTTTCGTTCGACGTGCAGAACACCGGCAGCCGCGAGGGCGCTGACGTGGCGCAAGTTTACATCGGCGACACGCACGCGAAAGTGCCGCGCCCTGCGAAGGAGCTGAAAGGGTTCGCGAAGGTGAATCTTCGTCCCGGAGAGACCAGGAAACTGGTGGTACCGCTCGACGCTCGCGCCCTCTCCTATTACGACGCTACGGCGAAACAGTGGCGCGCTGAGCCAGGAGACTTTCAGGTGCTGGTCGGCCGCTCATCTGAACAAATCGAATTGCGTGGCAAGCTCACGCTGCCGGGGCCTAGGTAAGGGCAAGTTGTCGTAGAGATCCGCTGGCATGAAACCTTCCCTTTCAACTTGTGCGCTGCGGGTGATAGTCTATTGGGAATTCAAGCGGTGTCCACTCTCTGATATCGATGTCACTTCGTTCAATCAAACTCTTAAGTGAGGAGTCAATCGGTGCCTGAATTTCTCTCGAACGTTAGCTTCCTAATGGTCTTTCTCGCGATTGCCGGTATTGGCTTCATCTTTCTGCTTGTATCTTTGGTCGTCGGAGATATCTTCGATAGTTTCGGATTCGACACGGGACTTGATGGCGGGGCTGACGGTCATGGCCTGCTCGACAGCCGGGTGATCAGTGTTTTTGTGTCGTCGTTTGGAGGCTTTGGGGCCATCGGTATACAGATGGGACTCGGCATCGTCCCAAGTTCTCTAATGGGTCTGGCCGGTGGGGTTGTACTAGGTGGTCTCGTATCGCTCTTCGCGCGTTTTCTCTACAAACAACAGTCTTCGAGCTCAGTTGGCACGGCGCAGATGATTGGACGCACAGCGCAGGTCATTGTCTCAATTGCGCCCGGAAGTCTGGGCCAGGTTAGTTGCCGGATAGGAGAAGAGCGCTTTGAAAAGCTGGCACGATCAAAAGACAACCAGGAAATTAAAGTCGGGGCAACGGTACGCGTAGACGAGGTTGCCGGAGATTCTCTCATCGTCAGCCCCTACACCGATGCGTACCCACCTTAAGCAAGCAGCTGCTTGGAGGGTGCAATTTTTAAGAGTCGAATATAACCTGTAACCTGATTACTTTCTGAGGTAACACCGAATGCCCGATATTCAAGATCTACTCATCCCAGTTGTAATCCTCGTTGTAGTGATCGGCTTCCTGATCGCCCTGATGCTGCTGAGCCGAAACTACATCAAAGTGTCGCCCAACCGGGCGGCAGTTATATCCGGACGCTCCCGGAGACTCGCCGATGGCACTGCCGTCGGTTATCGTCTGGTTAGGGGCGGCGCGACCTTAATCGTTCCGTTTCTGGAAAAGGTTGAATACCTAAGTCTGAATGTGATCACGGTGCCGCTCGCCACCCAGCGAGCCTACACGGTGCAAGGCGTTCCCGTTTCAGTCAAAGCTGTCGCCAACGTGAAGATTAAGGGTGACGACGATTCGATGCGCTCGGCCGCGGAACGTTTTCTGGGCATGCAGCCAGATGAGTTTCATAAGCTCGTCTTCCAGACGCTCGAGGGTCACCTGCGCGCGATTCTCGGAACACTCACGGTCGAAGAGATCAATAACGACCGGCAGAGCTTCGCTCAGAAACTCACCACAGAGGCCGCCGGCGATCTGGAGAAAATGGGAATAGGCCTCGACGCTTTGACCATTCAGGAAATCTCGGACGAAGAAGGCTACCTGGATGCACTGGGCCAACGGCGGACCGCCGAAGTCCAGCGCGACGCAGAGATAGGAAAAGCTGAGGCCCTGCGCGATTCCAAGATCAAGGCCGCGCTGGCGATGCAGGAAGGTGAAAAAGTTCGCCTCGCTTCAGAAGCCGACATCGCCGCTTCGACCAGAGAGACGGAGGTCAAACGAGCACAATTCCAAGCCGAGATTAAACGTGAACAAGCCACTTCAGAACAGGCTGGGCCCCTCTCAGAGGCCAAGGCACGACAGGAGGTTGTCGCTGAAGAGGTTCGCATCGAGCGAATCCGCACACAGGAGCAGATCGCAGTTCAAGAGCAGGAGGTGCTTCGGCGCGAGAAGGAACTGGAAGCCACTGTTGTGAAGAAAGCAGAGGCCGAACGCCGAGCTGCGGTGCTACTCGCACAAGGGCAACAGGAGGCGGCGATCCTGGAGGCAGAGGGACGTAAGCAGGCTCTGATTGCAACGGCTGAAGCGGAAAGTCAAAAACTTCAAAGAGAAGGGCTGGGACGCGCATCGGCAATTGAAGCGGAAGGCCGCGCCGAGGCGGAAAAGATCAGGGCTCTCGGACTGGCGGAGGCGGAGAAAATACAGGCGCAGGGTCTCGCACACGCTAAAGCCACCGAAGCGCAGGGGCTGGCCGAAGCGACCGCGATTAAAGAGAAGGCAGCGGCGTGGCGTGAATTCAATGATGCCGCGCGACTGCAGACGATCCTGGAGAGACTCCCCGCCATCATCGAAGCGACGGCACCGGCTCTGAAAGCCATCTCCGAACCGCTGGGCAATATTGAAAAGGTTGTGATGATCGATCACGGAGGTGACGCAAACGGCCACGCCTCGGGCCTCAATCGGTTCGCCCAGACTGGACCAACGATCATTTACGGGCTGCTTCAGCAATTACAATCACTCGGTCTTAACCTGCCGGAGATTATGAAGCAACTGGGAGTCCCTACTGACACTGATGCCGTGAACAAGAGAATTGTGACCGACGTCGGAACAGCAAGCTCGGAGAAAACTCCTCCTCCCAGAATAACTAGGTAAATGTTGATAGAATCACGTTCCTCATGTCCTCACATCAAGCCACAAGCCACGCGCTCGCGCTGCTCACACAGATGCTTGGGCCACAGTCGCAGTTCCGGGCGGGTCAATGGCAGGCAATAGAAGCCGTCGTTGCGCGTGGCGGCAGGGCCCTGGTTGTTCAGCGGACCGGTTGGGGAAAAAGTCTGGTCTACTTTCTCGCTACCAAACTTCTTCGCGACCAGGGTTCTGGCCCCACCTTATTGGTCAGTCCGCTGCTCTCTTTAATGCGCAACCAAATTGAAGCCGCGGTCCTCGTGGACGACATCATTGACGACGACTTGCTGGAAAGTCACGCACGGCCAGAGCGTCCCGAAATCGCCCAAGGTACCTTGTTCTAACCAACTTAGGATCGCTTCCATGTCAGTGCTTCTCTTTTTTATTGACGGTCTGGGCATTGGCTCGCGGGGGGATTCTAATCCTTTGGACGGGCTGCAAGACGCGGCGCCGCTGGCTGTGTTCAAAAATGAACCGCCGGCGATGCTCGACGGGCTCGAGGGAGTTCTGAAGCCAACGGATGCCTGTCTCGGAATCGAAGGCCGGCCCCAGAGCGCTTCCGGCCAAACAACGATTCTCACCGGTATTAACGCTCCCGCGCTGCTCGGTTATCATAAACAGGGATTCCCCAACCAAGCTTTGTTGGAAATCATCGGCGAACATTCTCTTTTCTTGAGACTCAGGCATGCCGGGGTTGGCCCAGTCACTTTCGCCAACGCTTACCCGCAGCGCTTTTTCGACGACCGGCCTCGCTGGATCTCCGCGACGACGGCGGCCGTTGAGGCGGCCGGGCTAACATTTCGCACCATTGATGACCTGCGAAGCGGTCGAGCCGTGTATCAGGATTTCACAAACCGGATGCTCATTGAGCGAGGCGAAGATGTTACTTTGAGAACGGCAAATGAGGCCGCGGAGGTACTCGCCACCATCGCCAGCGAGAACCGTTTCACACTCTATGAGTATTTCATCACCGACAAGATGGGCCATGCGCAGGACATGGAAGGAGCCAGAGCTGTTTTGCAAAACCTGGCCCTGCTCATCCGGCAATTGCTGGCCCGTGTTGATTTGAATCGTACATCCGTTATACTCACCAGCGATCACGGAAACATCGAAGAGTTATCCTCGCGCAACCACACGCTGAATGAAGTGCCTACCATAGTCTGGGGCGCGAACCGTGAGCGGATCGCCAGTCGAATAAAGAGTCTCGCTGATATTACACCCGCAATCGTCGAGAGTTTGACCGAGAAAGCGACAGCCTCAGGATGACTTCGCGAAAACCTGCTCCGCCAACCGAGTCACACACCGCAGCTAAGCTTAAAAACAATCCCCGCGAGATCTTCGGTTGGAAGATGTACGACTGGGCCAACTCCGCTTTCTCCACGGTGATCGTGGGAGCGCTTTATGGACCCTACCTGACGGAAGTAACTCAACGGGTCGTAGGCGAGAACGGAGTGGTAGCCGAACTCGGACCGCTAGGTGCGATCACCGCGAAGTCCTTTTTCCCCACCTGTGTCTCTGTTGCCGTCTTTCTGCAGGTGTTTCTCCTGCCCATCCTGGGCTCAGTCGCCGACTACTCAAATCTCAAGAAGAAAATGATGGCGGTATTTTGCTATATCGGAGCCACGGCCACCTGCCTGATGTTTTTTGTTAGCGGAAACCTTTACTGGTTGGGCGGCTTGCTGTTCATCATCGCAAATCTTGGTTTTGGCGCGGCAGTGGTTTTTTACAACAGCTTTCTCAACGACATTACGACCGAAGATCAGCGGGACAAAGTGTCGAGCCGGGGATTTGCCTATGGTTATCTCGGTGGCGGCATTCTGCTCGGTTTGAGTTTTCTGTTGGTCAATAATGCGACGCGGTTTGGGTTGGAGACTCTCATGGCGGTGCGGCTCTCTCTACTATCGGCTGGCATCTGGTGGGGTAGTTTTGCTCTGGTGTCCTTCGCAAGACTGAAATCCCGGGCCCCGGAAAAGTCGCTGCCGCGCGGAAAATCATATCTCACAGTCGGTTTCTCGGAACTGGGACGCACGTTCAGGGAATTGGCACGACTGCGCCACACTCTGCGGTATCTCATCGGCTATCTTTTCTATAACGATGGAATCCAAACTGTGATCAGCATGTCCTCGGTTCTGCTGGCCCAGGAGCTGTTCATCGCCAGAGGCCTCCAAACGGACCAGTCGTTTTTATTGGGTATATTCTTGATGGTCCAGTTTGTTGCCATCTTTGGCGCCCTGATCTTCGAACGCCTCGCCTACGCAATCACAACCAAGCGGGCGATTCTTGTCTCCCTCGTCTTGTGGTGTGTGGTGGTGATCTATGTATATGGATTCCTCGAGACTACTACCGACGCCTGGGCGATGGCAGTGCTGATCGCGATCGTGCTTGGTGGCTCACAAGCACTGTCGCGGTCACTTTTCTCACGCATGATTCCAAAGGGACGAGAATCCTCATTCTTCGGACTCTACGAAGTCTCGGAGCGAGGTACTTCCTGGTTAGGTCCTTTGTTGTTTGGGGCAGTAGTGGCAGCTACAAATTCCTACAGACAAGCGCTGCTGTCGCTGATAATTCTGTTCGTAGTTGGAACCATGATTCTCTACCTGACAGACACCGATCGGGCAATTCATGAGGCCGGCAATCTCCTGCCGGAAGAAGCGGCTGCAGCGGAGTAGTTGAAATGGTTTCGGCGCTGACGCAGTTAAAGAACAAGGCGTGAGACGAGTCAGAACCGGATCATTTTTCATTTGTCATTTGACAGTTTTCATTTGGCCATTTCTGAATCTCATTTCGTGGTGCTTCGTGTGATTTCGTGGATCGTGTGCTGGGCCGAGAGAACAAACGATCCACGAAATCACACGAACGGACACGAACAAGAACTAGAACACGCCCAATGACCAAATGAAAACTGCCAAATGACAAATGAGAAATAAGCCGAACTTTAGCCCGCAAGCTTTCTTTTCTTTCCCGTAGCAGCTTTCTCAAGGCATTCTCGCGAGCAATACGCTGACATATTTGAACCGGTGCCGATGGCACGCTCGGCTGGTATCCAGGTGCCGCAAGCTACGCACCGCACCAGTTTATTCTGAGACTTGATTGACCCCTGACGGGGAGAGGGAGAAGAATTTGCGTCCAGCGTGCCTTTTAGTGCGGAAAAAACTCTTCGCAGCAACTCAATGTACGGTCGCAGACGCGAGTAGACAAGCAGAAAGACTAAAGCGACCAGTGCGCCGATGATCAGATACTTCAACACTTCTCTTAGAGTACAAGCCCGGGTTTGAGTGAGAGGGTGTTCATTTCAGGTTTAAGACCGAAGGTGATTCTAGCAAGCACAAGAACACCACTGAGACTTCTAACTACCCTCATCGCCGGCCTTGTTCCTGGAAGGCACATAGGACACATCAACAGCACGCCGTCGCGGAGCAGGATCCGTTGCGCGCCTCCGCGGCGTGGTCTCTTTATTTCTTCGGTCCACACTTCCTGCAGGGAGGCCCTTTCCATGCACGGCTTCTTCCAGTATGCGCGTGATCTCTTGAGATAGAGTGCGATGCTCGGCGGCGGCGCGCCGTCTGAGCGAATCCTTTAGATGATTTGGGACGTAAGCGCCAATAAAGACGCCCTTCCGATTTGCCATCTCGGCCTCTCCTTCGGGTTTAAAATGCAGTATGTGGGAGTGCTGAAAACGCTCGCAAGTGCCAATGCAATAAGAACAGGTCTGTAAGCCGAATTCTGTGCTCCGATCCCAGACTTGAAATTTCAGTTCTGAGATCTCAAATCTGAGATCGGAGTAGCGATCATTCATCTAGTCCAACTGTTGCCAGCTGGATCGAGCGACCTACCCGGAGGTCGTAGCAGCATTACTGCTTCGGGCGGGCAGCCCTTTTGACGCCTCCCTATTTGGTCTTGCACTGCGAGGAGTTTGCCTGGCCGCGCCTGTCGCCACGCGCGCCGGTGCGCTCTTACATTAAGCCCTTACGGGCCGCACCATTTCACCCATCACCTGCTCAGCTTTCGCAAACAGGCTGGTCTGTTTTCTGTTGCACTTGTCGTCGCTCCAACGTCTCAGACCTGAAATTCAAATCCGGGTTGTCTTGGAACGCCCCGCCGTTAGCGGGCTCGCTGCCCTGTAGTGTTCGGACTTTCCTCTCCCGGCGTCTTACTCCCAAATCTGAAATCAAACCCGAGAAACGCCGGCAGCGACCGCCCAACCTGTTCTTATGCAAGGCTGACAGAGTATAGCAAACCTGTGTTCAACACGTATAGCACTCACAATGCTGGCTTTTAAACCGGATTGGCGGATTACACCAGACTCAAGGGACAGAAATTCGCAGGTCGGGAAGGGCGGTTTTACCCCCGCGTGGGTTCATAACCCTCAAGTACATACTGCCTGCATGGTGAGCAGTGCTCAGAAACGAGAACCACATTTGGGGCTTGAGCGTAGCGCATCAGCGGGGGTAAACCACCCTTCCCAACCTGCGAATTTCCGAATGTTGATCGATACTTCTAACCAAAGTACTTGAACCCCACACGTAAACTGTTGATGGAGCTTGATGGGAGCGCGACCGCTACGCTCAGCGACGCAACAGAGTGGGAAACGGCCAAAGCGAAAAGATTAGGTGCGCGCTGATAAGCACTTGCCCAGATCAGTCCCCCCAAAAATGTAAAAAGGCTCAACAGAGGGTTTGGTAGATGCACCAGACCGAAGAGCAAGGCGACCAGCAGCGTAGTCTTTAAACCTTCTCCCAGACCCATCTGCACCCGTCGATTAATAAACCCCTGGAGAGCGTATTGTTGGAACAGCGCCCAGAGAGGTAAAAGCAGGAACCGAGGTCTTGGAGTCCGCGCGGATAAATCTGAACCACCCCACCACCATCCAAGAAGAAGAATTACAGCAACTGCGACTAGAGTTGGTCCCCACAAAATCCGGCATGCAGCAAAAAAATTATCCCAGCGAAATCCGATTGACCGAAGCGTCTCCCCGCGATAGTAATGTGAAATGATCATGAATCCGACAGCGAGAAGGATGGGTATCGCGATTATTATTTTCCGTCCGCCGGCAAAGGGGAAAATAGCCCACTCCACTACGAGGCAGGACGTGATTACCGAGGCCACCTCCCACAGGGCCAACCCTGGTTCTGTGATTTCTGGCGACACGCCTTCGGGATGCTGATTTTCAATCAATGTTCTTTGCCCGTACAGTTGCGCTGGTTTCACTGACTGTAGGCTTCAACGGTTCGAGCGTGCCATCCTTTGAAACCACGAAGCGGATAGGATCGCCGATCAGTTGCAGCGTTTTTCGACCGCCTTCTCCGCTATCGTGTAAAGCATAAACACGAGCTTCATGAGTACCAGCTTGCACGGAACTAATTGGGAAGGTGTATCCGTGCCACTCGTCTTCCGACCAGCCTGCGGCAACAACATCAGCACGAGACTGGTTCGCCACTGCTCGGCCAGCGAACTCATCATCCACGAAAAGCTGAACTTCAACACGATCCCAGGGGGCACGATTGTTAACAACCCACCCGGAGATCGCGTGAGGCGTCGCCTCTCCCCACCCGTAAAAACGAGGAAAGGCATCCAGAAAGAAGAAGACAGCGAGACTGACAACCAGCAGCGTTTCGAAGATCGACTTGCCAATCAGGATATGAACCAGGCTCATTGTTGGCTTTTTCATTTGGGTCGTTTTGGGTCTGTCCCGGATCCTGAACCAGGTTTTTGACTTGATGCGTCAGGATCTAAATTTAGACCCGTCGCATTATAAACAGATTTTCCTGTTGTCTGAGCAAGCACAAATTACTTCATTTCGATTCTCGGGGAGGCGGCAGGCTCTCGAGCGGAAAGATATGGGCCCAACGAGCTTGAAATCGTTCTCGCACAAGATGCTCGACTTCGTCAGCGGTCGCACAGTCGAGGCACTCGGTGGCAATCGCCCTGGCGTCGCGGGAATCTATACCCGCAAGCGAGCGGCGCACTTTGGGAATTGAAGCTGGTGTCATACTTAAGTCGACGGCGCCCAATCCTACAAGCAAAGCTGCGTATGTGGGAGTCGATGCCATCTCGCCGCAAACGATCGCTGGAATACCTGCGTGCCTGGCGGCATTCAAGCACTGGTAGATGCTGCTTAACACTGATGGGTGCAGGGTTCGAAACCAACCGGCAACGTGGTCACTAGTGCGATCGACCGCCAGCGTGTATTGCACTAGATCGTTGGTGCCCAGTTCGAAGAAATCCACGTTGCTGGCAATTCTATCAGCAGTCAAAACAGCCGAAGGAACCTCGATCATTGCTCCGATGCCTACGTGGCCGTGTCGCAGACCTTCTTTTTCAAGCCTGGCTTCCTCCTCCTCAATCATCACCCTGGCACTCCTAACATCGCCGACGTCCGCCACCATAGGCAGCACAATGTCCAGATGTCCCTCCGACGCTGCCCGAAGGATCGCTCTCACCTGAGTGCGCATGATCTCTTTGTGGAACAATCCGAAGCGTATCGCACGCAAACCCAGCGCGGGATTTCGTTCCGGCTCAGCCATGATGTCGCCAGCGTACTCGCCACCGAGGTCAAAGAGACGAACAATCGCGCCATCATCACCTGCAAGTTTGGCAATCTCGGCATACGCAGCGTACTGGTCGTCCTCTGAAACCATGAGGCCGCCGTGGGAAAGCAAAAACTCGGATCGATACAGCCCGATGCCTCGGGCGCCGTATTTGCGCACGCCAGCAAATTCAGCAGGCACTTCCACGTTCGCCCGCATCCGAATCTCCAGGCCGTCGACGGTCCGCAAGGGTCCATCTTCCTCCAGCACCGGCTCGAGTGAACGACTTGTGGCCTGTCTACCAACTTCCACCAGATAGCGCTCCAGCGTTTTTGGCGAGGGATGAAGAATAACTTCTCCATCCAGGGAATCTACAATAATCTGATCCCCGGTGCGGGCGCGGCGGAAGAAGTCTCGCAGGCCCACGACAGCGGGGATACCGAGGCCTCGCGCAATTATGGCGGTGTGGGAAGTCCATCCACCCGTGTCCGTGACAATGGCCCGGGCGTGATCAGAATCCATCTCGGCCACCGCCGAAGGAAGAAGATCTTGTGCCACAATGACTGCGTCTCTTGAAAGCTTGAGCCGCGGCCTGCGTTCTCCACTCAGCGCCACGAGCAAACGCTGGACAACATCTTCAATGTCAGACTCCCGTTCCCGCAGATAGTTGTCCTCAATCTCGGAATAGATAGTAATGAGGTGATCGCCCACCACTCTTACGGCCCACTCAGCGTTGGCATGTTCCTGAGATATCTGCTTCTCAACGTCGCCGAGGAGTTTTTCGTCTTCCAGCAACAGCAGGTGAGCGTCAAAAACGTAAGCGTGATCCTCACCCAGGTCGTTTGCGGCCCGCTCTCGGACCGCTATCAATTGACGCCGGGCCAGGCGCAGGGCCGCGCGGAAACGCCGCAGTTCACGGTCTATTTCGTCTGTTTCAAGGCGGGAGCGATACACGTACTTGGTGCCGTTGTGCATCCGCAGCACCCGGCCTATAGCAATCCCCTCCGAGACCCCCAGACCCTTCCAACGGATTTCGGGACGCTCAGTCCGAGCAGGCCGCGAGCCAAGCGAAGCCTCTCCAAATCCGTCAGAGAACAGACGGCCCAACTCGGCTATCGCTTTCTCTTCGTCGGGGCCTTCGGCGACGGCCCGCAACTGGGTACCGCAACTCGCTGCGAGCATCAAAACGCTCAGGATTGACTTGGCATCGACGCTGCGGCCCCCCTCCGTACGTTCAAGCCGCAAACTGCTTTCAAAGCAGCTGGCCACTCTGACCAGCTTTGCTGCCGCTCTGGCGTGCAGACCGAGCTGTCCGGTTACGGTGAACGTGCGTTCGACCATTTAATCCTTTCCGCTCTTCTGAGGCGTGAGAAGGTCCCCCGCCACATAAATACCCTGGCGTCCGAGATCACAAACGCGACGAGCAATCTCGTTCAACGATCCTTGTCCCGATTGGCTTCCGAGTTTGATTACCATCGGCAGGTTTATTCCGGTGATTACTTCCAGTTTACCCTCTTCAAGGAACATCGAAGCGATGTTGGTAGGGGTGCCGCCAAACATGTCGGTCATCAACAAGACTCCGGCACCTTGTGAAACCCTGGTTATGGCGCGCTGCACTTCGTCGCGTGCCGCATCCACGTCGTCATGCCAGCCGATGGAGACAGCGGTGATGTGGGAGATAGGGCCGATAATCATTTCCGCAGCCGCTAACAACTCACCCGCCAGGTGGCCGTGCGTAACGATCACACCCGCAACTTTTGGTTGGTCGACCCGGTCGGCGCTTTGCTCCCTATTGGTGCTCATCTCAACCTCTCCTAATCATTGGGCCATTCAACCTGGATTGGTACGCACGGCCTAATTTTAACCGGTGCGGCTGTTGAGTTTGACATCACGGTGGGTGGCCTGAGCATCGAAGCCCGCGCGTCTGAGTCTAGCCGCGAGTTCGTTGGCAACCATAACTGAGCGATGACGTCCACCCGTGCAGCCGATTCCCACACTCACATATGACTTTCCTTCACGCTTATAGAGCGGCAGCAGATAATCAAGCAAATCGCTGAAGCGACGCAGAGTTTCCCCAACCTCTGGTTGTGATCGCAAGTACTTCACCACTCGGCGATCGTGACCCGAAAGACGCTTAAGGTCCGGCACGAAGTGAGGATTTGGCAGATGTCGGACGTCAAAAAGCAATTCCAAATCGCCAGGGTTGCCGTATTTGTGACCAAAGCTCAAGACCTGCACCCGCATCGGGCCACCCCGGCGGTCGGGGCTGAACCGCTCGACAAGCAGATTGCGCAGTGTGTGAACTGTATGTTCGGAAGTGTCGATTATCTGGTCCGCCTCCCTGCGTATGCGTGACATCGCGACCCGCTCGGCACGTATCGCGCGAAGCAGACCCGGACCATTATCCGCCGGGTGAGGTCTGCGAGTTTCGCTGAAACGGTGCTGCAGGACTTCGTCAGACGCCTCCAGGAAAAGGACGTAGACCGTGAGACCGGTGGCGCGCAACGCCGAAAGTTGCTTTTTGAATCCGGCCAGAAACGAGCCTTCGCGAATATCGATTACCAGCGCGGCTCGGCTAATGCCCTTTCCATCTTCGCTGCCGGTGACCAGGTGGGCGAAGGTTTGCAACATCGTGATCGGCAGATTATCGACGCAGAAATACCCCAGGTCCTCGAAAGCATTTGTCGCCGCAGACATCCCGGAGCCACTCAGCCCAGTGATGATCACGATATTGGGCGCAGCCTGGCTGCTCTGGGACACAAGTGTGCTTGTTTTTCGCGCCATAAGTTATTTGGACCTCTAACCAGGGTTCGCGAGCAGTTTACTACGAAACGAGTTTTAGTTTGCGGGCGGACTAAACGGTGGAAGTGGTAGAAGCGACACGATCCACGGAATCAGACGAGATAACACGAAAGCAAGGTTCCTTTTCGTGATCTTCGTGCGGTTTCGTGGATCGGTGTGTTTTCAGCTGCCTGCTAGGGCTCAATCAGTCCGAAGTTTCCATCCTTGCGCTTGTAGAGCACCCCAAGCCGATCGGTGTCAGCATCACGAAAAACAACAAACTGGTTGGTTTCTGACGATAATCGCATGGCCGCCTCTTCTGCGGTCATGGGTTTAACTGAGTAACGCCGAGCGGCGAGGATCCTGGGGGGCGTTGGCGTGGCTTCCAGCTGCCCATCCGGCTCGGGCGCCATGGCCGCCGTAGGCCGCCCGCCTTGCTTGCGATCAATGATTTTTTTCTTAAGCTTGAGCCCTTGCTTCTCAATCTTTGCGATGGCGCGGGTTAACGCCATGTACATATCGGCATTAGTGTCTTTAGCCGTCAAGGTGTGATCGCGCCAGTGAACTATCACTTCCCCTATGTGACGAGTTTTCTCGACTTCAATAATAACGTGCGTTGAGGCCGTCGTATCGTTAAAAATATGCGCTAACTTTTTAAAATGGCTCTCCACGTGCTTCCGAAGGCCGGGTGTAACGTCGACGTGTCGCCCTGTGTACTCGAATCTCATAATTCCAGTTCCATCCTCGATGCTCCAAATATAGTAATGACTGTCAGACTCAAGGCTTGTCTGATATTAGGGGATGGGGCTAACGAAAAAGCTGAGATCTTAGCCGCTGCTGGGCCACTAAACCACGGCGCGGCGCTCGCGCGAGCCAGGGATGTGCATCTGGTCGCGGTATTTGGCAACCGTGCGGCGCGATAGCTTTATTCCATCTTTTGCCAGGATTTTCACTACCTGATCATCAGTTATGGGATTATGTGAATCTTCTTCTTCGATAAGCTTCTTGATCTTTAACTTGATTATTCGAGTGGAGATCTCTTCGCCGTCTTCGTTCATCATGCCTTCAGTAAAGAAGCGACGCAGCTCGATTACGCCCTGGGGCGTATGGGCATACTTTCGGTTCACCACGCGAGACACGGTGGAAAGATGCATGCCGATATCCTCGGCAATGTCCTTCAGCATCATCGGCTTGATATACTGCACACCCTTATCCAAAAACTCCTGCTGCCGATGAACAATCGACTCTACTACCTTGTAGATTGTCTGCCGCCGGTGCTCGATGTTGCGTAACAGATCGACGGCGGAGCGCACCTTCTCTCTGATAAAGCTTTTGGTCTCGTTAGTCACCCCGGGCTGACTCAGCATCTGCTGATACTGGGGGCTGATCCGCAGGCGCGGACTACCATCGTCAGCGAAATAGATCACGTATTCCTCGTCGTCCTCGTCAAGCTTTTCAATATAGATTTCGGGAGAAATCAGGATAGGCTCTTCGACTGAGTAGCGTCGACCAGGATAAGGTTCCAGGGTACGAATAAACTGTAACTCAGCCAGCAGCGTGTCGATATCAATTCCCAGGAGCTTGGAAAGATTTGGTAGCTTATGCTGTTGCAGTTCGGGAAGATGATCGCTTATTAGTCTGGCGGCCAAACGTTCGCTTTCACCGCGAGCCTCGAGTTGTACGAGCAAGCATTCACGGACGTCGCGCGCTCCACAGCCAACTGGCTCCATGCGCATAATCGCCTGGCGCGCCTTTTCCACGGTCTCCTCAGCCCAACCACCCATCGCTGCGATTTCTTCGTTGGTGGCACTGAGTCTCCCTTCGGCATCAAGGTTTCCAATCACGACAACTGCCGCGTTACAGGCGTCGCCTTCGAGCGGACTCAGGTGCAGCTGCCATTCGAGATGATCGGCGAGCGATGGCGGTCTGGTTAGAAACTGCGCAAACGTCGGCGCATCTTCTTTGTACTCCATCTCCTGGGTTTTGTACCCGGGATCGAGATAGTCCTGAAACTCACGGCCGAAATCGATTTCTTCAAAAGCATCGCGCGACGCATCTTCACCAACTATCTCGTCACCAACGGAGTCCTCACTCAGGTCCGTCTGGCCCGCGCCCCCTTCCGCATCAGTCTCAGAGTAGGCAGCCACTACTTCCGGATCGCCGGCCCCATTAGTACCCGGACTGCCAAGCTCTACCTCCGCGGCTTCCACCTGGGTGTCCGGCGCGGATCCCGGATCGGCGCTGGTAAGGTGGTCCAGAATCTTCTCAGCCAACTCCTGCGCTTCTTCCTGGGTCACAACTTCTTCGAGCACCGGATTCTCCAGAAGCTGCTGCTGGATCAAGTCGGTGAGCTCGAGAGTAGTCATCTGCAACATCTCGATGCGCTGCCGCAACTGCGGCGTCAGCACGAGACGTTGAGAGAGGCTGGTAGTAAGTTTAAGGGACATTCCTTGGAAAAAAGTGCAATTGTAATATGGTCTTTGCGCCTGATCGCGCTGGGAGATTATAACCGATTATCTAGCGGTTTGGGCGCGATAGTTTCACATTCGGAATTTTTCGCCGAGGTAAAGTTTTCGAACCTCTGCGTCTTCTGTCAAGTCTCGCGGCGCGCCGGAGCGGAATATGCGACCTTCAGCCATTATGTAGGCACGATCCGTCACGCCCAGTGTTTCGCGAACATTGTGGTCGGTCACGAGGATCCCGATACCACGTTTGCGCAGATACAGTATAACGTTCTGAATGTCATCCACAGCCCTGGGGTCGATTCCAGCAAAAGGCTCGTCCAGGAGAATGTACTGCGGGTCGGTGGCAAGCGCCCGCGCGATTTCCGTTCTTCTTCTCTCACCGCCTGACAACGCATCGCCGCGGGTGTTGCGCACATGGGCGACACCAAATTCTTCCAACAGCTCTTCCAGTCTGGTAAGGCGCTCGCGCCGGCGCATTCCCATCGTTTCGAGAACGGCGAGAATGTTCTGCGCGGCTGTCATCTTTCGGAAAATTGAAGGCTCCTGCGGAAGATAACCAAGACCCAACCGCGCTCGAAGATACATGGGCAGACCGGTAACATCACGTTCGCCCAATCGCACCGTGCCCCGGTTGGGTTGCTCGAGGCCTACAATCATGTAGAAGGTCGTCGTTTTTCCCGCGCCATTTGCTCCGAGCAATCCAACAACCTCGCCCTTCTCGACATGAAGACTGACGTTATCGACCACGCGGCGCTTCCCGTATGTCTTTTCCAGATGAAAAGTTCCAAGCGCAGAGGCAGAAGGCGGTTCGGGCGGCAGCGGCGGGATCGCGCCCGATGCCGAGACGGGGGACGTTCCCTGCTGCTGTACCGCGATTTTCACGTCTTCTGTTTGAGTGGCCATTTTGTTTGCCGGCTTCTGGCCGCCTGGTTACTGCTTCTTGGTCACCTTGTGAGTGGAACGCACTCGTCCCGACGACGCTGGTCCTCTGACATCGTCCGCGATCACTCTACCCTCCCTCATATAGACGGTCAAACGACCCCCTTCGGTGCTTCCCTTTTCCGAGTCTTCGACTCTCGCTGGCTCCCCTTTTAGCACGGCGACTTCATCGGCCGTCGTGTACTGCATCCAGTCGCCCAGGCCCTTTCGGTTCGGTTGTGTCAGCACCACATTGCGTTGGGCGATAGTCTTTTCCACTTCGCTCGTTTCTCTGGAGAGATACACATCAGCAACGCCGCTGGTAACTCGATCTGTGGTGGTACGGATATCGACGTTGGTCTCGTAATGCAGCAGCCGGTTGGCTTCCGAATAGAACATTGACTCGGCTGAAGCGAAAACGGGCACGGTGCTGCTCGTGCCCTCAACTCGGCGCCGGGCGTTATAGACCGCACTCTGCACACGGCCATTCGCCTCCATTTTCTTGTCGTTGACATAGATTGTCAGTTTGTCAGCGCGTACGAAATTATCATCCTGCCAGGCTCGAGCGTTGCCGGTATAGATCGCAACGCCACTCTGGTGGTGAAATTCGCCCCGGTCGCTGACGACATACACAGGACTCTTAACTTTGGAGAAAGGAGTGGCGCCGTTGGTTTGTTCCTGGCTGTAATAGGTTGTGGCTGTCTTTCCGCGGCTATATGAAACCTCATCACGAAGGTTTGAGTCGAGTTCAATGGCTTTCGTGCGCGCGCGAGAATCCCAAACTGTCGGCTCGCCGCCACGCATGCGCACGACTTCATCGGAGGCCGCATAAGAAATACTGGCGGCAACTCCATTGCGATCATTCTCGTTGAACTTTGCGTTTCCCGAGGCATCCAAACGGTCAACATCCTGAGTCTCTTTCACAAAAAGAGCGGAGATTGTCTGCGATGTAAGTGTGCGCGTCCCTTTTTTTCCACCAGGCTGCGTCGGCTCGATGATCGCCTTGGCGCCTCCAGTTGCCGTAAAGGTCCGCGCCAGATTGCCGGTTTCGAAGAACTCGCAGTCGAAGCGAGGCGCGGTCAACGTTTTGCGGTCTGAGTTGGCAGACTTGACTACCGGATCAACAAACAACTCTGCATTGCCGAGCGCTTCGGCTTTCTCCAGGTCGCGGCCGGTAACGCGCCAGAAAAGCTTAACGGAATCGGCGCTTAGCCGTTTATTTGCGGCGCTTGGGTCGTTTGCTTTCGATTTAGGTGCTGTGAGATTGATCACCGATCGGCCCTCGGTTCGCATCTCTCGCAACAAACTGCGTTCACCCTGGGCCTGGAAGGTAACTTCAATGATGTTGGCTGCGGTCGCCTGCATCTCCGCATCGGAATCTAGACTCTTGGCTCGCGCATCCTTCATTGCCACAGCTCGTTCCAACCGCTGGTCTTTGTCGAGAAAGAAATCCATATCGACAGAATTCAAGTCCGCAGCATGGCCTTCTTCCATTGATCGCAAATACGAGTTGCCACGTAACTCAACCTTCTGAAGACGCTTCTGCTCATTTAACGTGGCAAAGAGATAATCACCGCTCATGATGTCGCGATCTTGCTCGGCTGTTACGCTTCCGGAAAAGGACAACTTCATCGTGGCCTGCTCAAAAGTGGCATGGGCCGAACGAATCGTCACCGGCCGCGAGCGCGACGATGCAGCCTTCGCTTGAGGGTTTTTCAGAACTTCCGGCGCCACGGTGATCTCAACCTGGTTCTTCAGTTCAAGCTTCTTGTTCTTCGCCTCGACGACGGCTCCAACCGAGCGCCCTGAAACATTCTCACGCGTAAATGTCATGGGAACCTCGGTGTGCGCTATTTCCGTGGCTTGGTTGTACGAGAGCGACTCGGTGTTTACTTTCAGCGCATCCTTCGTTTCAATCTTCACGTTACCCAGAAAAGTTATCAGTGAATTCTTCTGATCGTAGATGGCCCTGGTGGCAGAAATCTGATCGGGTTTATCGCCCTCAGGCGGATAGACCTCCAAACTTACGGCTTCAAGTTCGTGGTGGCCATCAGAATAAGTAATATCACGCGAAGCTTTGAGTAGCAGGTACAAACGATCGCCTTTGGTGACGCGTTGTTCATATCCTTCAATGATACCGGTGATCTCTTTTGACAGCTCCGGCGTTTCTGATTTGAGACGAAAGGGTTTGTTGTTGCGCAGTCGGTAGTAGGAAATGGCAATAAATGCGATCCCCACCGTGAGTATGAAAATCGCCACGGTGCGCGCGATCAGAGGGAACCGCGCTCGCAGCCCAATCGCAAAAGCTCTTTTTCGTGTTATCTCCTGCACTCGCCAATTAGACGCGGTTCGGACATTAATCGCAAGTTATGAGCCCAATAGACGGGTGAGGGTTGCCAGACCCGTATGTCCTCAACCAGTTGCAGTC
Source organism: Pyrinomonadaceae bacterium (assembly GCA_041745915.1). Lineage (GTDB taxonomy): Bacteria > Acidobacteriota > Blastocatellia > Pyrinomonadales > Pyrinomonadaceae > PSRF01. The sequence goes on along the minus strand of JBGTHZ010000163.1, from coordinate 32,099 downwards.
TCGCACGAGACTCAGATAATGGTTGTGAAGTTGATTGTAGGAGGGTTTGAGGAAGGCCTGCGCCCCACGCGCTCACCAGATCCAAATTTGAAGCTACAATTGGAGAGATCCTCTCTCATTCGTTTGCACTTTATTCAGCAAACCAACCATCTGTGTCGAGTAACTTAACACCGATCCGCTGAGTGTTGTCCAATTCGTCAGTCCACACTCCATTAACCTGTGCCTCGAGCTTTCGCCCGAATGGAGGCGTTAGGGTAACAACAGAACCTACGACCACTTCTTCGTCGATAATGATTGTGGCTCCGGCGCGACTAATCTTGATGGCTTGCGCTTTTACGTGGAAACTCTTGCCGGCTTTTGTGGTTCCTTCAACTTCGAGAGAAAATTCGACAGGAACCCGGGGACTGCGGGGTCGCTGAGACGGATTCATCCCCTCTCGGAGATCTTTCGCATTCATTCAAACTCACCGTCCATTTTATTGATAATTGATGCTACCAGCCGGGGGTCCCGGCCCGGTGAAGGAAAAGGGGCCAAGCCAGTGTAACCGAATCTGGCGGGTCGTGGTTAGTTATTTCATTCTGGAGTTGCCGAGAAGGGATTCCAGAAAACGTGAATAGGAAGATAATTACAGCACCAGCAGTGATGTGACCGAGTAAAGGCGCCTCGGGGTGTACCAAATCGGTGAAAACGTGACCGCTTTACGACTCAACTCGCGTCGGCAGTGATGTATCCACCGGCCAGCGCCAGCAGAATAAACCCGCCAACAATCAGGCGATATCCGATGAAGATTCCGGTGGAATGCGTCCGAAGAAACCGTAGCAGGAACCAGATCGACGCATAACCTATGACCCCGGACACGACGGTAGCAACAGCCAGCGATCCATAAGTCCCGGTTGGGAGTTTGACCAGCGCTTCATTGAGTTCCAAAAGCCCGCTGGCAGCGATGGCCGGAATAGAAAGCAGGAAAGAGAACCTTGCGGCCGTCTCGCGCGTTTGGCCCGCGAACAAACCACCCATCATCGTCGATCCCGATCTGCTTGACCCCGGAATGAGCGCCAACACCTGGGCTAAACCCACCGCCAGCGCGTCCCGAATTGTAAGATCTTTCATCGACCGGTTTCGTTTGCCGACTAATTCGGCGATACCTAACAAGATTGCGACCACAATCATCATCGTCGCAATCACCCAGAGGTTTTTCGTAAAAGTACCCTCAATTTGTTTCTTGAAGACCAGACCCACAATCCCCACCGGAATTGAGCCAATGATTACCAGCCACCCCAACCACGCATCTTGCGACAGTCTGGAGCTAGGGCGTATTGAATCGATTGCCCGATCATCAGCCAGTGTTCGAATCTTCGCACCGCGCAAGAGCGCGAGATGATCCATAACGAATGCGCGTGAGATGTTGACGATGTCGCGGGCAAAATAGACAAGTACAGCTAAAAGCGTTCCCAACTGAATCACAGCTATCGTGGCCGTGGTTTGCTCGGCTTTGAGCGTTTGCTCAATGCCTTCGTAAAGCCCGACGGCGCGGGCCGCAAAAACCAGGTGGGCGCTGGAGCTGATAGGGATGAATTCGGTCAACCCCTGGACAATGCCAAGGACGATAGCTTGAAATACTGTCATGAAGTCTTCGGGTTCTTGAGTTTAGTTTTTTGAGCTTAGAGCTTTGTGCTTTGTACTTTGTGTTTTGTTCCGTGAATTAAATAGTCCGGGGGGGAAAATATCTTCTATTCTGAAACACAAGTTCCAAGTTCCCAGAACAAAGAACAAAGAACAAAGTTCAAAGTACAAAGCTCGTTTTATTCTCTGAACGAATTGCGACGCGAGATCCAATCGTACATCGTAATCGGCATGATCATTCCGGCGCGCACAACACCTGCGAGTTGCCACGGGAAGGCATACGACCTTTTTTTCTTCTCAATTGCTCGGAGAATCTTCCGCACGGCTGCGTCGAGCTCCATCAGAAAGGGCATCTGAGCGTGACGACCGGCAGTCAGCGGAGTTTTGATGAAGCCGGGATGAATTATAGTCACGTCAATTCCACGCGGTTCCAAGTCCAGCCTCAGACTTTCAAAGAACGCGGAAACCGCGGCCTTGCTGGCGCAATAGGCGGCTGACTTGGGCAGTCCACGGTAAGCTGCCAGGCTCGAAACGACCACCAATTGTCCGTGGCCCTGAGCCACCATCTCAGGAATGACCGCGGCAACGCTATTCGCCGCTCCGATCACATTTACATTGATCACACTCGCGACTTCTTCGGCTCGCAACTCTGCGGCATCATTCGTCGAACCGATTCCCGCATTTGCTATGAGCACATCAATCCCGCCAAATTTTTCACGGAAGCGATCTGCGGCGGCGCGAATAGCATTGGCATCCTGAACGTCACCCGGACAAGCCAACGCCTGCGCACCGAGGGAGTCAATCTCACTGACAATCTCCTGCAGGGTCTCAGTACGTCGCGCAACCAACCCCAGCCGGGCGCCACGTCGAGCGAGTTCAACCGCAACCCCGCGTCCGATACCAGACGAGGCGCCGGTCACCATCACGACTTTATTTTGCCAGTACACGATATAGAGCGTAACTAGTCTAAACCCAGGTTCAACGATCAGTTGTCTCTTGATAAATAATCCGTGAAACAAGAATGCAGACTCTAGTTATTCGAAACTAGAATGTCACGCAAAAACGCAGAGTGGGCAAGGACGCAAAGAAGAATACTTTTCTGGACTTTGCGTCTTTGCCCACTTTCGTCTTTGCGTGAAACTAACCTTTTTGACAGTCGAGGCCGCGCCGTAAGCTGCGACTAAACCTGCAGCACAACCGGCATGATCACCGGCCGCCCCCCTGTCAGCTTTTGAATGAATCGCTTCAATTCAACCCGGATGTGTTCCTTTAAAAGGGTTGAGTCCGACAGTGTTTCGCGTGAGGCGCCGGCAATCGCAGCCACAACAATGCGCTGCGCGTCCTTCAAGTTGCCATTCGAGGAATCGAATCCGCGCACACCGCGGGTGACAATTTCCGGCTCGCTGTGAAGCGCACCGGTGTCCGCGTTGAGAGTTACTATCAGTGTGATCATGCCGTCGTAGGCCATCTGCTTGCGCTGGCGCACGGTCTCGCCCTCGATCTCTTCAAACCCCGAATCATCGATAAAGGTTCGGCCAATTTCTCGCTTATTCACCACTGCCGCGCGTTCGCCATCAAGTTCGAGCACGTCTCCGTTCTCGATGAGAATTATGTTCTCTTCCGCGTAACCAAGATGATTTTTGACAAACTCTTTATGACGAAACAGCATGCGATACTCGCCGTGAATCGGTACCACAAACTTAGGCCGTACGGCTTCGGTCATGATGCGAATGTCTTCCTGCGAGGCATGGCCGCTAACATGGACCAGGCGCCGTTTCTCTTCGATGATGTTTGCCCCTCGCTTATAGATGAAGCCAATCATCCGCGAAATCGTGCGTTCATTGCCGGGGATAATACGCGCCGAGAGCACCACCGTGTCACCCTCTTCGATGGTCATTCCCTTGTAACTTTGGGTCGCCATCTGCGAAAGAGCCGCTCGCGATTCTCCCTGCGAACCGGTAACCAGAAATACAATCTCATGGTCGCGCATCTGCTTTGCCTGATTGAAAGAGACCAGCAACCCGTCTGGGACATCCAGGTAACCCAGGCGATCCGCGATCTCTACATTTTTCAACATCGACCGGCCCAGCACGCAAACCTTGCGGTTAAACTGTTGCGAAATATCGAGGACGATCTGCAGGCGATGAATAGAGGAAGCAAAAGCAGCGACGATGAGACGGCCCTTGGCCTCGGCAAAGATCTCTTCAAATGCGGGAATTACGGCCCGTTCGGACGGGGTGCGGCCGGGTACGGTAGCGTTGGTAGAATCCGAAAGCAGCGCCAGTACACCTTCCTGTCCATAACGGCGGAAGGAACGCAGATCAATAGGCTCGCCAATTACGGGTGTCTCGTCGACCTTGTAGTCGCCGGTATGAATAATCGTGCCGACTGGAGTCTTGATCGCAAGCGAGAAGCAATCGACCAGGGAATGAGAGACCCGAATGAACTCGACGCTAAAAACGCCGATATCAACCACATCGCGCGGGTTGACTCGATGGAGCAGCGTGTCGCCCGTCAGGTCATGCTCTTCGAGTTTGCTTTCCGCCAGGCCGGCGGTGAAGTGCGAACAGTAGACCGGAACGTTGAATTTTTTGAGGATGTAAGGCAGCGCGCCCAGATGGTCCTCGTGGCCGTGGGTGAGCACTATTGCAGTGATGTTGTCGCGATACTCTTCGAGGAAGTCGAAATCAGGAATGCAAACGTCGACCCCGTAAGCGGTCTCTTCGGGAAAGCCCATGCCGGCATCGAGGATGAGCATCTCGTCCTCATAACGCACCGCCATGCAATTCATACCAAACTCGCCGATACCGCCGAGCGGAATGATCTCTAAGACACTACTCACTTTTGTTGTTTACTCAACTCTCCGGGTAAAGCCCCATGGCTCAGGTCCTATCGGCTATCAGGGGGCAACCAAGCGGAGAAGTATAGCACATGGGGTTGTGAAGACTTGTCGGGAGACTTTGCCACGACGAAGTTGCGGCGCCGTATCAGCTCTTTGAGGGTTCTGATCTGCCTCTATCTGCGCTAACCTGTGTCGAACCTTTGTCTCTAATGGACCAGATAAAAATAACTGATCTCGCGCGGCCACATTTCAAGGCCAATCCTTATCCCTTCTACGCCCGGTTGCGCGCTGAAACTCCTGTGTGCCGTACCACACTTTTCCGTCAACCAACCTGGCTGATCACGCGCTACGATGATGTAGTCAAGGTCCTCAAAGATGACGTTTTCCTGAAAGACTGGCTGCCCAGAACCAAGTGGCTCCATCGCCTTTCGGGTCCGATTACCCGGCATATGCTCAACCAGGATGGTCCTGACCACACACGCCTGCGCACACTCGTACACAAGGCTTTTACGCCAAGCCTGGTCGAGCGTCTACGCGAACGCATCCAGAATGTCTGTGATGAACTGCTTGATCAATTGATGCGTAACGGACGGATGGACCTCATGAACGGATATGCTTTGCCACTTCCCCTGACCATCATTGCTGAGCTGCTGGGGATTCCGTCGGCAGAACGTACTCGCTTCTATCATCTCGCGCGGAGCAGCCTTTCGGCGTCAACTATGCCTGGAGTTTTAAGATCCCTTCCTGATCAACGTTTCATTATCCGGCGGCTGAGGAAACTCATTGCTGCACGGCGACGAGAACCGCGCGACGACTTGATAACCGCACTGGTGCAAGTCAAAGAAGCCGGGGACAGACTCAGCGAAGAAGAACTGATTGGAATGATCAATTTGCTTCTGATTGCGGGTTATGAGACCACGGTGAACTTGATTGGTAATAGCGCTCTCGCCCTGATTCAACATCCGGAGCAACGTGAACAGCTACTCCAGAATCCAGGTGTGGCCGACCTTGCGATCGAAGAACTCTTACGCTTTACCAGTCCACTCGATATAGCGTCGCAAAGGTTTGCCAGTGAAGACGTCCAGATAGGAGCCGTAACCATTCCGCAGGGGCATATCGTGGTTGCTATTGTTGGTTCGGCCAACCATGACGAATCTCAGTTCACTGATCCAGAGATTCTCAACCTTACTCGCAACCCTAACCGACACGTCGCTTTTGGGCAGGGAGTGCATTTCTGCATCGGCGCGCCCCTGGCCAGGTTGGAAGGCCAGATAGCGTTGATGACTTTGTTCCGGCGCTTTGCAACTCTGCGCCTGGTCCAACCTGCTGAAACCCTGCGCTGGCGCAAGAGTTTGATCGTCCGCGGCCTGGAAGAACTCCCGGTCGCAATTTAGAAATGGAGGCGTCACAAATGACTGCGAGTGGGCGGTAGTGCTTTGTTACGAAATTGAGACGTTAAGCCTGGTACGGGGGCAGCACAGCGACTGACTCCGGAACCAATGAGAGTGTCGCTCAACTACAGACCAGGAAGCGGTAGCGACCTGGCCGTTGAGTCTCAAACTGTGTTAGTGGTACCGAAACGGCCAGGTCGCTACCGCTTCCTGTTCTGTAGTTGAATGCTATCTCAGAGGGTAACTATTCATGCGCCTACTATGTTTTTAATTTTGACCCATCCGCTACCCGTAAGGTGGTACTGACCTTATTGCGCGCGCATAACTATTGGCACCAACACAATAACGGAGCACACTACCGGGTGAGCGAAGTCATACCGAACTGCAAATGAGTGCCGCAATCTTTTGAGCGTGCGCAATGACAATGCAGGCATTGCGACTTACTTTTCAGGAACCTGGAGCTGTAGGCTATGGCATTTAATAATTTATGAGGCTAATAACTGTCCGATTACGATTACTTGCAACAGCCGCAGCAGTCATCGTCGCTTTTGCTGCTCAAGCAACGGCTCAGCCCGAGCCTTCCGGCGGCAGGATAGTGCCAGAAGCTGCACCGACTGTTAAAGCGCCGACGAAACCGAGGAACGCCCCTGCGAAAGCGCCCGCCCGCAATAAGCCGAAAGTTATTCCGGAAAACACAGGAAGACCGGCCACATCGAGGGCTGAGGTCGATAGAATTGACGGAAAGTGGTGGACCACGGGCAATGGATTCGGTGATTCCGAGGTTGTGTTTACGCAAAACGGACCACAGGTCACTGGAACGATCAGGTACGCTGACGGCCGCAACGGTTCACTAACAGGTATGTTGGTTGGTAAAAGACTGCAACACACTTGGACAAACTCCGACGGCGATGGCAGGTCGGGTTGGCTGGAGCTAAGCTGGACTAATTTCCTGGGGGGTCCGTGGCGAAATCAAAGAGTCAGAAATGGTTCCTGGACGCTCAACCGTATCGAAGGCAAATGGTGTTTTGGCGGGAGACGAGACCGCATCCGAACGTTGACCCACGACGCGGATCTTTCTGGATTCAGAATACGGCAGCATTGAAGGCACCATGTACTTCAAAGCCAATCGCATCGACTGGTCGACTGGCTTCTTCTGGACCTGGTGCGGCCGGTGAGATATTCCAGAACTCTCGTCCCAGGTAGCAATCGATCCAGGTGGCCTCCGACGCTGTTTCTTCCATCGCAGTTTGATTCGGTTTTTCTTTCCATGCCAGACATGCTCGTAAATCTTCTGACGTTGCCGCCGTTGGACCTCCAGTTCGAAAGAATGGCAAAGGGCGGTATCGTTGTTCGCCGGGCGCAGCCATTTGAAATCACTCGCGTGCGTTCCTTTGTCGAAGAACATTTCTCCGTGGCCTGGGCGGATGAGATTTCTGTCGGGTTTGCTAACAAGCCGGTGTCGGTTTACATCGCCGTTGCTGAAAAACAAATAGTCGCGTTTGCCGCTTACGAATGCACGCGGAAGACTCTATTTGGGCCAACAGGTGTTGCCGAAGGAATGCAGGGGCGGGGTATCGGGAGAGCGTTGCTGATAGCTTCGCTCTGGGGACTTAAAGAATTGGGATATGTTTACGGCGTCATCGGCGGGGCCGGGCCAACCGAGTTTTTTGAAAAGGCGGTTGGGGCGATCGTAATTCCGAATAGCGACCCCGGTATTTATACAAACCTCTTGAAATAGATTACTTCTACGAAACACTATCTCGATACGTTGCGCTCAGAGCCACCGTAGACGCAACTGCCAAAATACCAGGCGCAAGAATTGGATTTGCTCCTCGCAAGCCACTCATTACGAGCCGAAACGTGGGTGAGTTAGGTTGAATCTCCCGTGCAAAACCAATATTGCCTTCCACGTGTTCGTAAATTCCGTAGAGACTCCCGACCACGATCAGCACCATACACACTCGCAACACTCTCACGGTGGTCCGTCCTGGACGAAACAACACCAATAACGCCGCCAGCGCGCCCGCAATAGAAAGTCCGAATGCTAGCCACTGGACGAGATCTTCGGTGTGATTTACAAGCCACAGCTCAACCAACGCTCCGCAGAAAAGCAGCGCGGACATTGCAAGCAGAAATCGACGCAGCCGCAGTAAAACTTCGGCCGGACTCATTGCTGGACCAGGTAGGTTTTGGCGACAGCCAGTTCCTCAGCCGAGACCTTTTCGCCGAGTTTCATCAGGAAGGCGTCTCTGGAAGCGTACGGCCGACCGGCAATTAGCTCCTGGGCTTCCGCGGCCTCGAGACCGGGGATCTGCTGAAGTGTGAGTGCGTCGCTTTGGTTTTCATCGATCGGCACGAAGATGTACTTTTCATATTCAGCTACCTGCCCAGGATCGACATATTTGCCAATCTCTCTTCTAAACTGCTGGATGCTCAGGTAAGGGCGATACTCCTCAAATTCGTGCACCATCCGAGATCCTAGTCCGGGAATAGCGGTCAGAAAATCCGCCGATGACGCGCTGTTTATGTTCAGTTTTGCTTTCGGAGCGTTGCTGGTCGACGGAGTTGCGATGTTGCTTGTGGCCGTCGGGCTAGGGTTAGCGCTGTTCGAGCCGGCAGTATTTGTTTGTCGATTCTCAGCCCCTGAGCCACAGGCAGTCATGAAAAGTGAAAGCACTGGCATGAGCCACAGAAGCGAAAAACCACGGATCAGCTTGCGAAGAGACATCAATTCTACCTCTCAGAAAAAGTGTCGTTGTCAGGAGTGCCCCATTGTACGTATTTGACGCCATTTAGGCGAGAAGCTTATCGTCAGGATTCGATGAGGGAAACTACCTGACCATGAATAACGCGAAAGACCTGCCTTTAAGACAGACCAAAAAGTTCGGCAAAACTCTTCCGCCGGGACCCAAGGGCCACCCGATTCTCGGTGTGATGCCAGAGTTTAATCGCGACACGCTGAGCTTCATCACGCGCTGTCGGGACTACGGTGATGTTGTGAGGTTGCGATTCTTGTACGTTTCGGCTTACTTCATTTATCACCCCGACGATATCGAGTATGTAGTTTCGACCAACGCCAGGAACTTCCTCAAGTCGATGTCGTTGCGGTCGAACTTCTTCCATCGCTTGGTAGGGAATGGACTGCTAACCAGCGAAGGCGAAGTGTGGAAGCGCCAAAGACGACTGGCCCAACCTGCGTTTCACCGGCAACGAATCAGCGCCTACGGCGACGTGATGGTCGATTATGCAGAGCGCATGATTGCGATGTGGCAAGCCGGCGAGGTCCGCGACATTCATCGCGACATGATGCGTCTAACGCTGGAGATCGTCGTCAGGACACTTTTTAATGCCGATGTCTCCCAAGACGCTGACAAGGTTGGCCGAGCGCTTGCAGAGATTGTCAAACCGTTTGCCTCGCAGGCAACGATCAAGTGGATTTTGGATAATCGCCTGCCCACTCCTGCTCACCGAAGATTTCATCGAGAGGCGCAAAAGATAGACGAGATCGTTTATCGAATCATTGCCGATCGCCGCGCCAGCGGCCTCGACCAGGGCGACCTCCTTTCGATGCTGCTTGCGGCTCACGACGAAGACGGCAGTCAAATGTCTGACAAACAACTGCGCGACGAGGTCATGACTCTCTTCCTGGCGGGCCATGAAACGACTGCGTTGACACTTTCCTGGACCTGGTATCTGCTTGCCCAAAACCCGTTGGTCGAACAAAACTTCCACGCCGAGATCGATAACGTGCTCGGCGAACGACTGCCGACTTTGGAGGATCTACCTCGTCTCAAATATACAGACATGATTGCCAGAGAAGCGATGAGACTCTATCCACCGGCTTACGGACTGGGGCGCGAAGCAATTGAAGAGTGTGAGATCGGTGGGTTTAGAGTGCCTCGGAAAACACAGGTTTTCATGTTTCAGTGGGTGACGCAGCGTGACCCGCGTTTTTTCCCTGAGCCGGAGGCGTTCCGCCCGGAGCGTTGGACCGAACAATTTGCCGCAAGCCTGCCGAAGTATGCCTACTTTCCTTTTGGCGGTGGCCCGCGCTTTTGCATCGGTAACACATTTGCGATGATGGAGATCGTGCTGGTGCTTGCGACTATTGGCCAACGATTCAGACTGTCCCTGGTTCCAGATCACCCAGTATCAATCCTTCCCGCCATGTCGTTGCGTCCAAGAGACGGCATTCGCGTTGTGGTCGAGAATCGACGATCTGCATAGAGGAATAAGGAGTATCAGCTTGCCGTATAACGTTGCCCGTTATGCTCTGATTCAAAAAGGATGATCTCAGAAACCGTGAACGATTTATCGAGATCATCAGAAGCTTTCAAAGTTGCTATAAACTTGGGAAGTTCTCTTTAAGAGAAATAGATATCTTTTTGTAGTTGGCAGGAAAAGAGTGTTTCCCGAGAAACTACAAACGAGGCCTACCAAAGCGTCTTAAGACGCGCAATATGCGCGACGGTGAGCTTCTTCGTTAAGCGCTGCCAAACTCAGAAGTGCCGATCTCCGAACGGATACGAAGGTGCTGTGCACGAACTCACTCATAAGATTGGTTCGTTACGCAGGAGCGCAAAACTGTTACTCAAGCAAGCGGGCTATCCGCGCCCACTCTTCTACTGTTAGCGTTTCCGCACGTCTACGAAGATCGACCTCTGCCTCACATAGCACGATACTTGCGCCTCCGTGCAATTTTATTAAACCCTGCAAACCGGCAGGCGCCGAACGGAGGTTGTTGAGAATCGTTTTTCGTTTCTGAGCAAATCCCGCACTAACCACCTGCCAGAGCAAAGCCTCATCTTTGACTGCGACACCGATGCGTGGCCGCATGTGCAGTTTTATTACGCTGCTCCAAACCTTCGGAATAGGACGGAATGCGCCTGGTGCTACATTAAAAAGCTTTTCTGTTTCGCAGTAGGCTTCCACTACCACCGAGAGATAGCCGCGATCGGTTGAGCCTGCCGGCGCGGTGATCCGCTCAACGACTTCCCGCTGCAGCATTAGGACCATTTCGGTCAAACAACGTCGCTGCTCGATTAAGCGTTGCAGGATTGCGGTAGAAATGTTGTAAGGAAGGTTGGCGACCAGACGAGCTCGATTGGCAGGCTTAATCTCAGCGCAGAAATCGGTGATTAGCGCGTCGCTCTGAACGAGTTTGAAGTTGCGGTTGGAACCGAATCTCTCCAAAAGGCCGGGTATCAGGTTTCTATCAAACTCAATTGCCACCACGGCGCCCGCGTTTTCGACAAGTTGAGCGGTTAGTGCCCCACGCCCGGGGCCGATCTCAATAATCGTCTCATCGGCTTTGGGATCTACTGCCTGAATGATGCGATCGATGATTCGGGTGTCGTTGAGAAAGTTTTGACCGAGGCGTTTGGAAGGGTGATGCGCTGGATGGGGAGAAAGGGAGACAGGGAGACGCCGGGACGCGGGGACGCGGGGACGCGGCGACTTAATTCGTACCTCCGTGTCTCCGCGTCGCCGTGTCCCCGTGTCTTTCGGCTTCATCCCTCATCCTTCATCCTTCATCCTTGCTCAGATACCCTGTTACCTCAATGTCGCGCCCACGCTGCGCAACTTCCACACGCTCCAGCGCGAAGGCGTCTATCAGGTTGTCGGCTCCGTTACCGCCAATGGCATTGGGTGCGTCGCGCCCTCCAATAATTAATGGCGCCAGAAAAAAAGTGACCTTGTTTACAAGCCCAGCGTCGATCAGATTGCCGGCGACACTTGCTCCACCTTCAACTAACACGCTTTGGAACGATCGCTTGCCGAGTTCCTCGAGACCCGCCAAAAAACTCCGGCCCTTGAATTGGTTGCTGACAATCTCAACTCCGCGCGACTGCAAAGCTTCGGCCTTCGTTCTGTCGAACGAGTCGCCGGCAAAGATCAAAACCGGCGCCTGCTCTGCGGTTTGCACCAGCTGAGACTCTGGATCAGTTCGCAGTTGCTCATCAAGCACAACTCGTGTCAGCGGCCTTCTCCTGGGCTTGCCGGAGCGATCAGTTAACAGAGGATTGTCGGCGAGCGCGGTACCTGCCCCGATCAGGATTATGTCGTATTCATGGCGTAACTCATGTGCGAGCGCACGCGATTCTATACCGGTGATCCAACGCGAATCGCCAGTGCGAGTGGCGATCTTGCCATCTAGAGAAGCGGCCAGCTTCAAGTGAACGAAGGGCCGCCCGGTTTTCATGAAGTGAAAATATTTCTCGTTTACCTGCTTTGCTTCGCGAGCCATCAATCCGCTGCTGACGTCAACGCCTGCGGAGCGCAGGTGTTCGAAGCCTCTCCCCGAAACTCTCGGGTTTGGATCCTCGACAGGCGCTACCACGCGTTTTATCCCGGCGGCTATCAAGGCATCAGTGCAGGGTGGTGTCTTTCCAAAGTGTGCGTGCGGTTCCAACGATACATATGCGGTTGCGCCCCTGGCTCTGTCTCCCGCTTGCTCGAGCGCCAGGGTCTCGGCGTGCTTTACGTCTTCGTAGACATAGAACCCTTCGCCAATGACGTCACCTTCCGAAGTCGTGATTACGCAACCAACCAGAGGTCCCGGACTTACCTGGCCGTGTCCCTTCCCGGCTAGCACCAGAGCACGGGCCATCATGCGATGATCCGTATCGCTCCATTCTTCAATTGCGCCATTCGCCGTCGCTATGGTCTGTTGCACGATTCCTATTCGAAGAGCCCGTTCACGTAAAGCTCCGGATCAAAAACAACAAGGTCATCGACCTTCTCACCGATGCCGGCATAACGGATGGGCAGATTCAATTCGTTTGCTATGGCCACGGCAATTCCACCCTTCGCCGTGCCATCTAGTTTGGTCAGAACAATTCCGGTGACGCCAGCAACCTTAAGAAACTGTCGCGCCTGCTCCAACCCGTTTTGGCCAGTGACCGCGTCCACAACCAGCAGCGTCTCATGAGGCGCACCCTCCACTTCCTTCCCGGCCACACGCTTCATCTTTTCCAGCTCAGCCATCAGGTTCGCTTTATTGTGTAATCTGCCCGCAGTATCGACTATTAATACGTCAGACCCTCTTGACTTGGCAGCCTTAAGGGAATCAAAGAGCACTGCGGCGGGATCAGTTCCCTGTTTCTGCTGAATCAGTGGAACTCCCGTGCGCTCGGCCCAGATCGCCAGTTGGTCTGAAGCCGCCGCGCGGAAAGTGTCGGCGGCACAAATAAGCACGTCGTTTCCTTCGGCCTTGATTCGCTGGGCAAGTTTGCCGATGGTAGTAGTTTTCCCCACACCATTTACTCCAACAATCATCATGACGTAGGGAAGCACATCTTCGGGAACTGTCGTCTCAGAGGCCACACCCTGGTTTTCTGAGGCTCGGAGAATTCGTAAGAGTTCAGTCTTAATTGCCTGTTTGAGCGCCTCAAGATCATTGATCTGTTTGCGGGCAATCCCGCGTCTGACTGTTTCCAGAATGTGCTGGGTTGTGGCCACTCCGATGTCTGCGGCAATCAATGCTTCTTCTAGTTCATCGAGCAAATTCTCGTCGATCTGCTTGAGGCCCTGGAAGACGGTGTCCAGCCGTTCCGAAAGCGACTCGCGCGTGGCCGCGACGGCCCTTCGGAAACGAGCTGAGAACTCCTGCTCAAGTGCCCCCTCCTGCGCCTGTAATTCCTCCATTGAGAGATTAAGTCCCAGAATGGAAGTAGCAAATGGCGAACGGCTGGGAACTGCTTTTTGATCCAAAGGATCTTCACGCAACTGCGGCCTAACCTGCGGCGGTTCCGGTCTTGTTTCCTTCGTCGCTGGCCCGGTTTGTGTTGGGGTTGGAGTCGGCCCGCCGCCAGTTGCGACGGGCTCCAACACAGGGATCTCCGCCGAGGCATGTGGTTGTTCTTCATGAATGGCTCGCTTTTGCTCCGAGCTGCTCGCCGAAGTAACCGGCTCGGCTTGAGGACTCTGACTGACCGGCGGTTCGTTCAGGCCCAGGGTTACAAACTGATCCTTACCTTTGCGTCTCCAAAAAAGCCCCATAAGATTCTTCCACGTCTGATCTCTTCACGAACATTAGAATAATTGAAGTCTTTGATTATAAGCACAACAGCCGCATCCTCACAAAAAGGACGCGGCTGCTCTGCTATTTCCGTGTTGCCATAACTAATGGGGTAGGGCTGTCTAACGGTACCTAATGAAAGCGAGCTTTAATCGTTGCTTTGGATAGGTATGCCCAGGAAATGATCGAAACAAGAATAAGCATGGCGAACCATCGATAGATCTGACCCAAACCGGTGTAACCGGCAAAGAATTTTATAACTGTCATGTGGAGCCACACCAGCAGCATGAGGATCAAGAATACCAGCCACGACATCCTTGCCAACTCCTTATGTAAGAACAATCCGACCGCGATAACGAGCAAGGCCACGCCAAAGATCAAGTCGAAGAATAAGATGGCCAGTTGTATTTGAAGTATGAAGAAGCTATACCGTCTGGAGAGGGTTTTGATTAGGGACGACAACCCGTCGCCCAGGTGCAACAATCCGAACAGAAACGCAACTAGGGCAAACAGTCTTATCAACAAAATAGGCGCCGCCTTCGGAAATCACTGTCTGAGATCTGAGATCTGAAATCTAAGATTTTAGATCTAAAAGGGTTGCAGGGTGTTGAACTGGAATAGTTTATGCCACGGGCACGGCCTCTGGCTCAATAACCGGGTTCGGTGGGACGTCCGAAACTCGAGGTTCTGTTGGCGCGCGCTTCTTCAGCCGCACTGAGCCCGGTCGAATCTGACCATCCTCGCACGCTTCAGTAAAGGCGGCGACGACGCGGGCATCATAGCGAGTGCCGACGAAACTCTGTATTCGCTCGACTGCGTCCTCGAACTTCATTGCCCGTTGGTAGGGCCGGTCCGTGGTCATAGCATCGAAGGTGTCGGCTACTGCCACGATTAGACCCATCAGAGGGATTTCGTCGCCCTTGAGCCCCTGGGGATAACCTTTCCCGTCGATCATCTCATGATGCATATACATTCCCGGTAGGAACTCCTTGATCGCGGGAATCTGCGACAGGATCTTGTAACCCTTCTGTGGGTGCTGCTTCATTATCTCGTACTCTTCATCTGTCAGGGCAGACGGTTTTTTCAATATGCTGTCGTCGATTCCGATCTTGCCAACATCGTGGAGTAAGGCGCTGACCCTTATTTTCTCGCACTCATCTTCAGGTAGATTCAGCCGCTGGGCGATTGCTACCGATACTCTCGATACTCTCTCCGAGTGGCCACGTGTATAGGGATCCTTGCCGTCGATTGCCGCGGCCAGGGCCTTCACCGTTCCGAGGAAGAGCTGTCTATTCTCTTCAACGGAGCACTGCAAATCCTGGATGAAGTGTTGGAGCTGGTCTGTCATGAGATTGAAAGAACTGCCCAGGTCACCCAATTCTGTCTTGCTGCGAATCTCGATGCGCTGAGAAAAGTCACCCGAAGCAATACGATGCGCACCAGCGGCCAAATCCTGAACTGGATTAGTCAATTTCTTGGCAAAGAAGAATCCGAGGAAGATTGTCAGTAACCCGGCAACCAAACTTATCCACAGTGTTTGCCAGCGCATGTCTGTCACTGACTTCAACGCAGCCGCTTCGTCCTGAATGGCGATCACCCCCAGACGGAGGGAGTTCTTGTCGAGCTCAGCAGTAGCATACGATCCGAGCATCTCTAGCTTGCGACCGTCCCGCAACACAGTGAATGGAGCCAGGGCTGATTGCACCTGATCACCGGACTCCTGCCAATCCTGCACCACTTTAAGATCTGTCATCGGCTTTGACGAGAAGGCGACACTTGCCTCGGGATGGGCCACCGCCCGACCATTTTGATCAACCACAAAGACGACGGGCAAGCCCGCGTCGAGCAATTCCCGCTCACTCTTGGAAGTGGGTTGCTGAACAGCCTCAAACACTTCCTGGAATGAAACGATCGCAATCACGGCCGCAAGTACATCGTGGCTGTCCTCGCCCATTACCGGGGCTGCTACAGTGAGCGCCATTTCCTGACCCGAACGAATGATCTGTGGCCGGCTCACCACCAGGCCCTTTCCACTCATTCTTGCAAGCACTTCGCTCACCCGCTCGTCCACTTCGGCGCGCTTGATCAGGTCTGGCTGAAATGCCCTGTGAAGCTCTCCATCGACTGGCCAGATCGCCAGGGCAATTAAGTTCGGATCCTCCTGCAACGTCTTTTGCAGCTTCGCGTCGTACCCTCGATGATTCAAGGAGTTAATTCCACCCGAGATCTCGAATGCCCTTGCCAGGCCCGAAACGACGTCTCTATACCTCTGTCCAAAAAGCTCAATCTGACGCGCCTTGTCTTGCACCAACTGGGCCTGATAACGTCCCTCAACAGAGCGCAATTCCTGCGCACTGCGGCCAGAGAGCAGTAATCCGGCAAAGGCGAGGGGCAGCAGGCCAGCCAATAACAACACGCCCAGCACGATGTAGAGGAGGCGAATGCGGCCAAAGTTCACAAGCATTATTTGAAGTCAGTGTCCGGAATCGAGGGAGTTCAGGAAGGTTGTAGTATGTGCCGGGCAGTCCGGCGACTCGTCATTATCGTCGAGCCACTTGTGTATGTCAATGTTTTTGCATGGTTTAACTCTTTGTACGGTGCGATTTTACGTTCAGATCACACGCCATCACCCGAACCTTCAGCTGGAGGGGCACGGTGGATGATAAGGTGCTCTGCAGTAAAATCGCGCCCAGGGTGTTTTATCGACCTTCAGGCACCTGACGGCGTCTAAATGGTTGAGCGCAAAGCTTAGTACGCGCTCGAGTTAAAACTGGGAGCGGCGCCGACCGGCCGCGAAACCAACAGAGGATGGAAACCGCCACGAGCGACGAGCAGATCGTAGAGCGCGCTCTAACTGGAGATGCTGAGGCTTTCGGCGAGATAGTACATCGCTGGGAGCGAAGGATCTTTGCGCTTTCCTACGGCATGCTTGGTCGGGAGGAAGACGCGCGGGACGCCACCCAGGAGACTTTCCTTGCGGCTTTCCGGAATTTGCGAGGTTTTCGCGGAGAAGCGAAGGTCTCATCCTGGTTGCACCGGATCGCGGTCAACCAGTGCATTACTCGTCAACGCCGGGCGAAGGTAAGAAATGAGGCGGCAATTGAAGATGAAGAGGAAAGGCATGCCTCAAGCTTTGCTTCACCTTTGGAGCTTTCCCCGGCTCGAGTAACCGAGGGAAGAGAAAGCATTGATGCGGTTAGACGCGCAGTGAACAGTCTCCCGCTGGATTTACGCCAGGTTGTATTGATGAAGGAATTCGAAGAACTGACTTTTCGAGAGATAGCCGAAGCTCTGGATTTGCCTTTGAGCACGGTCAAGAGTCGTCTCTACACAGCGATGCGACAATTGCAGATGCGACTGCAGAAATTCGGTAATGAATTACGGTAAGGCAGGAGAGCACGATGTATAAAAAACTCGATACGCCAAATTGTGGACGGGAAAACGGTCTAATTGAATTTCTGCATGGCGAACTCGACGAACCAACCGCGCGGGATTTCGAACGGCACCTTACGAATTGCGCTGACTGTGAATCAGAACTCCGCGAGTTCAAACAGATTCGATCCTCCGTCCTTGCCTGGCGGCAAGAGACGGTGGGCGCTGCTACGGTTAGGTCGGTGTCTGCCTCTCAGGCTTCGGCCAGAGCTTCGGATCTTGGCAAGCCATCGGCTATGGCTGCCTTGCGACAGTTCTTCGACCTCTCCTCTTTGGGGATGAAGGGCTCGATAGCCTTCGCCTCTGTTCTTTTTTGTGTAGTTTCCGCACTCGCGCTCGCCCATCTTTTCGAGAATCCAAAACCTGATGTCGCTGGTGATGAGAAACGATATACAGAAAAAGAACTGCAGGCGAAGATCGAATATGCTTTAAAATCCAGGCTACCGGATGCGGAAACTCAGGAACCAACGCTTCTGCCTTCCATTGCAAATGACAACAACCATCAACTTAAGCCGCAGAGAAGAGGGCCAATCCGATCAAGTGCGGGCGTTGGTGCCAATCCCAAGGTTGGTCGCGGTCCACTGACAAAGGCGGAGCGGGAGCAATTGGCCGCCGATTTAAGGCTGATACTTCCGCAAGATGACACCGATCTCGAACTTTTGAGTGATGGAATCAATCAGTAGCTAAATTGCGGTAATCGGCAGTATTAACTGAGGTAGTTATGAAGGTGATCAAAAAAGCAATCCTATCGTCGTTGGTGGCCGTGACCTCGATGTTCGTCTCAGCTCCCTCTTACCTGGGCGCCTATCAAGAGCCGCAAACGGACTCTCAACAGCGCCCGGTCCGTGGTGACCCAATCAGAGAATTGAATCTAAGCCCGGAGCAGCGTGAGCGAATTCGCGCAATCCGGGAACAGTTGCAGGGAGAGAGAGCTACGATCAATCAGCGTTTACGCGAAACGCACGTGGCTCTCGAGGAAGCACTGGACGCTGATAATCCTGACGAAAGCGTGGTCGAACAACGTTTGCGCGATGTCGCAGCCGCCCAGGCGGCCGCGATGCGGATGAGAGTATTGAGTGAAGTCAGGATTCGACGGGTGCTGACTCCCGAGCAACTAATCACACTCAGAACGCTGCGGAAGAACGCCCAAAGCTTCCGGCGGGAACGCCAGTTCGGGAATAGGGAATTGCAGCGCCAGGAACGAGTCAACCGGCGCCGGGGCCTCCCAAAGCAACGCGATGGTCTGCGACCCTTCCTTCCTGGAAGAAGCGATGAGCAACGCCGGGCTCGCCCTTGACATGCCCCTTAACCCTGCAACTGGGAATGAGCCGGTCAAGTCTTGCTTGACTGGCTTTTCAGTTTAAACCGCTGCGAGAGCAACGTTAAGAAAGAGTATTAATCGTTTACAACTTGACGCATCGCTCACAATTTGCGCATGATAGGCGCTCTGTCAGACGCATCTGTCTTATTAAGAGACTCAAGGCAATCGTTCTTGTAATCCATAACTCGCGCGGCGCATCTCCTTTCCGAGACGATAAGGAGGGCGCCGAAGAGTTTATGCGCGGGTTAAGATCGGCGGCTCCCCATACCAACATAGAATGAATGTAGCCACGCGCGCGCTGCTTGAATTGCAGGAGACGACGTTGCTGGCGGCTCGCGCCGCTCGCGGGTTGTTCAAACGTCCCCGGTACATTCAGGAAACGATCGATCAAATGGATGTTATCGGAGTCGGTTCCCTTACGATCGTCCTCCTGACCGGATTCTTCACTGGTGGCGTTCTCACCCTGCAGACGTTTCCCACGCTGCAATTCTACGGGGCCCAGTCGCAAACGGGGCGGCTGGTCGCCATTTCCCTGGTGCGGGAGCTGGGACCGGTTCTGACCGCACTGATGGTCACCGGACGCGTGGGTTCCGCCATCGCAGCGGAGCTAGGCTCGATGACCGTGTCCCAACAGATTGACGCCATGCGGGCCCTCGGTACGGATCCGGTGCGGAAGCTGGTAGCGCCAAGAATAATTGCTCTGCTCGTCACCTTGCCTCTACTTACCGTTATTGCAGATGTGGTTGGTATCGGGGGTGGCGGTCTGGTTGCCACGAGTCTCTTCGGTCTCTCGATGTCCGAGTTTTTGACTTCCGTTCGCGATGGCATTAGCACCGATGATATTATTGGCGGCGTAATCAAGCCGATTTGCTTCGCCCTGATCATTGGAACGATTGCCTGCTACAAGGGATTGAGTACGGACGGGGGCACGGTAGGAGTTGGCCGGGCAACTACACGGGCAGTGGTAACGGCTTCCATCGTTGTGATCATCGCGGATTTTTTCCTGGCTCGGGGAATTCAGTACTTCCTTGGAATGCCTACTGTCTAACGGTTTATTCATGTCTTCAGTGATACCACAAACAAAACGGGACGTCATAGACCCTAGTGATGATGCCGCGCAGTCGACTTTTGCCGAGGTGGACAATAAGGATCGCATCACCCCGGCGATGGAGTTTCGCGATGTCTATCTTTCCTTCGACGATCTCACGATTCTCAAAGGCCTGAGCTTTAAGGTTTTGAGAGGCGAGACTAAGATCATTCTCGGTGGATCCGGCGGCGGCAAGTCAACCATCATCAAACTCGTCCTTGGTCTTTTGAAACCGGATGCGGGCCGCGTTCTGGTGGACGGTGAAGACATCACAGACTATAACGAAGTGCAGATGATGGCAGTGCGGAAGAAGATCGGCATGGTCTTTCAGGAAGGCGCGCTCTTCGATTCTCTGTCCGTCTATCACAACGTGGCTTATCGCTTGCACGAACAGGGTGTGCCCGAGGAAGAAGTTGAACCCGAAGTGCGGCGAATGCTTCGGTTCGTAAATCTCGAGGACGCGATCGACAAAATGCCGGCAGAACTCTCCGGTGGCATGCGACGCAGAGTCGGCATCGCGCGGGCTTTAGTCGGTGATCCCAAGATTGTGCTGTTTGACGAACCCACTGCCGGCCTGGATCCACCAACGGCCCGAACCATCTGCGAACTGGCGATGAAGCTGCGGGATCTGGAAGACGTGTCTTCCATCTTCGTTACTCATGAGATGAACAATCTGGAATACATCTGCTCCGAATACGCGGTGGTAGACGATGAAGGAAGGGTTGTTTTTGAGCGCGAAGGTGAGCGGCTTTGTTTGACTAATAGCAAGGTGATGATGATGCGCGATGGGAACATCATTTTCAGCGGTACTGACGAGGCCCTGCGACGTGCGGAAGATCCCTATATTCAGAAATTTCTGCGAGGACACTAAGAAAGGATGAAGGATAAAGGCGAAAATGAAGAACTGTGAGACGCCGAAATCGCGAGAAACGGAGATACGGAGACAGGAATTGAAGTCCTCGCGTAGCCGCGTGTCCCTGTCTCCGTGTCAAGCAGTTAAGTTCTTGCGCCTGCATCCTTTTGAGTAAAAGCCATGCCACGATCAAAAAAGACCGTCTCATTTCGAGAGCTGCGCGTTGGTTTTTTTATCCTGGGAGCCATCGCGATCCTGGTTTTCCTGATTCTCAATGCGTCGGGCGACCTCAATCCTTTTAGCAAGAAGCTTCATTTGAAAGCACGCTTCATGGATGCCAATGGATTGCGTGAAGGATCGGAAGTACGCCTGGCGGGCGTTCGAGTTGGCAAAATTGAAGAGATTACGCTTTTAGCGCCTTCGGCGGAGCCCAGCGCGCCCAGGGTCGAGGCGTCGATGAGCATCGATTCTACCATCGATGGCCGTGCGGCTACCGAAAGAATTCGTACTGACTCGCAGGCGCAGCAGGGCTCGCCAAGCCTGCTCGGCAACGAGATGCTGATCAACATTACTCCTGGTACCGCGGTGGGTCAGCCTGTTAAAGATGGCGACATTCTCCCCTCCTCTTCGACTAACACAGTGAATGACTTTGCTACCTCCGGCACTGATTTAGCGCAGCGCCTCAGCAAGTTATCTGACGAAATCAATGGCATCGTGCGCGACGTTAAGGAAGGTAAAGGAACTGTAGGACGATTATTCAGCGATGAAGCACTCTATAACAATCTCAACGCCACGATTCTGGAGACCGAGGACGTCATGCGCCAGATAAGATCTGGCAGCGGATCCGCGGGAAGATTTATCAACGACCCGGCGCTCTACAATAATGCCAACGACATCACTCTACAGTTGCGGAAGATAGCGGAAGACCTGCGCGCCGGACGCGGCACCGCAGGCAAGCTGTTGACGGACGACGAACTCTATAATCGAATCAATCGCACTGCTGATCGTCTAGATCGGTCCATCAGTCAAATCGATTTGATGGTCGCTGACGTGAATGCTGGCCGGGGCACCATTGGCAAGCTAATCAAGGATGAGCAAATCTATAACGACGCCCGAGCGGCCATTGCTCGCTTCAACACCACCGCCGAGCGAATCGACAACGTGGTGGCTGCTGCTCAAAGAGGCGAGGGAACGTTTGGGAAATTGTTGAATGACGACGCGCTTTATTCCAATGTCAACCAGCTCTCATCCGAAGGTGTAAAACTGATCTACGACTTTCGACAAAACCCGAAGAAATACCTAACGGTCAAGTTTGAGCTGTTCTAGAATAGACTCTTGCTATACAGATCGATGACGCGGGCGATGGCTCGACGACAAACGGCACAGAATGAGGTCGTGCGCGTAAACATGATGCAGTCTACTTCCGGCCGGTAATAACCCTTTGCCTCATACATAGCTCCTTCAAAAGCTCCGACCTTGCCGAAATACTTCTCTCTGGCGAAGAAGCCGCGCTCAAACTGCGAGACTTCAAGAAAGAGAGCCTCCATTACCTCTTCCGGGCGTCCTTCGCTGCGAATCAGACTTCTTCGTTTCTGGTATTCGCGAGAGTCCTTTTCGAATTCCTCCTTGTTCCATGGAGTGGGAATTGGAGTGCCGGGTGTGACCAGGTCCTTCCACTTGAGATTCTTTGGATCAAGAAGCGCAGTGGCGTTAGGTTCCCATGGCTCGATGCGTTCTGTGGCCGGAGCGTAGGCTACTGGAGACGTGTAGTACTCGTCGGCCAATCCGGCGAAATGATGAGCGAACTCATGAACAAATAAGTAAGGCGCCTGATTGCTCTGCGCTGCCACCGTGCCATAAAGACCAAAAATGCCGCCGCCGCCATACGTCCGGTTATTGGCGAGAATCTCCACGAATTCATATGGAGCGAACGACGCGATCTCGCGAAAGGCGCGGTTTTTGAAGGTCAGCACGTAACGCTCTGAACCAAAGGCATCGTAGGTCGACCCCAGGGGAGTCTGCCGGTAGATCTTGCTGGACGGTCTCGAAATCCCTGACTCGGCTGACGGAGGACAGATAGCCCAGACGTTGAAATCCTTCCGCCGTTCTTTAAAGGGCGACGTCGCAAACAATACGTCCAGCAGCCGCCGGGCGTCCTGCTCAAACTTCTTTAGTTCCGACGCTTGGTACCCGTCTCCGAGGATCAGGAAATCAACCTTGTCGGCTGGATCGCCATTCTTCTCCAGCTCAATTAATTGCCCAGGCGAAGTAGGTTTAGAACGATCGATAAAGATATCTTCTGGATCGATCGTAACGGACCAAATTTCCCGAAACGCATTGTTTGAGTCTCGTTTTTTCAATACCACCTGGACTGGCTTGTCGGGCGCCGGAAACCTGAGTGACTCATGAAAAGTTCGGTTTGCTTTCTTGGCTTCGTCGGTGGTCTCCCACTCGCCGTAAATTGAGGCGAAGCCGCGCGAGTAAACGACACGATTCGTATTGCGATCGATCACCTCGAACAAGTATTTGCCGAGATTAGTGGGATCGACGGGCTGGCGCGGATTACCAGGCCAGGGCAGAGGCTCGACAACAAGCTTGTCGAGACTAAAGAACTCTTGTGTAACGTTGCCGGTATGGTAGTAATCAAGACGCATGGTTGGCGTTGCTGCAACCGCAACACTCGTAAAGACGAAGAGCAAACACAAGAGCCTCAGTGCGATTGTTAAGTGTTGGATTAGGTCTTTGGTTGTCTGGCGTGCGAATGGTGTGGTCATTGAAACATGCCCCTTTGTTGTCACTTTCTATATGGGTTTGCCGGCGTTCGTTGCTGTAAGGAACGTCCAGTCATCCAGGGAATGATAATCAACATCAAGTAAGCTAACCAAACCGTGGCCGATAGGAAATAACTAAAGCCGGCTTTTAGCAGAAAAACCAATATCAGAAGGTCCATAACGAAATTAACACCGGCAAACACGAATCCCAGCCTCAACCCTTCGTCAGCTTTATAATGAGCATTCTTCAAATAAGCTTTGGCGAGAAGGTAAGTTAGGACGAGCCAGATAATGAGGATTGGAAAACTAATCGCGGGGTTGCTGGAGATGTAATGAATTGCCGGCGTACTCTTCAATGCGGGGGTCATGAACACGATGCTGCCCCAGATGAAGCCAGTCAGCCAAAGCACGACGGCGTACGCGAGGGCTCGTCCAAGTCTGTTTGGCATGTCGATTCGCTTGAAAACGTCTTAAGCTTACGGTGGCGCGCTGCCTACAACGAGAGACTGAACGGCAGCCACCAGCCCAAACGCCGCAAAAGCTCCTTCTGTAAGAGGCTCTTCTTAGAAGGCACCTTCATCCGCCGAAGGCCCATAGATCGAGGGCACGGGAATGTCGTTGAGTCGGAGATAGACACCGAGCTGCGCGCGGTGATGGATATTGTGATTCATTACGAAACCGCGGAGCACGGCAATTTTTGGTAGAGTCAAAATCTCCTTTCCGTTCCTCAGTAGTGTCCAGGGCTTGAATAGTTCCTCATCGCTGGCCTCAGCGATCGCAGCCCGGGCACTAGCTACGTTGCTATCGAAAATCTCCAGGAGCTCGGTGGTAGATTTAACCACCGGTGCAGGTGGCATTGGTTTGCCTCCGGGGGCCAGATCCAGCGAGTCTTTATTAATTGTGTGGTTTGCCCAAGTTGGTAAGTTGCTCAGGTGAGTAGCTAGCCCGCCCATCGCCGTCGATTTCTTATGGGGCTTCCAATCAAGTTTGTCATCCGGTACGCGCTCGAGAGTTTTACGGGTGTTGGCCATTTCGTGATCGAATTCAGGCAGCAGTGCGTCTTTAAGGGGCATGGCATCCTCCAGGTTTGTTAGATCAGTGCCTCACCGGTCTTCGCTCGAATAACGGCCAGTCGGCCCTCAGACCCACGCAGAAAAGTATCAAAGCTAGAGCGCGTATTATACCTACTAGTCCTTTTTTTGAACCAGCACCTGAAAGCTCTCAGCCATGCTGCCGGGGAGAACCATTTCGCGCGCGGACGTGCTCAATCGCAATCGCTCGGACGCTCGTGGCACTTCGCTGACTCTCAGCTCCAATTCCGCCAGCAAGCCGTTATCCAGTAGGAATCGATCCTGGCGCTCGAAGGCAACGACTCGGAATCCGCTTGTTGCGCCAACCATTTTAACAAGAGACCAATCCACTGAACTCGTGATGTCCTGCTGACCCGGTTGGAACAGTACATCGGAAACCTGATGCTGGTAGAATGCCCGCAGGCTTCCCTGTCGTCTCTCTTCATTGTAAAGAACGGCAGCTTCAGCGCCGAAGTCTACGGTGATCAGATAACCCGACCTCAGCTTTCCGGAGACCAACTCCATCCAATCTCCTATTGCCAAATTTACGTCCGCAATTTGACCTTCGGCAAGACGAACGCCAAGCCTCCCGAAATGTTCGCTGAGCCGGTGCGTCGATAATTCTCCAACAACCCACACAAAACTACCGCTCTCATTTATTCCCACGTGCAACTCGCGCAGCTCACTTCCTTTCATGATGACTCGATGGACTGGAAAGGCATCCAGGAGTTCATTGGAGAAGACTATCGCGTGTTGGAGAGGATCAAGAGCCGCCAGCCGTGCTAGTTCGACACGGTTGCCGAACCGTGTAAGTCGCAAACGTGCGCGCGACCAGGAGTCCGCGCTGGCTTCGTCAATCAAGTAGTGAGTTTTGGCGAAGATGTCGGGGAAGCGCAGCTGCAGTGTTTCCAGGACAGTCTCCGCGAAATGTCCAGCGCCGGCTCCAACTTCAACGATAGGTAACTCCGGCGGCGAACCGAGATCATGGTGGAGTTTTGTAAAGTAGCGTGCAAATGTTGCGGCAAAGAGTACAGTCCGTTCCGGGCTGGTGCGGTAGTCACCTTGACGGCCCCATCTCTCTCGATCCGAGCGACAGTAATAGCCTTCATCCGGATCGTAGAGCGCAGCTTTCATCCAATCATAAAAAGTAATTGGACCTTCGGAACGGATTCGCTCATGCAAACGATCGGTTAGCGCGGACATCGAGCCTGCTAGCGGTTTCCGGGATCGTCTTTATCCAGAAGGCGGGTCGTGTTTTCTGTAACGCTGGAGGGTTGACGAACCTCTGATGTGATAGGGCGGGATCTCCAACTAGTCGCAGGATTGTTTCGTGCGGGCGGTAAAGCTGAAGGTGCGTGCGCGCCAAGTTGAGAGACGGGAGGCGGAGCATAGGAAGTGGTCACAATGTGATGATGCTTGGGAACCGCTTCTTCAAAGATCGCGGCAAACAGCATTCGCATCAAACCGCCGAGAAAAAAGATAATCGCTGCCAAAGGGACGAGTATGTCGAGTAGGTTGGGCCCATTAGTAAAGCTATAGAAAACGCCCAACATAGGGACCAGTACTGCTCCAGCTAAAAAAAGCGCAGCGCCCTGACGTACGCCCTTGCGTCGGGCCGACATCTCTCTAGGGCCGCTGGGCTGATAGAAAGGAAGCGCTCCCCCGCTTCCCAATAACTGCAGAACGCCCTCAAGCGGAAAGCCACACCGCGAGCAGAACCTCAAACTATCAGAGACTTGTTGCTGGCCACATTGTGGACAATACATGGAGAGTCTTCACCTTACGGATTCGTGCTGACGATGAGAAACTAAAGCCTGGGAAGCTGTTGCCAATAAGGCCACCGCGCGACCCTGAAATCCAAGAGCCCGTACCAGCGTATCCAGGAGCAAACTAATCAGTGGACGCATTTCACCAGGAGGCACGGCGACCTTCTTCAGCAGATCCCCATCTCCCGTAAAGCACGCAAACGCCCGTTTGCGAGTTTCCTCCACCTCAGCCAAATATTCTATAACACGAGCGTTGGTCGAGAGTGTCTCCGGCAAGGTCCATTCGAAAGGATCGTCCCAGAGATTCGAAGTGATCCCACCGCAGGTCTGTTCCACGACGCCGGCACTTCTAAGAACAAACGCGCCCACAGACGCTGAATCGCCGTTCGCATGCGAGTCGCCATAAAGTATCTCACCCGGCGTCGCTTCAATGAGCTTGCGAGAACGTGCATGCAATCGCTCAAACTCCGTATCGAAGCTCTCGATCACTGTCCGCTCCAGATGAGTTTGATCGCTTACGACATCCTCCATGAACAAGATTGTAGCTGGAAGACTCTCAGTAATAATCTTAATAACTCGGCGATCTGTTTTGCCTCGCGTACTGGAGCCTGCGGCTACCTTTTTACTACCTGCCTTTTGCGCTCCTGCCCGTTTCCTGCAAGACAGTACCGAAGCTTCTGCCTCCAAAGCTATAACCGGTGTATATCTTGCCCTTGGCTCCAACTCTGGAGCCCTTTGAAGGCACTCCGCGCGTGGTTACCACCCAGATTCTGCCGGTGCCATCATCAATCTCGTAGGCGCCGTTCCCGAGCACGCCGTAACTATCCGTTACGTTACCCACAATGCCAACTTCTTTATTTCGATAACGTCCTGGGTCGGCGTTGATTCTCGAGATCGTTTCCTGTTTCGGACAAGCAGTTAAGAAAACCACTCCGATTAGAATCAGCGAGCTCAAGCCCAGTCTCTTTGTTAAATACATACGCGTCTCCTTTTCAATTGAACCTAACTCATCGGGAGAGCGCCGCATTCGAACCGCATCCAGGTCGAATCAAAGAGAGTGCGGCGATGTAGAGATGCAAACCCCGGGTAAACCGTTTTCCCGGAATTCCGGAATTGACTTAGCTACTTACCAAACCAACCAATCGGCCTGCCTGAGAGGTCCACCCAGACGCTCTTCACATGTGTATACATCTCCAGTGCGTGTTTCCCCATTTCCCGGCCGTAGCCAGATTGCTTAAAACCCCCGAACGGAGAAGCCGCATTGAACATGTTGAAGGTATTGATCCAAACCACTCCAGCTTTTATTTCTTTCGCGAAGCGATGTGCCCGAGTGATGTCGCGCGTCCAGATCCCAGCGGAAAGGCCGTAGATAGTATCATTCGCCTGTTTGATCAAATCATCTTCGTCCCGAAAGGTGATTACCGACACCACTGGTCCGAAGATCTCTTCCTGCGCAACGCGCATCTGATTCTTCACGTCCGAGAAGATTGTGGGCTGAAAGAAGTAGCCGTTCTGAAAAGCGCCCTCGAGCTTGGGCGATGCGCCCCCCGCCAGGATCGTTGCGCCTTCATTTTGTGCTACATCAACATAACTCTTTATGCGATTTAGTTGTTCCTCAGATACCTGTGGTCCCATCTGCGTGCCCTTGTCCATAGGATCGCCAACGTTAATCCGGGAGGCCCTGTCTTTTAGTTTCTCAAGGAACTCATCCTTTACCTTCTCTTCAACAAACAGACGTGATCCGGCGCAACAGACTTGTCCCTGATTGAAGAAAATACCCATCATGGCGCCACTGACCGCCTGGTCCATGTCTGCATCCGCAAACACAATGTTGGGAGCTTTACCTCCGAGCTCGAGCGACACCTTGGTAAGATTTTCCGCGGCCGCTTTCGCGATGAGCTTGCCAACTTCCGTGGATCCGGTAAAAGCAATCTTATCGATGCCGGGATGAGCTGCCAGAGCCGCACCTGCTGTTTCTCCGTAACCGGGAACGATATTGACGACGCCCTCGGGAAAGCCAGCTTCCTGGATCAACTTCCCCAGTTCCATCGCGGTAACCGGAGTCTGTTCAGCCGGCTTCAACACCACCGTATTGCCGGCCGCAAGCGCAGGCGCCAATTTCCAGGCCGCCATCAAGAGGGGAAAATTCCAGGGAATGATTTGTCCACAGACACCTACGGGTTCCCGCAAAGTGTAGTTGAACATTTGCCCCGGAACGGGAATCGTCTCGCCTTCGATTTTCGTGGCCCAGCCGGCAAAGTATTCGAAGTTTTCCGCGACCTGTGGGAGGTCTACGTAAGTCGACTCTTTAATCGGTTTGCCATTATCCGCAGTTTCCAAGGCAGCCAACTCACTACTGTGCTCTTCAATTAACTTGGAGAGTTTGTAGAGAATGCGCCCGCGATCACGAGCGCTGATCTTGGACCACTTGCCATCGAAAGCGCGACGAGCAGCGTTAACTGCCTTGTCAATATCCGCTTTGTCCGCTTCGGAGACTTCGGCCAGGTTCTCGCCGGTAGCTGGGTTGGGTGTAGTAAAAGTCTTACCGGATTCGGCATCGACCCATTGACCGTCAATGAAGAGTTGGTACTTGCGTGGTGTATTCGCTTCCGCGGGTTGTACAGATGACATCATAACTCCTCTAAGTTGATTCGAAACGCTTGCCTGGAAACAAATTCCTAAAAATCCGTGGTTCCAGCCAGCAGCTGTCTCAGCACATACGGCAGAATCCCGCCATGCTGGTAATAATCGAGTTCTATCGGGGTATCGATTCTAAGTACGACCGGGACTTCTTCTTTGGCTCCATTTGCGCGGTGGACAACCAGCGTCACATCTTGTAACGGGTTGACGCCATTCTCCAGTCCCAGCAGATCAAGCGTCTCAGTACCATCCAGTCCCAGTGACGCAGCATTGACTTCATCTTTGAACTGACACGGCAACACACCCATACCAACGAGGTTACTGCGATGAATCCGTTCAAAGCTCTGGGCGATTACTGCCTTTACGCCGAGCAACCGAGTTCCCTTCGCCGCCCAGTCACGCGAACTGCCAGTCCCGTACTCCTGCCCGGCAATAACCATCAGGGGTATACCTTCCTCCTGATACAACATCGCCGCATCGTAGATGCTCATCCGCTCGCCCCTCTTCTGATGAACAGTCACGCCGCCTTCTACTCCGGGGACCATCAGGTTCTTGATTCGGACATTTGCAAAAGTGCCACGCACCATCACCTGGTGATTGCCCCGACGCGACCCGTAGCTGTTGAAGTCTTCGATCGCCACTCCTTTTTCCAATAGATACGTTCCCGCCGGAGAATTGGCTTTGATTGCGCCTGCCGGGCTGATGTGATCCGTGGTTACCGAATCACCAAAAACCGCAAGCGGTCGTGCCCCGCGAATGTCTTTCCAACTCCCAACGGCATTGCTGAAGTCTTCGAAGTATGGTGGTTCCTGGATGTAGGTCGATTCAGAGTCCCATTCATAGACACTGCCGGTCGTCGTTGGTATCTGGTTCCAAAGCGGATTGTCTTCCGCAAAATTGCTATAGAGCCGACGATAGGTTTCAGGATCAAACGCCGAACGAAGAAGCTCGTTGATCTCCTGAAGACTCGGCCAAATATCGCGGAGGTATACCGACTGGCCGTCTTTTCCTATTCCCAGGGGTGCGCTCGAAAGATCCACGTCAACGCGCCCCGCGATTGCGAAAGCAACCACCAACGGCGGGCTCATAAGAAAATTTGCCTTGATACTCTGGTGAACACGAGCTTCAAAATTTCGATTTCCGGAAAGTACGCTCGCAGCGATCAAATCGTGTTCAATGACAACCTGCTCGATCGTCGGATCGAGTGGTCCTGAGTTGCCGATACAGGTAGTGCATCCGTAACCTACCAGATTGAAGCCCAGATGATCCAAATAAGTTTGCAGCCCGGTTTTTTGCAGGTACTCCGTTACTACTCGGGAACCCGGTGCCAAAGAGTTTTTCACGGCCGGCCGCACACTCAACCCCTGCTCCACCGCTTTCTTCGCGAGCAACCCGGCGGCTAGCATTACACTCGGATTCGAAGTGTTGGTGCAGGAGGTGATGGCCGCAATCAAAACATCACCATGACCGAGATCGATTTCAGCATGCGGGAACTCTTCCGGATGCACCTCCTCCAGTCGATCCGGTGTGGGTCGATTGTTAACCATCTCCGTCTCGGACCAGGCGCTTGTGTTTATTCGTGTAAGATCTCCGCCCGCCACAGAAGAGGGAACGGAATGAGCCTCTTGTCTGCCACCGCCCGCCAGGGCAGCCTTTGCCAACCCTGGCACGCCAATTTTGGTGAAATAGCGAGCAGCAATTTCTTCTTCCGATTTTCCGTAGCCACCTTCAGACGTGGGTTTTTGCAAGAGGCTCAAAAACTGATCCTTGAGATCCGGTAGCTCAATGCGATCTTGAGGCCGCTTGGGGCCGGCGACGCTCGGACGAATCTCGCCGAGATCTAATTCAAGCACCACGCTGTACTGGCATTCGCCTTTGCGCGGAATTCCAAACATGCCCTGCGCCGTGTAATAGTTTCGCACTGCTTCAACCTGCTCGCGCTCACGGCCGGTGGCTTCCAGGTACAGGCAAGTCTCTTCATCAACTGGGAAGAAGCCCATGGTCGCTCCATATTCAGGCGCCATGTTAGCGATGGTCGCGCGATCTGTTACCGACAGACTGGCGGCCCCATCCCCATGAAACTCAACGAATTTTCCCACCACCTTCGCCTTACGCAACATCTCTGTAACTCGCAACACCAGGTCAGTCGCAGTCACCCCCTCGCGCAAACTACCGCTCAGGCAAACACCAACTACGTCAGGCGTCAGGAAATAGACCGGCTGGCCCAGCATGGCAGCTTCGGCCTCTATACCACCGACGCCCCAGGCCACTATGCCCAGTCCGTTGATCATAGTCGTATGAGAATCAGTGCCGACCAGCGTATCCGGATAATAAACGTCGTGCTTTTCCCAGACGCTCTTGGCGAGATACTCGAGGTTTACCTGATGACAGATGCCAATGCCCGGCGGAATAACACCGAAACCATCGAAGGCCTGAGTCCCCCATTTCAAAAACTGGTAGCGGGAATTGTTCCGCTTGAACTCCATCGTCATGTTCTTCTGAAACGCGTCTTTGGAACTCGAGAAGTCCACCTGGACAGAGTGATCGATAACTAGATCGACGGGCACCAGAGGCTCGATAATCTCAGTGTTCTTTCTTAGCCGTGCTACTGCTGAACGCATTGCCGCGAGATCTACCAGCAAGGGCACTCCGGTGAAGTCCTGAAGTAATACCCTTGCAACCACAAACGGAATCTCCTCAGTTCGCTTAGCATTAGGCTCCCAGTTAGCCAGCGCCCGGACGTCGTCTTCGTTGATCTTTTTTCCATCCATGTGGCGCAAGACAGATTCCAGGACAATTCGGATGCTTACCGGAAGCTTTGAAATCGCACCCACGTTCTCTTTTTCAAG
The DNA here is from genome assembly GCA_041745915.1 of Pyrinomonadaceae bacterium. Classification (GTDB taxonomy): domain Bacteria; phylum Acidobacteriota; class Blastocatellia; order Pyrinomonadales; family Pyrinomonadaceae; genus PSRF01. Next base: position 434 of record JBGTHZ010000163.1, on the reverse strand, counting down.
TTGTGGTAACGAATAAAACTTGGCGGATACACCGGCACGAGGATTGAATGATTGAAGTGAATTAAAGGGGCTATTTGGCATAGGACTCTAAGAGTTTATCGTTCATGGGAGAGACTTTGCACTTACGGTTTTATTGTGCAAGCACTCGTAGCTTTAACTTTGTGATGACAAAGTTCAGTGTAAAGTGAGGCTGCGCAATCGTCAAGCAACGTCTTTTTGGGTAGTGCTCCATCAGTGTGTTGCTTGCTCGGATATGGCTGCTCGCGTGTCATGAGGTCAGTACCACCGCGCGGTAGCGGGTGGTTCCGTCCGCAACAGTCGTTCTCGTATAGTATGGACCCACCCGCTACCGAGACTGTGTGAAAACTCAATACGCGGCCCTCTGAATTTAACACAAGCAGTGAAGGTGAAAGAAAAGTTAAAGCGATAGATCT
>JBGTHZ010000162.1:0-2924 GCA_041745915.1 Pyrinomonadaceae bacterium | reverse complement strand
CGACTGGGTGTAAGGGTAACTACCGTGGAAGGCAGTTCGCGGAATATTAAGATCACCGGGCCCGAGGATTTGGCTCTGGGGGAAGGGTTGCTTAAAGAAATGAACTTTGAGCTTTGAGCTTTGTACTTTGCTCTTGGACCAAAACTCAAAGTACAAAGCACAAAGTACCAAGTACAAAGATTTTATGTTCCGCATCGGCATTGGCAATGACACACACCGGCTGGTTAGTGGCCGGCCGCTTGTCTTGGGAGGTGTGCGTATTCCGACCGCCCGCGGCGCCGAGGGTCACTCGGATGCCGATGCGCTTTCGCACGCTGTTGCTGATGCCATTCTTGGTGCGCTCTGCGAAGGTGATCTGGGCGCACACTTTTCCGATCAGGATCCACAGTGGAAGGATGCGGACAGTCTGCGACTGCTCTCGCGTGTGATGTGGCTGGTCAGGGAACGTGGTCTTTTTATAGTTAACGTCGATGCCACAGTCATGCTCGAGGAGCCCAAGCTCAGACCCTTCGTGCTTTCAATGCGTGAGAACATTGCTCAGATACTAGGTGTCGAGATTGACTGCGTCAGTGTGAAGGCCAAGACGGGTGAGGGAATAGGTTCAGTGGGGCAGGGCCTGGCCGTGAAAGCCCAGGCGGTAGTGTTAATGAGCGGTGAATCAGAACCGAGGAACGGCAGCGACCGGGTTACGTCTGAGTAAGGTTCAAGTAAGCAAAGTCGAGAGAACCACTTGAGACCGCAAGACATCATTCGCAAGAAGCGCGACTGCGAACAACTCACGCCCGCGGAGATCAACTTCTTTATCGAAGGGGTGACCAACAGCCAGATTGCCGACTACCAGATTAGCGCGCTGCTCATGGCGATTTACCTGAACGGCATGAATGAGGCGGAGCAGCAGTGCCTGACCGAGGCTATGCTGCAATCGGGCAACATCCTGGACTTCTCGCATATTGCCAAACCCAAGGCTGATAAGCATTCCACCGGCGGCGTCGGTGATAAGACTTCGCTGGTAATAGCTCCGCTGGTGGCGGCGTGCGGTGTCTGCGTCCCGATGATCTCGGGACGTGGGCTGGGCCACACCGGTGGAACGCTCGATAAACTGGAATCGATTCCCGGATATCGAGTGGGTCTTTCGGCGAGTGAGTTTCAAGACGTCCTTGAGCAGGTGGGTTATGCCATGGCAGGTCAGACAGCGGAAATTGCGCCCGCCGATAAGAAGATGTACGCGTTGCGCGATGCTACCGCCACGGTCGAAGCGATTCCACTTATTGTGGCGTCTATAATTTCCAAGAAGGGGGCGGCCGGCCTGGAGGCCATGATAATAGACGTCAAGGCGGGTTCCGGCGCCTTTATGCGGAATGAAGAGCGCGCACGGGCGCTGGCCCAGGCGCTGGTTAAGACTGGTAACTCGTGTGGAATTCGCACCCGGGCACTCCTGACGGACATGAACCAACCGCTGGGATGCGCGGTTGGGAATTCCATTGAAGTTAAAGAGTGTATTGAGATACTTCGGGGCGAGTTCGCGCCAAGTGCGCGCCCGGTGCTTGATCTCTCGATGGAGCTGTCGGCTCACATGCTGGTTCTGTCCCACGTCGACGATTCACTCGATCTGGCCCGGCAACGTTTACAGCGGGCCCTGGACTCAGGCGCGGCGCTCGAGCGTTTTCGGCAGAATGTCGCGGCGCAGGGCGGTGATCCGCATGTGTGTGATGATCCGAGCAAGGTCCTTCCTTTGGTGACCGAATCCTTTAAGGTAGAATCTCGGCAATCTGGTTACATCACGGCAGTTGAGACCGCCGAAATCGGACATGCTATTGCATCACTCGGCGGCGGACGCATACGAATCGAAGACAAGATAGACGCCACCGTGGGATTTATGTCGCAGATCAAGATTGGCGACAAGGTCACTGAAGGTCAAACGCTGGGAGTCGTATATAGTCGCGATGAGACCAGGGCCCGGAAAGCTGCCAGTCGAATTCAGGCGGCGTTTCAGGTTCGGGAAGAATTTCAGGGGAACCTGCCAACACTTATTAAGGAGGTAATAAACAAATGAAGTTGTACCTTTTGTTTCTGTCCTGTTTGCTTTGCCTTCTCGTTTTATCTGCGTCTGGTTGTAGTAGCGAGGGCTACGGCGCCGATGACAAGTCGAAAATCCGAGTCGGAATTGTTTTCGACATCGGTGGCAAAGATGACCGCTCCTTCAATGCGGCGGCATGGGCCGGAGCCAAGTGTGCGGAAACCGGCACGTGGCCAGATGGTACGAGTTGCGGCAAGCCCGCGCTGGGCATTGTACTGCGTGATATTGAACCGGGTAATCCCACCTCCATCGAGCCGGCCATGCGCGCGTTTGCGGAGCGCGGTTACGATCTGATTATTGGGGTCGGCTTCGCGCAAACTCCGATCATCGAATTGGTTGCCAGGGACTATCCAAACATTCGATTTGCCATCGTGGACGGTGTTAGTGATCTTCCGAATGTGGCGTCGTTGGTTTTTAAGGAGCACGAAGGCTCGTATCTGGTGGGGATGCTGGCGGCGAAAACGAGTAAGACCGGGACGATTGGTTTCCTTGGGGGAATGGATATTGGGTTGATTCATCGATTTAAGGAAGGATATGAAGAAGGCGCTCGCGCGGTTAATCCCAGTATTCGCGTCATACCAAACTACGTCGGCGTTACCGATGCGGCCTGGAACAATCCGGGCAAGGGCAAGGAGATCGCCCTGGCGCAAATCAGCAAAGGCGCGGACGTGATCTTCACTGCGGCGGGTAATTCAGGTTTAGGCGCTTTTGACGCCGTCGAGCAGCAGGGAATGCAAAACGGACGTGCGACACACTTCGTCATCGGCGTAGACGCAAATCAAAACATGGTTAAGCCAGGATTTGTTCTGACGAGCATGGTGAAACGCGTCGATAATGCTGTCTATGA
>JBGTHZ010000161.1:0-13252 GCA_041745915.1 Pyrinomonadaceae bacterium | reverse complement strand
CCATAGTCGTTTCCGATGGCCTTTCGATTCCATCCCTGCCGCCAGGTGTCGGCACAGGCACAGGTCCGGCGGTCTGGACCATAAACCGATAAAAGTTATCCACGTCAGAACCAATGGCAAAGATCGTATCCGCGCCACCGGAGGCCGCTTGCACCACTTCGACGCTTACCGAGCCACCGCGCAGGTCGAACGAGTTGGCTGAGACATAACCGTTGTAGTGCAGGCCGCTGACCTGGCTGCGTGGCGTAATCACCAATTCGCCATTGATCTGGGCCACATTGACGAGCGGATCAAATGCGGTAGGAGGCTGAGTCAGTATTCCCAGGTTCCACTTATTCGGATCGCGCGTCGAACTATTGAAATCGTCATTCGGCGGAGGTAGCGACGTGGGCACAACAACCGGCGCCGCCGTAAAGTTGGCCGTTTGATTACTGCTCAGATTGAGGAAGTCGGCCCGCGACGGTGCAAAGACGTATTGCGTACTCTGTATGGTGACGACATAGTTTCCGCCCGGCACGAGATCAGAAAATGTGTAGTTACCTGTAGGACCACTTTGCGTCACCCGCGTGATTGGTCCAGAGAGTGTAACTGGCACATCTCGCAATGGGTTGTTGATTGCATCCACAAGTTGTCCCGAGATAGTCAGTGAAGGCTGAGTGTTGCACGAGGCGCCGTTATTAAGCAGGATTGAGACGTTGTCGGAACTAAGGTTTGGCACCGCCAGATCCGGCTTGGCGTCTTTGTTGAAATCTCCGATGGCGAGGGAGAACGGATTTGTCCCCACCGCGAAGTTGGTTGCCGCACTGAAGCTGCCCGTTCCGGAGCCCAGCAGGATCGAGACGGTACGGTCGGTATTCGAAATGGCCAGATCACTCGCGCCATCACCATTAAAGTTACCAATCACGACAGATAAAGGACTGAATCCCACGGCGAAGTTGGTCGCCGCACCGAAGCTGCCCGTACCTGAACCCATCAGGATTGAGACGTTGTCCGAGCCTTGATTGGCCACCGCCAGATCGCTCTGGCCATCATTGTTGAATTCGCCAATCGCAACTAATTGAGGACGTAACCCCGCAGCGAAGTTGGTCGCGGCATTGAAGCTCCCAGTACCTGAGCCCAGCAGGATCGAGACGTTATCGGAGCCAACGTTGGACGTTGCCAAATCACTGTTGCCATCACCGTTGAAGTCTCCGATCGCGACGGAACCGGGACCGTCCGCCACACTGAAGTTAGTCGCAGCGCCGAAGTTGCCCGTGCCTGTACCCAACAGGATAGAGACGGTGTCGGGGCCAATGTTGGCCACCGCCAGATCTTTCTTGCCGTCGCCGTTGAAATCTCCCACCGCCACTGAGAAAGGACTCGCTCCCACGCTGAAGCTAGTCGGCGCACCGAAGCTGCCGGTCCCTGTGCCCAGCAAGATTGAGACGATGGCAGAGTCTCGGTTCGTTATTGCCAGATCACCCTTCTCATCACCGTTGAAGTCGCCAATCGCGACAGAAAGGGGGGCCAGTCCCGCAGCGAAGTTGGTCGGCGCACTGAAGCTGCCCGTCCCTGAACCCAACAGGATTGAGACGTTGTTGGAGAGAATGTCCGTAATAGCCAGGTCATTATTGCCGTCACCGTTGAACTCTCCGATCGCGATCGAGCGGGGTTGCGAACCAGCTGGGAAGTCTGTTCTGCCGAAGCTGACGGCGTTGCATTGCGGGGGAATACTGGGCACTGCGGTAAAGTTGGCGCTGACATTCACAGTGAGATTAGGGAATGCCTGACTCGATGGACTGAAGCTTCCCACTGGCGTTACTACGTAGTTAGCTCCGGCCGCAATATTCGGAAAGCTGTAATCACCGAGACCGTTCGTGAGCGTGGTCGCGCTCTGCAGTCCATCCTTCGTAAGAACGACGGTAACGTCACCGATTCCGACGTTGTTGGCGTTCGTCACCTTCCCGGAAATGCTCACAGCTGTTTGTGTCGCTACGAAGTGGGCAATCCGATTCTCGTTCAAGTTGTTGAAAGTGTAGCTCGGCGGATTAAAAGCATGGGTATTGCTCGAGGGTGTTACCGTGTAGTTGCCACCGGCTGCGAGATTGCCGAATGAATAATTGCCGTTTGCGTCCGTCTCACCGGTGTTCGGCGCGCTACCGCTCATGATTACAGTCACTCCCGGTAGACTTTGGCCCGCACCGTCTGCGATTCGCCCACTAATGTTGAGGCCCGATTGGACCACCGGTTGGCAAGCCGAAAACTCCGAAGTGTTGTTATTCACGTCCGTGGCCGTAGCTGTCACCACTTCGCTGGCTGTGAGGCTCACAGCAAAGTCGGCGATGAAGGATGCGTCGCCGCCGGCGTCAGTTGTTACGGTAGTAGAGCTAAGGAAGGTTCCGCCCTCGCCGTTTCCAGACGCGTCGCAGTCGGAGTTGGAGAAGAACTGAATAGTGAAGACCGTGTTGGCTGTCGAGTTCAGCGTTCCCTCAATCTCAGTGTTTCCGCCACTGATGACGGAAGTGAGCACGGGGAAGTTTTGCAGATTGTTGGAACCGGCGTCCCCGTCTCCAGTATCATTCGGGGTAACTCCATTGCCACTGAGATCAATTCCCAACCCGGAGTTCCTAAAGATCGAATTGGAGAGAACAGCGTTGCCGGTTCCATCAACAATGTCCACCCCATCAACATTAAAAGCGATTATGTTACCTGCGCCGAAGGCCACCCCGACAGTGTTATTGTTCGCGGAACTTTCGATCGTCACACCGGCGCCGCTATTTCCCAATGGGCTGATGCCGTCTATTTGTGTGCCAATCATGTTGCCAAGCACTGAGTTCCCATCTGCACCAAGCTGGCGGATCTGAAACCCGTGGCCATCATTGCCGGAGACGATATTGCGCCCCGCTGGTGAGGTACCACCGATAAAGTTGGCGCCAGAACTGATGACTTGTAAGCCTGCCTGGGAATTGCCGAGGTCGATCGTGCCGGTGACATCTGTCCCGATAAAATTACCTTGTACGACGCTTCCGCCAGTGCCGCTGAAAAGGATACCCGGATTACTGTTACCAGAGATGATGTTGCCAGCTCCAGCGACGGTTCCTCCGATTGTGCTGACCGCCTGAGACTGGGCCACACCGTTGGTAGTATTACCCAGATCGGCAGTGCCGGCGGCATTTGTGCCAATAAAATTGCCTTGCACGAGGTTCCCCATCGAACCGGAGCCAGCCATGGCAATACCTGCTCGACCATTGCCGGATAGCACATTGCGCGCGGCCGTTGTAGTTCCCCCTATGGTGTTATTTGGCGGCCCGTTAATAAACACACCGTTTCCGTTGCCCAATGCGACGTTGCCGGAAAAATCAGTCCCGATGAAGTTGCCTTCGACTATGTTCCCTCCGCTGGTTTGAAACTCGATTGCGTCGCCACTGCCGGCGAAACGATTTATCACCAGGCCTCTCACCGTAGTGCTGCCGCCGGTAACGAGCAGGCCATTGGTGCCGGACGGTACACTGCTCCCGTTCAGCTCAATGATAGGAGTACCGGCAAAGCCAGGTTGCGTCGTGCCGTCTATCGTTACCGGACCCGTGATGGTTGGCAGGACTGTTAAAGGCGTAATCGTTTGCGCACCCCCCTGCCCGATATTGAAATCAATCAGGTCGGCGCCGCCACTCTGGTTTGCACCCGCAATGGCATCCCTCAGGGAGCCTATCCCAGTATCATTTGTGTTGGTCACGGTGAAGGTCGCCTGCGGGGCCTGCGGCGACTCTACTATTGAGGGCGCCACGTGGTTACTTCTAAGGATTACCAGATCGCTGAGTGCGTCGGAGTTTAAGCGCATGGGCAGAATAGCTACCGCACCTTCTGCGACGGTCAGCGTCTCTGCACTGACGCCCTGGTGTCCAATCTCATTTGTAACGACGTGAAATTGATTGCTAGCTGAATCGGCAATCACAAGGTCGTCTCGGCCAGTGCTTGAGACCCTTGCGGTTATCAACTGCGAAGCACCGGGCCCCACAACGGCAGATAGTCTCTGGCTGCTCCATTTGGATATTTTGCCAGCCACTTGCTCGAGGCCCGCACCTCGGATTAGCAGATACAGCGTTCCGTCATCCGCCAGCAGAGCCAAGTCTTCACCCGGTCCACCATCAAAATCTCCCACCGACATTGCACTAACTCTGAAAGCAAGACTCTGCTGATTGATAACGTCAGGCACTTGCGACTGGAGCGCTGCAGTCAGCGATGACTTTCGATCGCGCCCTTCGATAATAATCACCGCTTGACCGGCTCCGGCCGCCAGGTCGAACCAGTAATCCTCATTCAGTCTTCCTAACACCAAAGCATTCGCCGCCGCGGGCAATTCAAATGTCTCGGGATGAGATCTCAACGCGCCTTCCGGCCCTTCAAACACCACCACCTGCGCACCTTGCTCCGCCGCAACCGCTACCGCAATATCCGTCAAACCATCAGCCCGATTAATCTCTCCACTCGCAAAGGCTGTGACCTGGCCGGGTAATTCAAACGATTTCGGTGATGAGAAGCTACCGTGCCCGTCTCCCGATAATAGGTAGAGCGACTTGCCAGCTCTTGCGGCAATCGCCACATCCCAATGCCCGTCAGCATCAAAGTCTCCCGTCGCCACGAAATCAGGAGCTTCAGGTAATTCCCATACCAGCGCAGGCGCTATGAATGGCGCCTCCGTGAAAACGCCTTCGGCTTTGCGTTGTTTTGCTTCGGGACTGTTGGGGTAGATGGCGTCGACATTGCCACGGTGGAGCGTGAGAATGCCACCCGATGGACCAGCATAGCCGGCGATCAAATCAGCGGTGCCATCTTCATCAAAATCCGCAGACGCGAGGGCCGTGGGACGGGCCAGATTCTGGCTTAGGGCAAGCTGAGCGTTAGACGAACCCTCGTAAGACGTAAGCAACTCGCGACCGATGCCCAGATTTATGAGAGGATTGCCTTCCCCGACTGCGTGCACGGTGACCTGAGGGCTTAGTCGAGCCAGCTTTTGGGTGGTTTGTTTTGAAGTGGATCCCCCGGTCGAAGCTGTTCTAATAAAGACAACCGACTGAATCACGACGAATACGATTGCGAGTGAAAAAGACAGCCAGATAAACTTCTTCATTTTGATAGCTCCCTTCCCATTGTTCGCACGATTCTTATTGCTTCTCATTCACACCCTGCTTTAGAAGCTGTGAAAAATTGAAATCGCTGGGCTAAACCACTCGAGGGATATGAATTCGCAGGTCGGGAAGGGCGGTTTACCCCCGCTTGTGTTTATGAGCTCACAGTCCGAGGTTGAGTATTACTAAGGCAAGCGGGGGTAAACCGCTCTTCCCGACCTGCGAATCTCCGTATGTTGAATGTTCTTCGCAACTGGTTCTAAATTTTTCACAACTTCTTAAAGCAGGGTGTTATGAGTGTCCTACCTACTAAGGTCCAAAGCGCCGAATATACTCACCGGAAGTAATAAACGCCTTGACCATCTCGGCATTGACGAAGTTACCGTTGAATTGATTTAGCTTGCCCAGCCAGAAGTTGTAGCCATCGAAGTTTGTGTCCGGAGCAGAGTTCGGATTGCGTCGCAAGTAGCCAAAGTACTGCATCAGCACGAATGCCTTGTTGAACTGCCGTTGACTGAAGACCCCATTCTCCGAGACTGCGCGAACCACCTGGGCCCGCAGGGACGGCGACATTGGGTCAACCGCCAACTGATCGATGAGAGCCTGGCGCTCAGTTGGCGTCAATGCGGGACCTGATCCTGGATTGCGAGGGTCGAACGTGTTGGCATTCAACTTATCCACGAACTGGGTTGCCGTTAGCGTTGTCGGGTATGCGGTCGGCGCCAGGAAGGCCGGGCGTTGTACGAAGTCGAGGAAGAATCTCTGTTTGTTCATCTCCAACTGCTGGTCAGCACCGGGCTGGCCGAAGATGACGCCGCGCCCAATCTCCTGCGTATCGGGCAGGAAGCTCTGCAGGCTTAACTGTTCACCGGAATTGAACGCTGCCTGGTATGCCTTGTAGACGAGGTAGCCTGTCTGCTGGAACTCGATCGAGACAAAGAAGGCCGCGGAGACGTTGATGCGCCGGATCTCTCGGCAGGCTGGCGTCATACACTCATCGATTTGGTTTTTCCAGAAACCGAGTCCCGGCGCATCGGCCTCACGATTGAAGAAGTCTACATAGTGCTGGCGGACGAAGAAGTCAGAGCTGAAGCTGGCGTCCCTGACCGGGTTCGGCCCGTCCACCGCCTCGTTACTATTGATCGTGACCGTGATCGTAGCTGGTGATCCCAGTGAGGCGCCGATCGGACTGCTCAAAGTGACGTTGAAGGTCTCGGGAGTTTCCCCGAAGGCGTCGTCGACGATGAAGACGCTGATGGTCTTCGTTGTTTCACCGGCAGCAAAGCGCAACGTGCCGAGCGCTGCGAGATAGTCTGAAAACTGGTTGGCGGTCCCGTCAGAACTGGCGTAGTTGACCGAGGCGGCGGCTGATGTACTGCCACTGCGGGTGACGGTGAGGTCAAGCTTCGTCGTAGCATTAAGAGTCTCGGTAGCCATAGCCGTGCTCGCGCTGAATTGAATCAGGTTTGGTGTCGGGGTGGCGCCATCAGTCACCGGCATGCAAAGCGAAAACTCTGACGTATTACCCTGGTCGTCTGTTGCCGTGCAGTTGATTATCCCGCTTGGGAAGCCAGGCGGAAACGTGAGCGGAAACGCGAACGGGGCGCGACCGGTAGCGTCCGTAACTACATCCGGTACGCGACCAAAGGCCAGAGGCTGGCTTGAGGCCTGGTTGTTCGAGCACTGCGAATCGGCGCTGAAGTACCAGTGAATCGTGTAACGCCGATTCGCCTGCGCCGTCGTCATCAGTGTGCCGTTAACGGTGATGGCAGTGGGAGAGTTCGACCCCTCGCCTTTATCGAGACTGAGCTCAGACGTCGTTATTGCGGGCGGCTCAAGATCGGGGAAATTCTGTTGGAGATTTGCGCCACCGTCAAGGTCACCTGGATCATTCGGTGTGACTCCGGCGGGACCAAGATCGATGCCGATACCAGCGTTCGAGTAGATTAGGTTGGCGTCCAGATTGATTTGTATGCCCGGATTAGTTCCGTTGTTTGGGATCCGCACACCGCTGCCGCCGTTGAACGCAATGATATTGCCGCGGATGATGTTGTTCACAGAGTCAGCGTCCACGAACACTCCGTCGAGTCCGTTGCCCATTGGACCAAGATCGATGTTCGTGCCAATAACGTTGAGAAAGATGAACATTAGATCGCCGCCGGTGATAGTTTCCCCGGGGGTGACGTCGTTCTGCCGGGGTATGCCGACGCCGACGCCGTAAAGCCCGTTGCCGGAGATAAGGTTCCTCGCCTCTCCAATCACCCCGCCGATGAAGTTGTTGGGCGCACGTGTAATGAAGACGCCGCTGAGGAAGTTGCCGATCGCGGCAGTGCCCGTGATGTTAGGCCCGATGAAGTTTCCCTGCACCAGGTTGTTTTCGGATCCAAGGTTGATCACTTCCACGCCGTTGCCGAAATTACCAGAGATAAGATTGGCCGTGGCTGGACTGGTCCCCCCAATCGTATTGTCGGTGGCGGTAATTGGGTCCCCGTTCAGCTGGAAGAACCCGCCAACGATCACGCCGCCACCTTGATTTGGAATCGCGGCCGTTCCGGTGACATTAGTCCCAATCAGGTTTCCCTGGACGAGAACGCCAGCGGGATCGCTGAAGCCAAGAGCGATGCCGGGTGAGTTGTTGCCAGATACCAGGTTGCCGGCGCCAGCCACGGTCCCGCCGATAACGTGGCTCGTGCCGTTGATCACTACCATTCCATTCGATTGATTACCGAGATCAGCGGTTCCAGTAACGTTCGTACCAACATAATTTCCCTGCACCAGATTAAGAGTTGAGAACTCTCCGCCGATGGCAATACCTGGTAAGCGGTTGCCCGAGACAATATTGCGCGCCTGAGGGGTCGTTCCACCGATGGTGTTGTTCGACGAATTGAACATAAACACACCGTTGCCACTGTTGCAGCGGGCAACCGTCCCGGTCAGGTTGGTCCCGAGGAAGTTGCCTTCGATGATGTTGTTACCCCCCGAAGCCAACACGATGCCGCTGCCAGTATCAACGTCAACGTTGAAGGGGACACTGCAATCCGCAAGGCCGAAGGCGTTGATAACAAGGCCTCGTACGCGACTGCTGCCGGCAGTGATTTTCAATCCCGCTGTTCCTTGCGGAGCGAACTGGCCGTTTAGGTTGATAAGGGGCGTGCCGGCGAATCCTTCCTGTGTGGTGCCATCAATAGTCACCGGATCTGTGATTTCTGGCAGAGCTTCATTCGTCTCACTGCCTACGTTTATTGCCTGCGCGCCCGATCCAATGCTGAAAGTGATCGTATCCACACCTTGATTGTCGTTGGCGTTGAGGATCGCTTGTCGCAAGCTGCCTGGTCCGCTGTCGTTCGTGTTGATGACCTCGGTGGAACCGAGTGGCGAACTCAGGGAGATGGTATAGGCACCCGTCGCTCCGGGAGCAAACGAAGTGGCGAAAATGGTATAGACGCCGTTCTCCGGCAGAATCACCGTGCCGGAGGGAGGAATTCGTGAGTTGGTCCCGCCGCCGCTGTCATCATCCTCCAAAACTGGCAAGCCACTCGGAGGGAATGCGTAAAGATAAGTGTCGAAGGTATTTGAGGACATCGCCACCGCGACTTCCTGCCCCGCAAAACCGGTGAAGTCGTAACTATCAACGAATGCACCGGTGCGAGTTCCCGCGTTAATTAAGGTACAGTCAGTCGTGGCGAGCGTGCCGCTAATGGTTTGCCCACGGGCGATGTGCGTCGCTGGGCATTGGCCGCCACTGGGTGCGGTTAGCCTCAGCGTGTAATTCCCAGTTTCTTCCGCTTCGAAAGAGGTCGCATAAATCGTGTAAGTTCCCGCGCCCAAAGTCAGGAAGCCGCCCGCCGTCGGAATCTGTGCGTTCGTTCCGTTTCCACCATCGTCATCACTTGCTAAGAGGGTGCCGTCGGGCGCGAGCAGATAAAGGTAAGCATCGAAAGCGACTGAGTCGAGAGTGATCGACACCTGCTGGCCAGCCGTGACGGTGAACGCATATAAATCCACGAAGTTGCCATCGTCGAGAAAACAGTCGGTCACGGCCAGCGTCCCGTTGATGGTCTGCCCAACCGCGATCGGCGACGACGGACAATCTCCGAGGGGGCGCAACGGGCGCGGTCCGTTGCGGCTGGTTTTTACGCGCTGCGTCGGCCGGATGACGCTCTTAGTGTTGAATTGCGCTTGAGATTTTTGCGGGGCATCAACGGCTGAAACAGCGCCACGCCATGCCTCCCCGGCGACCATTGTGGGGAGCTTCGGGGTTTCTGCGAAGTTTGCTCGGGCGGCCTCAACATTGTCAGTCGTCAGCACCACCGCAGGCTCCGCACGGTTGGGCCGCAACATCACGAGATCGCTTAAAGCATCAGTGTCAAGCCGCATAGGCAGCACCGCCACCGTTTCAGTACCTGCTACCGCCAATGATAATTGTTCGTGCTGCGACTCTTTCATTCCAATCAGAGAGTCGACAGACGATTTGCTCTTCCGCTCCGTCCGCAACACGCGCACTTGCCGATCCGATGAATCGAGCAACAATAGATCGTCTGCGGCGGCTGTGGAGACGTTGGCGACGATTAACCGCTCGGCCCCGGGCCACTGGGACTGGAGATCGCGATTTACCCACGCAGCAACACGTGGTTCCTTGCCTCGGCCTCGACGTTTCGCGACGCCCCGGCTCAGCAGTTGGACCTCGCCGCCCTCGACCAGTACAGCGATCTCATTTCGCGGGTTGTCGTCGAGATTCCCAATTACTAGCGACTTCACTTTGCCGGCGAAAGAACGCCGCTCGATGCGGGCCGGGCGAACTGACTGTTGGTGTTCCGATGTTAGAGACAACTTTCGATCACGACCGTACACAACCAGCAGCTCTGAGCCGGCGGCGACGGCCAGGTCGATCGTATACGCGGAACTCAACTGCCCTAACGCAAGAGCGTTCGCAGAAGCCGCGAGCGGGAAACTCTCCGGTTGAGCTTTTAGCGCTCCACGGGGCCCTTCGTAAACCAGGGCCTGTGATCCACCTTCCCCATCGACCGCAACTACCACATCTGCCAAACCGTCGGCGCGATTGATCTCGCCTGTGACAAGCGCAGTGACCGTCCCGGGTAACCGCAGTTCGTTCGCCTCTCCAAAATTTCCCTGGCCGTCACCACGCAAGAAAGATAGAAACTCTTTCCCCCGCGCAGCTACCACGACGTCCCAGTGGCCGTCCCCATCGAAATCGCCAGTGCCGATAAAGTCAGGCGCAAGCGGTACGGCAAATACATGCGCCGGCGAAAGAAATGGTGCAGGAGTGAACGTGCCCGTGATCTCTCGTTGTTTGGCCTCGGGCGTGTGGGGGTAGATGGAATCTACATTGCCGCGGCGCAGAGCGATGATTCCGCGACCCTCATGCGAGTAGCCGGCCAGGAGGTCTGGTACACCGTCCTCATCGAAATCAGCGGCTGCCAGGCTTAAAGGGTCGGCCAGATTCTGCTCCATCGCGACTTGCAGATTTCGAGGGCCCGCATAAGCGGTGAGCGGATCGTGTCCATTGCTCGAGTTAATTGAGGGGTTGCCCAGGCCAGCACCACGCACAATAGCGTTCTCGGTCACGCGACCCAGTTTCGCTGGCTGAGTAATGTTCGTCTGTGGGCTCGGCGCTCTAAACCCGAAGACCGCGTGTGCAAGGTAAGGAAGAAGACTTAGGCCGATAATTGTTAAGAATGCCAGATAAGTCTTTCGTACCCGCCATTGTCGGAAAGCGAACGCCAAAAGCTGGAGGTGAGAAGTGGGATAACTCATTTTTGCCTACCTCTCTCTAATAACTGTAGAGAGCTACTAATATACGAAGCTCAGGATTCAGAGGATGTTTTGAGAAGTCCCTGGATCTATGAAATCTCTAGCGGAAAAACCGTGCGACTGTTCGGCGGCCACTATACATTACCCCGCCAGGAAGTGGAAGACGGGCGCGAAACACAGATGGTGATGTCCTAATTTTGAGAGTTTGGTTTGGTGGAACAAACGATCCACGAAACGACACGAACGAACACGAAGACTTGTTCGTGCGCTTTCGTGATATTTCGTGGATCGTTTTAATTTCGGCTCCTGGCGCAGGGGACGGCTGGCAGCATGTCGCGATGCCACGTGGGGGTGCCCACGAAGGGACACCCCTACAACTTCAGGGGCCGAACCTCTGTTTGTATTCGCCCGCGAGGATGAACGCCTTGACCATCTCGGCGTTGATGAAGTTGCCGTTGAACTGGTTCAGTTTCCCTAGCCAGAAGTCGTATCCGTCAAAGTTCACGTCGGGTGCTTCGTTCGGGTTCCTTCTCAGGTATCCCAGATACTGCATCAGCACAAAGGCTTTGTTGAACTCCTGCTGCGCCAGAGTGGGGTTCTCCGCCATGCGCCGCAACGCGCGGGCCCGCGCCGCTGTATCCACAGTATTAGTTGCTCCACCAAACTCGTCGATGATCGACTGCCGCTCTGTTGCTGAGATCTGAATGCCACCTGCATTCGTGAAGAATCGGGCCACAAAGTTCTCTGGCGTCAAGGTCGTCGGATAGACAGCAATGAACCGCGAGCGCGAAACAAAGTCCATGGCAAAGGCATTCTTGTTGTTCTCTAACACCTGTTCCCAACCCGTCTGGCCAACTACCACACCTAGGCCGATCTGTTGCGTGTCCGGCAGAAATTCGTTGAACCGAACCGGCACCGGCGCGTTGGGCAAATTGCCGTACGCTTTGTACATCCGGTACACCAGATAACCAGTCTGCTGAAACTCAATTGAGAGGAAGAAGGCTGCCGACACGTTGATGCGACGCAACTCAATGCAAGCAGTGTCGCTGCCACATTCAGTGATCTGATTAGTCCAGAAAGCCAGGCCGCTGGCATCAGGCTCTCGACTGAAAAAATCCAGGTAGTGCTGCCGGGCAAAGAACCCCGCCTGGGTGATGGGATTAGGGCCGTTGGCAGTTTCGTTGTCGTTGATGGTTACCGTGGCCGTGCCGGGCGCACCCAGACTCGCACCCACTGCGTTGCTGAGAGTGATGTTGAACTGTTCGTTGCCTTCTAAATACCCGTCGTCAACGATGAGGACTGAGATAGTCTTGGAAGTCTCACCGGCATTGAAGCGCAGTCTCCCAATCGTCGTGGGATAGTCACAACGTGATGAGGCATAGCCTGAGTTGAGCACACTGCAATTCGCCAGACCTGCAAGGTCACTGGTCGCATAATCAACCGTAGCTATTCCAGTGTTCGTGCCCAGACGATTCACGGTCACGACCGCGCTGCCGCCGCCTTCGCCGACACTCGCGACAGCTGAGGCGAACTGAATCGTCATCGGCGTGGGTGTAGGTGTAGGCGTTGGGGTCGGAGTAGGCGTCGGAGTTGGTGTGGGAGTTGGCGTCGGAGTAGGTGTCGGCGTCGGTGTCGGCGTAGGTGTCGGCGTGGGGGCTGCATCATCATTCAGGATTGTGCCCACACCCTGGTTGTCGGCAATGGTTGCGTTTAACGCGCCCGAGAGATTCACGAAGAAAGTCTCATCCGGCTCATTCACCGTGTCACCATTAACCAGCACTGTGAGCGGCTTA
Organism: Pyrinomonadaceae bacterium; assembly: GCA_041745915.1. GTDB lineage: Bacteria > Acidobacteriota > Blastocatellia > Pyrinomonadales > Pyrinomonadaceae > PSRF01. Next base: position 582 of record JBGTHZ010000161.1, on the reverse strand, counting down.
TTCGTGTCGCCAGGATTGAAGGTCAGCGTGCCGGCCGTTGATAAATAATCATTGTTGGCAGTAGTCGCCGTCCCGTCTGCCGTCGCATACTGCACCGTCACCGTCTGTCCACTCGCCGGCAACAGGTTAACAGTGAATGTTGCATTAGTGGTGCCGCTGTTGCCTTCGGTTACCATTACGTCGTTGATCGAGAGCGCCGGTGTGCCGTCATCATTGAGGATCGTGCCCAACCCCTGACCGTCGGCGATGGTCGCATTCGCAGCGCCGGAGAGATTCACCAGGAAAGTTTCATTCGGCTCATTGGTTGTGTCTCCGTTGACCAACACCGTGACGGGTTTACTCGTCTCCCCGGGATTGAACGTCAGCGCCCCGCCCGCCGATTGATAGTCACCCGGGGCTGTAGCCGTGCCGTCCGCAGTCGCATAGTTGACTGTCACCGTTTGGCCGCTGGCCGCGGACAAGCTCACCGTGAAGCCCGCATTGGTCGTTCCACTGTTGCCTTCCGCTACCGTCACGTCGCTGATCGAGAGGGCAGGCAGGCTGTCGTCATTGAGGATCGTGCCCAACCCCTGATTGTCGGCG
>JBGTHZ010000160.1:0-16370 GCA_041745915.1 Pyrinomonadaceae bacterium | reverse complement strand
TGGCAATCGGACATGACTCATGAGAAAGATGTTGTAATAATCGGTGGCGGGGCAGCAGGTCTCCTTTGCGCGATTGAAGCTGGAAACCGCGGCCGAAGAGTGGTAGTGCTCGAGCACGCGGAACGCATCGGCAAGAAAATCGCCATCTCCGGCGGAGGCCGGTGCAATTTCACCAACATCAATACCAGCTCTGACAATTTCATCTCCGCCAACCCACACTTCTGCAAGTCTGCCCTGGCTCGCTACACCCCCTCGGATTTCATCTCGCTGGTGGAGAAACACCGCATCCCCTACCACGAGAAGAAGCTCGGACAACTGTTCTGCGATGAGGGATCACGCCGAATAATCGAAATGCTGCTCCACGAATGCGAAGCAGCAGGTGTCGAGATTCGCTGCGGCTCGGTTGTCCGCAGCTTAGAGAAAAAGGCGGATTTCGAAGTGGATACTTCGACTGGCAGTCTTAACTCACAATCGCTTGTCGTTGCCACCGGCGGACTATCGATTCCCACACTCGGCGCTACCGACTTTGGTTACCGTACGGCTCGCCAGTTTGGTCTTGCGATCGAGGAACCGCGGCCGGCACTGGTCCCTTTCACTCTATCGAGTCGGACGCAAAGCGACTTCACCACTCTAAGCGGCATTTCAGTTGATGTCCTGGTTAGTTGTCGCGGCCAACAGTTTCGCGAAAACCTTTTGATCACTCATCGCGGCCTGAGCGGACCTGCAATTCTGCAAATTTCTTCCTACTGGCAGCCCGGCGCATCAATCGCCATCAATCTGCTGCCGGAGCACGATGCCAGGACACTTCTCCGGGAACAGCAAAACAGAGAACTGGAACTGGCAACCTTCCTAAGCCAGTTTCTGCCGCGCCGCTTTGCGCACGCCTGGTGCGCGTTGAACGCTCCCTCTCAGGCACTCAAACGCTTCACACCCACGCAGCTCGCGGATATTTCCAAACAGCTCAATCACTGGGAGATCATTCCCTCTGGAACTGAGGGTTATAAGAAAGCGGAAGTAACCGCGGGAGGTGTCGCGACTGAAGAACTCTCATCGCAAACGATGGAAGTCAAAACGGTCCCCGGACTCTACTTCATCGGCGAGGTGGTAGATGTGACGGGTCAACTCGGAGGCTATAACTTCCAGTGGGCCTGGGCCTCCGGTTTCGCTGCCGGACAGAGCGTGTAGCCAGGAGGCAAACGGCAGGTGGCAGGAGCAGCCGGCAGGTTGGACCATTCAAGGCTTGATGATTTGCAGGTAAGGAAGGGCGGTTTACCCCCGCTCAAGATTCACAGAATTCATCTTTGAGTTTTGAAAAGTACAAAGCGGACAACGGCGCGCGCCCTCTTCCAGGGCAGCATATCTGCTGGCCTGGATTATCAATTGAAGACGAATGGCCGTGAATCTTGAGCGGGGGTAAACCGCCCTTCCTTACCTGCAAATCGGCGAAGCTTGAGCCGTGAACCGCTCCTTCCGTCTGCTCCTGCCTCCTGCTCCTGCCTCCTGCCGTCTGCCCCTAGCTTCCATGAAGCCGGAGCCGAAATTCATCGCTGAAAGCGTAGGTCTCAGTGCGCTTTCCGGAGAACAGACGCGATTCACGCAGCAGCATCGGTAATCCACCAGTGGGAAGATCCAAGGCATAGGCAGGACTGGAGAAAATCGCACAGACTTGAGGATTAAGTCTCTCCGGCAATCCATAGCGGATTGCTTTCTGCGCCACAGGAGAGAACCCCAGAGTTCGACGGGGATTGGTGAATTCAATTGTGCGGTCGAAAATATTGAGACGCGTTGGTTGATCCCTAAGCACCAGGTCCCGGTGCACCAGCATATTTGCAACAGCTTCCTTTAAAGCTCCCCGATGATAATTTGCCCGGGCCGGAACAGGACTCTCATCTTCTGGCGGCCGGGAAACTCGCGGAAGCCTATCCCACAAATCACAATAGCGACTAATAAAACCGAGAGCTGATTCGTAGAGTGTGGATAGATTGCCGCTCAGTCTAACGCGTTCGACAACGGCGGTTCGTACCGAATCACCTGCGAATCGTGTCGCCGTGATTGTCGAGCGTGGCAGTAATTCGCTAACCCTCGCGTCGTGCCCGAACAGCAGCAGGCCGGCTGCGGTAGGTACAACCTCGACTCCATTGTTGGTAGCCAGCAGCAGATCGCGCTGAAGAACCTCCGCGGTGGGATAGCCGGAAGCGGTTGCTTCGTCAAAGGCGTCTCCGGTGAATTCTCGCAGGAAACTCCAGAGATGTGCCTCGTCAATGTCCTGGATCGCGGCGCCAATCACAGAAACGTTCTCATACCCCAACGGCCGCGCATCGTCCAAAAGAGCCGCCAGCTCCTCGCGGGTAGCCTCGCGTTTCTCAGCACCGATGCGCAGGTAGAAACGCCCGTCACGAGTGCGATAGGGGCGCCGCTTTCCCTCCACATCGAGGGCCACAATTCGCCGGCCATTGTCAAAGGCAATGCGGTCGATAAAGGGGACGATTGGCGGATGGATTTCTTCGCGGCAGATGCGCACCAGCTCTTGCTGAACTTCTTCGGCATCATCGACTCCTTCTACGCGCATCTGATCGTTGACGCCGAAGACTATGACACCACCGCCCGTGTTTGCCAGTGCAACGATCCCCTGGGCAATCTTTTCCGAATTCGAAAGTTTTACTTTGAGTTCGAGGTAGGTATCTTCGCCACCGCGTACCAGCCGGAGCAGTTCGACTCTCGAGGTCTGGGGAGCCGTTGTGGAGAGGATGTACTCCTGGAAGGAGCGCTCGGTAGTGGGCTCGTGCCGCTGGTTGCTTCGAAATCTTCTGCGAGCCATTTGTGTATTGACGGGGCCGCCTAACCTTTGCCCGCCCGGATGCCGCGGAACGACATCGCTGGAATAGTTCTGGTGGCACAGACTTCAGTCTGTGATTCAAGTAGCATCGCTCGAGAGCTTGAAGACAACTGCCAATCACAGACTAAAGTCTGTGTCACTTAATCGTCTGTCGGCTCGCGGACGGCTTCGAGTATTTCCACTTCGCGCCGCTGTAACGCTCGTCCCTGAGAATCGGTCAAGAGCATATAAGAGCAAACCGCGAGGGTGGCGAACAAGGCCAGTGTAACATACTCGATGACCAGGCTCTGGGTGAAGTAACCAACCGCGGTGGCCGCAAGCGGCGGTATCGCCAGCAAAATAATCAGAGGAATTATCAGCAGTCCGACCACGCCTGAAACGTTTAAGCGTTTGCCAAACTTCATTCGTTTTGGAAAACGTATGGAGAGTCGGTTGCCAACAGCGGACATGGTCGCAGCAAATGTAATGAAGCAAAGGACCACGAACAAGAGTGTGCTCGGAGTGAGGTCGCGGAACACCAGGTGATTGATGATCAGGAGCGCGCCCGAGAATAGCAATGCAACGATGGTCAGGGCGATGTTCTTACCAAACAATATGGTGCGGCGATCCACTGGGGACAGAATAAGCGACCTCATACCGCCTTCTTCGAAAGCGAACTGGTTGCACGATAACCCCGTGAGGATAAGGAACACATACAATACACCGCCGCTGGCCATCAGGCCTTCCCCATAGGTCATAAAGTCGGTAGCGAATGATCTCGTCCCCTCTGTGACTTCCTCACCCAGACGGTTGGTGTTCGCCAATCTGACCACAATCAGTATCAAGGGCATTAACACCATTATGCGGAGCTGGGCATTACGCATTACATAACGCAACTCTTTTTCGATCACCGCTGAGAGCTGCGGCGATACCAAAGGAAGTTCCCACCCGCTGTAGACCTTCGTTTTTGCGATAGTCGCTGCGGTCGCTGTTCGACGCTTTCCGCCTCCTCCGAGCACAAGGCGTTTGGCAATCCAATAAGTAGCCAGGATCAGAAGCAGGGTGTAGCCCGTAAGCATGGCTACTGCCAGCAGGTAGTCTCCCGTGGCGCCCTGGCGTAAGCCGCTGGTCATTGCCACCGCGGCAGCGCCTGGGGGTGTCCAGCGTAGACCCCTTAATGATTCGGCGTGCCTGAGCAAGGCAGGTGCAAGCTGGCCAACCAACGCGCCGCCAAGTCCGGCCACGACCCCAATCAACGCGATTATCGTTTCGCCGCGCGTGCGCCGGCGGCGAATGAGCGAGCCAAGGGAGAGCGACAGCCACTTCGACAGCGCCACTCCAAATACTATCGCGGGTATCGACGCAATCAACGCGAGGCCAAGCATTCCACTTCCCAGACCTGCGCCCAGAGCCATCGCGATGATGGCAGGAATTGCAAAGATGGACTGAAGATTGGTCACCTCACTGATGAAGTCGAGGGCAAAAAGTTTGCGTAGGCTAATCGGGTACATTAGCAGACGTCCCGGCTCAAATTGTCTGCTGCTACCGATGCTGAGCGGCAAGGTCGCCCACATCAGGTAGCAGAACGCGAAGATGGAGAAGAAGATGAACTCAGCCGACGGAAGTGCTCCGGGCCCTGGTCTATTTGAAGTGGCAGGGACCATTACCGCCGGCGACGTCAGAGCAAAGGCTGCTAAACCCAAGCCCAACGCAACGACCGCTGCAAGAGCCAGCGCGGCCAATATGCCGAGAACTGACGCTGCGCGGTTGGCAACGGCCTTGGAGGACCTCAGTGAATTCCGAAACAACTTCCACTTCAGCCAGAGTAATGTTGATAATTGAGACAATGGTTTCTTTTGTACTCTTGTTCTTTGTTCTTAGTAATTTGTTCTTGGCTCGAACTCTCACAAGTATAGAATGAAGCGACTCTGAATCCGTAAAGGTGGGCTAGCAGTCAGAACCAAGAACAAAGTACTAAGTACAAAGTTCAAAGATCGAAGTCCAAAATGCTGGAGTCCAAACCTATATCTAAGGTTTACGTCAGTCTGGGCTCCAACCTGGGTGACCGGGCGGGTAACCTTCTGCTGGGAGTTCGCGGAATGCTCGATGCTGGCCTGGAGATTAGTAGAATATCAAACCTCTATGAAACTGATCCTGTGGAGACATTTCCGCAACCGGCGTTTCTCAACATGGTCGCCGAACTCTCCTCCAGGGTGCTGCCGCCGCCTGAACAGGTGATGGCCCGCTTGCTCCAAGTGGAGTATGCCCTTGGCCGCAGACGCGAAATTGCGATGGCCCCGCGGACCATTGATCTTGATCTTCTTCTTTACGGAGATGATACGCGGAACACCGAGTTTCTCACTCTCCCCCACCCAAGGTTTCATCTTCGGAGATTCGTGCTGACACCGTTGTCAGAGCTTGCACCTCGCCTCGTACATCCGACACTAAATAAGACGATTCGTGAGCTGCTCGAACTAGTGAATGACAACTCATTGGTTAAGCGCTGGAACGCCTGATCTAGGCACTATTACCTTTCCTGGTCCTCTCAGTCCAAGGCCAGAGATTCTGGAATCGTAGGCCAATTACCCTTTTAGATTGCATACAGAGTGAGATTTTAGACCTGTGGCGTAAGGAATTCTCAAGCAGACATTAACCTCGGACTGGCACAGCTTAAGTCATGCGTTTGCCCCGCACCCTTCTCCTGCCAAGCCGTTACACAACGCACGCTGCTATTAGCGGCGTTCGTCAGGCAATTAACCCCGGCATAGGGTGCAAATGGGGTGACTTAGAAAAAGGAGACAGAAGGGTAATGCGAACTTTACTTATTTCAATCTTAAAGCCAATCGCTCTTGGCATCGCCGCGATCGCGGTAATGGGCCTCGGGCAGGGAGTGGTTCAGGCCGATGAGGTGTTAATCGAGGGTGACACTAGCGGTTGTTTCGGCCCGGCCTGCGCACCCGGTGCGTCGGCAACATTTCTCGGATTGAGCTATAGCAACTCTACTTTCAGTGGCACAACGGCTGACGGCTTCCGCGGCATTGGCGGTGATCCGAATCCCGGCGGGAACGTGAATAATCTGGGTTCGATGTCGCTGACCGCTGCTGCGAACACCTACGGCGGCCAAACCTTCACTTTGCTGGTAACGTTTACAGCGCCCCAGGGGATAGCGGGTTCTAATGCCGTTACCTTTACGGCGATTCTTACTGGCCAAGTCATAAACAACGAAACCGGCGGCATCAGCATTGATTTCAACAATACGCCGCTGCTCTTCACTTTCCATGACACGACCTGTGGAACTACGACTATTCCCGGCCAACAGACGACTTGCGGCACTGGGTCGTTCACCTTCAGTGTGAATGATCTATCTCTCGATCCGGATCAAACTGCCTCGATTACGGGGCAAATTATCTCCGCTCAACAGACCACAGTTCCGGAGCCTACCAGCATGCTGCTGCTCGGCACTGGTCTTGCTGGCATAGCCGGGGCCGCGCGCCGAAAGTTAAGAGCGCGCAACGACTGCAGTTAGAGCTTCACGAATTCGGTGAAACTTCCGGCGTGGTGCGATACCACGGAGGTTAAGTTCTTCAACCGTCTTGCGGGACCCAGGAACTAATTGGGCTAAGCGTTCGCGACACCAGCGAATACTTGGCCCTTTTTCCCTTGATATTGAAGCGTTCGTAGTTTTCCCCTTTTTACGTTTTTCCCGTTATAATGCCCGCACTTGATAGGGCCCCTTAAACATCTCGGAATTTGCCGGCCATCCGGCATTTAGTTGGTTACGCCCTGAGTGGCAGAGAGCTGAAACAATGCCGTATCTCAAACCTGAGCGTCCGGAAAAAGTTAGCGCGCCATCGTTGCGAGCCAGCAAAAAACGCGGCGAGCGCCTGGTATGTTTGACGGCTTACGACTATCCCACGGCCCGTATCGTCGACGAAGCCGGCATCGATATTGTCCTGGTTGGCGATAGTCTCGGTAACGTCGTACTGGGTTATGGAAACACAGTCCCCGTCACGCTCGATGAAATAATGATTCATTTGAAAGCAGTCCGTCGGGCGGTGCAGCGCGCGTTACTGGTGGCTGATATGCCTTACGGATCGTTTCATACCGGCGCTGACGATGCGGTGAGAAACGCCCTGCGCCTGGTGAAGGAAGGAGGGGCCGAGGCGGTCAAGCTCGAAGGAGGACGGAAGCGTCTTTCGTTGATCAAACGTCTCGTCGACGAAGAGATTGCCGTGATGGGTCACATCGGATTAACCCCGCAATCGATCAACAAGCTGGGAGCCTACCGCGTCCAGGGCAAGACTGCTGAGGCGGCGCGCGAATTGCTCGACGATGCCCTGGCCCTGGAAGAGGCCGGGGCTTTCGCGATTGTGTTAGAGGTTGTGCCACGCGAGATTGCCAAGCTCATCACAGAGAGCGTGAGCATTCCTACTATCGGCATCGGGGCCGGGGCTCACTGCGACATTCAGGTGCTGGTACTCCACGACATGCTGGGACTGTCGTTTGGAAAACTTGCCCGCTTCGTCAGGCCTTACGCAAATTTGAATGAGACAATCACAGACGCCGTAAGCCGGTACGCCGACGACGTCCGAAATGGCAGCTATCCATCAACGGCAGAGTCCTATTCACTGCCGGCAGAAGCAGCCGAAGAGTTGAACCTACCCACACCCGCGAAAGACTCAAACATCAAGAAGTCCTGAGTTCCCCCCAAAAACTATGGAGATTATCAATCGTCGTCAGCGCATGAGTTCCGTCGCGCGCAAAATCCGCCGCGAGCAGGATCGGACCATCGGGCTTGTGCCCACGATGGGCGCGCTCCATGAAGGTCACCTGAGCCTGGTGCGAGAAGCACGCCGGATGTGTGACGTGGTCGTTGTATCCGTCTTTGTGAACCCTGCCCAATTTGGACCAGGCGAAGACTTCGAACACTATCCTCGAGACCTGACCAAGGATACCGCCCTGTTGACCGACTACAATGTCGATTATATTTTTGCCCCGCCGATTGAAGAGATTTATCCCAAGGGCTTTTCTACCTATGTGAATGTCGAGGGGCTTTCGGAGCAATTAGAGGGAACGGCGCGTCCGGGCCATTTTCGCGGCGTTGCCACCGTGGTAACGGTCCTGCTTAATGTGGTGCGTCCTGATTTTGCTTTCTTTGGCCAGAAGGACGGACAGCAGGCGATCATTATCCGGAGACTTGTTCGAGATCTGGCTTTTGATTCGGAGATCATCGTACTGCCCACTGTGCGCGAGGATTCCGGACTGGCCATGTCTTCTCGCAATCTCTACTTGAAACCCGAAGAACAGCAAGCAGCTGCCGTCATCCATCGAGCCCTGGCAAAAGCGAAAGAGGCTTACAAAGCGGGCGAGCGACATGGCGCCAAACTCACGGAGCTTGTGAGGAACATGATTGAAGCCGAGCCTCGAGTGCGGGTGGATTATGTAAGCATCACGGACGGAGAAACGCTGGAAAAGGTCGACAGGCTGGACGAACGGCCAATGATGATCGCCGTTGCCGCTTACGTCGGCAAGACGAGGTTGATAGACAACACGACGCTGAACACGACCAAGAAAAAGAATGGGGCGTCAGCCAGGGCCTGAGTTCACGCGGATCGGCATACAGAACCGAGGGCGTTAGCGACCGGATCCCAGCACTCAAGTCAAAGTCAGATGTCGTTTTTTTAACCTAACGGGCTGCGGAGTCCGGTGCCAGTTGAATCTGGGATCCGGTCGCTACCGAGGCTGTGTAAAAACTCGAACATCTAGCTAACGAGAAATGGTTTCACGCCCTTGTGGGTGTAGACTTTGGAGTTTTCACACGGTCTCTACCGCTCTCGGTTCTGTAATCGGGTTGACCGCCCAAGCCCACACCGCCTTCCCTTCCCTTTTGTTTTTTTCTGATCCTTCTGTGACAATCCCCTAAAGCTGATGTCTGAAGCAACAAAGCAGAAAGTACACATCAGGTTCACTCTGAATGGTGAACCCACCGAAGTTGCCTTTGCTCCGCACAAGACGCTGCTGGAGGTGCTGCGCGAAGATCTGAACCTGACGGGCACAAAGCACGGTTGTGAATTGGGCGAGTGTGGTACGTGCACGGTTCTGGTTGATGATCGCGCCATTCTGTCTTGTCTGATGCTGGGACTTGATGCCGAAGAACGCGACGTTAAAAGCATTGAGGGGATGGCCGCAGGCTCCGAGCTTCACCCCTTGCAGCAGACATTCGCGGATTTAGGAGCAGCACAATGCGGTTACTGCTCGCCTGGATTTCTCCTCGTGGCTGAGGAACTTCTGAAAAAGAATCCCAACCCCACTCGCGAAGTAATCAAGGAAGCTTTATCCGGGAATATCTGCCGCTGTACAGGCTACATAAAGATCTACGAAGCCGTGGAACTGGCGTCTGCGCGTATGCGTGGCGAAGAGATGGAGCTGCCGAGGGAATCTATTTACGGTCTTAGTTAAGGTAGTGGAGCCATGCTGAATAGATGTGCATTAGATAAATGCCTAACAATCGGAAAAATGAAGAGCCTCTGAAGGTAGTTGGCAAACCGTTCCGCAAGGTCGACGCCCGGGCGAAGTGCACGGGCCAAACGAAGTTTGCCGACGACATCGTGCTGCCCAGGATGATCTACGCGAAGATCCTGCGCAGCCATCATCCTCATGCGCTGATAAAGCGAATCGATGCCTCCAAAGCGCTCGCGACCCCAGGCGTTTTTGCGGTTATCACCGGCCAGGATTTGCCCATCTCGTATGGAATCCTTCCGGTCAGCCAGGATGAACATGCCTTGTGTATCGACAAAGTCCGTTTTATTGGCGACCCGGTCGCAGCCGTGGTGGCGACCGACGAGGACACCGCTTTCGATGCAATGAATCTTATTGAAGTCGAATATGAGACCCTGCCCTCTATCTCAACGATTGACGAAGCGCTGCTAATCGAAGAGCCGCGCATTCACGAATATGGAGATGGTGGCAACATCCACAAAAAAGTCTCTCTGGAATTTGGTGACGTCGAGGAAGGGTTCGCTGAGGCCGATCTGGTCCGCGAAGACACTTTCTTCTACGAAGGGAATACTCATCTACCTCTGGAACAGCACGCCGCCGTTGCTTACTTCGACCCGGACAACAAATTAACACTCTGGAGCTCAACGCAAACTCCTCATTACGTTCATCGCGCTCTCGCGAAAGTTCTGGAGTTGCCGGCGAGCCATGTGCGCGTCATTGCCACTCCCAACGGCGGTGGCTTTGGCGGCAAGAGCGATCCGTTCAATCACGAGATCATCGTCTGCAAGCTATCGATGATCACGGGTCGGCCGGTCAAATGCACGCTCACCCGCGAAGAGGTCTTCTACTGCCACCGCGGCCGTCATCCCGTGTTGATGCAGGTAAAGACGGGTGTTAAGAAAGACGGTTCGATTACCGGGATGCACTTCAAGTCGTTCCTGGACGGCGGCGCCTATGGCAGCTACGGCGTTGCCAGCACGTTCTACACTGGCGCGTTGCAGACCGTCACCTACGATGTTCCGCGGTACAAATTTCAGGGTGTGCGCGTGTTCACCAACAAGCCGCCGTGTGGCCCCAAGCGCGGTCACGGGACACCCCAGCCTCGTTATGCACTCGAAGTTCAGCTCGACAAAATCGCGGAACAACTTGCCCTCGATCCGGCGGAGATGCGCAGACATCATCTGGTTAAACCTTATTCGATCACCGCGAACTATCTACGCATCGGCAGCATGGGACTCGGAAAATGTATCGACAAGGTTGTCGAAGGCTCAGACTGGACGAACAAGTTTTCCGGGTGGAACAAAGAGAATCGCAAGCTACCCTTTGGCAAAGGCATCGGCATCGCGTGCAGTTCTTATATCTGCGGCGCCGGCCTGCCGATTTATTGGAACAGCATGCCGCAATCAGGCGTGCAGCTGCGGCTGGATCGCCAGGGCGGCGTCTGCGTAATGTGTGGCTCGACAGATATCGGTCAGGGTTCAGATTCCATCCTTGCCTACATCGTAGCGGAAGTTCTGGGAATCGATCCCTTCGACATACGCGTCGTCACCGCCGACACGGATCTGACGCCGGTAGATCTCGGCAGCTACTCAAGCCGCGTGACGTTGATGACCGGCAACGCTGCGATACAGGCGGCGGAAAGGGCGCGGGAACTGTTGGTGATGGCGGTATCGGAAAAACTCGGCGTACCCATTGAGAATATCTCGCTTGCCGAACGCAGGGTTTTCGACGTCGAGAATCCGGAGATCGGAGTTTCATTTGCCGAGGCTGTGGTATTGGCGGAATCGAAGTTCGGCACGATCGGAACCGTCGGCTCGTATTCGCCGCCACCGTCACCGGGTAAGTACAAAGGCGCCGGCGTAGGGCCATCACCTGCTTACAGTTATTCAGCCGCCGTTGCGGAAGTTGATGTCGATCCTTCGACCGGCATCGTCGTTGTCGAGCGCATCTGGATTGCGCACGACATTGGCCAGTCAATCAACCCGATGCTGGTTATGGGTCAGGTTGAAGGCAGTGTCTACATGGGCCTGGGCGAAGTCCTGATGGAAGAGATGTCTTACCGCGGCAATCGCAACCTGGTGCACAAGTTTCCGTCCATGCTGGAGTATAAGAGCCCAACCACGATGGAGATGTGCGACGTTAAGACGTATCTGATCGAAGACGCCGATCCCAATGGTCCGTTTGGCGCGAAAGAAGTCGGACAGGGACCGCTGCTTCCCGTGCCACCTGCAGTAGCAAATGCTGTTTACGACGCGGTCGGCGTACGTATCGACGAAGTGCCGATCATGCCGGAGAAGGTTCTGAAGGCGCTGCGTGAAAAAGCAAAGGGAGGCGATGGTCGTTCCGGCCCTGATTCAGTGCCAGTGATTGATTGGCCCGTGCCGATGCGAGTGTCAACGCCGGCAGAAGGCGGCGATGGACGTGAGATGCCGCGCGTGGCGGTGCATTCATAAGGCTCTAAAACCAATGGGCAAGTACGAAAAATTGCTCTTAGAAATCCTGCGTGGCAAATCTGATGCAAATATCGAATTCGAAGAATTGCTCCAGTTGCTCCGAAAGCTTGGCTTTGAGGAACGGATACGTGGCAGTCATCACATCTTTAGAAGAGACGGCGTAGAAGAGAAGATCAATTTGCAGCGAGATAAGGGCAAGGCAAAGGTCTACCAGGTTCGCCAAGTAAGGGCCGTGATCGTGAAATACGGATTAGGAGAAGATGAACGTGATGCATAAATATGAAGTGATCATTTACTGGAGCAATGAAGACCAGGTCTTCGTTGCCGAGGTGCCTGAACTATCGGGTTGCATGGCTCATGGCGAGACGAAGGCTGACGCACTGACTGAGGCGGAAGAAGCAGTTCAACTTTGGCTCGATACTGCGGCAGAATTTGGTGATCCGATCCCCGAACCAAAGGGTCAGCGTTTGATGCTGGCTTAGGAATTCAGAGAGAACATGGACGCAATCAACGTTCTCGATGTTGTGGCACTCATGGAAGACCTCCCATCTGAAGGGCTCCGCCGTGGTGAGGTTGGTACAGTCGTGGAAGAGTGGAAGGATGGAGTGTTTGAAGTTGAGTTTAGTGATGATTCTGGAAGAGCTTATGCCTTCGCCCCTTTGCGCCCCGACCAATTGATGAAGCTTCACTTTCGAAAGGACGAAGCGGCGTGATGAGCGATAACGCCAGATGGAGCGCACTCGAGTTCGATGACGAAGAAGCTGCCAAGACCAGCGGATGATGACGATCTTCGCCCGGAGTACGACCTTAGTAAGCTCAAATTCGTCGGACGAGGAATTTACGCTGAGCGATTTCGCTCGGGTACTAACCTGGCATTGCTGGATCGTGACGTGCGGGAAGCCTTTCCTGACGACCAGTCGGTAAATGAAGCCTTGCGTGTTATTGCGAAGGCAGCAAAACAACAAGTCTCTAGGGCTAGGAAGGCTTCCGTTCGTGCTAAACGACAGTCATCTCGGTTGCGAAAGGACCAGCTAATTTGATGACCGAAGAATCAGCCGATAGATTTTTGGTCTTTTCCGTAGTTGAAGACGACGGCGAAAACGTGACCATTGACATTCGTGATCGTGTAAAGGTGAAGAGTGAAGTGCTATGAATCCCGGGATATTTCTAATCCAAGAAAACGACGAGCTTGTTGAAATGAATGAGCAGGCATACGACTCGGAGAGTCTGTTACAGACCTTACTTGCGAAGTATCCAGCGCTTTTGGCAGGAAACCAAATGGAGCCTTCGGCACCAAGAAGATGGTTACTGATTGAACGCGAGTGCGGAGTGCCGTCAGAAGAAGGCCGTGGCGGGCGATTCGCTATGGATCATTTGTTCTTGGATCAGAACGCCATTCCAACGATCGTCGAGGTGAAGCAAAGCACCAACACGGGCATTCGGCGGCAAGTTGTCGGTCAGATGTTGGATTATGCTGCAAATGCGGTTGTCTATTGGCCCGTTGCTTACATGCAAGAGAGGTTCGCAGCTAGCTGCGATGATCCCGACGAGAAGCTAACTGAGTTTTTAGAAGGAGATATGGAGCCCGAAGATTTTTGGCAGTTGGCAAACAAGAATCTACAAGATCGCAACATCCGCCTGCTCTTTGTTGCTGATGAGATTCCACCTGAGCTTCAACGGATTGTCGAGTTCTTGAACGAGCAAATGGATCGCACTGAGGTTCTCGCGATTGAGATTAAGCAGTTCAAGGGAGGTGAGCGAACGGGTCTAGTGCCAAGGGTAATCGGACTGACTGCCGAAGCGCAACAAAAGAAGTTGCCGGGTTCGAGTGCACTACGACGATGGAATGAAGCGTCGTTCCTTCAAGCCATGGAAGAACAAGCGGGAATCGACGAAGCTGACGTCACAAGAAAGATATTTGAGTGGTCCAAGCAAAATGTCTTCCGCATAACTTGGCCCAAGATTTCGTTCTCGGCGGTCCTTGACTATGGCGCTGAATCTTCATACGTACCTTTCGTCGTTTACGCACAGGGAAAGACACCCGGAAAGGTAGAGATACCCTTCAAGCGCATGGGGCAGAAGAATCCGCCCTTTAATACTGACGAACGGCGGCTTGAATTGCTTCGTCGTCTGAACGAGGTTTTTCAAGTTAACTTACCCAATGACAGCATCAATAGATACCCAACTTTTTCACTTTCAGCTCTAGCCAACAAGAATGCACTTGAGCAATTCTTTCAATTGATCGCCTGGACCGTCCAAGAGGTAAAGGCTCCGCTAGGCAAATTATCTCTATGATGCGACTGCCCAAATTTGAATACCGCGTGCCGCGAGAAATCGCGGAGGCGGTGAAGATGATGGCCGGCGTTGGTCCTGAAGGACAGTTTGTGGCGGGAGGGACTGACCTTTATCCAAACATGAAGCGCCGGCAGCAGACGCCGAAGACCGTAATCTCCGTGATGCGTCTGCCGGAGCTGAATCAGATTGTAGGAGACGGGCAATCGGGGATCAGGATTGGTTCCTCCGTAACGCTTACAGACATCTGCGAGAACCCAATCATCAATCGCGATTATCCCTTCATTGCAAGTGCTGCCAGACTGATCTCAACGCCCATTCTGCGCAACATGGGTACGATCGGCGGCAACCTGCTATTGGACACACGCTGCAACTACTACGATCAGAATTACGAATGGCGTAAAGGAATCAACTTCTGTCTAAAGAAAGACGGCGACATCTGCTGGGTAGCGCCCGGAAGCTCTAAGTGCTGGGCGGTACAGTCCTCTGATCTTGTTCCAGTGATGGTGGCGATTGGCGCCAAGCTGCGATTTGCTTCCACCCTCGGCGAACGTGTTATTGATGCCATCGGTTTGTACAACGACGACGGTATTGATTACCTGCACAAGCGACCGGACGAGCTGCTCGTGGACATTCAACTGCCGCCAACAAATGGCTGGCGCGCTTCCTACCAGAAGCTTCGTCGTCGCGGCGCTTTCGATTTTCCCGTGCTTGGTGTTGCCGCGTATGTGCGCCTGGATGAACCTGTCAGAACAGGGAGCGGTAGCGACCGGGTCGTCGGAGCCGCCAGGATAGTTCTGGGAGGAATCGCACCCTCACCCGTGGTAGTCGAAGAGGCTGCGGCCGCGCTCATCGGCCATCCGCTCGACAGCGATCACATCCAGGCCGCGGCTGAAGCTGCTTACGTCAAGGCCCGCCCACTCGACAATACTGACTTCGTCATGAACTGGCGCAAACAGATGACCCGCCAATATACGCTCCGCGCCCTCCACCAACTAGCTGACACACCATAGTCGAAGTCGGTTTTTGGCCTTCGGGCTTTGGTCTTTGACTAAGACTTACCCGCAACTTTACATCACGCGACAGTGACCAAGACCAAAGACCTAAAACCAAAGACCACGGGGGTTGCCGCAATCCTTCTGGCCGCCGGGCGTTCAGAGCGCATGGGCGCCTTTAAACCTCTGCTTCCTTTTGGTGAGACAACCGTTATTCGTAAGTGCATCCAAAACCTCCGCCAAGCTGGAGTTGAAGACATTGTTGTGGTGCTGGGCCACCGAGCTGAAAAACTTCAGCAGAGTGTCGGTGATCTCCGCCTCGGGTTTGCCATTAACCGGGATTCAACCAGCGAAATGAGCGCCTCAATCGCCTGTGGCCTTAGAGAACTCCTTCCCGAAACCAAGGCTGCCCTGATTGCCTTGACGGATCAGCCGGCGGTTGCGCCGGACGTCATAAGGGCCATTGTGAGCGAGTGGACCTCAGGAGAGAGGCTGGTCATCCCTGAGTTTCAAGGCCGGGGTGGTCATCCGGTGCTGATTGACCTCTGCTTTCGCAAGGAGCTGCTGAATCTTGATCCGGAGCTAGGTCTCAAATCTTTCTTCGACGCACATGGAAACCAGGTTCGACGAGTCGCTGTGAATTCACCCTATATTGCACGCGATATGGATACATGGGATGATTACCGCGCATTACACGAGGAAATCTTCGGCGTGCCACCAGACCTGGGTGCTTGATAACTCGGTAAACAAAGTGGATTCCGTAGGCTCCAAACCCAACTAAACCGTTCGATTGGTCATCTAATGTGGAGTCCGGACCCCCCTTACTCCCCGGCGACGGGCTGAATCCGGCAAAGGAGAAAAGATGTTTCCCTCAAACTTTAAGGCCTTCATGGCCGCGTCTCTATTGGTCATCCTCGGTTCAACCGTGGCTTTCGCACAGAAAAGCGAAACCGGCCCAGTCGAATTTTCTTTCAGCTCGATTGACGGCCAAACCGTCACTTCTGAGAGCCTGCGTGGCGAAGTGGTGGTGCTGGCTTTTGGCGCTTCATGGCTTCCCCTTTCCCGGGCCCAGCTTCAGGGAATCAGAAAACTGGCTGACGAATACAGTGACCGCGGCGTCGTGGTCTACTTCGTAAGCACGGATTCTGAGAATGAAAAGTCGAAGAACTTTGCATCGGACGAGCAGCTCCGTGCGTTCGCCAAAAAGTACGGTTTGAAGGTTACTGTGCTTCGGGATCCCGACGGCCAGATCTCTAAGAAGTTTGGCATCGATCAGCTGCCGTCGATTGTCATTCTCGACAAGACGGGCAATGTACA
>JBGTHZ010000159.1:0-5090 GCA_041745915.1 Pyrinomonadaceae bacterium | reverse complement strand
TTTTCACAGATTAGAAGAAACGGACGGCTACAAAAGGTTTGGACTTCGTCTTACTGCCTAAGTGTTTCTGCGTAATCGGTGTAATCTGCGGATAGCATTTGGCTGGCCAGCTGAGGCCCTACAATCAAATCTCCACCTGCGAACCCAACTCCACTACGCGATCCGGTGGTAGACAAAAGTAGGCGGTCGCGCTTGTGGCATTGCGCGAGATGAGGGCGAAGATTTTTTCGCGCCAAATCGCCATCCCGGGTCGCTTCCCGGCCATGATCGTCTCCCGCCCAAGGAAGTAGGTCGTATCCTTCGGGTCGAATTTGAATCCCGGCCCTGTCATGTTTTCCAGCACTCGCGGAATCTCCGGGTCTTCCATGTATCCATAGAAAACTCTCAAGCGGTAGAACCCGTTACCCACGGGCTCTATTTCAACTCTCTCCCCATCATCGACGTAAGGAACCAGCCGCGTCTTCACCGTGAGAAACAGCACTCGCTCGTGCAGCACTTTATTGTGCTCGAGGTTGTGGATCAGCGCGGGCGGGGTCCGCGTGGCGTTCCCATTCATAAAGATGGCGGTGCCAGGCACTCTGAGCGGGGGGTGACGTTCGATCTCCTGGAGAAAGTCTTCCAGCCGCTGAGAATCAGATTGGATTCGCTCGGAGAGGATGCTTCGCCCTTTCTTCCACGTCATCATCACCGTAAAAATCGCTGCCGCGAGGAGCAGTGGGAACCAACCGCCATGAGCTACCTTGATGATATTCGCTCCGAAGAATGAAAGATCGATGACGAGAAAAAAGAGGGCCAGTGAACCTGCCGATAGTCTGCTCCAACCCCAACGTTCCTGCGCCACGACGTAAAAGAGGATCGTGGTAATCACCATCGTCGATGTCACCGCGACCCCGTAAGCTGCGGCCAGGTTACTGGATGTGCGAAAGCCCACCACGATCGCGATACATCCGAACATCAGGGCCCAGTTGACGGTAGGAATGTATATCTGCCCAAACTCTCTGGTCGACGTATGAGTAATCTTCAGCCGCGGGCTGAAACCGAGCTGGACCGCCTGCATGGTGAGCGAGAACGCACCAGTGATGACAGCTTGTGACGCGATAACCGCCGCAGCTGTGGCCAGGATAACCATCGGGTAGAGTCCCCATGACGGGACGAGACGGTAGAAAGGGTTTTCGGCCGCAGCGGGATTCTCGAGGAGCAATGCGCCCTGACCGAAGTAGTTCAGAAGAAGCGCGGGCAGCACTATAGTGAACCAGACGAGACGGATGGGCCGCATTCCGAAGTGGCCCATATCTGCGTAGAGGGCCTCGCCTCCCGTAACCACAAGAAATACTGAACCGAGAATCAGGAACCCGTGCCAGCCGTTGCGAAGAAAGAAATCCACTCCATAAACGGGATTGATGGCCGCCAGCACTTCCGGGTAACGAATGATCTGCAGGATTCCGAGCACCGCCAATACTGCAAACCAAACTAACGTGACAGGCCCAAATATCCTGCCGATGCCTGCGGTTCCGCGGCTCTGAGCGAGGAACAAGGCAACGATAATCGCAATCGTGATCGGTACAACGTAAGGGTCGAAGAGAGGCGTTGCGACGGTCAAACCCTCCATCGCACCCAGGATCGATATCGCGGGCGTGATGACTCCGTCGCCGTAAAGGAGAGCGGCGCCGAAGATCCCCATCGCGATCAACACCAACCTTTCGCTTTTCCCGGAAGGTTTGATCGGCGTTGCCAGCGCTGTCAGCGAGAGGATGCCGCCTTCGCCGTGATTGTCAGCGTGCAATACAAAGGCAAGGTATTTTACGGAAATAACAATGATGAGCGACCAGAAAATGAGGGACAGGACTCCCAGGATGTTAGCCGGGGCGGGCACAATGGAGTGTGGTCCATGAAAGCATTCGCGGAGAGCGTAGAGTGGGCTGGTTCCAATATCGCCGTAAACAACTCCAAGCGCAGCCAGCGAGAGAACAAAGAGGTATCGGCCGCGTGGCGATACGCGCTCGATGTGCCCGCCGGTGGTTGTAGCGTGGATGTCCGTGAGTGTTGGCTGTGCCATTCCCTGCTTGAGCTTGACCGCCTCCGCAGCCGCACGCGACGAAGGGCGCGAAAGCAAAAGTGCTCCGCGCCCTTCAGAATTAATCGCGATGCTCTTGCCCTTCCATCAAGCCTGCGAGGTTAGCTGTCGGGCTGGGACTGGAAGTGTCCTACGTGTCGCAAGCAGCCTTCGCCACCGCCACGATGCGCCCCTTGTTCCGCTACTTGGTCCATGACTACGGAAGTTCAGAGTTCAACCTTTAGGTTGTGGCCTGGCGAGACGGACAAGCTAAAGCTTGAACTCTGAACTACCAGGTGCCTGCCCCATGCTGCACGGAACATCGGTTTCCCCGTGCTGCCCTTCTCGGTGCTTCTCAGCAAACACCCGCGAGCAGCTTCGGCAGTTAAATTGTCAACATAGAAATATTACGACCCGCCGCGTAAGGATGGCGTAAAGGGTTTATAAAAAGTTCATAAGAAATGCGGGTAATGAAGGTAGCGGCTCAAGCCCCGCTAAATTGTAGTCAGGAAGGCGGACCCTGTCCCCGCCTCAAGCTTGAAAACCACTCAGCGTAAGAGCGGGGACAGGGTCCGCCTTCCTGACTGTGAGGTGACTAAGGTTGAGCTGGCCATTTCAAGGTTTACGAGGCGGGATTGAAGCGGTAGCCGATCCAGGGCTCGGTGAGGATGTACCGCGGAGTCGAAGGGTTGGGCTCGATCTTTTTCCGCAGTTGTCCGACGAACACGCGCAGGTACTCTCCCTGTTCCGTATAGTCGCCGCCCCAGACGGCGCTAAGAAGTGTTCGGTGAGTCAGGACTTTCCCCGCATGACGCACAAAGTGAAGCAACAGATCGTACTCCTTGGGTGTCAGATGGACTTCCCTCTCACTGACAAAAACCCTGCGCGCATCGTGGTCAATCCGAAAATCGCCGACTTCTAAAACCGCTGAAGCGCCTCCGGTTATTGGAGGAGTCGTCGCCCGCCGCAGTTGTGCCCGCACGCGCGCCAGCAACTCGTCCATCCCGAATGGCTTTGTGACGTAGTCGTCGGCGCCCGCATCAAGCGCTTCGACTTTAGTTTTTTCTTCGCCGCGAACTGAAAGCACAATAATCGGAAGCTGTGAGATCGCTCGCAGACGCCGGCAAAGGTCCAGGCCATCCATGTTCGGCATGGCCAGATCTGTCACCACGAGGTCTGGATGCCAATCGTGGAAGGTCTCCAATGCCGAAACTCCGTCCGCTGCGACACGCACTTCATACCCGTGGGTCTTGAGTCCCGTGCGTAAGACGCGCGCGATCTGCGGTTCATCATCCACTATTAAAATGCGCGGCGGCTGGCTCGACACAATTAGTTTATCTCATTGGATGTGGCTGGGGCGGCAACCACACCTGGCGATTGTGCGGGTAGAGTTTCAGCGTCGCCAATCGGAAGGGTGAAGGCGACCCGCGTCCCGATCCCTTCCCGCTTATCTTCGATCCAGATACTCCCACCGTGCGCTTCGACGATTCCTTTGGCGACCGCGAGTCCCATCCCTATGCCTTTCGGCTGGATACTGTCGCCGGTGTCACCGTCGCGGGTGGCGCGAAAGAACTTATCAAATACGCGTGCACGGATTTCGCTGGGGATTGTCTGTCCCTGATTCTCGACGGCGATTTGAATCATATGGTCTTCTACCGGTTGCGCACTAATGAGAATGTTTGTCCCAGCCGACGAATACTTCACTGCGTTATCAATCAAGGTGAACATTACCTCGGCCACCGCGCGCGGATCTACCTGAACCGCAGGTATTTCGTCGGCAATCTCAACCATTACTATGTGATTTCGCGTCAGCGGCTCGGCACGCTTAAGCACCGTCGCGACGATTTCATCGACGACTCCCCATCTGCGACGCAGGTGCAACTCGCCCGCTTCGATGCGCGCTAGTTCAATCAAGCCCTCCACGAAGCGGTTCAGCCTGTCACATTCTTCGTCGATCACCTCCAGCATCTCGTTTCTCGCATCGATGCCGAGCGTCACGGGACCCCCATTGATCGTCGTTGCTTGGGGTTCTTCCAGCAGCGTGCTCACCGATGCCTTGATCGATGTGAGCGGTGTGCGAATGTCGTGAGTTACGGCGTCAAGTAGCGCTGATTTTAATTTCTCGCTCTGCTTGAGCGCTTCAGCGTGGCTTGCCCGCTCGAACGCGCTGCGCAACTCTTCGTAGAGACGCTCGATCTCCCGGCGCCCCGAATCGGCCTCTTCGGTACGCCGTTTCGCGCGAGCAGAAAGCTGGCCCACGGTGATGGCGGTCACGAGAAAGGCAATCAGAGCAATCCAGTTGTCCGGGGCAGCAATCGTCAGCGTGCCGAACGGTGGCAGAAAGAAGTAATTGAGGCCTAAAACTCCAAGCAGGGAGGCAACCACGGCTGGCCTTGATCCATACCAGGTGGCGACCATGAGCACGACAAGCAAGAGGGCGAGCGCTACGGTAGTGGCGTTGGTGTGTGAGCTGAACAGCTTCAGCACCGTCGTGGTGGCGGCGATGCCGGCGGCTGCGACCAAATAGCCCGTCCAACTCTGTCGAAAATGCATCGACGTCATGGCCTAATTGTATACAAAAGTAAGGGAGGTGTAGTGTGGAGGTGGCGCGGAATAAATTGTAGGGAGTCCCTCCCTCTGTCGACATCCGATGCTATCCACAGATTACGCGGATTTTCACAGATTAGAAAAAACGAACTGCTACAAAAGGTTTGGACTTCGTCTTACTGCCTAAGTGTTTCTGCGTAATCGGTGTAATCTGCGGATTGCATTTGGGTCCACAGATTACGCAGATTTTCACAGATTAGAAAAAACGAACTGCTACAAAAGGTTTGGACTTCGTCTTACTGCCTAAGTGTTTCTGCGTAATCGGTGCAATCTGCGGATTGCATTTGGGTCCACAGATTACGCGGATTTTCACAGATTAGAAGAAACGGACGGCTACAAAAGGTTTGGACTTCGTCTTACTGCCTAAGTGTTTCTGCGTAATCGGTGTAATCTGCGGATAGCATTTGGCTGGCCAGCTGAGGCCCTACAA
>JBGTHZ010000158.1:0-19467 GCA_041745915.1 Pyrinomonadaceae bacterium | reverse complement strand
CGATTCTCGCGCGGTTTGGCTTCGTTAACCGTTAGACTGCGACCGTTGACTTCTTTGCCATGGAACTGAGCAATAGCAGCTTCGCCTTCTTCCTTGCTGGCCATTTCCACGAAGCCAAAGCCACGCGAACGACCAGTGTCGCGGTCTTCCACGACGCTCGCGGATTCGACTGTGCCGGCTGCTGCAAAAAGCTCCTGCAGATCCTGGCTGGAGGTCGAAAACGAGAGATTTCCTACGTAAAGTTTCATTGTCATTAAATGTACCTGTCCCCCAAAGGGGAATAAAGAGAAGCTGCGAATCGGAGTTGCTTCGGTCGAACGGTAGGAGCGAAGGGCCGGTTTTCGAATGCTCTGGGAGCGGCTTCTGAAGTTGAAATCAGCCTGCTCTCGAACCATCCAAAAACGCCAGCGCCAAGTCTTTTACGCGCGGGGCGCATCACCGTCGATGCGCGAGAGAAGGATTAACCGTGCGTCACTATGAACTATTATGGGTCAACAAGCAAGCTGGAGCTACAGTTCCGGAGCAGGGCCAGGGGTAATTGTAGAAAATTGCAGTACTAAACGGCCAGAACCAAACCTTTGACAGATGTCCAGCGTAGCATCCCTAGGGAAGAAATCCATGTTTTTCGCAGTACTACACTGGATCCGGTTAGACAGACTCGTGCTGGTGGTTGGCGTGGCACTCTTATTTGTCGTAAACGCCGAGGCCCAAACCAGGAAACTCCGGGAACCCAAGCCGACCAATGAGCTGGCACAACTCCGCGAGGAGTTCATTAAGGCGACTAAAGAGTACAAAACGAGTCTTGCGAAGCTGTTGGCTATCTTTGAGCGTAACGTGACGCGGGCAGAGGAGCAGCTGGCTCAGAGTCAAAAGCTTTACGCAGAAGGACTTATCTCAAAAAGCCAGCTCGCCGAGAGCGAAACTGCGGTGGCCACCGCTAAGGATAAAATGAACGAAGCCCAAAGGCAGATGGCCAATGCCGAATCACAGATTGCCGATACACTGATTGAGGCCCAGGCTGAGGCCCAGCTGGCCAAAACTCCTTTGCGCAGAGGAAGTCTCGTTAGAACCACGTCCTACATACGTTACAGTGGAGCCGGCACGTTTGCGTTGTCAGACGCCTGGAAAGTGCAACGCTTCTTCCTGGATTCGTTTAAAAGGCAACTGCCGGTTGGCGTATTTGGCCAGGGAGCAATTCACGATCGTTGGCGTCTGGATCATCGCAACGCGATGGATGTTTCTCTTCATCCAGATGGGCCTGAAGGTCAGTTGTTAATGAACTACCTGCGCGCTAATGGGATTCCCTTTCTCGCATTCCGCTCGGCAATTCCGGGCACGGCCACAGGACCACATATCCACATCGGCCGGCCGTCCCACAGGTTCTGAAATAGTGGCACGGGGTAAAGAGAGTCCCTTTTCCCGTTTCTCATATCCCCCCCGCTTTCGTTGCTTCTTTTCGTGTGCGTTAGTGTTATTTCGTGGATCGTCTGTTCTCTCGGCCAGGGAAACGATCCACGAAATAACACTAAACGCCACGAAATAAGATTTAGAAAATGGCCAAATGACAAATCAGAAATGGAAAATGTTCTCTCCTTTAACAGCGGGCTACTGCCCAGCTTAATCGCGCTCGTTTAGACTGTAGGCAAGCAAGCGGTTGTTCCTGGCGGTGTAGAGCAAGTTTGCGGCTTCGTCACTTACAAACCTCTCGTCAAGATCGCTCACCCGAACAGCCCTGTCCGCGACGCCCGTGTTGACGTTAACGCCCAGCAAGCCATTCCCTCTCGGGAGCTCAGTGTAGAAGTACATCCAGTTGCCTCGAAGAGTGGCAAGTCTTCGCCGGCTCCAGAGAAAGCGCGAGAGTCGTTCGAGCTGGTGGGCGGGATCTAACCGGTCGAGCAGACGATCTTCCACGTCAAGCGACGGACGCGGAACTGCGATGGTTCGTTGCGTGCGCAATGACGAAATTTCCCGCGCCCGCGAAAGCAAACCGAAAGAAGAGAATCGCTCAGCCACATATTCACGAGAATAGTGCGAAGCCATGCTGGTCAAACTTGGCAGAGTAGCGTGTGCTGCCAGGCCAGACCAACGGAGCGACGAGATGGTGTTTACCAGTCGAACACCACGAAAAGCGGTCGTGGCTGTTGCGCCATAGCGGAAATAAAGTGAAGCCGCCCGCGCGGCGACCGCAGCCGCGGTCCGCAGCAGGCCGCGGCCCGGTGGGTTGTGACGTGAACGCCAGACATTTCGCCCAGCCGCATAATCGAAAGCCGCAATCTCATTGCGACCGCCCACGACGGCTTCCCCGCGCTCATTGAGCAAGAGGAAAGCAGCCTTCTCCACCCGGTGAGAACTTTTGGAGCGACGCTTTCCCGTAGCAGCATCAATCACAATCAAGTCATCGCGATCGGCAACCAGAATCGTCGCAGCATCCGGTAGCGTAATATTGGTAATCCCTTTGTCAGCGCCATTGAAGCGCCAGAGAACCTTACCGTTATCGACATCTATCGCACTAACACCATAAAAGCCGCGCCCAACCGCTTCTCCATCCCGAAGCCGGGTAAACTGTCCACCTGTTCGCACGTAAAGAACCCGGCGGGTGAGGATCATCTCGGGAGTCAATCCCAGATCTTTAGCTTCCCAAATCTCTTCACCGGTTTGGCGCGAAATGGCCCTGATGCGCCCACGCCCCGAAAGGTAGATAGCGCGCTCATCTGCGACCGGATCTGCCTCGGTCAGCGCCAATCCTTCTTCGTTGATGCGAAACTTCTCCCGCTTGCGATCTTTTCCCGTCTGCGCGTCAAGGGACGTGAGGCCTTCGTAAAACAAATAGAGTCGACCGTCCAGAAAAACCGGCGGTCGATAATTGTCGAGCGTGAAAGGGACTTTAGCGCTATCGCTCCAGGCCGTGGGCATCATCTCAATTTCACTCTCGAGTTCCCGCTTCCAAAGCTCACGGCCGGCGCCAAGATCGAAAAGATGGATGACGGGCTTGCGCTTTAAGGTGTCGTCAGCCTTCCCGCGCGCGTCGCGCACGAAGATTGCAGCAAGCACGTTGTGGTTTTGTTCCAGCGCCATCTGCATTACTGAACCGCGTACTTTATCGCTCCGCCACAGTGTCTCGCCCGTGACCAGGTCCGCCGCCTCCAACCGCGTTTTGTCACCCTCTTCAATACTGATCAAAAGGACATCTGTGCCCGGCACTGCTGCTACATCAGTCTCGTCCAGTCGCGCATTCTTGCGTCGCCACAGGATGTCGCCCGATTCGCCATCGATGGCGTAAAGCGATTTCTCAGTTCCAGTCACCACAATTCCCAATTCAGTCGCCTGGTAAAAGCGAACACGCCCGTCGAGTTTAGCTGACCAACGCTCGGACGCGGGCGCTTCCCGTACGGCCCCGATCACCAACAACAACATTATCCCGGCTAGCCGGTGCGCCAGTAACTTCCGCGAATAGTGACGCGCAGTTAAGAAAGACACTTTGGTACCTTTTCTGGGAGAGGGTTGCGGGGAGACGGTTGCAGGGGGCAGTTTGACCCAAATCCGGAATGTCATTCAACTACCGTCGATACAGAACCGGGAGCGGTACCGACCGCACGCAACTCCCGAAACACTGCTGCTCGCTGAATGACGACTCATAACGTAATCTCAAAAGTTTCTTCGATTCTATCGCTCTTTTCAAAAAAGGCGAAAACTACCTGCCTTTGACTAAATCACAGTGCGAGTTGAGTGCGGTCGCTATCGCTCCCGGTTCTGTTATGGAGGATGCTAACTTGAGAAATTTCAACCCCCCACTCTTACCAATTGTTTGCCCAGGTTCTCGCCACTAAACAACCCGAGGAAAGCGCGCGGAGTATTCTCGAACCCGTCGACGATGTTCTCGGCGTACTTCATCTTACCCTCTGCTAACCACTGTCCCAATTGCTTGACGCCCTCGGCAAAGCGGGGAGCGTAATCCGTAATGATGAATCCCTGCATCAGAGCTCGCTTGACTAAGAGATTGGGCTGAGGGCGTGGGCCAACGTCCGGTTGTTCGAGGTTATAGAGCGAGATTTGCCCGCAAACAATTATTCGCGCTCCCTTGTTAATCAACGGCAACACAGCATCGGAAACTTCACCACCAACATTGTCAAAATATATGTCGACGCCGCCGGGGCACGTATCCTTTAGCGCCTGCTTCACGTCGGCAGTCTTGTAGTTGATTGTGTGATCCACCCACAGTTCATGCTCCAGGTATTCGTTCTTCTCATCGCTGCCTGCGATACCAACCACCCGACATCCTTTGATTTTAGCAATCTGGCATACCGTCATGCCGACGGCGCCCGCGGCGCCGGAGACAACGACGGTTTCTCCTTCTCGCGGTTTACCGATGTCCACAAGTCCAAAGTAGGCCGTCAATCCGGGCATACCCAGGACTCCCAGGGCGGTCGTTACGGGGGCAAGCTTGGGATCAACCTTTCGAAGTTCTCCCGCTCCAGCTACAGAATAAAGCTGCCAGGGAAGTTGCCCGGTGACGATGTCGCCAGGTCTAAAAGAGTCGGACAACGATTCGACTACCTCGGCAACCACGCCACCATTCATAACTTCGTTCACAGCAAATGGGTCTACGTAGGACTTGCGGTCGCTCATCCGACCACGCATGTATGGGTCCACGGACAGGTAGCGAGTACGAACCAGAACCTCTCCATCTTTCGGCTGCGGCACTTCTGCGTCAATAGTTGCGAAATTATCCATCGCGGGCCTGCCAGTAGGCCGGCTAGCCAATACAATCTGTTTGTTTTTCATGGCCGGTATCATACCCCACTCGCAAGGTGGGAGTCAGGAACCCCAAAACGAGGCTGACTTCGAATGCCCCAACTTTAAGCTGCAACGACGTTTCACCCGTATGTTAGTATGTATCGCTCAACAGCGCCGTCAAGAGTGTTGCCGAGTGGATAAGCTAAGCGTACGAAGCTGCCGCAATTTCGTTTTTCAACTCAATCAGTCCTTAAGGGGTAAAGATGCCGGAACTGCGTGGAACACAGGCAACCGAAGAGGTCAAACAGGAGTGGACGTTTGCTTATAAGCTTTATTTGAAAGCGCCCGGCGACCCGCGCGACAAGAAGAACGATCGCTCGGAACGAATCAGCTACGTGGCTAAGGAAATGAACCTGACCCACAAGCAGGCCAAGCGACGGATCAGAAACTACGAGTCCTGGCAGCGCAACATTAAGAAGCGCCTGGTGGAACCCTAAGACTCAGAAACTCTATTCGGCTCCCACTTTCAAATCCCTACAACTCTGGCCATTGCATGACGGGGCCAAAGATCTGCGTGGAAACCCATCCTCAAAACCCTAAGCCATTCTTAAGATAACAGCGGCCCCTCGCACCTTGCTGAATCGTCTTCTTCCAAATCGCTTGAAATGGAGGATCTTGAACGCGTTCAAGAAATCCCTTGACAACCCCTTGTCCAGGACGTAGGCTGACCGTGTTGAACGTGTTCAAATTCTGGAAGGAGGTTCCACAATGACCATAGGAATAACCACCTACCTGATTTACCTCGCCGTAAGCATCGCGCTCACAATATGGGTTGCTCGCACGCTTCACAAGAACGGACGTGTTTTCCTGGTCGACGTCTTCCACGGTAACGAAGCGCTAGCGGATTCCGTCAATCACCTGCTGGTGGTCGGTTTCTACTTGATTAACTTTGGCTACGTTAGTCTCGCCCTGAAGCTCGGTTACAACGTGACAACGCCCCAGGAAGGCATCGAAGCGCTATCTGTCAAGGTGGGCATGGTGTTGCTTGTGCTGGGAGCAATGCACTTCTTTAACCTGTTTATCTTTAGCCGCATGCGTCGCCGGGCCAGTTTGGTGAATGGTGCGCCCCCGGTTCCACCCGATGGCTATACCCGCGTTCAGGAGGCGGCTTGAAGTCATGACCGCGCTAACTGTTCTTTACGATCCAACGTGCGGGCTCTGCCGCCGCGCGCACGAGTGGCTGGCAGAGCAGCGAAAACTGATTGAGCTCGTCTTTGTGCCGTGCAAGTCAGAGGAAGCGCGACTCCGCTTTCCGCATCTGGACCACGATCTGACTGCGAACGACTTAACAGTCATCGGCGATCAAGGAGAAGTTTATACGGGCCCGAAAGCCTGGCTCATGGTCATATGGGCGCTGAGTCAGTATCGCGAATGGTCTTACCGACTCTCCTCGCCGGAGTTGTTGCCTACCACACGCCGAGTGGTCTCAATGATCTCTCAGCATCGGTATCAGATTGGTCGGGTCACTGGTCTCGCGAGGTGAAGCTATGAGTGCTATCGGAAGATCGGTTGCAACAAGCAAGGGCGGCCAGACGAAGGCACTGATCCTGGAGACCGCTTTGAAGATGTTTCGCGATCGGGGATACGAGGCAACGACAATGCGCGCCATCGCCAAAAAGGCTGGAGTCTCGCTGGGGAATGCGTACTATTACTTTCCTTCGAAGGAGCTTCTCATCCAGGCCTTCTACCACCGCACCCACGAAGAGCATTTAACCGTTTCAGTTCCTGTCCTGCGGAAGGAACTCAGTCTGAAAGCGCGCCTGCTCGAAGTGGTGCGTCTCAAGATCACCACGCTTGAGCCGTATCACGAATTTGCGGGCGCGCTTTTCAAGACGGCCGCCCATCCAGAAAGTGCGCTGAATCCTTTCGCCGCCTCCTCCGATGAAGTCCGCCAGGCTAGCATTCAGCTCTTCGAAGACGTAGTTGTGAAATCAAAGGCGCGGATACCAGAAGATCTGCGGGGCGAATTACCCTACCTGCTCTGGCTCTATCACATGGGCATTATTCTTTTTTGGATCCACGACTCCTCGCGAAACCGTGCGCGAACTTATCGGTTGATAGATCACTCAGTTGATCTTGTCGACCGACTTATTTCCCTGGCCAGCAATCCTCTGATGCGTCCTTTGCGAAAGAAAGCAATAGGCCTGATGGACGAATTGCGCGAAGCGTTTCCGGACGAATTAGAGAACGCGAAGCTGCAGTAGAAAGGAGATAACAAATGAGAATCGCAGTTACAGGTGGAACAGGGTTTATTGGAAGAAATCTGGCACGGCGACTCATATTAGAAGGCCATGAAGTTGTCTTATTGGCCCGAGGGAAGAATGCGCATTCCGAAGTCGACAGTGCCGAAAACATGACCTTCATTGCTAGTGATCTTTCAGATCAGCAAGTGCTTCTACACGCCTTCTCCGATTGTGATGCGGTGGCTCATTGCGCCGGCATAAATCGCGAGATCGGAAATCAGACCTACCGCAAGGTTCACGTTGAGGGCACTCAGAATGTATTGAGCGCAGCCACGCAAGCCGGAGTCAAGAAAATTGGACTGATGAGCTTTCTGAGGGCGCGTCCGAATTGCGGTTCGCCATATCACGAATCAAAATGGGCCGCGGAGGAGACTGTGCTTAACTCGGGACTTGATTACACGATTGTCAGGGCGGGTATGGTTTACGGGAGGGGTGATCATATGCTGGATCACCTCAGTCACTCCCTCCATACGTTTCCGATGTTCGCCACGGTGGGACTGAAGGAGAAATTAATCCGGCCACTGGCGGTTGAAGACCTGGTGGAAATCCTGCAGGCGTCCCTGGTGAAAGGTAGATTGAGCCGCCAAACAGTCGCTGTCACCGGGGCCGAAGAGATCTATTTGAGCGAGGCGGTTAGGCGTGTGGCGCGGGTTATTGGGAAGAAGGTCCGCTTGGTGCGCGCCCCGGTGTGGTTCCATTACATGATGGCGGCTTTTTGGGAATTGACAATGAAGGTACCGCTGGTGGCCCGTGCGCAAGTGCGCATGCTTTCAGAAGGAGTGCTGGAGCCGGTGCTGCTCTGCGACCCGCTTCCCGATGATCTGGCGCCTACGCGGAGATTTACCGATGACCAGATCAGTAACGGTTTACCTGCACCCGGTTCCTTCACCTTTCGCGACCTGAGATTCTGTGCCTGAGACAAATTCCATTACTCTTGTTCTCTACGATGGCGTTTGCGGCCTGTGCAATGGCCTCAATCAGTTCTTACTCAAGCGTGATCCAAACGATCACTTTCGGTTCGCGTCCCTGCAGAGTGAATTTTCCGCATCTCTGCTGAAGCGTTATGACATCAACGCCGTCGACCTCAATACAGTTTACGTTGTGGCTGACTACGAACGGCCAAGGCAACGGCTGCTCGCAAGGTCCGACGCCATCCTCCACATCCTCGGCCGGCTTGGCGGTGTTTGGGGCCTTTTGAGAATAGGCAGCGTGCTTCCGAAATCTCTACGCGATGGGCTCTACAACCTTGTGGCGCGCAACCGGTATCGCGTGTTCGGCAAATACGATGTCTGCTTGATGCCTGAAGAGAGATACCGAAGGAAGTTTCTGAATCTGGTCACTCCACTTCAGCAAGACTGACCGAAAGTCGGTTTGGCACGGCAAAAAGGCGCGCCCAGCCATGGGTGTGTGGAAACAGTGACGAGTGACGAATCAGAAAACTTGTTTTTGCTCGTCCCTCGCCACTCTTAACTCGTCACTGCTCTGACCGCTCGGCGCGCCCGATGGCGACCGCGTAGCCAGCGAAAACGCCGTTGGCGGGTGTCCCTGTGGGCGGCGCGCCGCTGTAAAATTGTCTAAATTGATCTCTGCGCTTCCCGAGCCGGTAATTCTCGCCTCCGATTTCAAAAGTTTGCACAGCTGAGACTTTGAGAAGGTTCATCACTGTGAAAGTTCCAGTCCCTGGAACTCCTGGAACTCCTTCACCGGTATCGAGGATCACCTGCTGTCGATAGTCCATCGTCAGGACCGGTGTTCCATCGCGGAATGTGTCACGGTTGTTGAAGTCTCCGTCCGGCGTTTCATCGAGATAGATGGTGGTCGTCCCAATACGATTGACGATCCGCAGGCGACCGTTGCTGATGACACGCTCAGTGACCGCGTCGGTGAAGAAGGTGAACAGCGCCGTCGTCTCGTTCTGGCCGGAGGGAATGCCAGTGGTGAAGATTTGCTCTGCGCTGAGGCCGTTGATCAAACTCAGATAGCCGTACTGTTGTGAGGACGTGGCTGAGGGGTTCGAGACCTGCCCGACCACTTCAAAGGCGATGTCGCCCAAAGGCGTGGTGAGCTGGGGCGCGCCCCCGCCGTCCGCCGTAGCGCGAACCGGCATGATGAGCAGGCAAACAGAGACGAGGGTCGTGGTGAGTAAATTTTTGAGCTTGGACATGTGAAATCTCCTTTCGGGAAAAAGATGAAGCTGCTGGCAGCTTCCGGGTTATGGGTTACGGCAATAGCTCGGCAGTGAATTGCAGCAGACGAACAGAGAGCCAGCGGGCGTTTCGGTGAAGTGAAGCTCTCCGGTCTCAATCAGACGATAGATCGCACGGGCGTTGAGGCCAGTCACGATGCCGGCCTGCTCCGGCGTCAACATCGTGACCGTTGCTCCGCACTCGTCGCAGCGGAACTGCATCAGACCGGAGACTTTGGCGAGCAACACCTGATCAATCTCAATATTCACGAAGGTTCTTCTGATCTTTCCCATCTCGCCGCTCAGATTCGACGTGGGGTGGCTATTGATCTGACCACGCCGCCGCACTACAATCCGGCCTGCATCGAACTTCTCGAACAAGCCGCGTTCACACCGGCTCACCGTGCCCCTGAAAATAATCAAACAGGACTGCGAAGTCCTAAGAGAACTCCAAAAGTTTTCCGAAGAATTTCCGAAGACCGTGCAGAGCAGTAATTCCCAGCACATTTACGATTTCGGCCCGTTCCGTTTGGACGCCGCCGAACATCTCCTGCTGCGAAACGGCGCGCCCGTCCCGCTCTCGCCGAAGGCTTTCGACATGCTGCTGGTCCTCGTCCGGCACGGCGGCCACATGCTGACAAAAGACGAGTTGATGAATGCGGTGTGGCCGGACGCCGTCGTTGAGGAGAGCAATCTGACAGTGACAGTCTCCGTCTTGCGCCGCACGCTGGGCGAAGACCCGTCCGCGCACCAGTACATCGAGACCGTGCCAAGACTCGGTTATCGCTTTGTCACGCCGGTCAGAGAAGTGGTTAACGGCGGCCCCGAGCTAGTCGTGCGGCAACGCATTAGGGCGCAGGTCATTACCGAAGAAGACGAGACGGGCGCGCCGGATGGAACTGAAGGCCAGCAAACGAATCGTGAGGCGCAACTTACCAGGAATGAGGCGCTACCGGCCTCTGACGCGGTTAAGCCGCTAACTGTGCGCCCAGCAGCGCGCCTTGACTACCTTACCGAAAGCAAACGCCGCACGAGAGGGGCAGCGTTGGCGGTAGCGACTTTGGTTATCGTGGCGACGGGACTCTACTTCTATTTCTCCAAGAGAAGCGAGGGGGCTATTGATTCGATTGCGGTCTTGCCCTTCGCTAACGTCAATGCTGACGCCGGCACAGAATATCTCAGCCACGGGCTCACCGAAAACCTGATCGATAGCCTGTCACAGTTGCCGAATCTCAGGGTGATGTCGCGCAACTCGGTCTTTCGTTACAAAGGGCAGGAGAAGGACGCCATGGCAGTGGGCCGCGAACTGAACGTGCGTGCAGTGCTGATGGGTAGGGTCAGGCAGCAGGGCGAGGAGCTTCTAATCAGCGTCGAGTTGGTTGACGCTGCTGATAACAGCCATATCTGGGGCGGCCAATACGACCGCAAGCTCGCCGACACGTTGGCTGTGCAGCAGGAAATTGCGCGGGCTATCTCCGAGAGGTTGCGGCTGAGACTGACGGGCGAAGCGAAGGAGCGTCTGGCGAGACGTTCCACCGAGAACTCGGAAGCCTACCGGCTGTACTTGAAGGGCCGCTACTTTTGGAACAAGCGCACCCCCCAAGATGTCAAGAAAGGCATCGAGTATTTCCAGCAAGCAATTGAGTTAGACCCTCTGTACGCACTGGCTTATGTCGGGTTGGCCGACTGCTACATCGTACTCGGCGCGCCCCTCAACGCACTTCCGCCCACAGAGGCTTTCTCTAAAGCCAAGGCGGCGGCGGTGAAAGCTCTGGAGATCGACGAGACCTTGGCTGAAGCTCACGCCTCGCTCGGCGTCGTCAAACAGCGGTTCGACTGGGATCCTCTCGGAGCCGCAAGAGAGTTCCAGCGGGCAATCGAACTCAATCCTGGTTATGCGACGGCACACCAATGGTACGCGATCAATTTTGAGATCATGGGACGCGCGGAGGAATCCGTTGCTGAAGCAAAGCGCGCGCTAGAACTCGATCCGCTCTCGCGGATCATCAACGCTAGATTGGCGCATAGCTTTTACTTCGCGCGACGTTACGATGAGGCGATAGAGCAAAGTCTGAAGACGGTTGAGCTTGATCCTAACTTTGCCATCGCGCACGGGCGGCTCGGAATCTCTTACGACCGGAAAGGGATGTATAGAGAAGCCATCGAGTCGCTGCTCAAAGCCGACGCTCTTTCAGGGGCCGCCCCGGAGGACATCGCGACGCTCAAACAGGCTTATGCTGTAACAGGCATGAATGGCTACTGGCGAAAGATTTTGAATTTGGAACTCGAGCGTTCGCAGCGCCGCTACGTTTCGGCTTACGAGATCGCCGTCCTGCACGCGCGTCTCGACGAGAAGGAACTGGCGTTCGCTTGGCTAGAGAAGGCATTTGAGGAACGATCCAGCGCCCTGGTTTACCTGAAAGTGGAACCACGATTCGATAGCTTACGCTCTGACCCCCGGTACGACAGTTTATTGCATCGCATCGGTTTCGCGCGATGAGAATAAGAAGAGTTTCAGTTTCAGGTTTGAGGTTTTAAGTTCAAACATCACTTGAAAACCTAACCTGCGTTCGCGAGCGCGACGACGCGATCTGCTAGAAGCAGTAGGACATCGGTTTTGATTGGTCCTTCCGAGGTTCAGGTGTGAATCTCGTCAGAGGCCTTGGCGACTTACCACTTCGCGAATTTCTCAGGCCTCTTGTCGTAGCCTCTGAAACCAATGCTGTTCCGTAGCGAAATAAGTCCACCAAATTGGAAATAGCTGGAACGGCACTCTGATTAACAAGTACGTCGAGCCGGCTGCTTCATCTCTGCTGGAGCACTATGACATCGACGCCACCGACCTGGATACCGTTTACATTGTTGCTGACTACGGCCAGGCAAGCCAACGTCTGCTGGCGAGATCTGACGCGATTCTACATGTCCTCGGACGGCTTGGTGGTGTTTGGGGACTATTGAGAATTGGAAGGGCGCTGCCAAAATCTCTACGCGATGCGCTCTATAACGTGGTGGCGCGCAACCGGTATCGCGTCTTCGGCAAATACGATGTTTGTTTGATGCCTGAAGAGAGCTACCGACGCAAGTTTCTGGATCAGGTCGCTCCGGTTCAACCAGTCCGACCGAACTCGTAGTGGCTAAAGGCGTGCCCAACCGTCCGGTGTGTGCCGAAATTGCTCGGTCGACGCTAAGGCAAATGCCGCTGTTTCCGGTTGCCAAAGTACGCGCTCGACCGAGATCTCCGGATGCGCCATGCGAATTACGTTAAAGGAGTTTACCTCTCCTCTGCTGCGAGTAGAAGTGGCAGTTCCGGCTTGCACGACGAGAGCCGAGTGCCCCTTAATTTTATAACGCTTTGCCGTGTGACCGGTGTGACTGATGTGTAGATGACCGGCGAGAAACAGATCTGCTCCGCAACTAGCCAGTGTCTCCATAGCGATGCGTGCACGACCAACCAGATCGCTTTCATGACGACCTTCGGGCAGATCGAACGGATGATGCGTAACGACTACCTTAACGACCTCATCGCTAAGTTCACAAATTTTCTCACGCACCCAGGCCACCTGAAGTTCATTGATACGCCCCCCTTTAAAGGTTAGTGAGCGGGCGGTACTCACTCCTGCTACCGCCATTTCTTCATCCACATAGAATGGATTGAGATCATCCGTTATGTAGCGCCGGTACTTGTCCAGCGGGGTCAGAAAACGCGAAAACACATTGTACAAGGGCACATCGTGATTACCGGGTACTACGATCTGAGGCTTAGGTAGGTCGTCCAGGAAAGCGCGCGCTTCCTGAAATTGCCAGGAGCGTGCCCTTTGAGTCAGATCGCCCGAAACAGCTACCAGGTCAGGTTCAATTTCATTAACGAATGTAATCAATGGCTTGACCACACTCGGGTCTGTGCGGCCAAAATGGATGTCCGACATGTGAACGATCGTTCGCATCAGCTTTTCTACTTCGATTCAATCTCTGCCGGTACGAGCACCTGTAGCGATAGGGGCCGAATACTATAGTGAAGCGGTGGTTGCATCACCCTCACTTCACCGTCCATCGCCACGCGCAGACGGCGGTGCTTCGTTGCTATCCATATCTCCTCCGAGCACAATGCGATAAAGTCCTTGTCATCACGCAAGCCGCCAAAAAGCGCGCGGCAGGCAAGCCGCAATAATCCTAGCCTGCCCGTGTCACGTGTTATATAGAGGCTTAACTGGCCCTCATTAAGGCGCAATCTGGCACCAGCGTTAAGACTCTCCATCTCATATTCATTGTTGCCAATAAAGACTAATGGACTCCGGCTCGAAAAGTCCTTACCTTCGACGCTCAGTTTGACATCCAGAAAAGGATACCGACGCAACACAGCGACTGTGGCCCAGAAAAATGCCGTCCACTTCCCAAACCCCAATCGCTGGTGTTTTTCGCGTTCGCTGACGAGGCGAGGGTAAAGCCCGAGACTGGAATTGTTGAGAAAGATGCGGCCGTTTACGTCCGCCACGTCAACCTGAGTAGTGTGGCCCGCTATGATAGTGTGGGCTGCAGCTTCAAGTTCGAGTGGGATGTGGAGATCCTTGGCGAAGTGGTTCAGAGTACCAAGCGGCAAAACCCCGAATGTTTTATCTGTGCCTACCACAGCTGAGGCTACCGTGTTTATAGTGCCATCACCGCCCCCGGCTACAATAGTACTGCAGTCGCCCTGTGCTGCCCGGCGCGCTAGCTCGACGATTTCCTCACCGCTCCGGGCCAGCGTGATGCTTGCCTTCCGATTGTTGGCGGCGAAAATCCCAGCAAGCCTCTCGCGCAACTCTTCTTTGTCATCCGCGCCCGATCCGATGTTGATGATTATTTCAATCGAATGTTTCCGCATTACCCTCACCCGCGCTCGTTCGCTCGCGACAGGATACGATGAGAAGTTGGGATAAGCGAGACGGGAGGATGGGGTTTGGACTTGAGATAGTTTGTTGTCAGGAAAGACCAGGATCATTTCCATTTTCTATTTCTCATTTCTCATTTTTCATCTGGTTGCCTACGTTGAGAGGTGAAGTCGCAGGTCCACTCAGTTGCTCTATAGTCGAGCGCTGCGACCGAGGCATTCCTCCATTTCATCCGGAATGCTAGAATCTTCCAAATCCTCACCGAGAAAAGGACAAATCATGGCTCACTCTCACCGTGAGTTTAGAACTCAAGATATCCCGATTGCTTACCTCATCTCCTTTCGAGCTTACGGCACTTGGCTTCATGGCGACAAACGATGGTCGGTAGATCGTTTTCATAATCGCTATCGGAGTCCTCGCATTCCGCCCAACGAGCAATGGAGAAAATACAACCTTGCTTCTCTCAAGCAACCACCGGTGAAGCTCGGCTCGCAGCGCAGAGCGGCTATCGAAAAGGCGATCCGAGAGACTTGTAAGATCCGGGGTTGGGTTACTACTGGCATTCAATGCAAGATCCAATCACATTCACAGCGTGGTCTCGGCGAATTCCAAACCAGAACCAATTCTGAATGCCTTCAAAGCAAATGCAACACGAGAGATGAGAGAAGCGGGCTGTTGGCATAACGACAGATCACCTTGGATCCCACGTGGCAGCAAGAAATATCTTTGGGACGAAGAATCTGTTTCGGCGGCAGTGGCGTATGTGCTGTACGAACAAGATCGCATTCTCCTGGATGTCGAAGTATATTGTGGTCCGATCGGTCTGATCCTCATGATTCCTAGTTAATTTCTTGCAACACTCTTTCTACTTCCGCTTTGAGGTGCAGATCATTTGTATGCCTCCGGATTTCAGTCAGGATGGGCTCCAGAAACCGCCCGTACTTTTTCATTTCTTCCAGAGCTGCTTTTCTGACAGCTGAGTGCTTACTCAGATTCGAAATCTGGTTCGTAACGCTCGCTTCCATCTCAGGAGTAATGATCTCGGTTCGTCCCGCGAGCACCCGCACGAGCCCTGCCGGCTCCGGCTCGACGACGATGGGAAGAATAGCGTCAGTAGTCTTGCGCGGCATGAGGTAGAAGACGCGCAGCCCTTCCTCAAACCATGAGTCGCGCCACGTGTTGAGCATTGCGTCAGCCTCCTTCTCATAAAGGCCGTCTGCTATCAGCATGGTTTTCATTTCCTGACGCAACTCCGGAAGTTTGTCGTCAAGGGCAGGGCGGTCAACCAACACCTCAGTTTTCGACATGTCCACGATTTGATAGCCAATGTTGCCGCCACTGTTCTCGAAAAGAACCACCTGTCTGACATTTTCCTGGTGCGAATTTGTGACTGCCACGCGGTCTCCTTCGAGCCTCACGGAAAGGGGCAAATCAAAGTTGCCAACGCCGCGATAGAAGAGAAATTTCTCATGCTCAGGCTGCTTCGCATTGTGGACCTGAACTAGATCCGCGTCCGTTTCCCGTGCCGGATAGTAGTGGTTCTCTCGGAAGTCGTGTGGAAGACCCACACGCGCGCCGGGCATAACCTTGAGTTCTCCCCAGTCAATGCCAGAGCCGCCAGCGGAGTGCGCCTGAGGATACCATTCTGTAATTCTCCCTCCGGGGAATAACACTTTAACTTTGACGGTCGCCTCTTCCCTCGAATAGAAATAGAGAATTGGTGTTTCCATGCGTACCTTGACGGCTAAGCCGCTCTTTGATGGGTAACGAAGTCCCCTCCAGGTGTCACCTTCATCAACGCTGTAAACGAAGGACGGCAAATCGCTTTCAACGGTGAGGGGACGCCAAACTAGCGTGCGCCCGTCTCGACCCGCCACGGATGTGAACGTTCCCCACTCATGGACCACGAGGCTGGAACCTGCCCGTGAGGCATTACTTAACGAACGACCTGGCGCGCCGGCAGTAACCAAAGATAGGATTGCCAGGCAGAGGATGGCGAGGTGCGTTAGAGGCGGAGTTAACATGTCTATCCTCCTATCACATTGGGCGCGGGCCTGTTGACACCGCCCTGCTCCGACGGAAACGGATCTTGTGCGGTAAATTTAGCAACTTCACAGATCATTAGACGTGCCGAAGGCAAAATTGATTCCCTCTTTGAACGATTAGGTACTGACGTGGCTGGTTTCCGGAGAGTTGTACCGAAACGACGGTAGTTCATACTATTGGGTTAGAACGAGGCGCTTACAAAAACGCACAACCTTTACTACGGAATCAGGTATGATCGCGCCAATGACATCCCGCTCGATTGACCAACCGTATCGCGGTACCGGCGTTGACCGTCCCCGAGGCGTACCACTACCTCCTGAGCGCATGCCACTTTTACGCGCCGGCCAATTGCGCAAACGCTGGCATTACGTCTCTTTCTGGAGTCGGGAGTTATCTTTCTGTGCAGCGCGAGCAAGCGTGGGACCGTTACAGCAGGAGTACTGGGGAATTTGGGATCGCGAGGGAAATAAGTTCCGCGAGGGCTCGCATCGCTTTACTCGACACGTGCGCCTTGAACCGAATCGCGTGCAAGTATGGGACGGCGATGCAGAAATCGCTGTCACATTCGAGCCCTGCACCAGCTTCGAGGTCTACCGGCCCGCCAGCGACGCTTATATCTGGTCGCACAAGGACTATTGCCGGCAAGCGCGAGGAAGTGTGCGTTACGATGGAACGAAGCGATCCGTAAGGGGCGTTATCTTTGTAGACATCAACGCCGGCTACCACGAACGCCATACGCAGTGGCGTTGGGCGGCAGGTGCTGGGCTGGATCAGCAAAACCGCCTCGTTGCCTTCAACGCCATCACCGGCTTGTTCGATACTCCTACCCAGAGCGAGCGCACAGTCTGGATCGAGGGTGATGCACAAGAAGTCGGTCCGAACAGTTTTGCAGATGACTTGTCGACTGTGTCTTTCGCGGAAGGCGGAATCCTGGAGTTCCAACCCGAAGCGCTCATCGAACAGCACGAGAACCTACTGCTCGTGCGCTCCGACTATTTCCACTGGTTCGGAACCTATACGGGTACCTTGCCCGGCGGCATCGAGTTGCGTGAAGCCTTTGGCGTCCGCGAGCGTCACGACGCGCTGTGGTAGCAACACCAAGCTGTGTTCAACTCACTATCGTGTCGAACCGAGGGTCAGGCTTCCTGCGGCTGCTTCTGAAACCAATGCTGTTTCGTAGCGAAAAAAGTCCACCAAATTACAAACAGTTGGAACGGCACTCTGATTAATAAATACCCGGGACCGGATCCATGGCCTCCGAACTCCACGTGATTAATTGCCGAATAGACGTTAGCCGGAACGATGCCCACAAGCATCAAGATCAGGCAGACTCCAGTTAGTCTCGTCAGGCCTGGGATCCATACACCGATCGCCCCGAACAACTCCAGCACGCCGGTAATGTAGATAAGCTCAATGCGGTACGGCACAGCGGGCGGCAACATTGAAGCCATCTCTTCGGTCCTGATGAAATGCCCCACCGATGTGAAAAGGAAGAAAAGCGACAAGCCAAACCTGGCTCGGGTGCTCGCAGAAATTCGGAAACGGCTGAACCGATCCACCAGCGTGAGAACCAGGAATGGGACCACGAGCAATAGGAGAAGAAACAGCAGTTGCATTTTAATAGGAACTGAGAATTCCCAGAAGGCATGACCGCTATACGGCCGGCAGGAGGGGCCGAGTATTTACTTGCACTACGGGCCATCGATGCAGAGCTGGCTAGCTGTAGATGATTTTGAAGACACCTCCGCCACCGCCACGCACCAGGTAGTAGAGGTTGCCGTCGGGCCCAACCTTCAAATCCACTGGTGAGCTTAGTCCTGAAGCAAATGGCTGTGAAGTACTGGTCGCCGGGTCAAAGCGCCTGATCCATCCGCTGCAAAACTCTGCATAAAAATACTTCCCTACGTAGTCGCTGGGATACGTGACTATAGTCGGATTGTAAAAGGCCCCACCTGTTATGGCGCATCCAGTCGTGGGACTTATCCCGTGCCCATACTGGAAAAGCGGATCACGAAAGTTCGCATTCGGTGGGTTGCAGGCTCCCTCGCAAAATGACCAGCCATAGTTTGAGCCAACGACGCCGTCGTTGATTTCTTCCCAGGTCGTTTGGCCCACGTCATTGATGAACATCCTGCCGACGCCAGGTTGAAAATCGAACGTGTACGGGTTGCGAAGCCCGACACTCCAAATTGCGCGGTTGTTGCCTGAAGGAGAGCCTGCGATTCCCGGGAACGTCGTGGGATTGTTTGAAGGAATTGTGCCGTCGGAATTGATTCGCAGCATCTTTCCCAGCAAGTTTGCAAGCGACTGTGAATTCGCCGGGTTGGCATTCTCTCCCACAGCAATGTAGAGCTTGTCGTCTGGTCCAAAATGTATCGCTCCGCCATTGTGATTGGTTGCACTACTCAAGTTGTCGAGCTCGAGGATCGGTAGCTCGCTGCCCACCACAGCCACATTACCCGCGGCCGTGAACCGGGTGACGCGATTGTGGATAGGTGCAGTCGGCGATGTGTAGTAGACATAGACCCACTGATTATTGGCGAAATCCGGGTCGAAGGCCACACCCAGCAGGCCGCGTTCACCGCTGAAGTTGACCGTTAGATTAACAAAGGAATCCGGCAGCAAAACGCCACCCTCAATTACCCGCAACTGTCCGGTTTGTTGGCAGACGAACAAACGGCCATCTGGCGCAAAGGCCATTGCGGTTGGGTTTGAGATCGGACCTGCCACCGACACGGCATTGAAGGTTAGAGGTGACGGAGGGCCGAAGAACAACCCGCTCACCACCGCGTTGGGGCCAGCGTTTCTGATCACCACAATGTTGACGTTGCCCGTGATGTCCCAAACCAGATAGCGCCCTCCTGTGAAAGCGGTGAGACTCCGACTGTCTAGTAACGTATTGCTGGTGCCATCTCGGATTTCCACTGTTTGCGACCTGCCTTGGCTATCGAAGTCGACGCAGTACAAGCCAATCCGGTGTGTCTGTCCGTCGGTCAGGTTCAGGTTGATGGTGAACGACGTGGGCGAATACCACGTCGCTGCAATGCGGTCGACAAGCGATGCCTTCCGCAGGGCGCGCACATCGCTCGTCGAAGCGGCCCACGTCCAAAACAGGTTGTTCGATGGATTGACTTGCGCGTAGGCCGGGTAGTTCACCGTATCGCCGATTATGTTGTAGCCGTCGGCGCCGTAGGTGCCATTCCAGTTGCCCTGGGTTGTGGTGTCGGTGGTTACAAAAGACGCTCCGCCTGCGCCCGGCGTCGGTGTCGGTGTTGCCGTTGGAGTCGGAGTCGGAGCGGCGCCAGGTCCGAAGAACAACCCGCTCACCACC
>JBGTHZ010000157.1:0-3929 GCA_041745915.1 Pyrinomonadaceae bacterium | reverse complement strand
GCTTTCTATCGCACGGGCTGCCTGCAAATCGGGACGCTCACGCAGCGCCACTTCCGTCGAAATAGAAACTGAAGGCAGCGGTTCAATTAAATGATCCAGGTCTCCTCGCAACCGCAAAGGCTCCTCCGGGCTCATGCCCATAAGATTACGCAGCTCGAGCAGTGCCACTTCGACCTTTCCCTGATTGCCTTCTCGTATTGAGCGAATCCGATTGACCTCAACCAGTACCATATTCTGTTCCAAAGGTGCGGTCCGGCCCTCGGTAACCCGAGCCTCTACTAATCGATATCCTTCGTTCGTCGTCAAAAGCAGATCTTCGGTGAATCCAAGTTTCAGCAACTCACCTAACGCTTCACCAAACTTTGCGCGTACTTCGGCAGCGAGCATGCGTTCACGATCTGCTAATAATCGCTCCTTCATCTCAAATTCACGTTGCGCGACTAGAATGCGAGCAGATCGCCGCCCACCCAACTCCAGCGGCAACATCGCACCGACCATCGTGTCGTTGTCTGTGCCATTTATCTGCTCCTTTCGTCCGATATCAAGTCGCGGATTCGGACGAAGAGCCGCCTGCTGAACCAGCCCCCGAGCCGCTTCAACCTCACTACGAACAGCCGCCAATTCCCCGTTATGTGACAGGGCGTACGCAACGGCGTCATCAGCAGTCAATCCGGTGTTTGGATCGTAGTAGCGAGAGATCGAGGATTGGGGTTTCTGTAGCGTCAGCATTGCTGACGTTGTCTGGGCGCGCAAGAGTTCGGGGCCACAAAGGCCCTGAATCATAAGTAGGGGAAAAACAATTGATAACTTCCTAACCATATAAACCTCTCTACTGCTTGGGGATTTACCTCTCCGGTGTTTCTTGCGCTGTCCGCAGGTTTTCCTCTTTGTTTAGTTCTCGCGCGCGCAACGTATAAAAGATAGCCGGTGTCACAATCAGCACGTGCAGGAGGCTTGAAACCATTCCACCCAGAACCGGTGTCGCAAGCGGCTTCATTACCTCTGAGCCTGCGCTGGTGCTCCACATGATTGGCAAGAGACCGGCGACCACTGTTGAGACCGTCATCACCTTTGGTCGAAGACGCAACAGCGCTCCCTCTGTTACTGCTTCTTTCAACGTTTGGCGCGTTAACGTTCCCACTTCCTGTTTCTTCCGCTCTACGGCTTCATTTAGATAGATGACCATCACCACGCCCGTCTGCACGGCCGTTCCGAACAGCGCGATGAATCCAACCCAGACCGCTACCGAAAAGTTGTAGCCGAGTAGCCAAAGCAGATACACACCACCTGTAAGCGCAAAAGGAACTGTCATCAGGACGTGAGCTGCTTCGAGGACGGAGTGATAGGTGATGTAAAGCAGCCCAAAAATAACCACCAGCACAATCGGAATGACAATCATCAACCGTTGTCGCGCTCGTTGCTGATTTTCGTACTGTCCGCTCCACGAGACGTAGTAGCCGGTCGGGAGTTGTACCTGGCGGGTGATCGCTTCCTTAGCCTGGTCTACAAAGCTCCCCACGTCGCGGCCCCGAACGTTCAGAAGCACTGTCCCACGGAGTAAGCCATTCTCGCTGGAGATCATTGTCGGACCTTCGACCGTCCGAATCTCGGCTAATTGGGCGAGCGGGATTGGAGCGCCGGTTGCCGACGAAATCGGAATCTCGCCAATGGCTTCAGCGCTGCCTCGAAACTGAGGCGCATAGCGCACGCGCACGGGAAATCTTCGGCGACCCTCAATCGTTATGGTCAGATTCGTTTCGCCAATTCCCTTCTCAATCGCATCCTGAATCATGCCGACATCTATTCCATATCGCGCGGCCGCCGTCCGGTTTATCTTGATGTCGATGTAAGGAGCGCCGCTAATTTGCTCCGGATAGACATCCACGGCCCCGGGCACGGTTTTAACCACCTCCGCAATGCGACGGGAAGTTTCCTCCAACGCTTCAAGATCGTTACCGAATATCTTGATTCCCACCTGGGATCGAATCCCAGTGGTGAGCATGTCAATTCGATTGATGATCGGCTGGGTCCAAATATTCGTGACACCCGGCATTCGCAACTTCTCGTCCATCTCTGCTATTAACTTCTCGCGAGTCATCCCAACCCGCCATTGTTCGGGCGGCTTCAGATGGACAATAGTTTCATTCATATTCACCGGAGAGGGATCGGTAGAGGTTTCGGCCCGGCCAGCTTTGCCGACTGCCCATTCGACTTCCGGAAAACTTTTCAAGATCGCATCTTGTTTACTGGTTATCTTGAGTGCCTCGTCTATTGAGATCGCCGGGTCAGTTACCGGCATGTACATCACATCGCCTTCGTTCAGGGGAGGCATAAACTCGTTGCCAATGCCTGTGGCAAGGACTAAGGCGCCCGCAAACAAAAGACCCGCAACAGAAATTGTGACGGCGCGATGATTCAAAGCGAATCCGAGCGCCGGCCGATAGAGCGCCTGTAGAAACCGCATCACGGGGTTAGAGCGTTCGGAGTGAAACTTCCCGCCGAGAAGTATCGTGCAGAGCACCGGAACCAGGGTCACGGCTATTATGGTCGCGGCTGCCATGGCGAAGGTCTTGGTGAAAGCGAGCGGATGAAACAGCTTCCCTTCCTGACCAGTCAGGGCAAAGACCGGAATGAAGGCGAGAATGATTATTGCCATAGAGAAGAAGACGGGCCGGCCAACGAGCGTGGTGGATTCCAATACTGTCTGCCAGACGCGCGGCCTGTCTTTTGGGTCAACGTTATTCTTCTCAAGAAAACGGAAAGCATTTTCTGTAACCACGATTCCTGCGTCCACCAGGACTCCAATGGCGATCGCTATTCCCGCCAGAGACATCAGGTTTGAGCTGATACCCATGTATTTCATGAAGAGGAAGGAAATCAGCACGGCGAGTGGTAATGGAATCGTAACGATCAGGATTGAGCGAAAGTGAAATAAGAAAATGATGTGGGCCAGCGTAACGAGCAACAATTCTTCAATCAGCGCTCGCTTTAACGTTCCAGTGGCCCGATTGATAAGCTGGGTCCGGTCATAGAAAGGTACCAGCTGCGCACCTTGTGGTAACCCTGATTGCAGATCGGCAATCTTCTGCTTTACAGCGTCGATTACTTCGAGAGTATTGACACCGTACCGG
Organism: Pyrinomonadaceae bacterium; assembly: GCA_041745915.1. Taxonomy (GTDB): domain Bacteria; phylum Acidobacteriota; class Blastocatellia; order Pyrinomonadales; family Pyrinomonadaceae; genus PSRF01. Next base: position 798 of record JBGTHZ010000157.1, on the reverse strand, counting down.
GCAATTACGACACCACCCACCGCTTCCTTGCCATTCTTGTCGAGGGCGCCGGTGCGAAACGCATTCCCGAGTTTCACCTCAGCCACGTTTCGCACATAGATCGGCACTCCATTAGGAGCGCCTATCATGACGTTCTCTACATCTGCAACCGACTCTATGAGGCCAACACCGCGAACGACCGCCCACTCGCCGGCTTGCTCTACCACATTGCCGCCGACGTTATTGTTCGAGCGCTGCACGGCCTCGACTACCGTTGATAACGGAATGGCGTAGGCCCGCAGTTTGTTGGGATCGACGTCCACCTGATACTGCTGAACGTAGCCACCGACCGACGCAACTTCAGCTACCCCCGGAACTGAATTGAGCTGGTACCGAACAAACCAATCCTGCAAGGAACGCAACTCGCGTAGATTCATCTGATCGCTTTCAATCGTGTACCAAAAGATCTGACCAACTCCCGTAGCATCAGGCCCAAGCGTCGGGACCACCCCTTCGGGAAGCTGCTTAGTGACTAGATTCAGCCGTTCCAATACCCGTGTGCGAGCCCAGTAGAGTTCAATACTGTCCTCGAAGATGATGTTAATCATCGAGAAGCTGAAGGCCGAACTGGCCCGCACAACCCGCACACCAGCCAGCCCCTGAAGGTTTGTAACCAGTGGATAGGTAACCTGATCTTCAACCTCCTGAGGTGAACGGCCGGGCCAATCTGTAAATACGATTACCTGGTTGTCCGAGAGATCAGGAATGGCGTCAATCGGCGTATGCACCAGGGCCCAGTAGCCCCATATGGCAAGGCCA
>JBGTHZ010000156.1:0-36847 GCA_041745915.1 Pyrinomonadaceae bacterium | reverse complement strand
GACCATCTCCCAGCATCTGGTCAAGTTGTTGATAGAAACACAACAACGCGCACCATTGGATAAAGCAACGCGCGTCATTCCAGTACCGCTTCATCCCCAGCGTGAAAAGGAGAGAGGTTTCAATCAGGCTGCAGTAATCGGTAGGGAACTGGCGCACGCCGTGCGACTGCCGTTTGATGAAGTAAGCCTTGTCCGAACGGTTCATTCCGAGAGGCATCGCGCCGGCATGGACGTCAGGGCACGTCGAGAGACGGTCGCGGAAGCCTTCAGTGTGCGTTATCCACGTTTGATCGAGGACGAGCAAATTCTCCTGGTTGATGATGTCTTTACTACGGGAGCCACCGTGTCGGCATGTGCGGCGGCGTTGAAGGCGGCCGGAGCCGAAGAAGTCTTCGTGTTAACGATCGCACGGCCGGTGAAGTTCTGAACAAGCAGGAGCCGCTCGATGGACAGAACCATTTGCCGTAGCCAATGGATCCCAGCACTCAACACCAGCAGGAGCCACTCATCGCACAGCTTTAGTTTCCTGCTGGTGTTGAGTGCTGGGATCCATTGGCTACGGCAAATGGTTCTGTGTGTTGAGTGGATCCTGAACGGGGTTGAAGATTAGTCAGATGGCGAGTGCTTTTGTATCATGCTGCCCATGAAAAAACTCTACCCCGAGATTGAACCTTTTGATAGCGGCCGTTTGAAGGTCTCAGATATTCACGAGCTGTACTACGAGCAATGCGGAAATCCAAAAGGCAAGCCAGTTGTTTTTCTTCACGGCGGGCCGGGTGGAGGTCTACAGCCTTTCTACCGCCAGTACTTTGACCCGCAGGCTTATCGCGTGGTGCTCTTCGATCAGCGCGGCTCCGGTCAGAGCACACCGCACGCCAACCTCGTCGACAATACAACCTGGCACCTGGTCGAAGACATTGAACGTCTGCGCAAACGCCTCGGTATCGATCGCTGGCAGGTCTTTGGCGGTTCCTGGGGCAGCACGCTGGCGCTGACTTATGCTGAATCGCATCCTGAACACGTTACCGAGTTGGTGCTGCGGGGAATATTTCTCTGTCGCCCGAGAGAGATTCGCTGGTTCTATCAGGAAGGTGAAGGCGCAAGCGCGATTTTCCCTGACACGTGGGAAGAGTATGTGCGTGTTATTCCTGTATCTGAACGAGGCGACATGCTGCACGCGTATCACAGGCGGCTAATGAGCGACGATGAGGCGGTGCGTCTTGAAGCAGCCCGGGCCTGGTCTATCTGGGAAGGCAGCACCTCCAAGCTATTTCCGGACCCGAACCTTGTGGAGCATTATGCGGAACCGCACACCGCACTCGCCCTGGCCAGGATCGAATGTCATTACTTCGTCAACAATATCTTCTTCGATACCGATAACTACCTGATCGACAACGTCGGCAAGATTCGACACATTCCAGCCGTGATCGTACAGGGTCGCTACGACATTGTTTGTCCCATCATGAGCGCCTGGGAACTTCACCGGGCGTGGCCGGAAGCCGACCTGAAAATCATCCCTGATGCCGGTCATTCGGTTACTGAACCCGGCATCATCGACGCTCTGGTCGAAGCTACCGATCGCTTTCGAAATGCATTGTAGGCGTCCCTCCGTGGGTCCCAAGACTATCCACAGATTACGCAGATTACGCAGAAACACTTGGGCAGTAAGACGTCAAAGTCAAATCCCTTGGTCGTCAGTGTTTCTTCCAGTTCTGTGTAATCTGCGTAATCTGCGGATAGTTTTTGGGGGCGCCCACGGAGGGACCGCCCCTACAATTTATTCCAAGGTCATCAGCCAGATGTCGGCTTCCGCGGAGACAAAGGTAAAGTAGAGTGTCTTGTTGTCCGGTGAGAGACTTGGGCTGCCGATATCCACGTCTTGATCGGTAACAGTCAAGACGCGCTCATATTTCCTGGTAGCAGTATCAAACAGAAATATTTTCCCCTGGCTCACAAATAGCATTCGCCTATTGTCGTTGAGCCATACTGGCCAGTCGCCAAAATCAGTGAACCAGTCGTACTTCTTCGACTCCAAATCATAAATTCCGATTCCCGAGTGAATGCCGTTAGGCAGGTGTTTGATGCCGGCCAGGCTTTTCCCGTCAGCAGACCACGACCAGCCTTCGAAAGAGATGCTCGAGTCGCTGAGCGGAGGCAGGTGCTCCAATTTCTGTTCGTTCCATGCCCTGCTCGGCTCAAAAATGATGCATTCGTTCTGAGGTGCGTGAATGGAGTAGGCAATGCGTTGGCCGTCTGGAGACCAGGGGGAGTAGTGAGCGCCCGGACTCTGATGACCGCTTGTGAGCTGCTGAAGTCCGCTGCCATCTCGGTTGATAATCCAAAGCTCATAGTTGCCACTACGTCGCGAACTGAAGGCTATACGTTTGCCGTCCGGAGACCAGCGTGGCCAGAAGTGCCTGAAAGTGTCGTCGGTGAGGTCCCGCACCTCGGAGCCGTCGGTGCGCATGATGATTATGTGACGTTGGTTTCCCATTGAATAACACGTCAGCCATTCACCGTCCGGAGATGCGTCGGGAAACCAAAGCTGCATCGTGCCCCGAGTGATTGAGCTTGGGTCGCCTGTTGCTTTCCCGCTGGCGGGATCGAATGAGATTTTTCTCAGATTTCTAATTTCATCCTGGGCTATGTAAGCCAGTTTCCGTGCGTCGCGGGCAAAACTAAGTTGCAGCGCGGAAGTGGCTGCGCCAATGGTCGTCACAGCTTCGGGCGCGGTCAAAACCGCCCCGGACTGTTCGTCGATTGCCACACGCCAGATATTTACGCTCCCGCCTCGATTGCTGGAGAAGTAAACAAACTTTCCATCAGGCGACCACACCGGATTGGTATCTGTCGTGGTGCCGTCGGTAACCGCAACGGCGTCGCCTCCCTCGGCAGGTATGGTCCAGATGCTCTCCCGCTGTCCGATTTTGCTGGGCCGGCTCCAGTAGACGATGCGCTGTTGGCGGGGAGAATAATGCGGCTGTAGCGCATCGCCTTCACTGATCATTCGCCGCTCGCCACTCTTGACGGCGATCTTCCACAGCTGGCTCTTCGTTGGCCGCGTTGAAGGTTGCGGTATCTTTTCGGTCCCCACCAGGATCTGAGCGCCATCCGGTGACCATGAGGGGCTGTAGCCGAAATCGGAAAGCCGAGTGATCGACTCCCCAGTGGCGCCCATCAAATAGATACCTCCGCTGTCTCGCTCGGATCGAAACGCGATGCGCTCTCCGTCTGGAGAAAAAGCAGGTTGCGTGTCATCCGCTTGAGAATCTCTTGTTAGATTAGTGGGATTTCTACCGCCCACGCGCTGGACACGAATATCCCAGTCGCCCGCGGCGCGACTGGCATACAGAAGCGACTTGCCATCGGGTGAGAGCGAGGGAAAGAATTCGGGGCCGGGCTCATACGTGAGTTGTGTGAAGCTGACGTTCCCGAGTGAGCCTATCGGTTCTTTGCTTTGCCAACCTGAACGAAGCAACAGAAATCCCAGACCCACCAAGAGAAACACAACGCCCAGAGGTAAAAAGATTTTAGCTTCCCTCCTGCGCCACCATGATTGGGATAGCACCTTGTGCGCTGATGACCTCTCCGCTTTCTCTTTCGCTGTCTCTGTTCTTTGCTTTTCGCCTGAGAGTTTAGCGGGATGAAAGGTTTCGACCGGGGGCAGTCCCATTCTGCGCCCCAGGTCCTGGAATCGCGGATCTGAGCGCAGGCTATCGAACCCTGGCTCTACGTTCACGTGGATCATCATGCCGTCGTGCCACGCATAGCCCTTTTCCAGGCATTCAAACGCCTGGTCAGCTTCGCCCAGCCCGGCGTAGATTAATGCTAGGTCAAAGTGCCAAGAATGACGGTGCTCCATTCCTGCCTCTAACTGGACGACTATCCGACGCGCCTCTTCTCTTCTGCCCGCGACGGCCAGGACACGGCCGAGCGCAGCTAACATTTCTATGTTGTCTGGTGAGAGTTCCACTGCCCTTTGTGTTGCTGCGATCGCCTCTGCGAACATACCCTTTTGCTCATAAGCTTGCCCGAGCCTGTAGTGCGCCAAAAAAAAGTTGCGGTCCATCTCCAGGGTTTTCTGGCATTGTTCTATCGCCTGATCGTAACGGCGCTCGAAATACAGTTCGTTTGCCACATTCGTGCTGTGGTTAAGCGAGAGCGGATCCAGTTCCTGCGCCCTTTTCGTCACCTTGAGGGCCTGTTCCCCCCGCCCCATGGCCCGTAAATACTCGGCATAAAAATTGTGCGCGTTGGCATCATTGGGATTGAGTTCCACGGCGCGCTTGAATTCTCTTTCAGCCTTGTCCCATTCCCAATTGTGCAGCAAGGCGTGAGCTAGCGATGTATGAGCTTCCGCGAGTGTTTCGTCTATCTCTAAAGACTTCATTGCTGCCGCTTTCGCTTTTGGAATTCCCTCCTCTGAAGCTAGTCCGTACCGGACTACCAGGATCGTGTAGCAGTCAGACATGCCGGCATAAGCGGCCGCGTATCCTGGATCTTCCTCTATTGCCTGCTGGAAGTGCTCGATGCCTTTCTTGAGTCCCTCTTCACTTCTCTTATTCCAGAAGTAACGGCCTCTGAGGTAAGCGTGATAAGCCTCGACGTTATCAGGGTAGCGCTTGGTAAGTTGCTTCCTCTCTTCAGTAGACAATCTGACAAGCAGTTTCTCGGATATTGCACGAGAAATCTGCGCCTCGATATCAAGTATCTCTGATGCGTCACAACTGTAGCTCTCGCCCCACAGATGCGATCCATCCATCGCGTTTACCAGTTCCGTCTTTATGACCAGGCGCTCGCCTGCCTGTACCACTCTTCCGGTCAATACCGCGCGCACGCCAAGATCTCTGCCGATCTCCCGTGGATCCACCTCCTTACCCTTGTAACGAGACACGGTGCTCCATGCCATAACTCGCAGTTCTGCTAACTGCGAGAGCGAGCTGATTATGCTTTCAGTAATCCCGTCGCTGAAGTATTCCAGGCTAGGATCGGCGGAGCTATTAGCCAGCGGCAGAATCGCGAGTGAGTCTATTACATTGTGCGACTGCGATCCCTGTGATTGAGTCTTTACGTGGCTGGCTTCATAAGAGCCCGACCTTGGTCGGCGAGCAAGTTCGGCGCTTCTTTGACCGCTATTCGAATGATCCAGGTCCTCTACAAAGGCCAGCTTGCGTTTCAGATTTCTTAAATCAGTCAGAAGCTCTTTAGTTGTCTGATACCGCTCATCACGGTCCTTTCGCAGCGTCTTCTCGACTATCCATTCCAGTTCAGGAGAGACATCCGGCGCGTATCTAGCTAGACTAACAGGCTTCTTATCCAATATGGCCGCGATCACGTCGCTGCTTGTCGGCCCCTCGAACGGCACGCGGCCGCCCACCATTTCGTAGAGCACAACACCGAGACTCCAGATATCTGTGCGTGCATCTACCGGAAGACCCCGCGCCTGTTCGGGCGACATATAATGAGCGGTCCCCATCACCACGCCCTGTTCAGTCTTTACCAGCGTCAGGGCTTCCGCTTCGCCGGTCTTTTGATCGGTCAACTTTGCCAGGCCGAAGTCCAAAACCTTAACGATGCCATCGTTACGCAGCATTACGTTCTCTGGTTTTATGTCGCGGTGGATAATGCCGGCGGCATGCGCTGCGGCCAAGGCTGAGGCGATGTGCGAGGCGATACGGAGGGCTTCCGGAGTGCTCATTTGCGCCTTTGCCATCCTGCCGCGCAGCGTTTCGCCCTCAATGAACTCCGTAACCATAAAATGAAGGGAGTCGATTTCTCCAATCTCATGGATGGTAAGGATGTTTGGATGATTAAGAGCAGAGGCCGCGCGCGCTTCTTGTTGGAACCGGCGCAACCGATCGGAATCTCGAGTGAAATGGGTGGTAAGAATCTTGAGCGCTATCTTGCGTCCCAGGCGAGTGTCTTCCGCCAGGTAAACTTGTCCCATGCCTCCGGCTCCGAGCAGGGAGATGACCCGATAATGACCGAGGGATCGACCCACCATCGAGTCCGTTTTATGATCCAGGGAATCAGCCATTAATTCAAAAGCAGGCGCCTCAATGAAATGGCCTGCCTGTTCGTGAGCGCTAATTAGAGACTCAACGTCCTGGCGCAAAGCTTCGTCGTTAGCGCAGGCCGCCGCGAGGAAGGACTCACGCTGAGCAGGATCGCGCGCGAGTGCGGAATGCAAAAGAGACTTGATGTGCTGCCAGCGTTCGGGTGTCATGGACACTCATCTCTTATTCAACTCGTGATAGAGCCAGGCTTTAGCAGTCGTCCATTCACGCTTTATCGTCGCGGGTGAGAGATCGAGAACTTCGGCCGTCTCTTCGATAGTCAACCCTCCAAAGAAACGCAGTTCAACAATCCGACTCTGTTTGGGATCAATCTTGGCGAGTATCAGCAACGCTTCATCGAGCGCCACCACCTCGGCAGCTCGCTCCTGCGAAACAATCATTCCTTCGTCGAGTGCGATCTTAGTTGCGCCGCCACCACGCTTGGCATAAGCGAGACCGCGCGCGTGATCAACCAAAATGCTACGCATGGATTTTGCAGCGATGGCAAAGAAATGTGCTCGATTCTGCCAGCGAACGCCCTTCCGATTAACCAGCCGTAGATAAGCTTCGTTAACCAATGCCGTGGTTTGTAGTGTGTGGCCGGGGCGTTCGCGACTCATGTAATGATGAGCCAGGCGACGTAGCTCTTCATAGACGAGTGGCGTCAATTTATCGAGGGCCGCGCGGTCGCCGGCGCTCCAGGCAATCAGTAACTGCGTCAATTCGTCTGTTGGGGGCTGGGTCATCTGAATAGCCGGACTGATTATCTTAAGGATCTGGAATCTGGTGGATTTGAGGCTGTTAATATTGCCGAACGAGCCCCTATGAATTCGAAACTCCTACGCGTCGTGTTTATGCGTTCGCGAGAAAGCGGCTACCAGCGTATTAGCAGATGAGAGCAATTGCGTGTCGATAGCTGAAGGTAGGGTTTGGTGCACTTTCGTGCCTAGAAATCCATCTTCTGCGCCCATTCCGCCTGATATTGGATGGCGCAATTATCGAAGAACGCCGCTTCACGCGCCGCGAGCTTGGAGTTCTGTCACTGTGCGAGACCGACACGCCGCTGCAAATCGTGAAAGCGTGGGTCTCCGCGGAGGGGATCCACAGAAGGGCCCATAAGCTGGCGCTTAACGTTTGAACCCTCCCGAAGGGCTTTTTCCAGGAGTTCAAATGCCTTATCGTGGTCTCCCAATCCGATGTGGATGAACAGCCAATTTTCCCAGGGTATTTGGGTATGGTGCTGTTTGGTTAGCCTCTCAAGTTTGTCCAACAGTTTTAGAGCCTCGCTCCTGTTTCCCGACATGCCGTAGGCATAGATCAGTCCATCTAATTGTGATGTGGGGCTTCCGAAAAGTGCTCTCGCTTTCTCGAACTCCGAGATGCCTTCCTGGTACATTCCCTTGCGTACGTAAGTCCAGCCGAGCATCGCGTGGGCATCCGGAAAGTTCGGATCCATTTCCATTGCCTTTTGGAAATGCTCTATTGCCTGATCGTACTGTCGCGCGCTCGTATAAACTATTCCCACGTCCGAGTTTATGACCAGCGATAGAGGGTCAATCTCCCGGGCTCGTCTTATTTCCGCTATCGCTTCATCAAAGCGGTGCACATCATTTAAATGGAGCGCGTACCAGTGGTGGGCTGTGGCATAGTTTGGGTTGAGCTCAATCGCCCGCTTGTATTCCCTTTCAATATCAGCGTCGTCGTTTCCAAGGGCAGACTTGATCAATCCGAGCGATGTGTGAGCTTCGGCGAGCGCATCATCCATTTCCAACGCCTTCTCGGCTGCCGCCTTCGCTTTCGCCTCCATCTGTTGAAGGGTTTCTCCCGGCTGCAGCAAGGCATATATCCTTTTCAAGATATAAGAGTCGGCCAGCCCGGCATAAGCCAGTGCGTAGTTCGGGTCGATGTCAATCGCCTGCTGAAAGTAAGTGATGGCCTTGCCCAGGCCCTCTCCGTTCCGCTTGTTCCAGAAATATCGCCCCTTCATGTACGCCAGGTAAGCATCGACGTTGTCCGTGTACCGCTTGGCCAGCCGCTCCTCACCCTCTCCGCCGAGCGTTAGTCTCAATCCGGCGATGACTCTGCGCGCGACTTCATCCTGCAAGGCGAAGATGTCTCCCAGCGCGCGGTCGTGCGGGTCACTCGACCACAGCACCCGACCATCCGCCGCGCTCACCAGCCGCACCCCCACGCGCACCGTCTCTCCACTCTTCATCACACTGCCTTCCAGCACCGCCGCGACGCCGAGTTGTCTGCCCACCTCGCGCGGGTCAACCTCTTCCCCTTTGAAGCCAAAAACAGACCCACGCGAGGTGACTTTCAATCCGTCAACGTTTGACAGCGCGGTAATCAAACTGTCAGTCATCCCATCGCTAAAATATTCGTTGGTCGGATCATTCGTCAGATTCTTCAACGGTAGCACGGCGATGGAGCGAATTGGTGGTGATGGGTGGGCGCTTAATCCTGCCCGTTGACGGTAAAAATATAGTGCAGTGGCGCTGAGCAGGATAACAGCGCCTATCACAACTATTGAAATCCGCCGGGAAAATCGTTTCGGTGCCGGCAAAGTTAAAGGCCCGGCGAGCGAGTCAAGAGGCGGGATTTTTTGATCTACTGAAAGCGCGTTGTGATGGCCTTCTTCCTTAGCGACGATCTTCATGCCCTGCGTTCTTTCGATTTCAATGACTGTGGGGTCAGCCGGGATCGATTGCTCCTCCACCACCTTGCAAACAAGGCGATAGCCTTCCGACCAGTGAGTTTCGATGAAGCGTGGGCTTTCCGTCTGATCGTCGAGCGCCTTGCGAATCGCGCCGACGCACTTGGTCAGGGTCTCGTCGTAGACGTTATGCCCTTCCCAGAAGTGGTCCAGCAGTTCGCGGCGAGTCACGAGCCGGTCATGGTGTTCGACCAAATACAGTAAGACCTGAAAGGGCTTGCGGGTTAAGTGAACCGGCACGCCCCCCTTGCTTAAGTGCCGCGCTTTCGGCTCGAGCACCAGGTCTCCCACCAAATATCTTTTGCGTATCTCCACTGCCATGGGGGGCTTCTCTCGAAAGAGGGTTTATCCCGATTTCTCCGTAAGTTTTCGGGTTTTTCCGAAAGCATTCGGTTAGTTTTCAGGACTTTATGGAAGTCCTCGCTTATTTTCCGTGGACAGCAATAGCGAGGTGCGAGTTTTTTCAAGAGGATTTTAGCACATCAGGGAACGCATACGTTGGGAGTGATGAGAAGAAGAATCGAGATCATAGCCTTTGAGGGCGAACGGTATGCACGCTCTCAAACTCGGGTTTGCATCGGCAAAAACGTGCGAGAAGTTTTGGGAAGAGCCGGAGAAGTCTCGCGGAAGCCAAATTTGAGCCCGCCTTGGAGGTTTTCCCGCTTATACCAGTGAGGCACGGAACTATCGTGCGACACGGGGTTGGTGGAAGAGACAGCCACACCCGGAAGCAGTGCCTTGACCAGTCTTTTTGCTGAATGAAATCGGCACCGCTGGTAGGTCAGACCGAGGAGGAAAACCAACCATGCCAAAGTTGAAACTCAACCGTAAGAAGCTATTTACGTGGGGCTTTCTACCCGCTTTCACAGGTTTGCTGCTGCTTGCAGGATTTGCCCTTTTGAACACGGCCTGGGATTCAAAGGCAAATGCTCCGGATACCCAAGCTGTTAGTCGCGAGAAATACCTATATGTCTGGACGGGCGATCAGGCGCGCAGGAATGCGGACTTCCTGGCCGTCGTGAACTTTGACGAAAACTCTCCGAACTACGGAAAAGTGATCACGACCGTTGCGTTGCCCATGCCGGGGGCTAGCTGGAATGAGCCCCATCATGTGGGACTCTCACGGGACGGCAAGGTGCTGGCCTGTGGTGGACTCTTGAGTGTTTTGAAAGGGCAGAAGGAAATCTTCTTCTTTGATGTTTCACATCCGGAATCACCTAAGTTCATCTCAGCGGCCGATCCGCCGCAATCGGCCATCACGGATGAATTTTACCCGCTGCCAGAAGGGGGCTTTCTCGTCACCATGATGGGAGGCGCTCAAGGACATCACCCCGGGAGGGTCGCCGAGTTCAATAAAGATCTGAAGCTGATTGCGGAATATCCCCAGGAACCGCCCGACGATGGTTTTAATCCTCACGGCATCTCTGTTCGTCCCGAAATGAATTTGATGGTCACGAGCGACTTCGTCTGTCCTTCGACTACTTTGCATGCCGTGCCTGGCGATCTGGCGTTGCGAGGCAGCGTGAGAGTCTGGGATTTCAAAGAGAGAAAGATCTTACGAACGATCAAGATTCCCGGCGCGATGGGAACCATTGATGTGCAGTTTATTCCTCGTGACGCGAAAGCGCGCGCTTACACGGCGGGCATGGCCGACGGTCAGCTTTATCTGCTCGATACACAAGCGGGAACGGCGAAACCTGTTTTTGACTTCGCCTCGATTGCCAAAGGCGGATGGCCGCAACTGATGCGCATGACGGCGGACGGCCAGCGTCTATTCGTCTCGATGAATATGGCTGGAAAAGTCGTCATGTTTGACACTTCGAATCCCGAAGCACCGAAGGTTCTGAAGGTGCTCGATCTGGGCGCTAACTCAGGGCCACACTATCTAGCGCTCACTAGAGACGAAAACCGTCTGATCATCACCGATTATTTCTTAAATGAGGATGAAGCAGGGAAAGTCCACGCTGAAGGAGACCACAAGGTTCATGTGGCGAGAGTGACGGCAAAGAATCTTGTACTCGATCCCAAGTTTCGTCTGGATTTCAATAGCGCGTTTCTCGCTGGTGCGGCACGGCCACACGGTGTTGCTTTCAAGTAGAGACCTACAAAAACCATAAGGAGATGAAGCCATGAAACGAAAAATCTATCTTTCTCTTTTGATCAGCGTCCTGATGGGATTGGTCCTGTTTGGCGCGGCCGCTACGGCCGCCCGACCTGATGATGACGATGACGAAGATAATGCCCGGTACGAAGTCTGGGCTATTGACCAGTCAAATACAAAGGATGAAGACGGCAACGGCACGCTGGATAGCGGCGGCACGCTTTACGTCTATCAGGGCGACGATGTATCACGTGGCCAGGCCGCTTCCGCAGTCCCCGAGGTGCTTGATCTGGGCGGGGCGGCCCGCGATCTGTGTCTGGCCCAGACGGGCACGGCGCCGGTGCGTCCACACATGTTCTTCTTTAACCCGGGACGTTCCCACGCCGTCATCGCGTTCGTGGCTTCCGGGCACGTGCTGTTTATGAATACGGCGACAAAAGCGCCCGTTCAATGCCTGGATGTCGGCGTGCAAGCTCACGCGGCCGTTCCTTCTAACGATGAGACGTTCATCGTAGTGGCAAATCAAAACGGGCGGCTGCTGCAGCGTATTAACACCAACTATGAAACCAATACTTTCACGTTGGATAACGCGGCAACAATTAATTTCGCGACTTGCACTACGCCCAGTGGAGCGCCATGCCAGGATGCGATATTGCGGCCCGATGCCCGTCCCATTTGTCCGGTGATTGACAGTTGCGATCGTTTTACCTTCGTGACGCTGGCGGGCGGCGGTCTATTCGTTGTTGATCCAAACACCACACCCATGTCCATCGTCGCGGAATACGATAGGGCAACCGTGCACCCCGAGGGCTGCGGCGGCGTTCAGGCTAAGAATAGGATGTACATCAATTCAGGAGGAGCTCTCGAGGGTGACCTCTATTCGTTCCCATTGCGCGGCTACATGGGTTCGAACCCGCCCAACACGCCCGCGCCGACGCTCGTTTACACCCACGACGGCACAAACGCCGACTCACATGGCGCCGTGGCCACACGCAAAGAACGATTTGTCTGGGTGGTCGAAAGGTTCGGCAACAACGTCACCATCGTTGATACAACCAGCAATGCAGTGATTAATCAGTTCAGCCTCGTAGGGCAAGTGAGCAATGACCCAGCGCCCGACTTGCTGGATATTTCGCCCGATGGGAAATACATCTTCATGTCAATGCGTGGGCCGAATCCACTGACCGCCAATAATCCAGCCTTCAACAATGCCGTTGGTAGCACGCCGGGCGTAGGCGTCATCCGGGTTCAGCAGGGCGGCAGAAGAGGCAGGTTCTTTGCTCGCCTTCCCATAAGCCACATCGTAGGCGGCGTAGAACGAGCCGATCCTCATGGCTTGAGGGTCCTGATGAAATAGAACTATCAAGCGCCCATGGCGGAAGGAGTAAGAGATGACCCATTACGTGTTCATTGAATGGAGGAAAGCCCCCTCCTATTCGCAAATCACGGCAGGACCGAGGTTTTTAATGACCGAATACTCCGCCTACGGAACCCGACCTCCAAATCTATCCCGCAGGTAAATGTTTTTTGACACCCTCGGAGGGGCTCGCGTAATATCAGCCTCAGGATGAACGGCCGAGTTTTAGTGCTGAACGCTTCCTTTGAGCCTATTAACGTGTGCACCGAACGGCGCGCGGTAGTGATGATCTTTAAGGGGGTCGCTCGAGTGGAGGAGCATAACGGTCACATGCTCCATTCGGCGAGGTTGGCGATCCATGCGCCAGCGGTCATCCGGTTGACCGAATACATTCACATTCCCTTTGAGAGGCGATCCCTTTCCCGCAAGAACATCCTTTTGCGCGATCATTCAACCTGTCAGTACTGTGGCAGACAATATGCCCCCTCGGAACTAACACTCGACCATGTGCTGCCGCGCTCACGTGGAGGAGAGTCAGCGTGGGATAACCTGGTTGCGTGCTGCAAACGCTGCAACCACCGCAAAGGAAACCGAACGCCTGAGGAATCAGGTATGCATTTGTTGCGAAGACCGCGAGGTTTCTCTCTACACGTTAATAGGCAGATCATGCGCTACCTTGGTCGCGCAGACGAGACGTGGAGGAAATATCTCTTCTACGAATCCAACAACGGTGAGTAAGGGCGAAGGTAGCGGCGGTTTACTCAACGAAAAAAAAGAGGCAATATGATTCAAACAACACTGGCAATCGGCGGCCTCGGAACCACAGAGCTTGTCGTGATCGCCGTCGTGATCTTTCTCCTTTTTGGCGCTACCAGGCTTCCCCAATTGGCAAAGGCCCTGGGTCAGAGCAAGCGCGCCTTTAAAGACGGTTTGGACGAAGGAGAAGAGGAAGCAAGAAAAGAAGTTAAGGAGAAGTAAGCCAGCCTTGGTTAATTAGTACGACCTTTGCGACCTGTTACCAGAGTGGCTTTTACCGAAAGCGTAAAATCCGCTTCGTGCCGGTCTTCATTAACGACGCCGGGGATGGCCTGCCGGATACACTCGCGAGATTCTTCAGGGATAAATTCCATCCAGCGATTCATCAGGAAATCAGAAATCAACGGCGAGTTGAGAAAGCGCTCTCCCGAGTCGAAATTGAACTCTTCCATACGGGACCAGGATGCCACTTCTTCGAGTCCCTCGTGCTCAGCCAATTTCTCCAACTCTGAGGTGGTGGGTAGTTCAGTGATGAGCTCTTCGACGTTTGACTCGTGGCCGCGCAGGCCGCAATTGTGGAGCACTTCCCAGTACAGGGAGAAGAATTCACCAAAACTACCGGCGGTCGCAAGACTAATCGCCACGGTCGCGCCAGGTTTCGCCACCCGTACCATTTCGGCAAGCATCGCCGGTATCCGCGAAAGACCAACCATTGAACCATCACCTATCACGAAGTCGAATAGGTTATCTTCCAACTCCAGATGGTCCAAATTACCCTGGCGAAACTCTGCGGCATCTTTCACTACCGTCGCTTTGGCGCGGGCCAATTCGAGATATTCCTCGGTTTCCTCGATAAAGAGAAATTTAAGATCTGCTGCCCGTTCCTGGAGCGCAATCGCATGCCCGCCTGTTCCTGATCCCACATAAAGCGCGCGACCTTTGTTAGGAAGTTTGATGTGCTCATCGACCAACTCGGCGAATCTCTCACCCCAGTCTGTCGCGACGAACAGGTCGTGCAAAAATGCCAGCTCTTTGTCAGTCTTGTGTGTACTCATTGTTAATTGAGTCAGTTGTCAGTCGTCAGTGTCAGTTGTCCGTAGTCAGCTTTTTACTTTGTTCTTTGTACTTAGAGCTTTGAACTTCGTCCGCACAGGGAAGCAACGATCAAAGCACAAAGAACAAAGTACAAAGAACAATTAACTCAACTGAACCACTGACAACTGACTACTGACAACTTGCTACACATCCTCTTCGTAGTATTTGTGCCCACGCAAACTCTCAGGCAGACACTCCATTTCTTCTCTGGCGCCGGAGTCACTGTGAACATACCTATAACCTTCCCCATATCCTACATGCTTCATTAAAGGTGTGACCGCATTGCGCAGGTGCAACGGAACCGGTTCCCGAGCGGTCTGGACAGCGTCTGAAACCGCAGCGTGATATGCGCGTTTTATCGCATTGGACTTTGGTGCGTTCGCCAGGTAGATAGTCGCTTGCGACAGTGGGAACAAGCCCTCAGGCATACCAAGGAGTTGGACGATTTCCGCCGCCGCCGAAGCCTGCACCATCGCCTGCGGATCAGCGAGCCCAATATCTTCCGAAGCGAGGATGCACAAACGGCGCGCAATAAAGACCGGATCAGCTCCGCCCTCAATCAAACGCGCCAGCCAGTAAAGAGATGCATCAACGTCTGAGTTGCGCAGTGATTTGATTAGGGCTGAAGCAAGATTGTAATGCTCTTCACCGCCTTTGTCGTAAGCGTACTGTGCGCGTCCCAGCGCCTCAATAACAATTTGCTCCGTGATCCTGCGCACGCCGTTCTGATCCGGTGTCGTAGATTCGACCGCAGCTTCGAGGGCGGCCAGCGCTACTCGGGCATCGCCGCCGGCCGAGTGGGCGATTCTTCGGATCAGTTCCTCTGTAATTTCTGTTTTGAGATGGGCCAGCCCGCGTTTATCGTCCAGGAGTGCGCGTTGCAAGATTACCGTTATTTCCTCCTCTGCGAGTTGGTTGAGAACAAGGACGCGAGATCGCGACAACAGGGCACCCGTGACTTCGAAGGAAGGGTTTTCGGTGGTTGCGCCGATCATGATGAGGGTGCCACTCTCCACCGCGTGTAGGAGCGCATCTTGCTGACTTTTATTAAAGCGGTGAATCTCGTCGATGAAGAGGATCGTTCGATTTCCAAACCTACGTTCGTTCCGGGCGTCCGCAATAGCTTGTCGAAGATCCTTCACTCCAGAGAAAACTGCCGACAGCGCTATGAAGCGGGCCTGGGCCTTCTCAGCAAGCAACCTTGCGAGGGTAGTTTTCCCTGTACCGGGCGCTCCCCAGAGAATCAACGACGGTAAGTTTCCCGCCCCCTCGATTAACCGTCGTAGAATTCGACCTTCACCAACGAGATGGCTCTGGCCCACAAATTCGTCGAGTGATTGGGGGCGCATTCTTTCTGCCAGGGGAGCGAACGCTCCCTCCGCGGTCGCCTTAGGCTCCGGGACTAGTTCACCGAAAAGATCTCCGCTGGCCGGACTATTCATGGTTCACAGTCTTTCTCTGAACATCGCGCAAAAACCACTCGGGTGACCGCCCGAGATATATAGAACACATCCGACTATTCGTTTCGTATGAAGCTTAGCACAGATCGGAAAGCCTCTTTTACGGGGATTATCAGAGGAATCTTCGAGGGAACGCCTGCCAGTTTATCTTCGTATACTCAGGCGAGCGCGGGAGCCCGGGCGATTTTTAAAAGAGCATGAATAAGGCAAAAGGATCAGGAGAGCAGATATGAAGGAAGCGCAGGATGTTTTAAGGGTCGTCGGTGTAATACTCTTGGGATTGTTTGTGCTGGTGGTTGGCATACCTCTGGTTTTGACGGCCGCGGGAATCACCCTGGGTATCCTGGGTTTTCTACTGAGTCTCGCAGTGGCTGTTATCAAACTCGCTGTTATAGTCGCTATTGGATATCTAATTCTGGTTGGAATTCGCGCCATGCTACGGTGAAGTGCCTCCTTGACCAATTCCCAGGCTTGAGCAATCATGTATCGCCGACAAACCTCACCGAAAGGCGAACCGAATGACTCCCGAACAAAAATTTGACCGACTCGAACGAATTGTAAAGTTGATGGTCAAAGCCGGTCTGCGCGCGCGCAGCCAGATGCGTGAGCAGGGCGATAGAATAAACATGATCATTGAATACCAGATGCAGAATGAAGAGAGATTTGGAAGAAATGAAGAGAGATTTGAAAGGAACGAAGAGAGATTTGCCAAGCTAGCGGAAGCTCAGGCTCACACCGACCGGCGACTGGATGCGCTGATTGACATTGTTCGAGAGGGCCGCAACGGGCGATCTTCAAGCAATAATTAGCCTCACACATTAAACCTAAAATTCACTACATCGCCTTCCTGCATCAGGTAGTCTTTCCCTTCGAGTCGCGTTAGCCCCTGTTCGCGTGCAGCTGCGTTTGAGCCTGCGCGAATCAGATCGGCATAGCTAACTATTTCAGCGCGAATAAAACCTCGTTCGATGTCCGAGTGAATCACGCCTGCCGCCTGCTGCGCGCGAGTATTCTGCGGAATCGTCCAGGCCCGCACTTCCTTTTCTCCCGCAGTCAGAAACGACATCAGACCAAGCAGGTGATAAGCGTTTTTGATCAAGCGAGCAACGCCGCTGCTGGTTACACCAACACTGTTGAGATAGTCCAAACGCTCTTCTTCCGGTAAGGCAACCAGTTCTGCTTCCAACTGAGCGCAGATAACCAAACATTCAGCACCTTCTTGTTCGGCGATCTCGCGCACGGCCTGTACACTCGCGTGCTCTTCCGGATTTGCCAGCGTTGCTTCGTCTACGTTCGCCGCATAGATTGTCGGTTTCATAGTCAGGAAGAAGAAGCCTCGAGCGACCGCGCGTTCTTCTTCAGTGAGCGAAACTGTTCGTGCAGACTTGCCCTCCTCGAGTACCGGTTGAATCTTCTCCAGGATTGCCAATTCAGCCCTGGCAGTTTTGTCGCCGCCCTTGATGTTCTTCAGCGCCTTGTCACGGCGCCGCTCGGCGGTTGAGAGATCTGCGAGTGCGAGTTCTATTTGAATCGTCTCAATGTCACGTTCCGGATCGATAGAACCTTCAACGTGAATGACGCCTTCGTCTGCAAAGCAACGCACTACCTGAACCACCGTATCAGTCTCCCTTATGTTTGCGAGAAACTGATTGCCCAGTCCCTCACCCTTCGAAGCTCCTCGGACCAATCCCGCGATATCCAGGAATTCGACCGTGGCTGGTACTATGACGGAGGTTTTCACCAGCTTCGCCAGCGGCTCCAGCCGTTCATCAGGCACTGGCACAACGCCTACATTAGGTTCGATAGTAGCGAATGGATAGTTTGCCGCCAGTGCCGCGGTCTGAGCGGTCAATGCATTGAAAAGCGTAGATTTGCCTACGTTGGGCAAGCCAACGATCCCGGCTCGGAGCATCGAGGTCCTTTCTTGGGTGAAAATCAACCATAACATGCAGGGCTGAGATCACGTAAGCGGAGAGATCTAATGAGGTAAGTTTGCGACTATCCACAAGGCTTCGCGTATAATTCGTCGCCGGCAGATCGAAGTTTTGAAGACTGTTGAGAAAAGGATCGGGCGGAAACAACAAGCACTACTCCCGAAGTAAACCGTCTTGTGGACTCATGATTATTTCGCTCGTGCTTGCGTTGTTTGTCACCGCCAGCGGCACGATTATCACCTACCTCTACGATGAAGGTGCGTCCTTTGCATCTCGCCTCTGCGCCGGCGCCTGTATTGGTCTGGCGGCGTTAGGATTGATCGGCTTAGTGGTTGCCTCACTCCTGGGCCTGACGCCGCTTACCATCGCGCTTACAGTTGCGGTCCTGGCAGTTCCATTTGCAACGCTGCGCGAGGCTAAGCGCCGGCGAGTGGTAGAGGTAGACTTGTTTACTGCCTCGCAAGGCATCAGGCGCTCGTTGCTTCATCCCACCAAAGCCCCCATTGGCTATATTCTTTTCTACGCGGCGATCTCAATAATTCTCTGGCGAATATTCAGCCGCGCAATGATCGAAATGCCGGATGGGATCTACACCGGAGTTCTGAACAACTTCGGCGATCTGCCTTTCCACTTGAGCGTCATCACCAGCTTCGCTTATGGAAACAATTTTCCCCCTGAAGATCCCACATATGCCGGCGTGCGCTTTACCTATCCTTTTATCACTGACTTTGTGTCCGCCATCTTTGTGCGCTGCGGGGCGGATCTGCGTCAATCGATGTTCATCGAGAATTTCATCCTGGCAGTCGCATTCGTGGGGTTGTTGCACCGCTGGGCGTTTGAGATGGTGCGAGATCGACTTGCGGCTGTGATTACGCCGCTACTGGTGATTCTTAACGGCGGTTTCGGCTGGGTGCTCTTGTGGGAACAAGCGAAGCAATACGATCAGGGTCTCTCGGCGATGCTAACAAGCATCCCCCACTCACTTACTATTATTCCAAACACAACCTGGCGTTGGGGCAACGCGATATCCACGCTGCTGGTCCCGCAAAGAGGCATGCTGCTAGGGTTACCAATCGCGGTCATAGTGTTTACGCAATGGTGGTTGGCCACGAACGATAGAGACACGGAGACGGGGAGACGGGGAGACACGGAGAACAACGAAACGGCGACAGGGCGATGGGGTGATCGAAAGAGTAAAAGTGGGAAGCAAAAGAATCTGACAGCGCGACATGGCAAACAGCGTCTCCGCGTCTCCCCGTCTCCGCGTCTCCGTGTCTCATCCGGGCAGCGTATGGTGGCCGCGGGAATCATCGCTGCCTTGCTGCCACTGGGTCACGCTCATAGTTTCGTGGCGGTAATGGCCGTGGGAGGGGTTATCGCACTGGTCCAACGACGCTGGCGTGAGTGGATACTCTTCTTTGTTGTGGCTTCGCTGGTTGCTCTTCCTCAAATGTGGTGGTCGACACACAACAGCGCGGTTGACGCAACCACGTTCTTTGCTTGGCATCTCGGCTGGGATCGCGGGAATGATAATCCCTTCTGGTTCTGGTTCAAAAACACAGGACTATTCATTCCGCTAATCTTGACGGCCCTTCTTTGGATCGGCAAGCAACGTCTCGTGTCGCGGCGGCTCCTGCTTTTCTATTTGCCTTTCACGCTTTGTTTCATCGTGCCAAATCTGGTCAAGATGGCCCCCTGGGTGTGGGACAATATCAAAGTCCTTTTCTACTGGTGGCTGGCCTCCGCGCCTATAGTGGCCCTGTTGCTGGCGCGTCTCTGGCATCAACGCGGTCTGCCCCGCGCACTTGCCGTCGTGCTATTTGTTTGTGTAACGCTGGCGGGGAGCGTGGACGTTGCGACCATTGTTCTCAGCCCCGTGAAGTATCAGGTGTTTGATCGTCCGGGAATTCAGTTTGCGGAGATCGTCAGACGTGAGACGGAGCCGCGGGCCGGGATTGTTCATGCTCCAGTACACAATCATCCTGTGTTTCTAACAGGGAGACGATCACTGATGGGTTATCCAGGGCACATCTGGACTCATGGTCTTGAATACCGGGAGCGTGAAGGCGAGATCAAGCGGTTTTACGCGGGCGGCCCAGACGCAGCCGCATTGCTGGGGAAATATGACATTAAGTATGCAGTCGTCGGTCCGCATGAACGCAACGTGGCCAACCTAAACGATCAGTTCTTTTCGCGCTTTACGAAAGTAGGAGAAACAGGTGGGTACCGCCTCTACAAAATCGCGCAACCGTAAAAAGAATCGTCGATCAGAAGTCGAGCCGCCGAAGATAACACCCCCGGAGGTTTCCAGATCGCCCCAGAAGCGCGACCTTTCAGATCGGGCCTGGCTCATTTGCAGCCTCTCTATCATGGCAGTGGGAGCGATTCTCCGTTTGTACAATCTCAGTCTCGTGCCCTTTCATCACGACGAAGGAGTGAATGGAAACTTCCTCGTCCGGCTCGTGCGCGAAGGGTATTACCATTACGATCCTGCGAACTATCACGGCCCAACTCTCTATTACTTCTCCGCCATCGTCCCGTGGATTTTGAGATTTCTTTTTGGTGAGTCAGCTCAAAACACTTACGGACTAAATACGGTGACTGTGAGGCTCGTGCCCGCCCTCTTTGGACTGGGGACAATCTGGCTCATGCTTCTCTTGCGCCGCCGAATCGGCACGGTCGGCACGCTCTCTGCCGCCGCTTTACTGGCTGTTTCGCCCGGAGCTGTTTATCTCTCGCGCTATTTCATTCATGAAACGCTATTCGTCTTCTTCACGCTCGGTGTGGTTGTGGCTGGTTTGAAATACTTCGAAGTGGGCAACCCGCTATACCTGCTGCTGGCCTCGGCGTCGGCGGCGCTTCTTTTTGCAACCAAGGAGACCGCCGTAATTTCGGTCGCCGTGCTGGCAATTGCTCTGGCAAACACACATCTTTACCTGTGGTTAAGAAACAAGTTCTTTCGCGGGAATCGAAGAGACCGCAAACAGAGGAGGTCAGAACGGGGTCGACAAAGCAGCCCGCAATCCCATGCGCTGGAAAGACTGGGCGGAGCAACGAAGTTAGCTGTTCTGGGCCTGATCGCGATAATTGTTTTCGCCGGAGTCAACGTCCTTTTCTACTCATCCTTCTTCACCAACTACCCGAAGGGCGTCTACGATGCAGTGAAGACTTTTGAGTTCTGGACCAAGACAGGAAAGGAAGCTCATGTTCACCCAATCACGACTTACTTCCGGTGGTTGTTGCGGCAAGAGCCACCGCTGATATTTTTTGGAAGCATCGGAGCAGCGCTGATAGTTTGGAAGCCTCGCAACGCTTTCGCGTTGTTTTCAGCGTTGTGGGCGTTCGGCTTGCTGGCTGCTTATTCACTCATTAACTACAAAACGCCGTGGCTGGTTTTGAATTTTGTGGTTCCGCTGGCGTTGATTAGCGGACACGCATTACAAGCTCTTTATGATTGGGGGTTGGGCGAGATCCGTCTGGTTATAGCTGTCATGCTCCTGGCTGTCGCGATCAGCACATATAAGACAGTGGATCTAAACTTTTTCAACTACGATAATGACGCCCAGTCGTATGTGTACGTTTATGCGCACACCCGTCGAGAAATGTTGGCGCTGGTCGATGAGATTGACAAAATTGCCGATCGTACGAAGCGGGGCAGTAAGATGGGGATAACTATCGTGTCATCGGACTATTGGCCTCTGCCATGGTACCTGCGCGATTACACGGGGGTGGGTTACCACGGGCGCATGACTTCCACAACTGAACCAGTGATTATCGCTTCCGAAAGTCAGGGAGCAGAGGTTCAGACCAACTTTGGGGCAAATTACCAACAGGTACCTTCAGGATTTAACTCTGCTGGAAGTTATCCACTTCGTCCGGGCGTGAATTTACTCCTGTATGTCCGGCGAGATGCGCTTGGTCCAACCCCCTAAACGCATTCTAAGCCTTCGGTATTTGACGTGAACATCGCCGAAATAGTAGGCTCACTCACGCATTAATCATGTTGGTCCACTAATAGGACCAGTCAAAAATTTCCTCTGGCGTCTTTTTGTTGAGACGTTTGTTTCCCCCGACAACTAGTCTTTTCAAGAGCAGGGCCCGACAATTGTGGCCCCCAGTTTCTGTGCCCCCCTGGCTAAAGAGCTATGAACATCCCTGCGCCGATAAACCGTCGAGCCACGCATTTTAGGAGACTTATGATGAAGGAAAGAAGACAAACTAAGCCTAACACGAATAACCATTTGAAGAGTCTTGATCGGGGAAGTATTTACCGGGTGCGTCCAATGCTGATCGTTCTTACTGCGTTCACCATGGCTGCATGTTATTCACTGCTCTTGTTTCAGGGCACAAGTGCAGCATCGGGACCTTCGGCAAGGAAATACGCTGCGGCACCGAATCCGATGGCCGTATCAGCGGCACCTCAGGCCACGCCCACGCCTACCGTCATTCAGTTCAGTCAGGCCAGTTATCAAGTTGGGGAAGGTACTGTGCAGACTAATATCACGGTCACTCGAACTGGCCCCAACACCTTGCCGAGCACGGTGGATTACGTTCTCAACGACGGATCAGCCACGCAGAAAGGCGACTTCACTTACACTTCTGGGTTTGTCCTATTCCTTGCCGGCGAGACGAGCAAGACTTTTCCAGTCCTGATTAGTGACGACGCATATGCAGAAGGACCAGAGACAGCAACGCTCGAATTAACCGGCGCCTCCGGCGCGATTGTCGGCACCCCGAGCACTGCCACCCTGGAGATCCTCGACAATGAGTTAATAAACGGTTTGATTAACCCAATAGACAACCCCCAAAACTTCGCCGCGCAGCATTACCATGACTTCCTCAATCGCGACGCAATCGGTAGCAACGATCAGGCTGGGTTGGACTTCTGGACGAGCGAAACCGCAGTCTGTGGCACCAATTCGGACTGCCTGGTTGAGAAACGAGAGAACGTTTCGGCGGCTTTCTTTTTGTCGGTGGAATTTCAAAACACTGGCTACTTCGCGTTTCGCTTCTACCGCGCGTCGTTTCCGGACGGCACGCAGCGGCCGCGAGGCTTGCCTCGCTACATCGAGTTCCTTCGCGATACGCAGCAGTTAGGCCGAGGCGTGGTAGTAGGGACGCCAAACTGGGAAGCTTTTCTGGAACAAAACAAGCAGGGTTTTGCGCTTGATTGGGTTGACCGACCTGATTTCCTCGCCGAGTACCCAACAACAATGACCCGCGACGAGTACATTGACCAATTGTTCATGCGTGCGGGTGTGACGCCTACGCAGCAAGAGCGGAATGAAGCTGTGTTTGCCTGGGAAGCGCTGGGAAGCCTAAAAGAGAAGCGGGCCCGTACCATCCGGGCTGTCGTCGACACCGGAGGAGTGTTCAACACGCAATACAATCCGGCGTTTGTGCTGATGCAGTACTTCGGTTATCTGCGGCGAAACGCGGACGATGCACCAGACAACAACTTCTCCGGTTTCGATTTCTGGCTCAACAAGATCAATGCATTCAGCCAACCCGGTGAAGACGTCCGCAACGACCAGGTGGCGCTGGCACGCGTTAAACGTGCGGAGATGGTCAAAGCGTTTCTCGCCTCGGGCGAATATCGTCTGCGCTTTGGAGCCGGGGTCCCACCTCCGGTCGGATCGAATTCGCCAGATGCGCTAAAGATGAAAAGCCCAGCCAGGAATCAACTGGCAAGATCAGGAAGAGATAAAGATGGCCTCCTTAAACGTGAGTCAGCTGCCGGGAGAAGGGCAAAACGCGGTTAATAAAGCGGTTATTTGGGTAGACTAGCGACTGGCGAACCCGGGCAGGCCGCGCGTCGTGCTTCGTTCTGATGGAGGAGTCTCTGCTGCGTCCTAACTAAAACCCGACGAACGCGCCCATCTTAGAGCTCCAGCGCTTAAGAGCACTAAAAGGTTTAACCTTGCTTGTGACTTCATTAAAGATAGCTGACTTCAAGTTTTGGTTGACATTCTAAGCAACTCCAACTTATATTGACGTACCCGTAAGTTGGCTCGGATGCATAATTTAGGCTCCCGGCAGGCCAGCACAAGCACGCATGTTCAAACTCCAACGGCTAGAGATCACCGGCTTCAAATCCTTCGCGGACTACACAGAGATTCTCTTCACAGGGGACGGCATTACTGCAGTTGTCGGACCTAACGGCTGCGGCAAGAGTAACGTTGCCGACGCGATTGCCTGGGTTTTGGGGGAACAACGCGTCAAACACCTTCGGGGCGCGGAAATGAAAGACGTGATTTTCCAGGGCTCGCGAAACCGTCAGCCGAGCGGCATGGCGGAGGTTGTCATGCATATGGTGCGCGATGACGTGGTTGAACATGAGCCTGACATTGAGGATATTGATTCAACGCTCGAACAAATCGACGACCGGGTAATTAATCTGGATGCGGCTTTAACAGGAGATTCCGGTGAGGTAACCCCAGGGGTGGAACCGGAAATCGCCTCGACAGCAACCGACTCGCAGGTGTCCGTCACCCCCGTTCCGGAGCAAACCGCTACCGCC
Organism: Pyrinomonadaceae bacterium; assembly: GCA_041745915.1. Taxonomy (GTDB): domain Bacteria; phylum Acidobacteriota; class Blastocatellia; order Pyrinomonadales; family Pyrinomonadaceae; genus PSRF01. The sequence continues at coordinate 12,852 of JBGTHZ010000156.1, read as the reverse complement.
CCAGTCTCGCCTCCAGAGAAGGCCACTCATAAACGCCATTGGCGACGACGAAGTCTGGCCCTCGAGTTTCAGCCCGGCGAGTCGGTCGCAGTTACACGCCGTCTATACCGTTCTGGCGAAAGCGAGTATCTCCTAAACAACCGCCAGTGCCGGTTACGTGACATCCAGGATCTCTTTTCGGGGACCGGGCTGTCCGGTGGCCACTACGCGATCATCGAGCAGGGGCGCATCGGCCAGATTCTCTCAGCCAAGCCAATGGATCGCCGCACGATTATCGAAGAAGCGGCGGGCATTACAAAGTTTCGGGTCCGCCAGCGTGCCGCCGAAGCCCGGCTTGAGTCGGCCCGGTCCAATCTTTCCCGCATCGCTGACATCATTTCGGAGATCGACCGGCAGGTAAACAGTCTTCGCCGGCAAGCCGCGAAGGCCCGACGTTATCGTGTGCATCGGGAGGAACTCCGCGATCTGTTACGTCATGTGTTTGTCGCTGAAGATCGAAAACTAACCCTCTTGCTCGATGAGACTGAGGCCAAACTGCAAGATGTTTGCGCGCTTGAGCGCAGCATGGCCGGGGAGTTGGCACAACGCGAAGAAGACGCTCGCCAGGCGACTCAGCAAGCCCGCAAGATTGAGGATGAATTGACAGCCTCGCGTGCCGCAGCTGCCGAGGCAGTGCTGAGACGCGATCGCGAGACGCGCGAGCGAGCATATCAGGAGGAACAGGTCGTAGCGCTCGAGAAGCGCAACCTGGTTGTGGGAACGGAGATTGAAGCGCTTTCATCCAGGCTGGTCCTGGTTGAAGCCGAGTGCCAACGGCTACAGGAAGAGGATGCCAGGCTTCGAGCGCAAGCCGATGAGAGTGCCTCATCTTTAAGAGCCGCAGAAGAAACGTATGCCCAAAAGCTGGCGGCGGCCTTAACCGCCGAAACAGAAATAGAGAATGTCCGCGCTGAGTTGCTTAAACACACGGCCGTCGCCGAACGCTTGCGTGAGATCGCCCGTGCGCTCGAAGGCACGATTGAGCGGCTTGTCGTGCAATCAGAGGGATTGGCGCGCGAAGGTGAAAGAGCGGCCGCGCAGCATTCCGAGCGCAAAGCGGAAGCGGAGAGATTTAGTCACGAGATCACAACGGCGCGCGAACACATTGCCAGGCTCAATGCCGAGCGCGAAACGGCCGTTGATGCTGTCGTGAAAGGTCACGAAGCCGTAAGTGATACGGACGCCGAGCTAACTCGTGTACGCGATGAATATTCCAGGATCCGGCACCGGCTGGAGAGTTTGAAAGAACTAGACGCAAGACGTGCTTACTATTCATCAGCAGTTCAGCTCCTGCTTACTCAAACTGAAACGCCGCGCGATTTTCACTGCATCGGCACTCTGGCCGATGCTCTCAACGTGGATGCCAAATGGGAACGAGCGGTGGAGGGTGTGTTGGGCTCGTCTCTCCAATCGATCATGGTTCCCACGCCGGATGATGCTGCTCGCGCCGCGCTATGGCTGAGGGAGAATAACGGAGGCCGGGCAAGTTTTCTGGTCGCGGGATTGCACGGCGCAAGTGAGGAGATAGAAACCCTTTCGAGCCGGATGGAAGAGCGTCCCGCCGTGTCTCTTAGCTATGCGGGGCAAGATTTCGAAGGACATAGGATCGCGGACCTGCTGGGCGCCTCCCGGGAGTTGGTATCAATTCTACAGCGAACAATGCCGCATCGGGTGAATGCGCGCATCGCCGCCCATCTGGATGATGCCATGACAAGATCGTTGGCTACCGGCGAGGTTTACGTGACACTTAATGGTGACTGGGTAGCTGGAGGTCAATTCGTCAGCGCAGGCGACGCTCGTGCGGTCGAGGAGGGGGCCGGGCTGTTGGCCTTCAAGCGTGAGTTACGGGAACTGGAAGCGCGCTCCGAGGGTTTGCGGTCTGAAGTTGGCTCGGCTGAGCAAGCATCGAAACTGGTCCGGCGTCATCTCGTGGGGCTGGAAGACGCGGTGGTGTATCTGAACGAAGCCATCGGTCGCGAAGAGCGCGAGGCAATGACGCGTGAATTGACGGCGACAGGGCTGGCCCAGGAAATCGAACGCACCGAGCGACACATACGTGTAGTTGCCGAAGACCAAGCGCGGGTGGAAGATGAGCGTCGCGATGTTGAGCAACGCCGGCTTACAGCGCTGTCCGAGGCGGAAGCAGCCGAGGCAGCACGCCTCGCGTCGGGCGAGACAGTAATCAGAGCTTCTGCCACTCTGGCAGAGGCGCGCCGGAAAGCTGAATTAGAAAGTGAGGGTCTAGCCGGACAAAGGGCCACGGCCGCTGCGGCTGCGGAAAGAAGGCGGGCCACGACGACTGAGCTGCGTCGGATAGAAGTCGAGTATTCAGACCTTGCCGCCAGGGTTCAGCGGCATAGATTAGAAGTAATTGAAATCACCTCACGTATTGAAGAGTTGCGCCAGTCAATTTCCGAGCTGGAACAGAAAGCCAACCGCGTCACAGCCGAACGGGAGCACGAAGAGCAGGAGATCACGACTCTCTCCGGCAGACTGGAAGCCGCTCGTCAGCAAGCCGACTCGTTGGCTGCCGAACTTTCAGATCTTAACCGCAGCGCCGCGGAATTACGCGACTCGCGCGGAGGCTTCGAGGTGCAGCGGGCAGAAGCTCAGGCTCGACTCGCGTTCGTGCGCGAAAACTGCGCTGCCGAATTGAATCAGTCGCTCGAGGAATTAGCCCTGGAGTTGTCGCTGGCCGAAGAATTTGACCTGGACGCGGGACATGCCAGGGTGGAAGAGTTACGTTCCCGTATTGAAGGCTTTGGCGCAGTCAACATGATGGCCCTGGAAGAGTTGTCTGAATCAGAGGAGCGATTGTTGTTTCTGACCGCTCAGCGGCAGGATATCGTTGATGGCATCTTCTCGACTGAGGAGGCGTTACGGGAAATCAAGAGGCGTTCGCGCGAGAGATTCCGTAACGCCTTCGAACAGATCAATAAAAACTTTGGCGAGTTGTTCAAAGAGCTTTTTGGCGGCGGGCGCGGTGAGATGAGTCTGTTAGAGGCCGACGACGTACTGGAATCCGGCATCGATGTCATCGCGCAGCCGCCGGGTAAGCGCCTGCAAAACATTCTGCTGCTTTCGGGTGGCGAGAAGGCAATGGCGGCTTTGGCGTTGGTATTGGGCATCTTCCACTACCGACCGTCGCCTTTCTGCTTGCTGGATGAAGTCGATGCTCCATTAGACGAAGCAAACGTGGGCCGGTTTACTGACAAGGTCGTTGAGATGGCTGCGAACACACAGTTCATTGTTATTACTCATAACAAGAGGACGATGGAAATGGCCCGCGCGCTCTATGGCGTGACGATGGAGGAAGTTGGTGTGTCGAAACTTGTTTCTGTGAGATTTGAGTAAGTGGACCCCGCGCCGGAGAGGCTCGGCCTCCTCGAGAAGCTAGATAAGACTTGAGGCTACGCCCCCGCATCCAACGCCGGAGCCTCAAAATTTAGGATGATGCCGGAACCCCGCAGGCATTCCGCAAGGGGTGCGGCACAGCCGCCTCAAAGTTAACTACAGATTTACCTCCTGGATTCCCTTAGTCCTGTTCTTTCGTTAGAATGCCCATCGCAAATTGATTGGATGGCCAGACGAACTTTCAAAACTCTCCGCCTCCTCCCCGCCGCGTTTTTCATTTTGAGCGCGGCGATTTTCACTTGTGTGTTTCCGTCATTTTGCTGGGCTCAGACGAATCCACAGCAGTCGCCCGAGCCGAACAGGAAACAGAATAACCGTCCCGGGCAGTCATCACCTCCCGCCGAGATCACTGAAGAATCAAAAACGTTCGCGGCGCCGGTGACGTATTCTTATGAATTCTCACAACCGAATTTCCACGTCCGTCATATCGTCATCGAACACGACGCCAGCGGCCGCGGTAAGATTACTTTCGAGCGGCTGAATGAAGAGACGTCCGTGGAGGAAGCTATTGAATTGTCGCCTTCAACCTTGAGTCGATTGACGGAACTGTGGCACGGGTTGAATTTTTTGGAGTCCCAGGAAAATTACCAGGCCGAGAGACAGTTTGCACATCTCGGCACCATGCGAATAGGGATGAAGCAGGGCAACCGCAAGCGGACGGCCGAGTTTAATTGGAGCAACAACGCCAGCGCATCGGCGCTGGTGTCTGAGTATCGACGCGTCGCGGATCAGGCGATTTTCGTATTTGACATGTCCGTGGCGCGCGAGAACCAGCCGCTCAATGCTCCCAAGTTGATGGAGTATCTGGAGTCGGCAATGAAAAGAAACTGGCTTGCTGACCCTCTGCAATTGATCCCTTTACTAAAGGAGATCAGCACCGACGACCACCTACCCCTGATCGCCCGCAACCACGCCCTTCGTCTGATCAAGAAGATCGAGAAATGACGGCGCTTGTCAGAACCGCGAGCGACCGGGTCTCATCTCCTTCGTATTAAATTGGTTCATCTCTTCCAAGATGAGGAAAATTGGTTTTGAGGGGCGCCATTTCATAATACCCACCAAGATACGGGGCCGAGTGGTGGAGTAACACGGTGCGGGTTTTGTCCGTTACTCGAAGGGCTTGCCTTGTCAATTAATCGGGGGCCGTTGGCAAAATGCACCACGAGCCCGCGGCGCTCGGCTACCAGATCTCTTGCAAGTTGAAAGTGAAGCCCGCCAACTCTGGTTCAGCAGAAACGGTTTCGGCGTTGTCCAAAGTCTCCACAGGCTGGTTCGGGCGATAGATGTAGACTCGCTTACTTGTGGGATCGATAAGCCAAGCGAGTTGCACACCATTACGCATGTAATCGAGCATCTTCTCTTCGAGGACTGGCCAACGATCGCTCGGAGATCGCAACTCAATCACAAAGTCGGGCACGATGGCAGCAAACCCCGCCTGTTCTTCCTGAGTCAGTTTTTCTACTCTTTCACGGCGAATCCATGAAGCATCAGGCGAACGTTTCGATCCATCCGGCAAGGTAAAAAGGGTGGATGAATCAAACGACAAGCCGAAGCCGTCTTTCTCTGTCCATTCCCAAAGGCGGCCGGTGATTCTGCTGTTGCGCCATCCGGTTTTCATTCCCGTGGGAGGCATGATTATTAGTTCTCCTTTTGAGGTGAGTTCAATTCGGAGATCGGGGTTATCCTGGCACAGTTTCTCGAACTGCTGGTCGGTCAAGCCCACGGATTGTACTTTGAGCGCGAGAACCGCTGGTGCTGACGGTTCAGCTGTCACTGGTTGGTGAGACATTATTCATTCCTTTCTCTCTCAGATTCTAGATGAGCGAGAGCGTTGCCGCAAACGGGGGCTATCCTACATTTGAAAATGACGGCGCCCTAGCAGTCTGACTAGAAAGAAAGCTGCGCCAATTTGCAGAATTCCAATACCCGGTTTTCCGCCCAGAAGCGATCTTCCTCGTTAGTTGCGGCAGCGACGAAAGCGACGTGGCCGCCACGCTCGGGTCCCAGCAGAAGAATGTATGGATTGTGGCCGATTGAAGGATCGCGTAGGGGCCCAAAGGGAATAAATGGATCATCCTGCGCGTGAATGATTAGGGTGGGCAGTCTGATCTTGTCCATCACTCTAAGAGCGCTGGCCTTATCGTAGTAGTCTGCGGCATTGGCAAAGCCGTGGGCTATCGAAGTGAAGCGTTCATCAAACTCCCTGAGTGTGCGGATCAGATGAACTTCGCTGATATCGTAAATCTCAGGATAAAGTTCTCCCTTCAGCCGCACGCGATTTTTTAGCCGGCGCACGAAATCTCGATGATAAATCCAGTTGGACCGCTGGGCGATCGAGTCGCCGCTGGCGCCCAGATCAACCGAAGGTGAGATCGCGCAGACTGCAACTATTTCCTTTGGTGGTTGGTCGCCGTATTCCCCCGCGAGTTTGAGCACCATGTTGCCGCCCAGTGAGAACCCCACGAGAAAGAGTCGAGACAAACCATCGCGTTCGATCAATTCGGTGAGAACGGATCGCAGGTCTTCAGTCAGTCCACCATGGTAAAGCGTCGGAGTGAGGTGTTCAGTGCCGCCGCAGTTACGAAAATTCATTCGCACCACGTTGAACCCGGCCCGAAAAGCTTTCCCGGCGGTAGCGAGCATGTAAACTGCATCACTGGAACCCTCGATGCCGTGCCAGAGCACCATAGTCGGATGTTCGACCCGATTAGGGTGCCAGCGACAATGAGCCAGGACCTTGGTGTTCGGGGCGACTTCAAACAGGCGTTTCTCGTCGCCGGGAGGCCGAAGTCGAAAACGCCTTGGCCAGGCAAAACTTGCCAGCGTCTGGGCATGGCCACTGCGGAAAAAGGCATGCGGCTGGAAAGGCTTACCTGCGAAAACCTGAGCAACCTCTGTGAGAAAGACCTGGACCGCCGAGTCGACGAACTGCGAACCCGGCACTGAAAACTCCTCGGTTGAACTCGAAACAAACATCAGCGGTTGCACCAGACTGAAAAGTATCTGCTCTTCATGGGGTAAACTTATCCCTCAAGTTACTTGGCTGTGGCACGGACTTTAGTCTGTGTTGCAGGTTAAGCTGCAACGACCATTGATTGATCCAGGCCAGCTTGAAACCACAGACTGAAGTCTGTGTCACTTAAGAGTCTAACTCACGATTGTGAACCATAGGAACCACAAGTCATAACTGATGAAAGCGAACAGATGGCGGGCCCGCACCAAGCAAGATCTAATCATTGAGGTCTGGGAGACTCTCGATTGCGAGTCTGTCGGCGCCAGCGAGCTAGAGCAGATTCAGGAAGTCATCAGGCAAAGATTCGGCTCCGGGAGTTTAGATAGTCCGGCATCAATTGCGCGGACTCTCGCCGATGAAGGCGCTGTATTGCGTCACCCTGAAGTGTTGAGTCTGGATACCGAATGGCGCGAACGAGAGTTATCGGCGCTAATCCCGCCGGATGAATTGAACTTCTCAGGTCTGGCAGAGGCATCAATCTCGATAAAGAAGCTCGATGCATTACGTCGAAAGTTTGAGCAGAATAGCGAGCAAGCGCAATTGAAACGGCTCCGCGAGATGACACTGGGGTTCAAACAAGAAGCGTTGGGGATGGCGCATAGCAAGAACGTCGAGAGGCAGAAGCGGATGGAAGCCAGGGAGATCGCCCAGTGGCTGACTGTCTGGCTTCAATCCCCGGTCATTTTTGAAGATTGGCTTAGTCTTCGCCAACGCTCACCTGAATTCATGCGACGATTCGGGCGTAAGGGTTAAAGTGCTGGGCCTATAATCGAATCTGGATTCCGGCACCGGAGTATTGATTGCAATGAACCAGTACCATATTGACGTGATTTGATCGGAAGAATAGAATCCGGCCGTATCGTATAGTGCTCGCTTTGTTTCCTCGTGCCGTAGGTTAGATTAGATGGCGGCGTCCACTTGCCGCCCAACTTCTTCACGAAGACCGAGGTCCTTGCAGCCGCAGGAAGACAGAAAAATCTTTTCCCGCAAACGGGGGGGCATGGTCGCGGCCTGTTTACGTAAAAATGAGGAAGCGACTCACCCCGGTCTAGACCCGTCAAAATTCACGCCGTCGCTCGCGGAGAATAACTGGCGTAGACGGTCTGGGCTTTAACGGTTGAATGACGGAGGTACTGTCATGACGTCAAACTTGAGAAACAAGTGTTTAATCGTAGCCGCCGGTCTGTTGCTCAGTACGGCAATCGATAGTTACGCCCAGGACTCACCAACAGTTACGACCATCAAAGAGATTGTGAATCGCAACGACCGGTCATACACGGTGAACATTGAGTATGACTATCTTAAGGTCATAGAAGGTTCGGACTACTTTGAGATTAACGTTTCAATCGAAACGATGGGGAAAAACCTCAAACTTGTTTCCTGTGAACGGTGCGACCTAAATAGCTCAGTGTTTAGTCACATGAGTGAGCCGAAGTTGCTGGATCCAGGCCAACCGAGTGCTATCGACGGTGTATCGCGGGCTAAGTACCGCTTTGTGGGTGGAATAAAAAAGGACACAAAGCCTAAGGAATATAATGTTGAATTGCGTTTTGAACCGCCCGACGTAGAGCAGTTGCGTCGCACCGAACCTCGGTATTCGGACATTTTATTGAATTTCCCCCTATATGTTGGCGTTCTGAAAGAGGGACTTTTGAGTATTAGGGAAAAGCCCAAGACTGAGTCTTGTTTGAGCGGCCAGATCCACCCATTGACCCTTGTGGCCCACAATGATTTCCCCACTTACACAATCAATCTCCAGAAGCTGACGGTTACCGCCAGCCCGCCAGGGTTGCTGGAGAGGATTGTTTCCACTTCAACACCAAGCGGCAAAATCAACGGCAATACGATAGTCTTTGACCCACCAGTGAGCATTGCACCTTCTCAAGATGAGATGCTAACACTCAATGTAAAAATGGCCGGTATGTCAGCTGGCAACTATCTTTTAGGTTTTGATCCGGATAGCCAGCTCAATTTCAGTTTCGTCTACGACGATGGCAAAGGGCGCCGAATCTCCGACTATACCTACGCTCGAGGTTTACGCATGCAGCCGAGATTGCTTGTCTTGGGAATTGCGGTCCTGTTGGGGATTTCAGTGGGAGTCTTGCTTATGTTCGTCTGGAAGATGCTCGTCCTCGAAGGCACCGGTCTGCGGAAGGGAATGGCCGTGGCAACAACGGTCTTGATCGCCCTGGTCGTGTCGATTTTGGCCTTGCAAGGCGAGCTCAACGTTAGCTTCGAAGCTTTCAAGCTTCGTGCTTCCTATGACAAGCCACTAATGCTTTTCGTTTTTAGTTTGTTCGCGACGGTTATGGGAACACCGATACTCCGCAAGGCATTCGGGTTGGATAAACGGGCCGATAGCTTACCCAGCTAACGGCAACCGCTTCGTTCGGCTGATGATTAGGGAGGTTCCTCATGTGGGAATGCTATTCAAATCGCAAGTGCACCTGGAAACATCGGCTATTCATCCTCTCTCTTCTTGGGGGGCTAATACTATTGCCGGCGGTGCACTGCCGAGCGATGCTGCCTCCGCCTCAAAAGTGTGTGAGCGCCCAACAGTGTCTGGCTCGAGGAATGTTCTACTACAACAACGATGACATCAATGATAACGCGAGCCAACACTTTAACCTCGTCATTTCTCGATTTTCGAGATCTTCTAAGGAGCTAGAGCAGGCTCGATATTATTTGGCGAGTTATTATCAGCGGAAGTATTACATTCAAAAGCACCGACTGCGAAGAGACGATCGGAAGGTGCTGGAGCTGGCGGCCACAAAGTACGGAGAGTTCATCAATAATTACAAAAGCGGATCTTCTCAATTGTTGGCTGACGCGTTTTTTAATCAGGCCTTAGCTTATCTTCAGTTGGGCGACAGCAAACGCGCATATGATGAAATGTACAATATGCGTGAAGTAAGGTCGCGGGATGGGTCCGTGTATATTTATGAAGTAGTTTGGTCACCAAGACCAGAAGATGTCGTTGATACCTATTTGCCGACGGAATCCTTGGGAAATTTTGCGATGGGACTTGTGCGTAGTAACGCTTCTAGCGCACAGCAGGTTGGAGTTCCAGATTCATTTGAGCAGAAGGTTTTGGCTCTCAGAAGATGGTGTCAGTCGCAGAAGAGCAGGAGTTATAAGTGAGGGGCGGCTTCCTACCGGATGTCTGCCAGGACTCATCGTCCGTTAGAGATAATAAAGGGCACCCCGAAATGCGCCCCAAGTCTGCAAGTAGCTTTCGCAGAACGTCTATTAAGACTCGCCTCCTTAAGTTTTCACCTTCATAACTATTAAATGTGCCTTGGACGTCGAGCATTTCGGGAACTTTCCGACCATCTCAGGCGAATTAAGAGTGAAGGCAAGCCGCCGACTATTCCTGGGATGAAACCTGACAACTCTAGTGACACCGAACTGCTCCAGGGGATGCGGGCTGGAGACGAAGAAGCCCTTACGGCTTTGTACCGGCGCCGGCAGCCGGGCATTTATCGTTTTGCCCTGCAGATGAGCGGTTCTCAGGAGCTGGCCGAGGATATAACGCAAGAGGTTTTCATGGTTCTGATTCGCGAGGCCCACACTTTCGATCCTGTTCGCGGTTCTTTAAGCGCTTTTCTAATGGGGATCGCCCGCCATCACGTACTCCGGCGTTTGCAGCGCGAACGGTTTTACGTATCCATGAACGAAGTCCCGGACAACCACAACCTCTCCGGTCAGGAATTTGTCACCGCTTTTGGCCCCCTCGATGAAATATCGCGTACGGAGGCGATAGAAGCCGTCAGACGGGCCGTGCTGGCTTTGCCTGAGCGCTATCGAGAAGTTGTTGTGCTTTGCGATCTGCAGGAAATGAGTTACGGGGAAACAGCAGAGATGCTTGGTTGTGCTATTGGCACCGTGCGTTCGCGGCTGCATCGAGCTCGCGCGCTCTTAATTGAGAAGTTGCGACCAGCGCGAGAGGAAGACGCAACTTCAGCCACGGCCAAATCGACGAGGTGTTTCGCATGAACTGCCAAATTTTTGAAACAGTCGTCAACGATCTTGCGCGCGAGCAGATGATAGAGGCGAACGCACGGGAACAGGCGCTGGCTCACAGCGCCGATTGCGAAACCTGTGCGCTCCGGCTGGCACTTGAACGACGGCTGACTTTTGGGCTGCGTGCTCTGGCTGCGAAAATGAAGTCTGTGTCAGCCTCCTCCGGAGTCGAACAACACTTGATAGAGGCTTTTCGTATTCAAACTACTTCGTTCCCACCAACGCGCGCGACCAGTCGGAGACAATATTGGGGGGTGGCTGCCGCTGCGGTTGTCTTGATCTCCTTTGGAATAGCCGGCGTGACGTGGCGGCTCGAGGCTCCGTCTGGGGATGGAATTAAGGCAATCAATAACACGGAAGGGACGACCTCTCCGAAAGCTGCCGCGGTTGTGATCGACCATCCAAAATCGAAGTCAACGCCAGAGCAGACGGCGGCGTTCTATACGCCCAAGCGAAAGCAATCAGCCCGGAGGTTGGCGACACGCGCTTCCAGTGAAAACGAAACGTCTGTGACTAAGGGAACGGAAGGGGAAACGAATAACACTGTGGCAGGTGACTCAGAACAGAGTGAGGTAACCACCCAGTTTCTGTCATTGAGCTATATGAGCCCGGTGAACCTGCAGGACGGTGGAGAGCTGGTGCGGGTTGAGTTGCCGCGGGCAGCAATGGCGAGGTTTGGCTTACCCGTGAATATTGAACGGTACGGCGAAAGAGTGAAAGCTGATGTTTTGGTAAGTGCGGATGGTTTGGCTCGCGCGATTCGTTTTGTTCAATAGCGCGGCCGCAGATTAGGGACTAATCAAACCGGGCTTATGCCCGCTGAAAAGGAAAAAGCAATGAAAAATCGACTCGGAATACTCGGCGGAATCGCCCTGGCGACAATTGGGAGCCTGGGTGTTATGTCCGCTCAAGAAAAACATCCTGCGCCGGAACGCGAAGTACCTGAACATGTGCTCCTCGATAAGATCGAACATGAGAGACTGATGCAGGAACACCCGCATCCGCCGATGCCGCCGGGAGGGGACTTTGTTTTCCTGGCCTCGGAGATGAGTTTTAGCGGGAAGCTTGTTAAGGGCGCTCCTTATTCAGCTGAAGCCATAACGGAGAGCACGCAGACCTTAAGCGACGGAAATCGCATCATCAACAAGTCGACTGCTTCGATTTACCGGGACAGTGAAGGCCGCACCCGTCGGGAACATGCGTTGAAGGCAATCGGTGCTTTTACTAATGAGGGCGGACCGTGGCAAACAATTCATATCAGTGATCCCGTAGCAGCAGTGAGTTATGTCCTGGATCCCAGGACACTGGTTGCCCGGAAGATGCCACCGATGCGTTTCAAATTCGAATTCAAGACGCCGCCACCGGACGGAACTTCAGATGGTGGTGGCCCCAACGCAACAGAGCCCTTCCGAATTAAACTCCATTCGGACGGCGTAATGGACAAGAAGATGACGGAGGCCGGTGTAGCGATGGGGCTGCTCAATAAGAACAATCCCAACGCTCGAAAGGAGTCGCTCGGCAAACAAAACATCGGGGGAGCAGAGGCTGAAGGCACAAGGAGCACAGTCACTATCCCGGCAGGGCAGATTGGCAACGAGCGGCCCATTGAGATTGTTAGCGAGCGTTGGTATTCGCCAGACTTGGAGATAGTGGTGATGACTCGACATGTCGATCCCCGCTTCGGTGAAAACAGCTATCGCCTTGCAAACATCGATCGCTCTGAGCCAGCGCGTAGTCTGTTCGAGGTACCAGCCGGCTATACGATTAAGGAAGGGGGAGGGCCGACTCCGGCACCCGGTCAACGAATTCGCATGAGGAAACTTGCCGGCGAGCAGTAGCACGGGATCTTCAAGAAATAGACCCTTGAGGTGGAAAGTAACGCGAAACTCTTTTAACGAGTTTCCATGAAATGAAGATGGGTCACTCGATTTCCGATTTCGAGTGGCCCATCTTTATTTCGCAGAGTGTCTTAACTGGAGAGTGTTCAGTGGTTGCCACTCAAATATAGAACCGATTTATTTTCATTTGCAAGTCGGACATTCTCCGCTTCTTGTTCGTGCCCGTTCGTGTGATTTCGTGGCGTTTGCCACGAACCTCGCTATGAGCCACGGGGATGAAGAACATGACACCACCCCCATCGAAAAGCCCACATCGGAAGCCTGCATCGGAAGGCTTTGACTCACGCCGTGAAAGTGATATAAAGCTCTCAAAAGACTAGCTGTTAATTCCAACTGATTCCCCCTTATCAGTTTTGCCGACTCTTCCCCATAGGTCTTTCGTTCTAATCGTAGTGCGGTCTCGGAGTTCGCTTCGAGAAATTTGACGTAACTGCTTTAGTCCCGGGGGTAGTCATGCATAAGCAC
>JBGTHZ010000155.1:0-7551 GCA_041745915.1 Pyrinomonadaceae bacterium | reverse complement strand
TAGGACAGCGCGATGCCGACTCAGCTACAGAGACTGGTGAAAACCTAAACGTAGTACCATGAAATCAGTACCGTAGCGCGGTGCGTCGGGTCCACGGTTCCAACCACAAATCAACGTGTCAATGGGAATCTACCGATACCGACTATAAAACAGTGGGAGTCGAGATGCGGATGGCCGGACCCGACGCTACCGCGTGACGGTACTGACTTCATGCTGCGAGCTTGAGTGATCCGCGAGTTAACCCAAGCGCTATACAGAACCGAGTAGCAACCGGGTCGGGCATCGGTCTCACTCAAAGACGTAAGAATTCGGTTATACAATGTTTGGAAGAGCGCGAAAGCTGACGAGAGGATAAAACATGGCCGATTCAGAAAAGACCTACCCTTATGTAACTCACTTGAACGTACTCTTCCCGCAGATGGAGATTGTAGACGTGCCCGCATTGGTTGCAGCTTGCACCGACCGCTGGTACAACCAAACTCTTTGTCAGGTCAATGAATCAGTCGTGCGACTAGGCGTGATCCAGGGAGACTACCACTGGCATAAACACGACGACGAAGATGAATTCTTCTACGTGGTCGAGGGGAAGTTTCTGATCGACCTGGAGGGACGCACGGTCGAACTCGAGCCCGGTCAGGGTTTCGTAGTTTCAAAAGGCACAATGCACCGGCCGCGAGCACCCGAACGGACGGTAATTCTGATGGTCGAAGGTGCCGGAATAATACCGACTGGCGACGAGTAGCTCGTTGTCACCGTGTTACAGAACCGAAAGCGGTAGCGACCGGATGCCACACGCAAAGTGTAATAGTCGATTTCTATAGTCACGGCAGAGTTGCGTGTGTCATCCGGTCGCTACCGTTCTCGGTTCTGTAACGAGTCGGAGTTTGCCCTTTTCAGTCGCATTAACCCACAATGAGTGAAGACATTCAAGATGAATACCACACCATTAACTGATATCGCGCCTGACATATTTAGGAAGCGTCTACTCTTCGAAGGCTATTTCAGCGTTGAAGTGTCGGCAGAAACTCTGCGCAAGTATTTTTCACATATCACGACCGAGCTGGGACTGCGGACATACGGCGACCCCATCGTTCATGAAACCGGCGGCGCGGGTAAAGATGTCAATGAGGGATTTGATGGGTTTGTGCCGTTGATTGACTCGGGGATTTACATCAGCGTCTGGGTGAATCCAAAGTTCCTTTCCACGATTATTTACACCTGTGGCGAATTTGACTCGGAACAGGCTGTAAACGCAGTCAAAGATTTTTTTCAAACTTCGGAATTTCAAGCGGCTATTTTCTGAAGCCGGCGATTCATCGTAGGGGCGTTCTTACAAATACCATGAAAGACGTGACCGGCGAAGAACCTACAATGTGGGGCAGCAGTATTGTTGGTTTCGGACGCTATCGCTACAAGTACGAAAGCGGGCGGGAAGGCGAATGGATGATCACGGGATTCTCCCCACGGAAAACCGACCTGACCCTCTACATCATGCATGGGTTTGAGCGTGTCGCGGATCTGATGACTCGTCTTGGTAAGCACAAGACCGGCAAGTCGTGTCTCTACATTAAAAAGCTTTCTGACGTCGATCTGGGCGTGTTGCGGAAGATCGTGGAGAAGTCGGTCAAAGGGAATGGCCAGTAAACGGGTTGAGAAGTGATGGTATGCCGAAATATGTCGCCTTTCTGCGGGCCATTAACGTTGGCGGCCATATCGTCAAAATGGATCAGCTGCGCCAATTGTTTGAGGCTCTGGGTTTTTCCAATGTCGAGACCTTTATCGCCAGCGGCAATGTAATATTCGATTCGACCTCCAAAAGCAAAAAGACTTTGGAAAGGAAGATCGAGAGTATTCTTCAGGAGACTCTCGGTTACGCGGTCGCGACATTTGTCAGGTCGACATCTGAACTGGTGAACATCGCGGAGTACAAACCATTTGACGATTCTGATTTGAATGCAGATGGAAATGCACTGTATATCGCTTTCACGGCAGACGAGCCCAGCACCGAGTCCAAACGGAAAATCATGACATTCGCGACGGAGGTTGACGACTTCCGAGTGTATGGTCGCGAGGTCTATTGGCTTTCTCGAAAGAAGATTAGCGAATCCAAGGTTACCGGGGCCCAACTCGAGCGGACTCTGGGAATGCCGGCCACGTTGCGGAACGCAAATACAGTGAAACGACTGGCCGCGAAATACTCTTGACGCCCTGACTATGTAGAAAAACGACGACGGAGATCCAAGTTGCCAGACTCACAACCAGGCCCTAAGCGCCGAGGTTTTCTGAATCCACAAATGGTGAGGACGATCTCATTCTGGACCACTAGCGCCTGCATCCTGGTGGCGGTTGTCGCTTCTTTACTTGCTATATGGAAGTTTACCGGGACGGATATTCTGTGGCGGACAGTGGCAACCTGCGCCGTGATCGGAGCCGGCACCGTCGCGTTCTACTGGGTTAACGTACTCTTCGGCAAGACTTCAGATTGATTGTGCGGATAAGTTGTAGGGGTGTCCCTCCGTGGGCACCCCAACGTCGTAGAGAGAAGCGATCTCGATAGAGCGGGTTAGGTTCGACGTTGGGGTGCCCACGGAGGGACACCCCTACAATCTGCTAGCTACCGCTGGAGACTTGAGGCGTAGACCTCGGCTTGATGGGAACCAGGGCTTCAAAACTCTTGTAGATCTGCAGATACATCTGTGTCTCACGCGGAATGAGGACGCGCCAGGACGAACCTCCGCGCTTCAAATAACCCGGCAAACGAGCGGCGTTTGAGTTATAGCCGGCCGCCAGCAACTCGGGCTGCGTCGCGAGTTTCGCACTGAGCGCGTACTGAACCTCTTGATTAGCCGAGAGATCGTTCCAGGTGTCGTGCATGTAGAGCAGCATCGCCTGCAGCGCGTTTCCGTGGTTGCGCATGCCCGTCACAAAATCAGGCGTCAGACCCACGCCCGGATGGCGCTTCTTCATCAGGTTGTATGCCCAGGGAATCATTTGCACCATACCACCCGCCCCGGCACTGCTAACCGAATAGCGGTAAGTATCAAGTTCGTTGAGAGCAAATAGCGAATAAATCTCGTGGTACAGCGCGCCGCGGTCTTCCTTTCGAAACCGCTCATGATCAACGTGCTCGACCAGGCAAAGTCTTTCGGCAACATCGATGATCTGAGGCGAGATAAAGACACCCTTCTCACGCAAACGCGTTGCTGCCAAATCCAACATGTTGCGCACATACATCTGCCCCGAGCGGGCCAGCTCCGGCGAAAGGAGAGCCGGATGGGCTGAGGTGTAATAAGCCAACTCGCGAAAGACGCCGCGCTTCTCAATCGGAAACTCCACCAGCAGTGGAGTGAGGGAGCTGCCCTGACTGTCGAAGATTGTTACGGCAGTATTTACCCCGTTCGCACGCAGCACGCGAACACTCAACGGCACGCCCAGTGAACTAGTCGTGGTGAATTCAAAGCCTTTGGTGAGAAATGATTCTTTTAAAAGTGTGACGTGATGGATGCGGGCCGTACTGCGATCCAGAGCCGCGAGGGTTACAAATTGTATTGAAGGCGCCATCGATGTCGGCATCGGACGCGACCTGAACAGGCGCTCCGCCTCAGTAATTCTGGCGCGGATCGTCTGCGGCGAAAGCTGGAGCGACGTCTTCTGTGATTCAGCGGCTTCAGGCCCTGTTCCCGCCAACTCAACTGACTGTGGCGGAACTACTGAGGGCGAACCGGCCGGCTGTGCTGCGGGGCTCTCAACCGTCTCTGGACTTTGCTTCTGCGGTACTCTTTGCTCCTGTTCCTGCTGGTCTTTTTCCGTTTGAGGAGCCGGAGACGACACGGTTCGCGGACGGGTTAATTCCGTGACTTGCGGTGATTGTGCCGAAGCAGCTGCAAATACAAAGGAAATAACCAGAGGCGTGACTGCGAGGGAACCTAACTTCATAACTATTTCTTTCGGGCTCTGTTGGATTTAAGACTCTCGCCAGGGGCAGCGAGTTGTAGTCTTAGATTCGCCTATGCGCTTGGGAGTTGTCAACTGCTTAATTAATCTCAAAACCGACATTGACTACGGCCGTGATGTCTTTTTCCAGTGACGAGGTGTCGTTCATGCCGCTATCGGAGACTTCGTTTGAATCGGCTGGGGTGATCTGCAGCACCCCCATTCTGGCAGTGCGCACACTGCCAATGCTGCTGCCCGTGCTCTCTGCCACCCTTTCAGCCCGCACTTTGGCGTCTTTGGCCGCCTCCGCCAGCATGGTGATCTTCTCTTCGCCGAGTTTTGTGTAGAGGTACGCCGGGGCCATCGACTCCAGCAAAATTCCCTGGTTGATCAGTTCCGTGGACTCGCGGGCAATCTGGGCGATCTTGTCCACATCATTTGAACGTACTTCCAGCTCCTGTCGCAGGGAATACCCGGTGATCTGTCCAGTGTCTTCTCCCTGATCGGTTCGGGCGTGCAAGGTTTGAGACGAGATGGAAGAAATCGTGATTTGATTCTCAGGAATACCCTTGCCGATCAGATACGACTTAACGCGAGGCACATTTTCTGAGAGCGAACGGTAGGCATCTGCAAGCACCGGCGCCTGATAAGAAACACCGGCCCTCCAAATTACCAGATCTGATTTGATCCGCTTGCGCGCCGAGCCAGTCACAGTAATCGTCTGATCGCCGCGCTTCCCTTTGATAAATGCCAGACCTCCTATGGCAGAGGCGAACACTAATCCAATGGCCAGGGCCACACCAGCGCCAAAGCCTGTTCCAAATCTTTCGATACCCATTGGGGGGAACCCTCCTGTCGAAGTTCAATGTTCGAGTGCTGAACAATACACAAGTAATTCTTGCAGCTCAACCATCACACCGAGCAAATGCCACTTTGTTGCGCTGGCGCAGTTGCACGATCTCGACTAGAATGCGCGGGCTTTCATCGATCAACCCAATTCACTTTGAAAGTCGCTCGCAACCCATCCAGGAGCCACAAGCATGCGCACCTTAAGACCAATTCTGGCTGCTTTCATAGTACTCATAGCAAGTGTTTCTACGTTCCTATCACAGGAAACCGGAAAACAATCAGGCGCCATCAGGCCTGTCCAACCACAAGGCAACGGCCTGGTCGTGCTGCGCGCAGCTCGCTTGATCGATGGCACTGGCAGCGCACCTGTTACCAATGCCGTTGTGATAGTAACTGACGACAAGATCACCGCAGTGGGTGCCGCTGGCGACGTGCGCGTTCCTACCGGCGCCAGAATTATCGACCTTGGTGATGTGACACTCCTGCCCGGTTTTATTGATGCGCATACTCACATGATCGGCCGGGTGCTCGGCGACCCGGATATCGACACCGCCGCGGTTCGGGATTATGAGTCTTTTGGGGCCATTCTCAGCGTTGGCAATGCCAGAGACACATTGATGGCAGGATTTACTACGGTGCGTAACGTCGGCGCGAGCGGCAAGTTTGATGACCTGGCGTTGCGGAAGGCAATCAACGAAGGCTGGGTGCCGGGGCCGAGAATGCAGTCTGCCGGCCATTCACTTGGCATCACCGGCGGCCACTGCGATGCGAATGGCTTTCGACCCGGACTCATGGAGCGGTCCATCGAAGATGGCATTGCCAATAGTCCGGACGAAATACGAGCAGCGGTGCGTTTTCAGGTTAAGTATGGCGCCGACGTGATTAAGACCTGTGCGACCGGAGGCGTGCTGTCGGAAGGTGATGCGGTGGGGACAACTCAGTATAACTATGACGAGATGAAGGCGATGGTTGATGAGGCAACTAAGCTGGAAAGAAAAGTCGCTGCACATGCGCATGGCACGGAAGGAATCAAAATCGCCACCCGCGCGGGGGTAGCTTCGATTGAACATGGATCTTTTGTCGATATTGAAGGCGCCCGACTAATGGCCCAGCAGGGCACATTTCTGGTACCTACTCTGATGGCCGGTGAGGCGGTTGAAAGAGCCGCCAGGAGCGGCATACTTAGAGGACAACGTGCGGAGAAAGCCCTGGCTGCCGCCGCCGCGATGCGTAACGGAATTAAGATCGCCGTGGCTAACAAAGTACCGATCGCGATGGGTACCGACGCCGGAGTGATCCCTCATGGCACAAACGCGCGCGAGTTTGTGCTGATGGTGGAATGGGGCGGGATGAGTCCAATGGAATCGATTGTGGCCGGTACGCTAAATGGATCGAAATTACTCGGATGGGACAAGAACCTCGGCTCGTTGACGGTCGGCAAATGGGCGGACATCGTTGCCGTCTCGGGCGATCCATTGAAGGATATTCGCAACATGCAAAAAATCGTCTTTGTGATGAAGAACGGAGTCATCTACAAACAGTGATGTCAATTCAGCGTCAATCCGACGCCCGACCGTCTATGTCCAGCCAATCGCGGGTCAGGTCGCACCAGAGGGCCAAACCGCGCCACTCTTTGAAGCCTGAGTAATAACGAGCAATCTTCTTATCCGTTGCTTTACGCCCGTTGTTGCGCACTTCGAAAAACTTCGCCCGGGTCCAGGAATCGAGCGCCAGGCCGTCGTACCGGCCCAAAAGCTTGAGAACGTTCTCAGCAGCGTAGTCGCCAACGCCCTTAACGCTCTTCAACTCCTTAATGAGTTCTGCGGTAGGCAAGGGGCTCTCGAGCCATGCCTCCACATTCAGGGAGCCGGAAGCCACGCGTTCCGCAAGTTCCTTCAAATATGAAGCCCGATAACCTGCTCGCACTTCGTTCACGTAGAATCTTGAGGGCATCAGCGCCATCGCTTCGGGAGTCGGAAAGGTTCTCCGTCCGCCGGGCGACTCACGTCCCAAACTCTGAACCAGCCCGGTAACCATTTTCCTGGTGAGTGACCAGGAGCAATTCGTGGTGCAGATCATCTTCACCAGATCTTCGTAGACTGTGGGCGCGCGTAGCAGCCGCCCCGCACCCTGCTCCGACACCCATTCAAATTCAGGTGTCGCTTTCATCGTTTGATAAAAGGCGGCCATATCATCATCGAGTCGCAGCATGTGGCGTACATCCCGCAGCACTCGCTCAACAGCTTTTTTCCCAAGCGTGCGAGATGGATCAATTCTCACGGCGCGCTTATTTGCCGTGATTAGGATGGTGACAGGTGCTCCGTCTGAGAGATCAAGCGTTCGCGTGAGTACCCACCGGTCTCGATCTATCTCGAATGGCAAGAGTTCACACCACCCATGACTGATGACGGTTCGTTTGAAACTGAAAGTGCGCGGCGTCGATATGGATAGTTGCATGAATAATTATAATTGGATTTCAGAATAAGAAGACCTGGACGTCTTCACACAGATTATGACCACTGACTGAGAAAGTTCGCAAACCGATAGGCTATGTGCTGGTATTTCAGAGTTCAAGCTTTAGCTTGCCCGCATCGCCAAGTACAACCTAAAGGTTGAACTCTGGACTTTCTGAACTTTTTTTGTGCTATATAATCGCTGTCGCGAACATGGATCTCGAAACGATAGCTACCCCTGCGCTCTTACTTGATGTCGAACGCCTCCGACGCAACGCGGACCGGATCGGCACACGCGTTCGCGATCTTGGCGCGC
>JBGTHZ010000154.1:0-16841 GCA_041745915.1 Pyrinomonadaceae bacterium | reverse complement strand
CTCGTCACATTCGGCGGTGCTTACGCAGTGCTCGCTTACGTGACGCAGGCGGCCGCCGGCTCTTTTGGTTGGATTACGAAGGTGCAGGCGGTCGACGGTTTGGCCCTGGCAGAGACCACACCTGGACCACTAATCATGGTGCTGCAATTCATCGGCTTTATGGCAGGGTGGAATAATCCGCAGGGCATGAGCCAGACGGCCAGCGCTGTGACAGGCGCGCTTGTCACTACCTACGTAACGTTCCTGCCGTGCTTCCTATTCATTTTTCTCGGCGCGCCTTACATCGAGATCTTACGAGGCAACAAGAGTCTGACCGGCGCACTGTCAGGGGTGACTGGAGCCGTGGTCGGCGTCATCCTAAATCTTGCGTTGGTTTTCGGCGCGGCTGTTATTCTTCCGCACGGGCTTGCCGGAAACGCAGACTGGTTCGCCGCCGCAATGAGCGTGGCTGCTTTCATCGCTCTGTATAAATTCAAGGCCGAGGTGCTCTGGGTGGTGCTCGCGGGTGGTCTGATCGGTCTCGGGAAGACAATGTTATCCAGATAAGAGCGAGAATGGGATGGCCGTCATCGTGCGGCCAAACGTCAAGTGCAGTTATTTTTGTCGCATATTGGCCACTTGGATTTGACCTCAATAATCGCATCCGCAGATCTCGCAAAGCCCGCATGAGGGTTGTTGTTCCGTGAATGGCTAGGGCAATCTTTACTGGAAGACGTGGA
Organism: Pyrinomonadaceae bacterium; assembly: GCA_041745915.1. GTDB lineage: Bacteria > Acidobacteriota > Blastocatellia > Pyrinomonadales > Pyrinomonadaceae > PSRF01. The sequence continues at coordinate 16,122 of JBGTHZ010000154.1, read as the reverse complement.
TAGGCCTGCCACTAGGCACGTGATCCGGAATAAGCTTACGCAGGTCGTGCGCATTCGCTTTCGGGTCAAGAAGCCCGGTGCGCAGGAAGGCGATGAGTTGACGAAACTCGTCAGTCGACAATGTGACTGGTGTTAACAGGGCGGGATCTATGCGCGCTAGAACCGGCGCAATTGGTCCTTGTGCACCTTGCAGGTCAGTATCGACACCTGCTGCGACTGGGTTGTAACTCGGCGCTGAGCCGGTTGCATTTAAGTGGTAGTGCACTGCGTCTTCCAGTCTGGTAAAGCATCCGTTATGGAAGAACGTCGGTTGCAAGGCTAGATTCCGCAGCGGCGAGGTTCTGAAGGCATAGCGGTCATTTGGGTTTCCTGTGACCTGCTCCAAACCAAAATCCTCGTTCGCCCCGGGGCCATCAAACGTGACGTTTCCAACGGTGGGTGCGATTTGAGGAATACCGGCTACATGCTGCCGGAAATCGCTGAACATCTCATTGGACTGACCTGAAACCGCGTGGCAGCTAACGCAGTTGCCCGACCCAAAGAAGATCAAGGCACCGTGTTTCTCGTCTCCAGTCATAGCATTCTTCTGCCCGCGTGCAAATTTATCAATCGGTGCGTCTGCGAAGACGAGCGTGAATTCGAACTCCGCGATCGCACGAGCGAGCATTTCGGAAGTGATCGGTGCCCCTGACTTCACCTCTGGGAAGTTTTTGCTGAACAACTTTCGATATTCAGCATTCGCATTTAATCGCTCCACAACTGCCGCGCGAATACCATCGTTAGTCCCAGGCACCGACGGATGGAATCCGGTCATCTCAGGCTTCTCGGTCGGGGGAATGAAAGCCTGGGCCGTGAGCAGGTGAGGCAGGCCGGACAGTGAGAATCCTTCCGGTAGCGGGAACTGAAATCCGGCGCTGTTGTCGAACGGATTGCCGGAGACCGAATTAAACCGCGAGTTCCACATCAGCGCCGGGAAGAAAACGTTATTGAGAACTATTGGCGCGCGCCGTTGATTGCGTGGACCAGTACGATCGGGACCTACGACGTTATTATTTTCGACGCCGATGGCAATTGACTGCGAGTCTCCGAAGCCCAAATGCGCTGCGTGACAACCCGAGCATGAGTTGTCGTCATTCAAACCGAGCAAGCTGTCATGAAAAGCAAGCCTGCCTAAGTCGGCAAGTCGCTTGTCGATTTTTCGACCCAGCCGTTGTTCGAGACTCAATCCGACTCTGCCAGTAAACCCGTGTTGGTTGAGAACCGCAGACAACTGCTCATTCAGAGCATCATCGCCGGTGCTCGCCGCAGTTCTGGGTGTTAGCACCACTACTCCGACGGACACCAGCGCGAGAAGTACTATTGTTAGTTTGCATCGTTGGATACTCATGAAACTATCTCCTTGAGGAACGACAACTGCTCGGTACCCCGCCTTTGCCTCAAAAGCCATGCGCAATGACAATTCGGCTTTGCCGCCGGATGTGAGGCGGGGGCTATGCCCCGCCGTAGAGGTGCCTTTTATGAGTTTGGGCTATGCCCCTTGTGCGGCCTTTGGCCCAATAAATTCGAAGGGCAAAGCCCGACCCAGGGGCAGAGCCCCGGATAATCTGACCGTTGACGGCGGGGCATAGCCACCGCCTCACATCCGGCGGCAAAGCCGAAGCAGTAACATCGGAGGACTTTTAGGGCAAAGCACGCTACGCGCCAGAACCAGAGGGTCTGTCATGAATCTACGGACAGACTGGAGGTATGCGTGGATTGTGCTCGGCGAACATACCCTCAGGGTTGGGCAGCCAGAGCGCGGCTCTTAGCGCCCAGATGGGCAAACCTTCTGCCATAAACTCCCATTCGTCGTCGTCACCCGTGAACCCTTCCGGCGGTGTGGCCGTGCAGGCAATTGGCACCACATACTCCACACCCACAAGTCGGAGGCCGTCCCCTTCCGGGATGTAGTGAAGTGCTTCCGGATGCTCGATATCGAAGTTACAGTCGACCAGGGACCAATTCACGTACTCAAGCCCCTCGCCTGGCACACAATGTAAGAATTCATAACCATCAGCGTCGGCGCGATCGAAGTCGTGGTACCTGGCCGTCGCGTTGCGAGCCCGCGCGAGTTCGCGTCTGGTGGCAGGAGAGAGATTATCAACTGCTGCGTTTGCTGCGGCAGAGGTTCTGTTAGTCGTCATCGCCGCGCTGCCAATGAGCAGACAGCAGAGGGCTATGAAGATTGGAAAGGGTAGAAAACTTTTCATACGTTACCTCCAGGTTTGTTTAAGGGTTGTTGTGATTAGAGCGCGTGCTCAGTCGATGACGTCAAACACCATGCTCCTTTCGTTGGGCTCTCATCGAACTACGTTCTTGCCTCAAATCGGAGTGGCGGCGGGTGAAGGGAATGAGCATCGGAACTGATCGGCGGTAGCTCTCGTAGGCTTCGCCGTGCTCGCGCGCCAAGTCCCGCTCTTCGAATTGAATCGCCATGAGGATGTAGGCGGTCGTGGCTACCGAGAAGAGCAGGTGCGCGAGAGTCATCGTTGGCGTGCTCCAGAAGGCGAACAGCCATCCGACATAGAGTGGATGCCGCACCAGGCGGTATGGCCCAGGCGTGCCGAACTGTAGAGTTGTGTAAGGCCGGCCTCGCAGGTACAGCCAGACTTGGCGCAGGCCGAACAGATCGAAGTGATTGATCAGAAATGTGGAGACGAGCACGAGCGCCCAGCCGAAGACAAACAACACACGCAGTACTATGCGTCCGAACGGGTCTTCGATGGACCATACGACACCACCCAACGGCTGCCACTGCCAGAACAACAGGAAAAGAGCGAGACTGGAAAACAGCACGTAAGTGGACCGTTCCAGGGGCTTCGGCACAATGCGCGTCCACCAATCCTTGAACCACTTGCGCGCCATGACGCTGTGCTGCACCGCGAAGAGCGTCAGTAGTCCTGCGTCGATCAGGAAGGCAACTCCGAGTGGTCCACTCGGCGTGCCGTCGAGAGTTGTTGGCACGCCAAAGTTGCCGATGAACCCGATGGCGTAGAGAAACGATCCCAGGAATATCAGGTAACTGAGACTTCCGTAGGTGAAGAATGCGATCCGCTTGAACATAGCTTTGTCTCCATGTCTGGCTCGTAACGGACGGATAGTTTCTTATTAAGCAGACGCCCCCAACGCGCGATGGCCTCGAACGTCGCGTCAACTTCCTCTAATGGAGTTCTGCTTGAGCTTGAGCAGAACGACACCCGGATTGCGGCGCGGCCCTGGACGCGGATCGTCACTACCGCGGCGAAGCCGTTGCGCCGGACGGCCTGCACGATCTCTTCGTTGAGGAGGTCGAGCGCCGCTTGAACTTCGGGTTCCTCCTGCCGCTCCACCAAGCCGTTCGGCACGCAGCGGAAGCAGTACCCGTTGAGTGTCGGCTCGTGAAGTGGCTCGAAGTCCGGGTGTTCCCGGACCAGGTTGTCTAGCTGAACTACCAGGCCATCCTCTCTCATGCGCGGCATGATGAGGTCTGTGCCAAGAGTTGGCTATGGGAGTTTCGTCCCGGTTTGCAAATCCTTCGCGTCACAGGGCTGGGACATTAGTCCCGTTGCCTCACGGACAGACGAATAACCTATCAAGCCCGACCCGATTGATGCAGGCTGGAGGCCACTGATAGAATCTGCTCCCAGCCTTTGTCGCCTGGTTCGGCCAAACTACACGACGAGGAATTGATAAGTCCCGAAAAAACGATGAGGAAGTTCATAGGAAGTTACTAGGAGTCATGCCTTCGCTCATCAATCATTTTTATCGCTTTGGAGAGTTCACCCTTGATGCCGACCAGAGGGTGCTGCTGCGCCAAGGCAAGCCCTTGCTTTTGGCGCCGAAGGTTCTTGAGACTCTTATGACTTTGGTTCAAAACAGCGGGCGGATCATTGATAAAGAAGAGTTGATGACGCGGGTCTGGCCCGATACCTTTGTCGAAGGGTCGAACTTAACCTACACCATCGTGCAGCTGAGGAAGACGCTGCGCGACGACGCCCGCCACCCTCGCTACATCGAGACCATCCCGAAGCGCGGCTACCGCTTCATCGCGGATGTGGAAGAAGTCTTGAGCGATATGGGCATCGTGAGCAATGAGCTTGCGCGGCGGGTCAAGACCCCTGTTGTAGAATCACATGATGCCGCTAATCCTACAGCGGAGACGATCTACGCTAAGCAGATCGAGGGTATTCACGTAATCGAAGAACAGAATGATCGCGAGGGGCGGTCCGGAGTAATTACGGAAAGGCGAGTTGCCTCTATTGCCGTCCTGCCGTTCCTGGATATGAGTCCGGATAGGGACCAGGATTATTTCTGCGAAGGGCTCGCTGAGGAGCTTATCAATAGCCTGGCGAGCTTGCCTAACCTGCATGTCGCCTCCAGGACGTCATCCTTTAGATTCAAGTCGCCGACGCTGGATATTCGCGAAGTGGGCAAACGATTGAACGTGAACACGGTGCTTGAAGGAAGCGTCAGAAAGGCGGGGAGCAACTTTCGTATCACCGCGCAACTGGTTAGTGCAGTCGACGGCTACCAACTCTGGTCAGGAAAATACGACCGCAGGCTGGAAGACATTTTTGCTGTTCAGGAAGACATTGCCCAAAGCACCGTGAGGGCGCTTAAAGTAGTGCTAAGCTCGGATGATCAACGCGCCCTACAAAAGGTCCGGACGACATCCATAGAAGCCTACGAATGCTACCTGCGCGGGCGCCAACTGTTTTACCAGATGCGGCGCCGGAGCCTTGAATCCGCCAGACAGTTGTACCTGAGAGCGATCGGAATGGATGATCACTTTGGTTCCGCCTATGCGGGGATAGCCGACTGTTCCGCTTTTCTCTATATGGATTGGGGAGGTCTTGAGTCCGACCTTGTAGACGCTGATCGGGCGAGTTCGAAAGCCGTCGAGATCGACCCCGGTTTGTCACACGTGCACGCCTCAAGGGGAGTAGTGCTTGCACTGAGAGGCCAGTTTTCGGAAGCGGAACGAGAGTTCGAGACCGCGCTGGACCTGAATCCGAAACTTTATGAGGCCCATTACTATTACGCACGAGCCTGTTTCTCGCAGGGAAAACTCGATCGGGCAGCAGAGTTGTTAGAGCAGGCTACAGCAGTGCACCCAGAGAGCATCGATGCATTGTCGATGCTCGGCGGCATCTACCGTGGGCAGAAGCGAGAACAGTTGCAGAAGGAGACATTCAAGAGGTGTCTCGACGCGGTCCAAAATCATCTCGAGTTTTACCCCAGTGACATCAGGCCACTCCTTTTAGGAGCAACTGCGCTCATAGAGCTGGGAGAGACAAAACGTGGGCTGGAGTGGACGCGGCGAGCCCTTGAACTCGATTCGCAGGACCCGAACGTTCTCTACAACGCAGCCTGCGCTTTCTCCATATCCGGTGAACTGGTAGAAGCAATCACGTGCCTGGAGAAGTCGCTCCCGTTTTGCGCTGATCCAAAGTGGCTCGACTACGACAGCTATCTTGATCCGTTGCGTAGTCTCCCCAGATTTCAGGAGCTGTTGCGGGTCCCCAAATCAGCGCCGCGTCCTTAGACATAAAGATCGCGTAATCGCCGTTTGTTACGGAATCGAATCGACAGACTGACTACCGCAGCTCCACAAGGCCTCGCGGCCCTTGGATGACCGCGATTAGCGCCGGACTCTGGCCCAGTTTCACTTGGAGATCAAGTCCGAGGCCCCGCAACATCCGCCGGACGCCTCGCACGTCGGGGTGCTCCGCTCGCAGGGTAATTAGCGTGCCGCCCTTAGCAGCGGTGCGGGCAGGGTGAGGCGAGTCTCCCCAGTTGATAAAGAACGGGACGATACCCTCAGCCACCGGCGCCCAAGGGTCTGTGAACTGCCACGACAGTTGAACCCCGTCCGGCCGCCGCCGACTCCCGGACTTCACCTCTCCGAGAGGCACGCCATTGCGGACGGCCTCACGCCTCAATCGTTCGAGGTCACGGCCATTGACGAACCACGCGACAAGCTTGGATTTTTTGAGTTCGTCGAGTCCGAAGGGACGAGGCTCTTCGGGCGGCGGCTGTTCCGGGTCGGGGGCCAGTATTTCCAAGTAGGTCGTCGGGCCAAGCGCGACTAGGGCGTTTCTGGTCCCGCGCCCTGGGTGTTGGCCCCCGACGGTCGCCCGGACGCCTAACAGTTTCTCGATCTCCTCAACGCCGCGATTCAAGTCGGGCGTGGCATAGACAAGGTGATCAATTCTCGAAATTAATTTGGCAGATGCTTTCTGCCCAGCACCATTACTTATTGTGGTCGGAGTGAGCACCGCCAACAGTAGCACGGTACAGGGTTTGGAAATTTGAATCCCCCATATTCCGGCGAGCATTAACAACATCGTCAAGCCTCACTGGCTCTTGTAAACGGTTTCCATAGGGCCGACTCCCTCAGCCTCCAGGACCGTCTCCTCGTCCCACCACTCCTCATGCCAAGCGTGCGCAGGAACAACAAAGACACGCCCCGCCGCAAAGCGCTGGGCGCGCGACGACTGTAGCGGCTCTCCGATGGTAATGAACATCGAACCGCTCAGCACCTTTACGTGCACGTCCTTAGAATGTCGGTGCGCCGCGGCCCGGGCCCCCGCAGGGATCTTAAGCTGATATTTGAAGGGGCCAGGCTGATGGGTATCGCTAATCAAATCGCGGCGGAACCCGCCGGGAATGCTTTTGCTAGGTTGCCATTGGTCGGGATTTGTTTGCGGCGAGTTTCCGTTGGCGGCGTCGGGTTGAGGGCTACCTGCACAAGCCACGTTGCTGAGGAGAATCAGCGCCAAAAGCGTCGGAGCTATTACACGCATGGATTCTTCTTCCATCATCAAATCTAGCCGCCCACTCTTACATTATCTAGAATGCGCAGGTTAGCACCAATTAGTAGCACGACTCTACAAACAATGGACTTTTGGTTTTTGCAATGCCCGCGATCTCTGCCAGCGAAGGCGGTTTTGGTAGAGGCCCTCCGTTCAGCATCTGACTACTTAAAACATCTCCGAGCGTAATGAAGCGATCTATAATGCTGCGATCTAATAAGGCCATGTAGCAACGGCGCGCAAAGTGTTAACGCCGCGAAGACTACAGAGTTCCTCCGCCGCATGTTGGATACGTAATGAAGAAGCCCACCCAGCGAATCCGATACGTTCGCACCACAGACGGAGTTCAACTCGCTTGGGCTGAGGCGGGAGCGGGACCGGTGATCATCAAGGCCGCGAACTGGCTGACGCACCTCGAGTATGAATGGGAGAGCCCAGTTTGGCGGCACTGGATACGCTTCTTCAGTGACAACTTCCGCTACATTCGTTATGACGAGCGTGGCTGCGGAATGACTGACCGGAACATCGGCGACCTCTCGCTCGAGCGCTGGGTTGGGGACGTGGAGGACGTGGTCGCGGCGGCAGACCTGCGAGAGCCATTCTCCATGCTGGGTATTTCTCAAGGAGGTGCGATCTGCGTCGCCTACGCGATGAAGCATCCGGAGCGCGTTTCAAAGCTCGTGCTTTATGGCGGCTACGCACGGGGGCCGTTTCGCCGCGGCGACCCCGAGCGCGCGAGCTTCTATCAAGCGATGATTGATCTGGTTCGTCTGGAATGGGGCAGCGATAACCCCACCTTCCGCCAGGTCTTCACCTCGCGTTTCATCCCTGGCGGCACTGACGAACAGCTAGACTGGTACAACGACCTCTGCCGAAAAACCCTGACGCCGGAGATCGCCGCCCGACTGCTCGAGTCGCGTGCGATGATCGACGTCACCGAGCTCCTCGGAAAGGTGCGTGCGCCCACGCTGGTGTTGCACGCGCGCGGCGACGCCGTCGTTCCGATTGCAGAAGGACAAATCCTGGCCGCAGGGATTCCGGGTGCACAGTTCATCGAATTGGATTCGAACAACCACATCCTTTTGGAACATGAGCCGGCGTGGGAACGCTTCTGCGATGAAGTGCTGGAGTTCATGGCGCTCAAGGGCTCGCTGCACGGCGAAGACCCCGCGTTTGCCGCGCTTTCGCCGCGGGAGCGAGAGGTGCTAACGCTGATCACGGAGGGTCTCGGCAACGCGCAGATCGCGGAACGTCTCTCGATCAGCGAGAAGACGGTCCGCAATCACGTCTCGAATCTCTTCGACAAGCTCGGCGTGTGGACGCGCGCCCAAGCCATCGTCTTCGCCATCGACCGGGGTTTCAAGCGTTGATGACTAACCGAAACTGTTTCACCTAATGAGTCTTGATGGGTAACTCAAGCTCAGTGCGCTATCGCTTCGGCGTGAAACGCGACTGCGGATATAGCGTCGAACTTCCCGGAAGGCACGTCGAGCTGGCCCATGCTGTTATCGCCCCAGGCGACCAGACGTCCGTTTACATCGAGACCTAAGCTGTATCCGAAGCCCCCGGCAACGTCTTTAAAGCGCACGCTCTCAGGCACATTCAGTTGCCCGTTTGCGTTGCTGCCCCAAGCGTCGACCGTCTTGTCCACGTTAATTGCCAAGGCGTGGAAGTTGCCGGCCGCGACCCCTTTGAATTTCCTGTCGGCGACATAGAAATGCCCTAGGCCGTCGGGCGTCCAGGTGTTAAAGATGCCTGATGAGTTTGCGCCCCAGCCGAAGAGGGTTCCGTCGTCGCGCAGCGCCAGACTGTATTGGGTTCGGGCCGCGATTTCAGTAAACCGACCAGCAGGAACATTGATCTGTCCAAAGGCGTTCGAGCCCCACCCGTAAAGAGTGCCATCCTCAGCCAGGCCGAGGCTGTGGCTGTTGCCTGCGGTAATGGCGTCGAAGCGGACGTTGGTGGGTGCATTCAGTTGACCAGCACTGTTATTGCCCCAGCCCACTACGCTGCCGTTGGGCCGAAGTGCCAGCGCGTGAGAGCGACCAATAGCCACGGACAGGAATTCATCCCCCGCGATCGCAGCGGGAACAGGTGGAACGGCGAGTGGGTCGTTGAAGCCGCCCCAAAGCACGAGTGTTCCATCGGATCGGATAGCGAGGCCCTGAAACGCGCCGCCTTTTGCGACTGCTCTGAATTCACCAGTCGGCGCGTCTGTAATCTGATGTGCCGAGTCGTCGCCCCAGACGGAAAGCGTGCCCGGTTGATCGGGTAACGCGAACGGCGCTGCTGCAGTGCTGCTGAGATTAGAATTGATTCGGGGAGCGGCAATTGTCGCCAGCCCGAAAAGACTAAAAGCTATCAACGTGAATCTAATTGTTCTCATGGTTCTTCCTCCTCATTTGTTTCTGAACTGTTGTTGAGCTCGCTCAAAGATGGAACGGCCGGTAATTCTGCTATCGCAGTCGGTATGAGCATCCCTGCCTCATCCGAAGGTTGCGGTACAGCCTTCCGGATAATCCAAACCTCATGTTTCTCAATCGTGGTCACGGTCGTTCGCTTCTTCTCGCTCATATCGCGTTGTCGTAATTGCCAGCTAACTGGGCGAGGGCTAGAATGGGCGAACTGCTGTGCCCTTCTTTCGCCGGATATCAAATTCTCGCCATGGCGGCAGACGGTAATTGAGGCGCAGCGAGAAAGTCCTAAGAGATATCTCGGAAAAATCTCGGAAAATTCTCCAAGGCTTTATGTCCATGCGTTCTCAACATTTATATGAGTTCGGCCCGTTCCGGCTGGATACCGTTGAGAAGGTTCTTTTTCGCGACGGCGAGCCGGTTCCGCTAACGCCGAAGGCCTTTGACACACTGGTCGCGCTGGTTCAGCGCGGCGGACACCTGGTTAAGAAGGACGAGTTGATGAAGGTGGTTTGGGCGGAGGCCTTTGTCGAGGAATCCAACTTAACGAACAACGTATATGCGTTGAGAAAGATGCTCGGTCAGGGAGACAACGGCCGCAGCTATATCGAAACCGTGCCTAAGCGCGGTTATCGCTTCACGGCTCCTGTGAAAGAGTTGCTACCTGAAGCGTTGGTGGTGGAAAAGCGGACCGTCACACGGGTTGTTACTGAAGAAACTGTGGCAGACGACGATTCGCCCCAGAAACCTATGATCAGTGCGGGTGAAGCGCTGGTTTTTGACCAGCCTCGCATTCACACCTGGACTTCAAAGTGGCGCTGGCTGGTGGTTGCGTTATTGAGCTTGTCGCTGGTCATCGGTGGTATCTTCATCTATCGCTCGCTTACTGCGTCCCCTGCACTTACCGCGGCTCCTCGTCCTCAAATTGAATCGATTGCTGTCTTGCCGTTCAAGCCACTGGTGACAGAGGGACGAGACGAGGCGTTGGAGGTGGGCATGGCTGACACGCTCATCGCCAAACTGAGCAACATTGGTGAAGTCAACGTGCGCCCTTTAAGCGCGGTGCGCCGCTACGGCGGGCTTGAGCAGGACCCCTCAGATGCCGGCAGAAAGTTGGGGGTTGAAGCGGTGCTCGATGGGACAATTCAGCGGTCAGGTGAGCGCGTGCGTGTGACGGCGCGGCTGGTGAGCGTCTCGGACGGGAAGCAGTTGTGGGAGGGCCGCTTCGACGACAGGTTCACTGACATCTTTTCCGTGCAGGATGCGATCTCCGAAAAAGTAGTCGCGGCGCTCGCGTTGAAGCTGACAGGCGAAGAGCAAAAGCAATTGACAAGGCGTTACACAGAGAATGCTGAAGCCTACCAGTTGTATACATACGGACGCTTTTACCGGAATAAGAGAACCGAAGAAGGAAGCAAGAGGGCTATCGAATATTTCGAGAAGGCGATTGCTAAAGACCCAAACTATGCGCTGGCATATGCCGGTTTATCCGAGGGTTACATCGGCCTCGGCGTCTTCGGCGCCATGTCTCCGAAAGATGTCTTCCCGAAGGCGCGGGCGGCGGCATTGAAAGCTCTGGAAATTGACGACCGTATTGCCGAGTCGCACGTTGCGCTGGCGCATTTCAAAAACCAGTCCGAGCATGACTGGTCAGGCGCAGAAAGAGAGTATCAACGAGCCATTGAGCTGAATCCCGGTTATGCGGATGCCTACCGCCTCTATGCCATCCTTTTGATGGGGGCCGGGCGAAAGGATGAAGCTTTCGCCAGGATCAAGCGCGCGCTCGAAATTGATCCGACTTCTGTGATCTATAACACCACCCTCGGCTTTCTCTACTACTTTGCGCGCCGGTACGATCAGGCAGTCGGACAACTACAAAAGACGATTGACATGGAGCCAGGTCATTGGATGGCGCACTACTGGCTGGCACAGGCGTACGCGCAAAAGAGCATGTACGGCGAAGCCCTCCTCGAGGCGCAAAAGGCGCGCGACCTTTCAGGCGATAGCGGCTCGTCATGGGTAATCGGATATGTCTATGCGGTGGCGGGAAGGCGTGCCGAAGCACAGCAGCAGATCAATGAACTGTTGAAATTATCAAAGCAACGATACGTTCCGCCGTATGACATCGCACAAATCTACGCAGGACTCGGCGAGAAATACCAAGCATTCGCATGGCTCGAAAAGGCTGATCAGGATCGGTCGCGGGGGATGGACTATCTTAACGTCAATCCGGTTTTCGACACCCTCCGCTCCGACCGGCGTTTTCAGGATTTGCTGAGGCGCGTGGGACTATCGTAGTTACGAGCGTTCCTTAACGACCGTTTCCGAATTGCGATTAGCCTGAAACCGGCAACAATGCCCCGCCACGTGGCATTATGTGCCCCCTCGTTGTTGCGGAAATCTGCGAGAGAACTGATTCGATTGACTGCGCCGGAATCATGCGCATGCGTCGCACGTCCGCTTCCTGCAGTTTCGTGACGATGTGGACGCGAAAACGCTCAGTCTTGGTCAGCAAAGCCCAGGCAGTCTGGCCGTTAACTTCGTAGTGCTCGCGCAAACGCATCTCCAGCGCGCGCGAATCTTCAGATTCAAACCGTTTCCCTTCAACACGCTCGGTGCCGACACCGTGGCGTCGTCCACCGCGTTCAAAATCCATCGCCAACATGCGCGAGACTGCGCTCAGTAAAGAGGACAATTCTGACTCCGCGTTGCACTGAGATGACCACCCCTGCTTGTCAGCCCTAACTCAAAGTAAACAGTTTGGTTATCGAAGCGAAGTCAGGTTGGCTTGGGCGAGCCTATCGTTCAGCTATTCTGCTCACATCGGTTGCGGCGATTGAGGCTTACTAAGGTTTTGGTGCCTCAGACGAGGAAGTGCATGCTTCGCTCACTACAGTTTTCCGAGAGCCACGTCACAATGGCGTCACAAGCGAAAAAGAGGGCTGTTAGTCTTGCGGCTGTAAGTATTTGACCTAGGTAGGATTATTGGTGGAGCAGAGGAGGGTCGAACTCCTGGCCTCCGCATTGCGAACGCGAGTTAGTTGGTTCCACTGACTACCATGCGTTCCCATTGATGGACCTAAACTCAACAAAGCAGCCGTCCGAAAGAAACGTCAGCATTCCATAGGTTCCTACAGGTTTCCACCTTTTGCCCTACAGTCGCGTCAACGTGACGCCAAAAACCGAAGTGACCTGCCATTGTCCCCACCCTTCACTTAAGGTTCGTCCTCTAAGAACCGCCACACCAGAATGAATCGATGCTGAATCAGGCATCTGTCGCTTGTGTACCGCAACCCCCCTGGTTGACCTTCCTCTCCGCCTGTTCACGCTTGCTATTCAATGTAACACTCGTTACAATCCTATACACGTTACCAACCATGAGCGCGGCAAATCAAAAACCCAAGCAAGAATGGATTCTGCTGATCCACCAGCTACCGGCGAAGCCCACTAATCTGCGTGTGAGGATCTGGCGCAAGTTGCAGAAAGTCGGCGCGGTGGCAATCAAGAATTCTGTCTACGTCCTGCCAGCGACAGAGGAAACGCACGAACATTTTCAGTGGCTGAAGCAGGAGATCGAATCGGCGGGCGGCGAGGCTTCGGTTTTCCGGGCCGATTTAGTTGAAGGCACGACCGACGAAGAGATCATTGCTGTCTTTCGTAAGGCGCGCGATGAAGAGTTCGCAGCCATCTCCGCGGAATTTGACGGCTTGACTGGCGCAATTCGGGAACAGTCTCGAGGGAGACACCTATCTGCCGGCCGGCTCTCTTCGCAGGAGACCGAAATTGAAAAGCTGCATGCCGAGCTTGAGCGCATTGCCGCAAATGACTTCTTTGATGCTGCCCTGCGAGCCGCTGCATATAGTGCCTATGAACGGTGTCAGAAAGCTATGCGAGCGGCTCAGGGACCCACGGGGAAAGCCGCACCGTCACAAAAGAGAAGCAGGACTCTCGACGTTGCGAAGTACCAGGGTCAGCGCTGGGTCACACGCCGGAACCTGCACATCGACAGGCTGGCTTCTGCCTGGTTAATCAAACAGTTCATCGACAAGCGTCCTCGCTTCTATTTTGTTGCCGACGGAGAGACAGTCAATGGCGCAATTCCCTTCGACATGTTTGGAGCCGAGTTCACTCATCGCGGTGAGGACTGCACCTTTGAGACGATGCTACAGCAATTCGGGCTGGCTGAGAATAAAGGCCTGCGGGAGATTGCAGAGATCGTCCACGATATCGATTTGAAAGACGAAAAGTTTCACCGGCTTGAGGCGACGGGGCTGAATGCGATCGTCGAGGGTTTAGGCAGAGTCTTGAGAGATGATCGCAAGCTCCTTCAACAGACCAACATAGTTTTTGATGGACTTTATGCACTGCTGAGCAAGGAGTCTCAGAAGGGTCTGGCGACGAGCCGACGCGGAGAGCGTGTGAGTCGTAAAGCGCCTTCAAGATCATGAGCCGGTTGAAACCAAGCCTGGAGAGAAGCTGGATCATTTTTCCGATAGAGGCCATTACCTATGAAGCGTGAAGGAACGTTGTTACTTACAGGACGTGAGGTTGCGGCATTGCTCACGATTGAAGATTGCATGGCGGCAGTCGAGCATGCTTTCAATCTCCATGGGCAACGCAAAACCTCGGCACCCGGAATTTTGGGCGTGCACGCTCGAGACGGTGGCTTTCATATTAAGGCCGGGTTCCTTGAACTAAACCGCTCGCACTTTGCGGCGAAGATCAATGCAAACTTTCCGCACAATGCGAAGCGGTTTGGCCTGCCAATGATTCAAGGAGTAGTCGCTTTGTGTGACGGTGAGAATGGTTATCCACTAGCGATAATGGATTCAATTGAGATCACGATCCAACGAACAGGAGCAGCGACAGGAATTGCCGCCAAATATCTGGCTCGCTCGAATTCGAAGACTGCAACTATCTGTGGTTGCGGTAATCAGGGACGCATATCACTTCGGGCGCTAACGAAAGTTCTTCCGATCCAAAAGGTCTGGGCTTATGACTCGGATCAGGGAAAGGCTCAAGAGTTCGCCAGTGAGCTTTCGGGAGAGTTGAGAATTAACATCGAGGCCGTGAGCGATCTTGAGACAGCCATCAGACAAAGTGACGTTTGTGTCACTTGCACCCCGTCGAAGCAATATTTTTTGGAAGAGGATTTCGTTGCGCCAGGTACCTTTATCGCAGCCGTGGGAGCGGACAATCCCGAGAAGCAGGAATTAGAACCGGCTTTGCTGAAGCGGAGCAAGATTGTAGTTGATGTGATGGAACAATGCGCCACTATCGGAGAGCTTCATCACGCTCTTGATGCCGGGATAATTAAAAGTACCGCCGTTTACTGTGAACTAGGTGAAGTGGTAGCTGGAGTCAAACCCGGCCGAACCTCCCGCGACGAGATCATAATATTCGATTCAACTGGAATTGCACTGCAAGACGTGGTGACGGCTGCAGCAGTGTATGAGAAGGCAGTAAGCGAGCAAGCCGGCACAGTGATCGATTTCGCTCAGTAGTAGATAGAGGTGGTGGGATGAAATGGATCACGCGCCAGCGGATTCGAGTCAACCGCATCGCGACCTGTTGGCTCATCCGCCGCTTTGTGGATTCTGCAGCGGAGTTTCTCTTCGTGCCGGCAGAAGAAGGCCGCTACGGTGGAAGAGCGAAACACAGCGTAAAAACAACGGTAACTGCATACCGCAATAGGGAGGTTCAAACCGATTATGGAAGGTTTGCTCAGAGACATTCGTTACTCTATTCGTGGACTCCGCAAACGACCCGGGTTCACATTACTCGTGGTGCTGGTATTGGCGTTCGCGATCGCGGCTAACAGCTCGATCTTCAGTATCGTGAACGCAGTGATATTGAAGCCTTTGTCTTTCAAAGATCCTGATCAGTTGGTGTGGATTTGGGCGACACGCAAAAACGTTAATCGAGCGTTTTTCTCAATTCCCAATTTCATCGATACGCGCGATCAGAACCAGACGCTGGCCGAAGTTGCTCCACTCGCCATTTGGCCGGCGAACCTGACCGGCCAGGGCGAAGCCGAACGATTGCCGGGAGTGAGAATCTCGGCTAACGCGTTGCAGATGCTTGGCGTCCAAGCGGCCGCAGGGCGCGCGTTAGTGCCCGAAGATGACAATCCAAACAGCGCTCGCGTGGTTATGCTGAGCTACAGCTTATGGCAAAGGCGTTTCGGCGGCACGAGCGAAGCGCTGGGCAAAACCCTTACGCTCAACGGCGACCCTTACACAGTAATTGGAATTCTGCCGGCGCGTTTTGTCATTCCCAATGCCGAGACTGAAATCATGGTCCCGTTACGGATGGACCAGGACCCGAGGCGGACCGAGCGGGGCTCAAATTTTCTACGCGTATTAGCCCGGCTCAAACCCGGCGTTACTCCGGAACAGGCCCAGGTCGACCTCACCGCGATTAGTAATCGGCTGCGTGATCAGTATCCCGATAACAACGGCAATCTGACGCCACCGCGCGCACTGGCACTGCAGGATGAAGTCGTCGGCAGTTATCGCGAAGGGTTATGGTTGATACTAACTGCGGTAGTAATGGTGTTGCTGATTGCCTGCGCAAATCTCGCGAGCTTTCAGTTAGCCCGGGCGGCGTCGCGTCACAAAGAGATGGCCATTCGCGCGGCGTTGGGCGCCAGGCGCCTGGTCTTGATGCGTCAGCTGATAAGTGAAAGTATGCTGCTCGCAACACTAGGCGGGGGCCTGGGTCTGCTGCTGTCCTTCTGGGCTAAGGATCTATTGCTGGCGGTGAGTCCTGCCGACTTCCCGCGGGCGGCGGCAGTAAATATCGACGGGCGGGTGTTGCTCTTCTCGCTACTCCTCACCTTGTTTGCAGGATTCGCTTTGGGCCTCACTCCGGCC
>JBGTHZ010000153.1:0-4640 GCA_041745915.1 Pyrinomonadaceae bacterium | reverse complement strand
TGGTGGTGATAGATACCTCTCCGCCGATTAAGGCTGGTTATCCACCGTATGCCGTCTTGAGGCAACGTGCTATTGCGGCTGAGTACGGGGAGCCGAAGCTGGTGTCATTGTTGCAAGCTGAAGAGGCGTTTTTGAAGGTCATTGCTCAGAGGATGGAGGTGGAGCTCCGGAAGAAGGAACTGGAGGAAGCGGCGAAGGAGCTGGAGAACGGAGAAGGCGGCGAGCCGGCGAATGGTACTGGACGTGTGACGGAGGGTGCGGACGGGATCCTGCCATCGTTGCCCGAAACAATTGATGGAGGATTGAACTACCAGCCTGATGGCAGCAGCGTGCCATCGGTCGCGATAGTAGGAGCTACGACTCAGGTTGGTGATGCTGGGGCTTCTATTGGCACGGGAGGTAGCAAGGAGGTTGGGGCGCGGGCGAGGACTGGGACAGATCGTACTGATACTAAAGGTCGTCGCGCGAAGGTCGTGACTCTGGCAAATCCTAATCAAGCAATCCTATCTTTTTCGGATCAGGCTGTTGAGGAAGCATTCGTTGGTTCGGTTACAGCAGTTGTTGGCAGTCAGCGTCCGGGGGTTTCGGTTCGGATATTTCCGGTAAAGAAAACTGACCCAGGGAATACTCCTTTATCTGATGATGCAATCTTGAATAGTGGGCCTGAGGGTGATGTCGGCGCGCATCACGATAGTTTGCGATAACACTTTTCAAGAGAAGCTGGAGAGAGGTTATTAAGTCATGTTTGAAGGTGCCAGAAAACAGAAGTTTAAGATAACGTTCGTTATTCTTGGGGTGTCGATCATTGTTTTGGTCATTAGTTTTGCGTATGGCACGTGGGCAAGGACACAGCGCGAAAAAGAAATGGTGCCGCGACTGGCCGCTGATAGCATGATGAAGGCGCTGAGACAGTATCAACGCCAGACTGGCCAGTTTCCGGATGACTTTAACGCGGTCGAGGAGCGAATTTGGAAACACTCAAAAAATCCTGATTTTGGTCCCAGCAAGCGGACGCTTACAGTTGCGAATTATTACTATGTTTATGCCAAGACTGATCCTTTGACTTGCACAATATGGGCAATTCCTTCCGGGCCGAAGCGGGAAGAGGGCTCCACACATTTTCTTGTTATCACGCCTGAGGTTATTCGGCGCTGGAAAGGGCCGGCACTCTCAAAAGGAGATATTGATAAGATCGCTTCGGCGCCCTCAGGAGATTTATTGAACATGCTGGGTATGACTGAACAGCGCATCATTGATCAGCGACAAGGGGGCAAGACGTCGTCGTTGTTACCCATCCTGTCATCGGATAAGAAGTCTCTCTAGAGCGGGTTGCGGCCCTTGAGACTTAAAACGTTTTCGCTCCGGCCCAACGACGAGTTGGGTGTCTACCCCGCGAACGGGTCCAATCGGTCGTTGCGCGAAACGGAAAAATGAAGTCGCGTTCCTATTGCCGCATTGCGCGGAACCGTTCCGTTCTTTAAGCGATACACGCCGACGCATCCACGCGGTTCGAAGTGGTTAGTGTCGCCCAGCTCTCGCCAATCATAAATATTCAATCCCCAAATGCATATACGACGCCCATCATCAGCCTGGCTCCAAACACATTCGTAGTGACATCGGCTGTTTCGGCAAATAACAGCATCAAGTGTCTCAGTCATACGATTGCGCTTCAGTTCAGCGACGAGGTGTGGCACCACATCAGGGATCGGAAGTGGATCGACCTGTTTTTCGCCCACGCGACCCTCGGGCACCGGAGGAAAGATGAAAGATTCTGCAGGGCCCAGCGGTTCGTCATACAACGCAGCATGGAAGCCACACACCCATCGGAAGATGATGGGCCTTAGTTGAATAGCGGCGCCGAGGCCGAGTGTGCCGTCCGGAAACGTGCCGGCGGCGAATCTAGGTTTTCGACCCTGTTCGGCAATTGGCCTTCCGTGGAGTGTCCCAATCAACTGAGCGATCACTTCATCCTCGGCAGAACGATTCTGATTGCATTGCTCGTGTGTGGGAAGCCACAACGATGGTTCCCGGTCGGCTTTCGCGAACAATCGAGACGGCGGAATATGGTCACGATTCTTCTGATCGGCCACAGAGAATGTCGTTGCGCATAGGTAGCAGAATGAGCGCTTTTGGACGGCGCGAAATTCGCCCTGTTTTGTAAGACTGATGGCCAAAGTTCAGTGTGGCACCAACCTCCGAGTTGACCCGGGCGCGGGCGAATGGCATTCAACAGCGCCGGATAGAGTTTACTTGAGAAATACGCTATATCGCGCTCCGGTCCAACGGGTTTTGGGTTGCGCCGCGGTCAAAGGGGAACGTCCGCCAAGAGATCGTAGTCGTTAGTCGTTCGAATTCTGTCCCTAACAATTCGAGCCAATCGCCGATCATGAACCACATCCAAATCCCACATCGGTCGGCATGTGCGGAGGTAGCTGTACCACTTTGCAGCGGCGTCGAAGGGAAGCGGGTTCCCATTTTTGTCGCGCATAGTACGGTAAACAAGACCATCCTGTCGGTCACCTTGTAAGTCGACGCTTCGCGCGAAAAGAGTGGAATAGCGAGGGTCACCGACGAACACGCGATGCGTTTGGGGAAGCGGTCCATTTCTGAAATGAACATTCCGGTGAGCCCGCGCGGTATGTTCAGGTCGCGCGTGCGTCGGACGCTGGCCGCCCTTGAGAATCTCACCGACCCGCAGGGCGCCGAGCAGATACCAACCTTTCTGGCCGGTGAAACCCGCCCATGTGTTTCCGGAGTTGTCCCAGAGCAGGCCCCAGAACAATAAAATGTCTCCCTCTGTAACGTGTCGGAGATTCCCAGCGCGGCCGTTCCCACAATCGTCTCCATACGTTAGATTCGGCCAATCTGGATCGTCGTGTGTGCTGTTCCGTGACGTGCGAATGAACGGTGTGCACGTTAAAGGATATCGTCGGACATGCGCGCCATTCCATGGAAATGGTACGAATACAAATGAGCCATCAGCAAAACGTGGGCTTCGCGCGCTTGAATAGTGCGCATTATTCGCTCCTATATTAATAAGATAGATTTTGCTCATAGCTAGAAGAGAAGTTGCTGCCGGAGGTTCGCCTTGCTGACCCCGTGATTCTGAACGTATACCTCTTCGCGGGTGCCCTTGGTCACGTTCTTGTAGATCTCCGACCCCAGGCCATGACCGTTCTCCCATGTCATCTCGTCCCCGACCTCCAGCTCGAAATCGGACAGCAGTTCGATGATGGTGTACCCATCGTCTTCGGTTCCGATGGCTACCATGCCGCGTCTTGGATTCATTGCTGCAACCGTACCGTTTCTGCGCACTATGGCCTCCTCAGTTGAAAAGCTCATGCACCAGCTTCATGTAAGTCGAGAGCAAAAGAAAAGCATGACGGCCGATGAAAGACTCGCGCTTATTCGGCAAAACTCGAACGGGCCAAGAAGCACTTCGGTGATCTGTTTGCCGGCAAATGAAGTGTAGGAAAAAATGGCTGGTCCCGGTGTTTGCAGGTAAGAGTCTGGCTGTTATGGGCCAGCGCCATGGGAATCCGCTTTAGTAAGGGTAACGCCAACCACGTAGCCGTAATTCACTTGCTCTCCAGGCTGCGGAGATTGATCGATGATGAGTCCGGGTTCAAGAAGGAGATCGTAGCGTGTGGCCAGAAGGCGGATGTTCAAGTTAGAAGCGCGAAGCTTTGCCTCTGCGCTTTCATAGCTTAATCCTTTGAGTGATGGCACGCGTGTTTGAGCTGGCCGTGACAAGCGTTCGCGTTCTACAGACAAAGCAAGTTGGGAGAGTGCGATAGCCGGCAATACTATGAAAACAATAACAGCCGCGATCCCGAGTACTGTTATCAGGAGTGTTTTCTTCCCTCGCATTCTGTAGCCAACGAGTACTCCAAGTAGAAATCTCATTCTTCTGCTCCTAATGCTTCTCTCTTATGAGCGCGAGTAGCGCTGTCCGCTTCTATATTAATCTGCTTAGTGGTTGTTGCGAAATCTGAGCCGGGTTGTTTTCTATTAGTCTGGATAGAAATCAAAACGGCCGCAGATTGGCTTTAAGATTAAAGGGCGAGAACTGCGGCGATATCCTCGATACTGCCGCCGAGTTCAGCCGCGTTTCCGCCAAGCTCTGTCATGCTGCCGCCGGGGGTTGGTGCTGTGATGTCTTGGGTTTTAGCGACTTCTTGAGCGTTTGGCTCTCTGCCTGATTGATCCTGAAGTTTAGTGGGTGAAGCGCTTTGTTTTTGTCTGTCGGTTTCTTCGCGTTGACGCTGTTGGTCGCGCTGATCAACAGAAGCATGAGCGGCGTGATCGCCGTTTGAGGCAATAGGGGCTGTAGTGGCTACCAATTGATTGAAGGTTTGCTCGGTTAGTCGTGCCGCAACGTCATGTTGATGCGTCAATTGGTGCGTGAGCGCATGTTCTGAATTTGCGCGTTCCCTTCCGGAATCGAGAGTATTGAAAAGGTTGCTGGCTACCTGATTAATTTCCTGCGCACTTTCGCGTGTTGCTCCCAGGGTGATGCCGTTGTTTCTGGCTGTCTCAATAATGACGTTAGCGACTTGCTGAACGTGCTGGTCGAAGCGGTCCGGGTCGAGAAGCGCTGGAAGTCCTTCTTCGCGGGCAGTGTCTTTCAAGTAGGTGTT
>JBGTHZ010000152.1:0-33976 GCA_041745915.1 Pyrinomonadaceae bacterium | reverse complement strand
GGCCGATCGGGTACGCGCCTGGGAGATAATCAGTGAGGCGGTCAAGGCTGCCAATTCCGCCGAAGGATTCACCGGCGACGATGGTCGGGTGGGCGCGCAGATACAAACCAAAACCATGGTAATGGCGACCAATGCTAACGCAGAAGACTTCAATCTGTTCGGCGCCTTCCGGTCGCTTGCTCGTGACGACTTCTTGAGAACGGTTGAGACGGCAAAGAGTTTTACGGGCGAAGCACCGCGGGCCACCGCCACTCTCGCAGCAGCTCGTTCTGTGCTCGAGAAAACTCCTTCAGATGGGCAGCCGCCGCGAGGACAGTAAGGTGTCGGGCTTAGTACTTTGAGCTTTGTACTTCGTACTTAGTCGTTAGTTTCAAAAATTAGAGTTCAAAGTACAAAGCTCGGGGAAGGAACGACGCAACTCTAGACACCTCCCAGGTCGGGAAGGGCGGTTTAGCCCCGCTCGACCTGTTGCAGCCGTCAACGCGGGCTCTACCGTTCAGTTGACTCGCTCTTATTACAATGAACTGGTAGCTGCAGCCAGACGTATCACGATTACAGAATCGTTCTGTTCCGCCCCCGCACCCGCAAAGAAAGGAAATCCCATGATGAGTCAGGCTCCCCGCTTTATCACTAACGTGCTCGTTGCGCTGATGCTCAGTTTTCTTGCGCCAGTTTTCCGGCTTAATGCCCAAACCCCTACGCCGAGCAAGGCTCCCCAAGCAGCTCCGAAAGAAAAAAAGAAAACCTTAAAGAGTGAGGAGCCGAATCCACTCGCTCTCCAGCGCCGCACCATTGCAATCTCTCTTTTGACCTCGCTGGCGGACGAGGCGCGCAGTTATCAAAATCAGGCCTTGCGCGCGCGCGTGCAAGCCCGGGCGGCTGATGCTCTTTGGGAGTCCGATGTTGAGAAAGCCCGCGCGCTGTTCCGCCGCGCATGGGACTCGGCGGACACCGCTGACAAGGAGTCATTTCGGCGTTATGAGGAACAGCGGCAATCGGCGGCCCGCGGCGCCAACCAGTACATCCAGTCGCCGCCTGAGTTGCGCAGTGAAGTATTGCGACTTTCGGCCAAACGCGACCGAGCGCTCTCGGAGGAGTTCCTGGCCCAACTCACTGACGACACCAATCGAGAAACGAGCGGTCCAGGTTCCGGCGACGTTAATACCGCCACTCTAAAGACTGCCGATCCCGAAAATCCTCCTTTTGCCCTCGCGCAAAGACTGCAACTCGCCAGCCGCCTGCTGGAAGAGGGCGACCTTGCCCGAGCATTGCAGTTCGCAGATCCAGCGCTGGATCGCGTTACCACCCGGGGCATCTTTTTTCTTTCGGCGCTGAGGGAGAAGGATCAGGTTGCCGCCGATCAACGATTCGCTACTATGCTGGCTCGCACTGTTGCCGATCCTACCTCCGACGCAGTCGGCGTTTCAGTCTTGTCTTCCTACGTGTTTACGCCCTTCCTTTACATTATTGTTAGAGGCAACGGACAAAATCATTCCAGTCAGCAGCGGGATCGAATAGTGGCCCCAAACATCGCGCCCGAACTTCGGGTCGCGTTTTTAAGAGGAGCAACCCAGATACTCTTGCGACCGCCGCAACCCCCCGATCAAGATCGAACTATCGCCGGTCGCCGGGGCTTGTATTTCATGATTGCCCGCATACTGCCTCTGCTTGAGCAATATGCTCCCGAGCTTGCTCCGGAGCTGCGTGTGCAACTTTCCTCGATTGCTCCCGATGCCACCGAAGACTTGCGCACCGGCCGCGATCGCCTGCTAACGCGCGGCCTGGTCCCTGAGGATCAAACGCGGGACGAAGGGCGCGAATCGCTCGATCGCGCTGAGCGTGTTGCGGATGCCGCCGAACGCGACACACTCTACGCGCGGGCGGCGCTGGCAGCCGCACATAAAGGCGAAATAGCCGCCCGCGACCTGGTTGATAAGATCGCGGACAGCGACCTGCGCAAACGGGCGCGCGCCCATATAGACTTCACCCTGGTAAGCCGGGCAATAGATAAGAAAGATACGCAGGAAGCGCTTCGTCTGCTGCCCGCGGCAGAACTAGCTCACATTCAGCGAGTCTGGGCCCTGTTGGAGGTGGCAAGATTACTCAGGAAGACCGACGCCAACCGCGCCGTTGAAGTGCTAAACGAGGCGGCAACTGTTGCCCGTCGTATTGGGGGCAGTGACGGAGATCACGCCCGGGCACTGGTGGGCGTCGCGAGTCAAATGTATGACATCGACCGAGGCAGGGTTTGGGAAGCGCTGGCGGAAGCGGTGAAAGCCGCAAACTCAGCCTCTGAATTCAGTGGCGAGGACGCCCAAGTGAGTGCTCGTTTCATAGTAGGGCGGGCTGGGACTACAACCACGAATTTTACGGTGGAGAATTTCGACCTGGGCGGGATTTTCAGTTTGCTTGCAAAGGAAGATATTTATCGCGCGATGGAATTTGCGCGGGGATTTACCGCAGATGCCCCCCGGGCCGTCGCTACCATGGCAGTTGCCCGCTCGGTCTTGGAAACGAAAAAAGAGCCGGCGACGAACGAAACATTCGACATTAGAAATTAGCCGACTCGGTACTTTGAACTTGGTACTTTGTACTTGGTACTTTGTACTTTGTTCTTAGTTCTTTGTATTGGGGTTGCTGTTAGCTGTGCTACTGCTTGATTGCAGACCAACTACCAAGGAACTACGTAACTAAGTACAAAGAACAAAGAACAAAGTTCGAAGTTCTAAGTTAAGAGTAAATATTCATCGGTCTCGTCAGTAATGAGACGGGATCCTCAACGTTAAGCGCCTCGCGTACGTAGAATGCTTCGCCGGCCTGCACACCAATCAGCGAACCGTAATAACGCATCCGAAATTCAATTTGATGTAGAAAGTCTTCTTCGCTGATCCGCGTGACAGGTTCTTTCGATTCCGCACTGTAAAACTGTGAAGCGTGGGCCTTGATGGCCCGCATCTTCTCGTCTATGAAATCAGAAACATCGACAATGAATGATGGAATAACCAGCCTTGAATAGAGGGAGTGCATTAGCGCCGGCATCTGCGCAGGTTGCTGGCCTGCTTCGGCGTCATAGCGGGCCATGGTGGCGAGTCGCGCGGCTTCGCGCACTAAGCGACAAGTGTTCGCGTGATCGGGATGAGGATCGTCCCAGTGCGTGGTCATCAATACTCGAGGGCGGTAGCTGCGAATAATTCGCACTATCGCTTTGCGCGAATCTTCATTGGGCCACACGTGTCCATCCGGGTGTTCAAGATTTATGCGCACATCAAGATTCATCACGCGCGCCGCTTCCAGCGCCTCCATCGCGCGCAGTTCAGGCGTGCCGCGGGTCCCCATTTCACCGCGCGTCATGTCTGCCACGCCGGTGCGATAGCCAAGTGATTTCAGCTTGAGCAAAGTGCCGGCCACGGACAACTCCGCGTCATCCGGGTGGGAAAAGATCGCGAGAACATCTAGTTCAACCTGTGAATCACTCATGCTGGGTGAGTTCTCGGACTTCCACGACGAGATATCCTCGAGAGAGAGTGGGAGCTAATCAGTCGCCGAGTCCCGCTACCGAAAGCAGTTTCGTCTCGGCCTGACGCTTGACGATTACGAGCGTAATATCGTCGGCAGCCTGTGTGCCCTGAGAGAATTTGGTTAAAGCTGACTCAATCCGATCGCGCACCCCGGCAGCCGAGGCCTCCATATTGCGGGAGACGACTTCATAGAGTCTGGTCGCTCCAAATTCCTCTCCAGACGGGCTGGCAGCTTCAGTGACCCCGTCGGAGTAAATTACAAGGACGTCACCCATTTGCATTTGGGTGCGCCCCTCACGATATTCCGCATTACGTTTAATTCCCAACGGCAGGCCCCCGGAGGCAAGCTGTTCGACGGTTCCGGCAGCATGGACAATCAGTGGCGGATTATGACCGGCATTGAGAAAAGAAAGCGCGCCCGAAGCGGGATCCAATTCGGCGTAGAACAGCGTGACGAAGCGATTCGCCGGAATGTTGTCGGCCAGGTAGCGGTTCACCGCGGAGATGGTCTCCGATAAGGTGTCGTGCGATCCAGCCTGGGCATGAACTGAGGCGTGCAGTGACGACATCAGGAGCGCGGCAGCTGTCCCCTTGCCTGAGACATCGCCCAGCGCAATTACCAGCCGCCCATCTTCACGCTCGATGAAATCGTAGTAGTCACCACCTATTTCGTAACAGGGAAAACTGATGCCCTGCAGCTCATAGCCTGGTACTACCGGCGGGGCGGTCGGTTGAAAACGCTGCTGAATCTCCATGGCAAGTTGTAATTCGCGCTCCAACCGCTCCTGCTGCAGGCGGGCTTCCGCAAGCCGCGCATTCTCTACACGGATGGCCGCCACCGAAGCCAGCGTCGTCAAAACTTTAAGGTGATCTTCAGTGAACCGACCATCGGCGATGGGTGAATCTGCGTAGATGATCCCGAAAACCTTCTCAGCCACTCCCAGCGGCACCGCCAGGACCGACCGTATTCCCTGCAGCACTACTGTGCCGCTGGCAAATCGCGGATCGTGCTGAGCGTCTGAGGTAAGGACCGACTTGCCTCGCATCACGACTTCGTCCATGACGTTACGGCTGACACGAATCTCACCTACTTCGCCCACCCGATCGCGCAGCCTGGCTACGGCCACTCGCAGTTCCTCGCTGCCTTCGTCGCGCATCATGAGCAGACAACGATCCGCCGGTACCGCCTCAAACACCAGTGAGACTATCTGTTCCAGAGTTTCGTTGAGCGTGGCGGAGGCCAGCAGGGTGATTCCCACCTTGCTAATCAAGGCAAGCAAATCACCTTCCTTGCGAGTACTGGTTATCTCTTCGGGTTTTGTGCGCGCGCCTTCGATTGCCTCCAATAAACCCGAAGTGGTGCGGTCGCCTGACGCCAGGGCGATAGTCGCTTCAGGCAAAGATCCCGTGTTGTCGGTGATCATGGTGGCGCCCATGCTCGAATTGTAAGTACCGTCGTCAAAGATAATTTCGGTCTCGCCTATCTGAATGCGACCACCGGCGGTCAGCGGCACTGTGCCTTCAACTGACAGCCCGTTGTAGACCGTGCCATTTGCGGAGCCGAGGTCTTGCAAAAAGTATTCATCCCCTTCCCGGCGCACTTCAGCATGCACCCGCGAAGCGAAGGGATCGGGGATGCAGAGATCGTTTCGGGCTGAACGGCCCAACGTGATCCGTAGACGTCCGAGGGGGAAATGATCCGGCGCTCGATCCGGATATCTAACTATTAACTCAGGCATTCGGTGATTAAGTTACGGTTTAACAGATTTAAGATAGGAGAATACCACTGTCACAGCGTTTGAGTGACTGTTAGTTCCAGATTGCGCATCTCCAAGAGAACAGCTCGTACGACGGGTGTGATTTCAATAGTCACGAATGCGTTAAGCGCTCGTGTCCCACAAGGCAGCGATAACGACCTCACTGACCTTCTTGCCAAACTTTAGCTGCTGGGATCAGTCCTCCCGAACTACGATCGTATCGGCAATGAGATCGTGTAGGGCCCGCCCCCGCGTACTTAGAGCAGCCAGTAGAAAGCCGAAGCCCAGAGTTAGAAATGACAACGGGTAACCAACAAAGTGACGAAGGAACGCGCGACCCATCCCCGGTTCTGCTCCATTTTTTCGCTGCACCTTGAGTCCGGTTGCCCACTTGCCAACAGTCCTACCAGTAAATCCGGCAAGCAGGCCGAGGTTAAGCACGGCCACTGCAATCGCGACGACAATTCCGACTGTTTCAGCTGAACTAGCCGCAGTGCGCGCTCCACCACCCAACATTCGGGCAATGAGGGTGCTAAAGGCCACAATTCCTACCAGGAGGATGTAGTCAATCAGCATGGCGCCGCACCGCAAAGCGAATGGTGCCGGCCGGCCCGCGACGAGTTGTTTCCGGCTACGCGTTCTGGACTGTGTCCGCGTTACCGCGGCTTCTGCAACCCTGCCAGTCATTAAAAGTTTGTCAGTAGTCGGTGGTTAGTAGCAAGCCCTGACTTTGACGTTCTGAGCTCACATCGAACAGAACGATAGTCGAATGTGTATTCGTCTACTTATGACGACGGACTTGCCCGCTAACCTAAAAGAAAGTGTAGTGTTGTTTCCCCGAGCCGAAGTTTATCTCCACTGTCCAGCACCCGCGGCTGTCTCGGCGCCAATCTTACGGAATCGTTGATAACCGTGCCATTTACAGAACCAAGATCTTCGACCAGGAAGGTTTCCCCTTCCAACCAAATGCGCGCGTGGCGACGCGAAACCTTGGTCTCGGGATCGAACTTTGACAAATCGATTTCCGGGAAGATGTTCGAATGAGGATCCGTCCGACCAACCAGATTATTGTCCTTCTGCAAAATGAAGGAGGCATCGAGTTCGGTGGTCCCGGCCACCACTAGCTTTGCTGTGGGCCGAGCCGCACGCAAGGTTGCGCTGGCGCCCACTCCCGCCATTGGTTGTCGCGCCCCGCAATGTGCACAGAAAACATCGTCCGCTGCGATCCGTCCGCCGCAGAAGCCGCAGTAAACGGTTTGAACCTGCACGGTCTCACTTCCGAGCTGAGGAGCCGGCATGCCGTAACTAACCCGACCAGCCAACAACTTCTCCAGATGAGTAGCCAGTGCGTCCCGCATTTCGCCTGCGGAGGCGAAACGATCTTCCGGCTTGTACTCGACCGCCCGCATCAGAAGCTGTTCTATCTCACTCGAGAGCGCGGGTGTGATCTGACGTGGTCTCGGGTTCTTGGCAAAGTCAAAGATCAGCAGCGGGTTGTCTTGTGGATCGGACCCGGTCAACAGGTGAAACATAGTTGCACCGAGGCTGTAAATATCAGATCTAGTTTCGACCCTGCCAGCAAACAATTCGGGTGGCGCGTAGCCCATCGTGCCCACCGCCGTCACGCCTTTCTCTTCCCGCTTCACCCAGCGGGCAATACCAAAATCGATAAGCATTACCCGGCCGCTATTCCCATCAATCATCAAATTCGCGGGTTTGAGATCCCGATAGATGATCTGTTTGGGACGGCTGTGCAGGTACTGAAGCACATCGGCTACCTGCATGCCCCAATCTGTGACAGTCTTCTCATCGATTCGGCCCCCAGGCGCATTGCGCAAACGCGAAGCCAGGTCTCCCCCCGAAATGTATTTCATCACCAGGTAGAAACGTCCCAGCGGCTCGTCGTAAAAATAGTCGTAGATGGTGGGGATGGAAGGATGCTCAAGTGAGGTCAATAAGAGCGACTCGCGTTTGAAATCGCCGATTGCTTTTTCGTGTTGAGTGGGGTCGAGGTGTGCTTCAACCATTTCCTTTACGGCACGGGAGGCATCACCCAGATTGCGGTCCTTGGCCAGATAAACCGCACCCATACCGCCACCGCCAATGCGACGGGCAATCTCGTAGCGTCCGTTTAAGACGGTACCCGGATCCAGCTGTTTTATAGTGGGTTTATGCCCCCCGGTAGTTCCCTTGTGCGGAGCACCGGTGGTGCTTTGATTCTTAACATCGTCGGTTGCAGAACCACCAAGAGAGGCGGAGGATATCGCTTTTGAATCAGCCAAACCCCCGGAGCTCGCTGCTGCGACTGACTGCTTACTCGCGGCCTCGTATTCGCTACTGAGTTGACCGGTGCTTATACTTGCTTCCGGAGCTGATTCATTCACTTCCTCAATTACTTCTTCCTCGACGACTTTTCCCGGGGAGGGCGTGAGATGGTCAGAGGCCAGGTCACGGCTGGCACTCGCTGATGTTTCGGCAGCTGCTGGCTGCTCAACGCCACAGCCACCGCAGAAGGACTGTCCGGCCGCTACTGTGGCGCCACATTCGATGCATTCAGCCATTAATCGAGATAGCCCTTTCAGGGGAGAGCTTAAGAGGCTTCCGACTTCAGTCGCGGAACACTCCCGTTCCTAATCATCTACCTACGTGAAAGCGGAGAAAAGTTTTGCCCACAATGATCTCGTCTCCATCCTGCAAGGCGTGCAGGTGTCCGGGCAGCAACCTCTTCCCTCGATTCACAAATGTTCCGTTGGTCGATCCCATATCTTCCAGAAAATACTTGCCCTCTCGAAGCGTAATCCGTGCATGACGCCGTGACACCTTGGCCTCCGGGTCATCGGAGTCGAGATCCACGTCGGGAAAGATGCCTCCATCAGCATCCCAGCGCCCTATTTGAGACTCAACGCTGCTAAGATTAAATTTCTTGCCCAACGAACGACCCCGCTCTATCACAAGCCAGGCGGCTGGCCCCGTTTCAGAGCCGAGGGAAGAAGCGAAATTGACCCCCGATTTAGGACCACTGGCAAATTCTGGCTGCTTGATGGGTGGAGCATGTGAACCATTCTGCCCATCACCGTCCGCCTTTAACCCGGCGGCACTGGCGGGGTTGGAGCGGAAATTGGGCCTTAGAGGGGCTCCACACTCGTCGCAATACTGCGAGCCATCAAGGTTTTCCGTTTTGCACCTTTCACAGGTAATCATCTATTCGGCGGTCCGCGGCTGGCAGTACGGTGTCTAAATCCAGAGTCGGAGTAGGATAGAGCCACGAAGAAACAAGTTATTCTAGCGCGAAAATGACAGGCGCGCCAACGATAGTGAATCCTGGCTAGGCTCGGAAAGGGTCGGCAGGATGTGGGGAAACTTGGAAAAACTGGTTTTAGGTGGCCGCGGCTGTATGAGTAGTCCTGATTGTTCTTAAATGAAACTGTTTGGCATTTTCGGACGTAAAAGCTACTCGAATGCGCGTTTGGATTTAGCGTATTTCTGTGCGAGATTGGTAGTTATCACCATTCGCGAGTGTAATATCCTGATCGAAGGTACAACCCATGGCATTGACCCGTAAGAAGAAGATTATTATCGCCGTGTCGGCAGTGGCCGTTTTGGCGATCGTCATTATTGTCAGCGTCTTCGCCACCCGTAAGGAAGAGGCTGAAGTGACAACCATTAAGGTAGATGTCAGGCCCGAACTGCGGCAGACCGTAACTGCCTCTGGCGAGGTAAGGCCGATACGCTATATAAAACTAACCAGTGAGGTGCCCGGCCGGATAGAAGAAATCTATGTAAACGCCGGCGATCAGGTGGTTCAGGGCAAGCCGCTCGTGCGCATTGATCCAACCCAGCTTCAATCAAATCAGGAGGCGCAATGGGCCGCCGCGCAAGCTTCAATGAACGATGTCCAATCAGCGCGGAATGCCGTGGCGTCGGCCCAGCAAAGTCTGGTGGTGGCAGAAGCTTCAGTGTCCTCAGCACGCCAGCAGTTGGTGGCTTTGCAAACCGCAGTCGACCGCGCGCTAGTGGACCTCAACACCGCCCAACGAGAACTGAAACGTAATACTGACTTGATCGAAGCGGGTGTGGCCTCTCGCTTTGAGTATGACGCAGCGCGAGATCGTTACGAACAGGGGAAGATTGCGGTTGAAACCGCGCGCGCGAATTTAGAGTCTCAAAAGATTTCCGTTAAGGAAGCCGTCGAACGCGCCAACCAGCAACGGATTGCCGTCCGCGATGCCCAAACAGGTATCAGGTCATCCGAAATGCGGGCCAGCCAGCAGCAGGCCCTGTTACGAGGGCAGTCAAGCCAGCGGTCCAAGGCCACGCAATTATCGCCGCTGAATGGTGTCGTGGCTGACATTCCGACGCGCGTCGGTGAATTCGCTGTGGCTGGTCTCTCGACGACGCCCTTGATGACGATTGCCGATATGTCCACGATTAACGTTGAAGTCAATGTGGACGAAACAGAGATTTCGAACGTCGAAGTGGGCCAGCAAGTGAAAGTCAAAGTCGATGCTCTCGGCGACAAAGAGATTCAGGCAGTGGTGACGCAAAAGAATCCGCTGGCAGTCTCTAAGTCTGATACCCAGGGCGGACTTTCAACTCGCGTAAATGTACAAGAGGCGAAAGAATTTAAGGTGACTGTTGAACTGCGTGACATGCCGGATGAGGTCCGAAGCGATCTGCGGCCAGGCATGAGCGCCACCGCCACGATCACCACAAAAGTAAAGAACAATGTGGTGGCGGTGCCGCTGGAAGCGATTGTCGAGAAGGCCCCAACGCCGTCACCTTCGCCATCAGCGACCGTGGCCGGAAGCGTGCCCACGCCTGTTTCCACGGAAAAGCCCAAAAATCTCAAGGGTGTGTACGTTCTCGAAGGCAACAAGGTGAGATTCATTGAGGTGACGACCGGGATCACCGGTGAAGCCGACATCGAAATTACCAGTGGTGTGCAGGCCGGAATGGAGATAGTCAGGGGACCCAGCCGCGTGCTCAAGACGCTGAAGGATGGCTTGGCGGTCAAACGCCAGGAACGAAAGACTGGCGCTAACGCAAATTCAAATGAGGCCAGCTAATGAGCGACGTGACACTTGCAACTCTTCCAACTGAAACGGCCCTCCAACAAGTGCAAGTCAACGGGCAGCATCGTCCCATGTCTCTGATTTCGATGCGCGAAATCTGGAAAACTTACCAGATGGGTACCGAGGAAGTGCACGCGCTACATGGTGTCTCGTTCGACGTCAACAAGGGCGAGTACATCGCGATTATTGGCCCATCAGGATCGGGAAAGTCTACCCTGATGAATCTGATTGGCTGCCTCGATACGCCATCAAAGGGCGAATACTGGCTCAACGGCAAGAACGTCTCAGAGATGGACGATGACGAGCTGGCGCGAATCCGCAATCAGGAAGTGGGCTTTGTATTTCAAACCTTCAACCTGCTGGCTCGTGCAACTGCCCTCCACAACGTGGAATTGCCTTTGATCTATGGCGGAATTGGTTCGAGCCAGCGACATGAGATGGCCCAAAAGGCACTCAAAGCGGTCGACCTGATGGATCGCATGACGCACCGCCCAAACGAACTTTCCGGCGGACAACGTCAGCGTGTGGCCATTGCCCGAGCACTTGTAAACCATCCCTCAATTCTTTTGGCGGATGAACCAACGGGCGCGCTCGACACCCATACCAGTATGGAAATTATGGACCTCTTTGAGCGCCTTCACGCTGAAGGCAACACGATTATCGTGGTGACACATGAGCACGACATCGCGGCTCGCGCCCATCGCATACTCTCTATTCGTGATGGACTGATCGAAAAGGACGAGAAGATCAGATCGGGACACCAGGAATAGGTCAAGGTGGCTCTGATGAGAGTCGATGAGGCAGAGGCTACGCAACGTACCTCGACAGAAAGTAATGGGTTCGGACAACGGATAACCCCCTCTTCAAGCTCAGCTCGCCTGCGTTTATTTCGCCTGACTGCACTCTGGGAAGCATTCCTGGTCGCCACTTCTAGTCTCCGCACAAACAAACTGCGCACTTCCCTTACCCTGATGGGAATCATCGTAGGCGTAACCGCGGTCATCGCCGTCGTCACGATCATCAAAGGCCTGGACAAGACTGTCGCACAGACTTTTTCGTCCCAGGGATCCACCGTCTTCACAATTTCCAAGAAACCCCAGATCATCAGATCCCGCGAAGAGTTTATTAGTTTCAACAAACGCAAGGACGTGACCCACGAAGATGCTGAAGCCATCGCGCGACTTTGCACGTCTTGCTGGCGTGTGGGCGTCGCAGCGAATGCGTTCGAGACGGTTAAATACGCAGACCAGAAATCAGATGGCGTGCGTGTACGCGGCGTGACGCCAACGACAATGTTCGATATTGACGGCGTGGCGATCGATGCAGGCCGCATCTGGACAGAAGGCGAAAGCGACTCGGGGCGCGAAATCTGCGTGGTCGGAGCCGACATTCTGAAGAACCTCTTCGGCGGCGCTGAGGCTGACCGTGCGGTAGGACGAGAAATCAGAGTCGCTGGCCGTCTCTACACAATTGTTGGGGTGTTGGAACCCCTCGGCTCGATTTTCGGTTTCTCTCGCGACAATGTGGTCTATATCCCCTACTCCTCCTACCAGAAATCCTTCGGCGCCAGAAGCTCGATCATCGTCTTCATTCAGGTTCCCACAGCGCAGCAACTTGAAGCAGCTGAGGATCAGGTGCGTACGATCATGCGCAATCGTCGTGGCAGGATCTTTACGGACGATGCCGACGAAGGGTTCTCGCTGGAAACACAAGATGTTTTTCTCGATCTTTACGGGAAGGCAACGTCAAATATTTACATCGTGACTATCGGCGTGGCTGCAATCTCACTCGTGGTAGGCGGCATCGTCGTAATGAATATAATGCTCGTCTCTGTGACCGAACGGACTAAAGAGATTGGTATTCGCAAAGCAATAGGCGCCCGGCGGAAGGATATCCTGACCCAGTTCCTAATTGAGGCAGTGATGGTGACGGCCATCGGTGGAGCGATTGGCGTGGGGACTGGCTTTGGGCTGGCTTATATCATTTCGGCACTAATTGGTTTCCCTTTACTACTGAGTATTACCTCAGCCGTGCTTGGAGTAGGAGTTTCATCTGCGGTGGGAATCATCAGCGGCTTATGGCCGGCCTGGCGCGCCGCGAAATTGGATCCAATTGAGGCTCTGCGGGCTGAATAGTCCATTAATTGTCAGTGGTCAGTTGTCAGTGGTCAGTGGTCCGTTGTCAGTGGTCAGTGAACTTTGTGCTTTGTACTTTGTTCTTTGCATCTCTTGTCGCATCTCCTGAGCTACAACCACCAGATTCAAGGACAAAGCACAAAGTACAAAGAACGAAGCACAAAATACAAAGCTCTATACCTAGCGAACAACTGACAACTGACAACTGACCACTGACCACTGACAACTGACCACTGACAACTGACAACTGACCACTGACCTTCTCATGAGACTTGACGACATCAAAGAATCAGCCTTGATGGCTCTCGACACGTTGCGCGCTAACAAGCTGCGCTCATCGCTGACAATACTGGGGGTCAGCGTTGGCGTGGTCACGGTCATATTCATGGTGTCGATCATCCAGGGCCTGAACAGGGCCTTTGCTGGTCAGATCGAGTCGCTTGGTTCAAATACTATATTCCTTTCAAAATTTGATCCTAGCTTCGGCCGGCCGCCCGGGCCGGAAGAAATCCACCGAAAAGATCTGACAATGGACGACGCCGAGGCACTTGGTCGCGAGGCTCCATCAATCGCGGGCGTTTCTCCAATCCACCGCATGATCGCCGCTACCGCCCGTTATCAGGACAAACAGACCGATACACCAATTCTGTTTGGCGTGACGCCAAACTACGAGTTTGTGCATTCTCAGTATGTCGCGAGGGGGCGCTTTGTTAACGACATCGATATGCAGGATCGTTCGAACGTTTGCATCCTCGGTGTCGACGTGATGCGCGCGTTATTCCCTTTTTCTGATGCTGTTGACAAGGATATAAGGATCAACGGCAATCCTTATCGCGTGATCGGCGTCATGGAACCGCTCGGAAATTTTTTTGGCCAGTCGCGCGATAATTCTATCTTTATGCCGATATCCACCTTCGACAAATACTACCCTGATCGGCCTTTTCCAGAAGTTGTATTTTTCATCATCATCCGACCTCACTCGCGCGCTCATGTGAAGTCGGCAATGGATGAGATGACTGATATCCTGCGCCGGCGCCGGCGCGTTCCACCCAACGCACCCAACAATTTCGGAATCTCTTCGCAGGACTCGCTGCTTGACGTTTACAATCAACTAACCGGTGCTACCGCGCTTGTGCTTACGTCCATCTCATTTGTAGCGCTGATGATTGGCGGAATCGGCGTGATGAACATTATGCTCGTTTCCGTTACGGAGAGAACCAGGGAGATCGGAATTCGCAAGGCCGTGGGCGCTACAAAAATGAATATACTCTCTCAGTTTCTCATCGAAGCCGTCGTCCTGACCGCGATTGGTGGTCTGGCGGGATTGATTGCGGGAGAGATCGCCAGCTTACTCATGAACAAGTACTCGCCACTTCCGGCTTACGTTCCCTTGTGGGCCATCGCCATGGGCGTGGGAATATCTGCTCTGGTAGGCATCGTTTTTGGTTTATGGCCTGCCTGGAAGGCGGCGCGGCTCGATCCGATTGAGGCACTTCGTTGGGAATAACAACTGCCCTCCTTTTGCATTGCAAGCAACCTTAAATGCGCTTTATGGCTCAATACTTCCACCCCTTGAACTCTTAGCCCCCAATTGCAACAATATCGGGATTCAACCCGTAGTAACTGAACTGTGAAATTCATCGAAACCCTTAAGCTTGCGATCTCGGCCATCTGGGTGCACAAACTGCGCTCAGCGTTGACGTTGCTGGGCATGATCATCGGCGTGATGGCAGTGGTCGTCGTTTACTCGCTGATTCAGGGCTTCAACACCTACGTTGACGAGAAGATTGCAGGCATCGGAGCAAAGTCGTTTACAGTCCAGCGTTTCAACCCGCTCGAGGATTTTAAAGATACCGACACCATCGCCGCCGCCCAGCGCAGGAACAAGGAAATAACCCTGGAAGAGTACGAGTACCTAAAAGAGAGAGCCACACTGATTGGAAGGATCGGCGCCCGGGCCCGCGGCTCCGGATCCGAGGTAAAGCGGGGTGACCAAATTCTCGAAGATGTTCCCGTCTCCGGCGCAACTGCCGCTATCGCAGACATCGAAAACCGAGACATCGCGGACGGCCGCTTTCTAGTGGACGCCGAGGACGATGCAGCGCAGCGTGTCGCTTATATCGGAGCTGACGTTGCCTCCAAGCTTTTTCCGGTGGGCAGGCCGGTGGGCCAGGAGATTTCCATTAGGGGCTTGCCCTACCGCGTGATCGGGGTCGAAGCCGCCAGGGGCACGGTGTTCGGAATCCCCCAGGACACGTTCATACTCATCCCCCTAAAGACCTACGCCAACAACTTCGGCGGATTGATTCGTAACCGATCTCTTTATTTCGTAGCCACATCGAGGACGGATGATCTATTCAATGATGCCGTCGATGAAGCGCGGTTTCTGATGCGCGTGCGTCGCAAGTTGTCCCCTAGTGAAAAGGATAACTTTGGTATTGTGACTCCCGATGCGATTACGGGACTGCGAGACCGTCTATTCGGAACTATCTTCATTGTGGCCATTGCGGTGCCCAGCATTGCTTTGCTCGTCGGTGCTATCGTGATAATGAACATAATGCTGGTTTCCGTCACCGAAAGAACCAAGGAGATCGGGATCAGGAAATCGCTGGGAGCCCGTCAAATGGATATTCTGAAGCAATTCCTGGTTGAGGCTGTAACTCTTTCAGCGATCGGGGGAGCGGTTGGAGTTACGATCGCCTGGATTATCGGGCGAGTGCTGACGGCGATGTTCTTTCCCACTTTCCTCTCGCTGGGCGCAGTCTTTATCGCCGTCGGTGTGTCCATGGTTGTGGGGATCATGGCCGGCGTCTTTCCAGCGTGGAAAGCTGCCAGGCTTGATCCGATTGAAGCATTGAGAGCAGAGTAGAGCTTGTTTCTTTGGTTTGGTCCTTTTTTTGGTCTTTGTTCTTTGTACTTTGTATTTTGTTCTTTCCTTCGCTGCTCTCCGTTTGAGTAGTTCATTAAACGAAGTACAAACGACAAAGCTCAAAGCACAAAGTTCAAAGCTCAGTTTTAGATTATGAACCTCTTACGTAGCGACATTTACGAAAATCTCAGGATGGCGTTATCTACATTGCTGGCCAACAAACTCCGCTCATTCCTTACTGTATTCGGGGTGGTAATCGGTGTGATTACCGTCATGTTGATTGCCTCAATCATCAGCGGTATCGACGTGTCCGTAAAGAAGGAAGTGGAATCATTCGGCACCCGCTCGATTTTCATCAGTAAGTATAGTCCGGGAATTCATGTCGGGCGTCGCTCGCGTGAGGAGCGCATGCGCAAAGAACTGACCTACGATGACGCGATCGCGCTTTCCAAGCTACCCGCTATCGAGTTGTCGGTACCCTTTCTCGATATAACAAATAATT
Source organism: Pyrinomonadaceae bacterium (assembly GCA_041745915.1). Classification (GTDB taxonomy): domain Bacteria; phylum Acidobacteriota; class Blastocatellia; order Pyrinomonadales; family Pyrinomonadaceae; genus PSRF01. The sequence continues at coordinate 18,123 of JBGTHZ010000152.1, read as the reverse complement.
TCTTTGGGCGAAAGATCCTGGTGTCGGGTGGGGGAAAGACCAGTGCCGGAGTTGCATTGCAGGGCACCTTGCCGGAATTTGAACGTGCGGGAACTCAGGTTGTTTCAGAAGGAAGGTTTTTCACGCAATCGGAGGAAGATACGAAGCGGGAGGTCTGCGTAATCGGTTCAAAGGTGGCCGACGACTTTTTCAAGTTTGGTTCGCCGGTAGGACAAACGATCAAGATAGGCTCCGATGAGTTTAAGGTGGTTGGCACGCTGCAGAAACGCGAACAGTTCCTCATCAGTGGCGGCAGCGACGATCAAAACAATGTCATCTATCTGCCGTTCAGTGTCGCCAGGAAAATCAAACCCAACGAGGATGACGTCTTCATCCTGGCCGTCGGGAGGGCTGGACAGATGGAGGTGGCAAAGGATCAGGTGCGAGATCTGCTGCGCGTGCGGCGGCAAGTACCGTTTGCGGCGCCCGACAACTTCGGTATGGAAACCTCGGAAAGCATTCTTGACAACTTTCGCTCGATCACTGCCGGGCTCGCAATCGCCATGGTCGTTATCTCTTCGGTGGGATTGATGGTTGGTGGAATCGGTGTGATGAACATCATGCTGGTCTCAGTTACTGAACGGACTCGGGAAATCGGTGTGCGTAAAGCGATTGGGGCCAGGCGCAGCGACATCATGTGGCAGTTTCTAATTGAGGCCGCCACGCTCACCGGCATTGGCGGCATAGTCGGCCTTTCGATAGGTTGGCTCTCAACTTTCCTGCTCCGGCTCCTGCTTCCTTCTTACGTGCCCCTCTGGGCGCCGATCGGTGGCTTCGTGGCCAGTGTCGGCATCGGTCTGATATTCGGGCTCTGGCCGGCATGGAAGGCGGCCCGGCTCGATCCTATTGAATCACTCAGGTACGAGTAGCACTCCGGCTTGTACGAGTAGCACTCCAGCCTGGACTTACCTTCGAATTAAGCTTCTAGAAGTTTCCCACTAGCTTATGAAGCTTGGAAATAGGGCCGTAATGATAACTATGAATAGTAGTCCTAACAGCCAGAAGGTGATCGCCGTTCCCCATGCGGCAGCCTTCGTAACGCGCTGACCTGCGTAGCGCAAGCCGCTAGCTTTTAACCACAAACCATAAAAAGACAGCAGGCCGATGGCACTCGCGGTCACAAACAGCACTGGGTGTTCGGCGGGTGTGAAGAGGATCCCCAGATTGTCCTGAACTAGCGTCTCCTGACCCATGATCGGGTGAATGTCGCCAGGAGATTTTATGTAGAGCAGGATCAGACTGATTACTTTTTGAATTACCACGATGGGCACGCTCGCATACATCAAAGCCGCAAAAGCCTGCCAGAAGTTGATGCGCCCCCCGAAGACAAGGACCCCGACCAGGTAGAGGGCTGCCAGAAACGCCGTGAAGGCAAACACGCCCACCAGGGTCTTAATCGCTGTCCCGACCCGCTGAACAGGATTCTTCGCCTGCTCCAATCCGTCTTCGCGCGCCTGTTGAACCGCCTGGGGAGGGATGAAGGGCGTTTCTGCCATTTTGTCTGCGGTGTAAGACACAATCCGCTCGGGCGTAAGTCGCTGAGTGAAGGCCGCTGCATAGGCTATGCTGAGGATCGATATTAACAGGAAAGCTTCCAGCCAACGCGGATGGGCCCTAAGGCTCTGGAAGACACGGGTTGGTTCAAAAAAGATGCCGGTAAGCCTCTCCATAGCCGACATCGGCGGCGGTGCATCTGGCGCCGGCTTAGGCAAGCGGACGAAGCTAAGACCGAACAGCAGTGCGCTCCAAAATGCGAGGGCCAGGCCAGTGAGCACGCCACCAGGAATATACTTGAGTGCGCCACCCAAAGCAATTACTACGCCCAGGACGAACAGCGCTATCGCCGGCACTCTCAGTTGCACGGGACGTAGCGCCGGGGCATCAGCGGGCGGTTGCAAGGTCCCAACGGGCAAGTCGCTCATTCTCTTCCTCCTGGGGATAGAGGACGGGGAGATAGCTTCCGTCCAACTCAACAGTATCGTGAACCTAATCCTGATTCGTGACGCTTCATACGAGCTTTCGTAGATTTATGTTTCGGTTTCGTATTGTCTCACTCAGCTTTGGGCGCTTCACTCCAGCCCGGTACTCGAATGCATGCGACCCGGTGGCCCGGTGACAATTCGCGCAACTCCGGGTCTATTCGCGCACACTCGTCGATGGCAATGGGGCAACGGGTGCGAAACCGGCAACCGGAAGGTGGGTTGATGGGAGTGGGCACGTCTCCTTGCAATACGATGCGCTCGCGTTTTCGCTTCGGATCCGGAACCGGAATTGCAGAGAGCAAAGCCTGCGTGTATGGGTGAAGCGGTCGCAGGTATAGATCTGCCGCACTGGCAATTTCCACAATCCGCCCGAGATACATCACCGCCACGCGAGTTGAAATGTGCTCGACGACGGCGAGACCGTGCGAGATGAAGAGATAGGTGAGGCTGAACTCCTTCTGAAGATCCTGCAGCAGATTTACGACCTGGGCTTGTACCGAAACGTCGAGAGCCGAAACCGGTTCATCTGCGACAATCAGCTTCGGATTCAATGCTAAGGTGCGAGCAACACCGATGCGCTGGCGCTGCCCGCCCGAAAACTCGTGCGGGTAGCGTTTGCGGTAATCAGGATCCAGTCCCACGCGCCGCAACAGCTCGCCTACCCGTTCGCGCCGTTCGTTTTTCGTTCCGATTTTATGAATTACCAGCGGCTCTCCCACGATGTCGCCAACTTTCATGCGCGGGTTTAGCGAGGCGTAGGGGTCCTGAAAAACAATCTGCATCTCCCTGCGCAAGTCTCGCAGGTCACTTCTATTCAACGAACGTACATCGCGACCATCGAAGTCGATTTGGCCTGCCGTTGGTTCAATGAGGCGCAGCAGACAACGACCCACGGTAGACTTTCCGCAACCTGATTCTCCTACCAGGCCCAGGGTTTCCCCGCGCAGGATTTCGAAACTTATGTCATCAACAGCCCGCACAACATCATCGCTTCCCTCAACCGGAAAGTGTTTGACAAGATGACGAACTTTGACGAGTTGTTGATGAGTGGTGCTCAAAGGCATTCGAAACTATCCACAGATTACGCAGATTTCACAGATTTTCATACGAATCGGTTAGGTTGAGTAGTTATACAGCTTCAAACGGAAGCGTCCTTTTTAGAATCAGGCTTCTAAGCACTTGCTCGACTGCCCAGCCTTTTTAACCTGTGGAATCGGCGTAATCTGCGGATTGCTTGTGATGGTCAGCCGTAACCGCTGCAGCCAGGTCGAAGAGTACGCAACGCACCTTCACTTCACCTTCCAGATCGTACAGTGGAATCTCACCTTCCGTGCACCGCGGCATGCGATACTGGCAACGAGGAGCGAAATGACACCCGGGCGGCAAGTCTGTGGGACTCGGAACCACTCCTTCAATCGTCTCCAATCGCTCTTTTTTCGCGACATGTTCGACAGTTAGTTTCGGAACGGAGCGAAGCAATCCCTCCGTGTAGGGATGCCTGGGTCGAGCAAATAACTCCTCCACCGGCGACTCTTCCACAATCTTGCCCGTATACATTACGGCGACTCGGTCCGCCACCTCAGCTACGACGCCCAGATCGTGAGTGATCAAAAGCACGGCCAGCTCACGCGACTTTCTTAGCCCGTCCAGGAGTTCCAGGATCTGCGCCTGAATGGTCACATCCAGGGCCGTCGTGGGCTCGTCGGCGATCAGGAGTTTGGGATCACAGGCGAGCGCCATAGCAATCATCACGCGTTGGCGCATGCCGCCGGATAGCTGATGAGGATAATCATCGGCGCGCCGAGATGGATCTGGAATCGCAACTTCGCGCATTGCGTCGATGGCCGCCAGGCGGGCGTCTTTGCGCGAGAGTTTGCGATGAAGCCAGAGCGCCTCCGCAATCTGTTCGCCTACCTTGAAGACAGGATTGAGTGACGTCATCGGATCCTGAAAAATCATGGCGATGTCGTCACCGCGAATCTGCCGCATATCTGCTTCCGACAGTTTCAGCAGGTTCGTTTCGTCAAAAATAATCTTACCGCCGACAATCCTGCCGGGCGGCGCAATCAACCGCATGATTGAAAGCGCAGTTATGGATTTGCCACAACCCGACTCGCCCACCAGCCCGAGTAATTCACCGCGGTCCAGATGGAAACTAACGCCATTCACTGCCCGCACCAGTCCGGCGCGAGTCGGGAAATGAGTTTCGAGACTTTCTACTTTAAGTAAGTGGGTCACCGCGGCGCAATGAAGCTGCTAGTAGAGGTTGAAATTGTACTCAAGTTGAATGTACATCGAAACGAAGCGGCCCTCCTTGACTGCCGGAATAAACCTGATTTGGCGGGCGGCCGCAATTGCCTTTTCAGTTAGGCCGTTCGGCAAACCAGAGACAACGCGAAGATTAGTTACCCCACCGGAAGAGTCAAACACGCCCCGGAGAACAACTGTTCCTGTGATTTGACCCTGTCGCGCTTCTTCGGTGTAGGAGGGCTCCGGTTTAATGATCACCCTTGCCTTGGACGTTACCTCTTTGCCTCTAAGAACGTCGGCACCTTTGCCATTTGTTACTGGTGTCCTGTCGTTCGATTCCTGAACTCCCGGGCCATCAGCAATCAAGAGGCCCACCGAGGGTCGACTGAAGCTGATTGATTCAAAGAACCTGGGGATGCCCACGTCCGGATTTCCTAACCGCGAGCCTTGCGCCTTGAAAACGTAGATCTGTTGTCCGCGAAGGAAGAACTGAGTTACACCTCTTACGGTGTCGTCCTCAAAGGCGTACTCCTTGCCGCGAATACCCGAAACGCTTATCTCACGTGTTCGATCGCCGCTGGACAGGCGAGACTCAGCTATGAACTCGTCAGCGATTGCCGTACTTCAAAGATCAGGATTCCGTACACGACTCCCTGAGCGTAAGCCCCAATCACGTTCCTTTGCTGACTCTTCGAAAATTGATCCAGGCGGCCTTTGAAAGTGCTCATTGCTGGCACTGTCGGTAAGCGCACTGAGAACTCTGCATCTTTGAGACTGTACTGGTCCCATCCGTTTAACGGCTGAGCAATTGACGAGGACCTGCTCAACGTTTGCGCGCCTAACTCTTGAACGTGCCCCGTGGTCAGAAACACGATCGAGCCAACGATCAACAAGAACAATTGTGATTGGAGTCGAACGTATGTTGAATTACAACTCATAATATATATAGGTTTCCTCGGTAGGCATGCCGGTCACAACCCAAGTTTATCCATCTTGGCCTTCTCGTATTTGCTGTCTTCCCCCGGGTAGCGGAGCAGATGCTCGAATCTGCCAGTCTCTTTAGCCAACGCCCAAATGATGCTTTCGCCCGCCGGCACAATCTTTGGCGCTGCTTGAAACACGGGATCCTTAAAAGCCTCCCCGGCATCTATTAACTTCCAACCCTTGCTCTTGAACATGTCGAGCAGGTCTCCCAGGAACAGCGCGTTCAAAAGATTGTAATGCATCAGAATCGTGTGCTTGACACTTCTGGCGAGCACCTTGCGCGCCAGATCGTCGTAGTACTGAGCGCGTTCCCACATGTGGGCCAGATAGAAATCCCGGTAGGGCTTCACCTCCGCCGCAGGATCTTTGGTGAGCCTCGCGCTGAGACGATCTTCGATAGCCCAATCCGAAGCGTCGATGGTTACATGCCCGTTGCGATATCCCTGCTGCGCGAGGAATGCTCGGACGGCATCACGCTTCGCCGCCGTATCGCCTTCCTTCAGATAAGGAAAACGAAACAGTTTCTGGAAGCGAGGGTAACTCCGGATTATCTCGTCGCACCTGGCAATGTCCGCCGTAAAAACATCCGCCGTAACGTTTTTGCTGTTGAGGTACTTGTGCGAGAAGGAGTGGTTGGCGATCAAATGTCCGGCCCGGTTCCACTCCCGGAGTAGTTCCTTGCCTTCGTCGCTCTCCGCGTTTCTGCAGGCAACGAATAGCGCTGCTTTCAAATCGCCATGCGAGCGCAACGCTTGCAAGATCGCGCGGTTGCGTTCATCCGGACTTAACCTGACGGACTTGTTCCAATTGAAATCATCGATAGTGATAGCGATTTCTGGAGAGCGCTTAACGACGGCAACACTGATTCCCCCAATGCCCAATGCCACCGTTCCCATTCCGAAACTTTTGGTGAATTCTCTTCGATTCATGTGACTACACGGTAGCAGTTTCGCGATACTCGCCCCACACACCGCGCAAACGATTGCTGATCTCGCCGACGGTCGCGTAAGCCTCAACGCATTCAAGAATTCTGGGCAAAAGATTTTCCGTACCGCGAGCGCCTTCCTCAAGCCTGGCCAGCGCCGTATCGACAGCGTGGGAGTCACGTTTGTCGCGAAGTGCCCGCAGCCGCTCCACCTGCGCCTGTTCGACCGCCGGATCCACACGAAGAATAGATACCTGAGGTTCCTCTTCAACCTGATAACGATTAACTCCTACCACGATCGCATCGCGAGTTTCTATGGCTCGCTGATAACGATAGGCCGATTCCTGAATCTCGCGCTGCACATAGCCCAACTCAATCGCTCGCAGCATGCCTCCCATCCCATCAATCTTTTCCAGATATTCTTTGGCACGGGCCTCAATCTCGTCGGTGAGCTGTTCGATTGCATATGATCCGGCAAGCGGATCAACCGTGTCGGCAACACCAGATTCGTTCGCAATTACCTGCTGTGTTCTAAGGGCCACGCGAGCGGACTCTTCGGTTGGTAGCGCCAGGGCTTCGTCCATGGCATTCGTGTGCAACGACTGTGTGCCGCCCAGCACCGCCGCCAGCGCCTGAATCGTCGTCCGCACTACATTAACTTCGGGCTGCTGGGCAGTCAGTGATGAGCCAGCAGTTTGCGTGTGAAAGCGAAGCATCAATGAGCGGGGATCGCGGGCACCAAAGCGTTCACGCATAATGCGCGCCCAGAGCCGCCGGGCCGCGCGGAATTTGGCAATCTCTTCCAGCAGGTTGTTATGCGCATTGAAGAAGAATGATATGCGAGGTGCGAATTCATCGACCTTCAGCCCAGCGTTTCGAGCAGCTTCAACATAGGCAATCGCGTCGCCCAGCGTGAACGCTACTTCTTGAACAGCGGTGGAGCCGGCCTCGCGGATGTGATAGCCGCTGATAGAAATTGTGTTCCAGTTAGGCACTTCCCGGGCGCAGAAAGCAAAACTATCCGTCACCAGACGCAGCGATGGCGCCGGTGGATAGATGTACGTGCCGCGGGCAATGTACTCTTTGAGAATGTCGTTCTGGAGTGTTCCCTTAACTTTGTCGAAAGGGACGTTCTGTTTCCGGGCCACCGCCAGATACAAGCAGAGTAGCGTAGCGGCGGTCGCGTTGATCGTCATCGAGGTAGAGACATTGTCGAGCGGAATGTCCTCGAACAGCCGCAACATGTCTTCCAGCGAATCTATGGCCACGCCAACCTTCCCCACCTCCCCGGCGGCCAGTCGATCATCCGAGTCCAAACCGATTTGCGTAGGGAGATCGAAAGCTACCGAAAGACCGGTGGTGCCTTGAGCGAGGAGATATTTGTACCGCGCGTTGGATTCTTCGGCAGAAGCGTAGCCCGCATATTGGCGCATGGTCCAAAAGCGGCCGCGGTACACATTGGGATAGATGCCGCGGGTAAACGGAAACTCGCCTGGGGCCCCCAGGTCCTTGTCGTAATCATGTGGGTTGGTGTTCTGAGGATTGAAATCGACGGGCAACTCTATTCCCGATGGCGTTTCGAAGCGCTCACGACGCTCAGCATCTGTTTTTGTCGCCATGGGCTTCCGGGGAGCAGCTCGAAACAGCCTGTTCTGAGTCAAAATAAGAAGCACTCGAAGCCTAACATAAGGCTTTAAGGGGTCGCAATTGAGTTAGCTGGTTGCGACGCGCTCAGGGTGGCAGTAATTTGCAGTCAGGAAGGTGGACCGTGTCCCCGCTCTTACGCTGTGTGGCATTCACGCTGGGGGCGGGGACAGGGTCCACCTTCCTGACTGCAAATTACCGGCGTTTAAGTGGTCATTCTAAGTTGAGTAGATATTAAACGCTGGCCCTACTGCAAATCACCTGAGCCAAAGTGGCAAACAGCGTCGCGCATATGTCAGAGTATCCGTCCAATGACAAACGTCACCGTCACAAAACGCGGCGCCAGCCGGGTGCGCAACGGACATCTGTGGATTTACCGCAGCGATGTCGTGGATACCGAAGATGCCCAAGGTGGCTCGATAGTCGCAGTTCGAGATCAACACGGAAACTTTGTGGGGCAGTCTCTCTACAGTGATGCTTCACAAATAGCCCTGCGCTTGTTAACCCTTACGGACGAGCCGATCGATCGTGATTGGTGGCGACGACGAATCATGGAAGCCGCCGATCGTCGCCATGTGTCCCCCGACACCAACGCGTATCGTCTAGTCTACTCGGAAGGGGACCTGCTCCCCTCGCTTATTATCGACCGTTACCACGATGTCTTTGTGATACAGACCCTCTCTCAAGGCACCGAGTCACTTAAGTTGCTGCTGGTCGAATTACTGGTTCAGGAATTCGCGCCTCGCGCGGTGATTGAAAGAAATGACGTGAAGGTACGCGCCCTGGAAGGATTAGAGATGGTGGCCGGCACGCTTTACGGACAAGCGCCGGAGGAGTTGGAGATCATCCAACACGGGATCCACTTCCTGGTAGCTCCCCGGCGCGGTCAGAAAACGGGTTCGTTTCTCGATCAGAGAGAGAACCGCCTGGCGGCACGCGCGGTTGCCCATGGGCGAGGACTGGATTGCTTTACTTTTAATGGCGCGTTTGCGCTTTATCTCGCGGGTCTGTGCGACAGTGTTATCGGCATCGACATTTCCGAAGAGGCGACCAAAATCGCTCGTCAAAATGCGGAGCTGAACAAGTTAAGCAACGTCGAGTTTCGCGAAGCAAATGTCTTTGACGAGCTGCGCGACATGGAAAACGCGGGTGAGCGGTTTGACACGATCGTGCTGGACCCTCCGGCATTTGCCAAGAATCGCGGGAGCATCAAGGCGGCGGCGCGCGGGTACAAGGAGATCAATCTGCGCGCGCTCAAACTGCTAAATTCTGGCGGCGTGCTCATTACTTGCACCTGCTCTTACCACATGTCCGAGGAGATGTTTCTTCGAATTATCGCTGAGGCAGCAATTGATGCTCATTGCCGGCTGCAAATCATTGAGAAACGGACTCAGGCGAGTGACCACCCTATTCTGCTTAGCGTGCCTGAGACCTACTATCTGAAGTGTGTGATTGCTAGAGTGATCGGGTAAGCCTTAGAAACTAAAGCGTGGCACCCTGAATACAAACCTAACTCCGGAACGTGCCGCCCCGGACGCTTTCCGCCAGTCGTTTTGCATCCGGAAGTGCTTCCAGTGCCCGCAATAGCTGAGGGTCTGCCTCCAGCAGCACGCGCAGGCCGGCATCGTTGGAAAATCCCGCGGTAATGATCTCTTCGCGCAGACGTAACTTCACAAATTCCAACTCCTCATCCAGCTGTGCCTGAGTCAGTTGCGATTCCGTATCCGTGCGTACCCAATTTCGGAAAGCTTCCAGGACTCGATCTGTAATTGGATAGTCTCCCGATTTTGGATTTTTCCCGTACTGAATTTTTTCTACCTTGTATGATTCAAGACTCGAAACCATACCCGCCGCGAGTAGCCGCGTAAACTGAAATCCTGCCTCCGCAATTCGATTGCGCAAAGGAGTGAAACTGAAGGGTTTTATTTCGATATCAGGAGTGATGCCACCGCCGCCATAAAATACGCGACCGGCTGCCGTTTTCACCGGTGGGCCATTTGGAATAAGCGGAGTTGGAGAAGTCTGAGCCAGCGGCGACGTCGGGTTAATGGCAGGCGAGGGCGATGGCTGCGGGGGAGCGCCGTCCAGGGCACGTCTGAAGGTGTAGTCATAAAATGAACCATTCGAGTAGTCGCGCTGCAGAGACCGGCCGTAGGGAGTGTAGTAACGCGCCGTCGTCAGAGTGAGTCCGGTATTGAATGGTAACTGAAAGACGCGCTGGACCAAACCCTTGCCGAAGCTGGTTTCGCCGACGATCAAACCACGCCCGTGATCCTGGATCGCGCCAGCGACAATCTCTGATGCCGACGCGGAGCCCCGGTTTATCAGCACGACCAGAGGCACATTTTCCGGTTCGGCGCCGCTCGATTTGTAAATGAGCGGCTCACTGTATTGACTCCGGCCTCTCACGGACACTACCACCTCTCCTCGCGGTAGGAATTCGCTAGAGACGTCGATCGCTTGATCAAGTAGTCCGCCGGGATTACCACGCAGATCAAGCACGAGCTGGCGCATGCCCTGACCTTTTAGTTTTTTGAGTGCCTCACGTAATTCTTCGTCGCTGGTATGCTGAAATCCGCGGGTCAGACCAATGTAGCCTGTGCCTGGACGAATCATATAAGCATCGCGTATCGAAGGTAGCGGCACCAACTCTCGCACAATGGTGAAATAAAGAGGCGCTTCTGAGCCCGCCCGCTCCACCTTAATGGTTACGGGTTCTCCACGTGCGCCGCGCACATGTTTCGAAACCTGCTCGCTTGGCCAATCACGAGCGTCTTTCCCGTCCACTTCAAGAATGCGATCGCCGTATCTGAGTCCCAGGTGCGCCGCAGGAGTGTTTTCCACGGCGGACTGAATGTAGACGCCATCACGATGCTGCACTATGGTTACGCCGATACCGTAGAAGCGTGAGTCTTGATCCTCTTTGAGCTTTCGGAATTCGTTGTAGGGAAAATACATCGAGTGAGGATCAAGCGTGGATAGCATCCCCTGAACTGCCGCCTGGGTTGCTTTCTCATAGTCGATGTCCCCGGCGTAACTGGAAGCAATTGTCGAGACGGCTTCGTTGTAATCCTTTTCGATTTCCTCGGCCGGCCTATCCGGAACAGAGCCTCCCACAGAAACCGAGCGACGGAGTCGCCGCGAGCTGCCGATCGTGCCGCCCACCACAGCCGCAATCAGAATGATCGCGCCGGCAATAATTAAGAATCTCTTAGCCATCTCGATTTGCTGCTTTGATGCCACTTACTCCGAAACGACGGTCGGTTCACACCAAAATATAACACAGTGACTCGCCCATATCCGAAGATGGGTTGCCACTTGCAGCATGATATATTGAAATCAGATGTCCGTTTCCCTATCCATTGTCGTCCCGGCCTACAACGAAGCTGTGCGTTTGGGAACGACGTTACCCAAGATTCTCGACTATATTAGTAACAATTTTCCTGAGTCTGAGCTGATCGTCGTCGATGACGGCTCCGGAGACAACACGGCTGCGGCCGCCAGGGAGATACTTTCCGCCGCGGAACGAGTGCGTACTTCCGTGCTTAGCTATCAGTCAAATCTTGGCAAAGGACGTGCAGTCAGATTAGGGCTCCTGGCATCGCGAGGAGAGATAGCCCTGTTTTCCGATGCAGATCTCTCGACCCCAATAACCGAGACTCCAAAACTGGTCGATCCGATCCTGCGGGGTGAATGTGATCTCTCATTCGGCTCCCGGGCCCTGGACCGAACGTTGATTGGCGTGCATCAACCCTGGCGGCGCGAGCAAGGTGGCCGGGTTTTCAATCTTGTCGTACGTCTGGCAACGGGGGTTCCCTTCTGGGACACCCAATGCGGCTTCAAAGCTTTTCGGATGAGCGTGTGCCGGCCGATCATTGAAGGCGCGACAGTTGATCGTTTTGGTTTTGATGTAGAGCTCCTCTACATCGCGTATCGAGCCGGCTTGCGGCTAAAAGAAGTGCCGGTTCGGTGGGATCATTACGAAGGAAGCAAGGTAAACGTGGCCAGCGACAGTGTTAAGATGCTCGGCGAGGTGGCCTTGATCAGACAACAAGCGCGCCGGGGAATCTATGACAAGGCAGTAAGAGCTGCCCAGGATTCGACGTCCCGGTAATGGACATCCTGACGAGGTATTGTCGGTCCTTTCACAGGTCTGACGTTCTTACAATATACTTTCTCCTGAACTCGGAGCTGCGCCCTTACTACACAACCTGATGTTCGCTCGACTCAACGTCAACATCGACCACGTCGCGACCGTACGGCAGGCCAGACGTGCGCCTGAGCCCAGCGTTATCGCGGCGGCGATGATTTGTGAACAGGCAGGCGCCGATGGGATTACCCTCCATCTGCGCGGAGACCGACGTCACATCCAGGATGCCGATCTGAGAACGCTGCGGGACGCCGTGGCGACCTACCTGAACCTGGAAATGGCGGCCACTGAAGAGATGTTGAAAATCGCGCTCGAACGTCACCCGGATGCTGTGACGCTGGTGGCCGAGAATCCGAACGAGATAACCACCGAAGGCGGGCTGGACGTCAAAGCAAACATGTCAATCGTCCGCGCTACGGTGGGTCGCCTGCGACAGGCCGAGATTCTCGCAAGTCTGTTCATTGATCCAAATCCCGCCCAGATCGAAGCTGCGCATGCCGTGGGTGCGCAGCAGGTAGAGCTATGTACCGCGGTTTATGCCGACACCATGCTCGGTGGGCGTGGGATTCACGGTGAGGGTCCACTCCGCTCAGGCCAGGAATTGCGAAGGCTGCGAGAGGCAGCGACGCTAGCGTCACAATATGGACTAAGGGTTGCGGCTGGACACGGCTTGACCTATCGCAATGTCGGCGCGGTCGCAGCAATTTCTGAAATTACGGAATTCAACATAGGTCACAACATCGTAGCGCGGGCAATCTTCAGCGGGCTTGATCGAGCGGTGCGAGAGATGCGCGAGGCGATCAGTGCCGGTAGTCTGCAAAGCCGACAACAGTCGGGCTAAGTGAGATCTCTTGGCCTTTGTTAGCTGCCGGATTTTCCGGTAGCCAACTGCAACCGGACCGTGGCGCGATCGAGTTCAATGCGGGCTTCATCAAGATCTTCTTCCGTCCCACTCCACGAACTCAATCGCTTCTCTACATTTTCACGCGCCAATCGAGCGCTAGCTGCGTCGATCTCTTCGGGACGTTCGGCGATTTCAGCTAACACCGACACGTGATCATCCCTCACCTCCAGAAAACCACCTGAAACGTGCAATTGAGACGTCCGGCCTCCCTGAGTATAGGAAAGGACCCCGGTTTGGAGTTGAGAGATCAAGGGTGTGTGCCCCGGCAGAATACCAAGCTCACCGCCGAGACCGGGCACGACTACCAGGTCGACCTCCTCGGAAAGCACGCGGCGTTCGGGTGTCACCACTTCAAGTTGAAGTTGTTGAGCCATATCAAACCGTTCCAGACACGGGGACGGGGGGAAGCGGCGACGCGGAGAAACAATGAACTCTTGCTACACATCGCCGTGTCTCCCCGTCTCCCCTTCTCCGTGTCTTTTGCTTAAGCGCCCGCAACCGTCTTGGCCTTTTCAACTGCTTCTTCAATTGTACCCACCATATAAAAGGCCTGTTCGGGAAGGTCGTCGTGCTTGCCGTCGACGATTTCGCGGAAGCCCTTGATGGTGTCTTCCAGTTTTACGTATTTTCCCTCCAGGCCCGTGAACTGAGCAGCAACGAAGAACGGCTGCGAGAAAAACCTTTGAATCTTGCGAGCACGGGAAACGATAAGCTTGTCTTCGTCGGATAGTTCGTCCAGACCGAGAATAGCGATGATGTCCTGCAGGTCTTTATAACGCTGCAGAATAAGCTTCACGTCTTGTGCGGTTTTGTAATGCTCCTCACCTACGTGTCGCGGATCCAGAATGCGCGAAGACGAGGACAGAGGATCCACTGCAGGGTAGATGCCCAACTCTACGATCTGGCGCGAAAGCGCTGTTACGGCATCCAGGTGAGCAAATGTAGTTGCCGGCGCCGGGTCCGTGTAGTCGTCCGCCGGAACATAGACCGCTTGAATTGAGGTGATTGATCCGGTCTTCGTGGAAGTAATGCGTTCCTGCATTTCGCCCATCTCCGACGCCAGGTTTGGCTGATAACCGACCGCCGAAGGCATACGGCCCAAAAGGGCTGACACTTCCGAACCCGCCTGAGTAAAGCGAAAGATGTTGTCGATAAAGAGCAGCACGTCAAGACCCTGATCGCGGAAATACTCGGCCACCGTCAGGCCCGAGAGGGCCACTCGCAGACGGGCGCCCGGTGGTTCCGTCATCTGCCCGTAAATTAGTGCGACCTTTGACTGGCCAATAGCCTTCATATCGACTTTGGTCATGTCAAACTCACCCGTGTCGTGCAGATGCTTGTTGAAGGTATCTCCAAACTGGATAACTTCCGACTCCACCATTTCCCTTAACAGATCGTTTCCTTCACGTGTTCTCTCGCCCACGCCTGCGAAAACGGAGAAGCCTGAACGAGCCTTGGCGATGTTGTTAATCAACTCCATCACGATCACAGTTTTGCCAACGCCGGCGCCTCCAAACAGTCCAATCTTGCCCCCGCGTACAAACGGCTGAATAAGATCGATCACCTTGATGCCGGTCTCAAACATCTGCAATTCGGTGGACTGCTCCTGGAATGTTGGGGCGTGGCGATGGATGGGGTAGCGCTCCGTATGCCTGACGTCGCCGAGATTGTCGACCGGCTGTCCGATTACGTTGAGTACGCGACCGAGAGTTCCCTCGCCAACCGGCATTGTAATTGGTCCGCCCGTATCGATCGCTTTCATGCCTCGCACCATCCCGTCGGTTGCCACCATTGACACCGTACGCACGCGGCCTTCACCGAGGTGCTGTTGCACTTCAGCAATGACGTCAATAGGGGTAGGTACGTCGAACCCCTCAGAAACAATTCGCAGCGCCTGGTATATCGGCGGAAGCTGGTGCTCCCCAAACTCGACGTCCACAACCGGCCCAATAATTTGCACTACGCGACCTGCTGTTTGGCCGTCGTTGCTTACATTTGCGGTAGGCATAGCCATACTATCTTTGAACTCCTCTTGAGCCCGTGAAGGCGAAACTTTTGGCTGGATGAAAAGCCAGACAAGATAACATACCGGCGAAACTTGCGCCAAATGTCGCTGAATGCCGAGTAGTACGTTAGTGTGTGTTGCGATTCCTCTGGCATATGGTTGACGCCACTAACTGGGAACCAAGCAACTACAGAACCGCGAGCGGTAGCGACCGGACCCAGATCCGGCACAAAGCCCCAGCGCTTCCCTAAAGCGATGGGGCTTATGTATGGCAGGAATCGGAGATGCTAGATCTTTTCCTCGGGGTCGATTCGGATCTTCATACGTTGCAGCACCTGCACGTCTTCGTCTGTAAGATCAAGCGCCGCTTCATTCTCTGCATCGTCGCCTGCGTGAGGTCGCAATCCGATCTCAAGGCGCAACGTCAGTTCCATCTCATAACCCGCGTCTCGCAGACGCTCAATCGCATCCGCTACCTTGGACGAATTTTCTACCGACTCGTTTATAGCGGTTCCTATCTCGCGAACAATCTCTTTGGCGTCGTCGTCAATTTCCAAAATTCAAGGGCCTTTCGGATGCAGAGCTGTTCTGTTTCAAAGTTAATAGCTTGCTGGATATGCTACGCGACCCAACCGGGAGGGTCAACATGTAAGTAATAGCTTGTGATGGCCTTTTTGGTATCGATCCGCTTGAAATCGGCTGCGCCGTCAACTATCTTAGTGCCGCAGCCAAATCAAACATTGTGAAGCGATCATTCCAGAAGGAGGGATAAGTCTAAATGCCTGAAGTTGGAGACCTGGCCCCGGATTTCGAGTTGCCGAGTAACCTTGAGAAAGGCAAAAAAGTGAAGCTCTCGGATTTCCGCGGCAAGAACAATGTGGTGCTGGCGTTTTACCCGCTGGCCTGGACGCCCGTCTGAACAGGACAGATGCCTGCGTACGAGGCCGACCTCGAACGCTTTAAAGGCTACGATGCCCAGGTACTGGGCATATCAGTTGACAGCGTACCTTGTAATACTGCCTGGGCTAAGAGTCTGGGTGGACTCTCTTATGACCTCTTGAGCGATTTCGAGCCCAAGGGTGAGGTGGCACGAAAGTTCGCAGCCTATCGAGCTAAAGATGGCATTAGTGAACGCGCGCTCTTTATCGTGGACAAGGAAGGCAAGATCGCTTTCAAAGACATCCACGACATTTCCGATCAGCCTGACAACGAGGAGCTGTTTGAAATTTTGCGCAAGTTATAAGCATTAGAAAATGCCAGATGTCGGGTCGGCTTGCGGAAACTCGCATCTGGCATTTTTTGTTCGCGCAGGGGCTTATTGACCTCAGCGTATTGAATAAGTCGCCATCAAGTATTGTTTCCCGGGCCACAAGGTTCGTAGTATCCAGTCATGTCAATTGCCAGAAAGTGTGTTCCTTTCACACCGTTTGAAGGTGAGCTCTCAAGAAGCACCATCGCCATCGTGACCGCAGGCGGGGTTCACCTCAATGACCAGGAACCTTTCAACATCGCCGACGAGTTGGGAGACCTGACATATCGGATCATTCCTGATGACGTCGACTCTTCCAGACTCCAGGTCACCCATCATCATTATGATCACACTGACGCTGACGAAGACATCAACGTCGTATTTCCCATTGACGTGCTCCGGGATTTGCAGGCCGAGGGTTTCATAAAAGGGGTGGCCACGAAGCATGTCGGCTATATGGGCTATACCATGCAGCTGAGGGCAATGTACGAAGGCACTGCCCCGCGGATTGCCAATGAGATCGACAAGGGTTCCCGATCTGACGCGGTGATTTTGACCGGTGGCTGACCCAATGTTTGCCACCGCACGGTCGTAGCGGTTCAAAGAGAGATTGAGATGAGAGCTATACCAACTGTTCTGATTACCGTAAGTCCCGAAGTCTCAGCACAAATGCGTCCACCGCGATCGCTGTACCCAAAGGGGTTCAAAGTTGGGAATAGCACAGGCGGCCCGGGCATGCGCGAACTGCAACGTCAGGTATTGCGAGAGGCTCTTTCGCTCCTGGGCGAAGACACAAGACCGGGTAAGATTATTACGCGCGAGTATCCATCTTATGGGCAGTATCACGAACCTCCCCGCGTAAGGATTTGAGCAAATTTCCATGTACAAAACGATTGGAATACTAACTGGCGGAGGTGACGCTCCGGGTCTCAATGCCGTAATTCGTGCCGTGGTGAAAACCGCAGCCGGACAGTTTGGGATGAAAGTGATTGGTATCGAGGATGGCTTCGAAGGTTTATTAGGGGAAACCCGAACTCGGCTGCTCTCTCAGATAGATGTGCGAGGTTTGTTGCCTCGGGGCGGCACCATTCTGGGTACTCGCAATCGCGGGAGATTCGTAGATCACTCGGCGGGAGGTTTGGGCACCACCTCGAAGGAGGTATACGAAGAGGCGATACAGAACATCTCCAGGCTGAATGTGGACGCGTTGGTGGTTCTAGGTGGTGAAGGCACCCTGACAATTGCTGCAGAGTTTGATCGGCTCGGAGTGCCGGTGGTGGGCGTTCCCAAGACCATCGACAACGATCTGGCATGCACGGAACTGACGTTTGGTTTTGTAACCGCTCTGGACATTGCCACGGAGGCCTTGGACCGGCTCCACACAACGGCTGAATCACATGACCGGGTTATGATCCTGGAGGTTATGGGCAGAAACGCCGGTTGGATTGCCCTGCATTCAGGTCTTGCGGGGGGCGCTGACGTGATCCTTATTCCGGAGTTGCCGTTTTCGATGGAGTCAGTTGCAGCTAAGATCCAGGCCCGGGATCGTGCGGGATCGAACTTCAGCATCATCGTGACTGCGGAAGGGGCCGTTGAGGCTGGGCGCGACCAGATATTTCAAGACAGCGGATCGAAGGAACATGCGCCTCGGCTCGGTGGGATAGCTCAATACTGCAGGACGCACCTGGAGAGCCTGACTGGCAAGGAGACTCGATGTGTTGTGCTCGGCCACTTGCAGCGGGGCGGCAGACCGAATGCGTTTGATCGAATGCTGGCAACCACCTATGGAGCTCACGCAGTCCGCGCTATCGTGGATGGGAAGCGCGGCACCATGGTTGCGCTCCAGGCTGGTGCCATAATCACCGTTCCCATTTCTGAGGCGGTTGCAAATGTCAAAAGCGTACCACCACGTGGTCAGATGGTACGCACTGCGCGAGACACGGGGATTTCATTCGGCGCGCTCGATGAGGACCAACACCACGGTCAAACTA
>JBGTHZ010000151.1:0-6475 GCA_041745915.1 Pyrinomonadaceae bacterium | reverse complement strand
GATGATCTCGAAGGGACACTGGCCAGGGTTCGGGATGCCGGTGGTCGGATCACCCAGGAGATCTTCGACTTTCCCGGTGGTCGACGATTTCACTTCAAGGATCCGAGCGGGAACGAACTCGCGGTCTGGTCAGCCCGGTGAATAGAATTTGACGTTTTTAAGCCCGTTACGCGCTCTGTTGAGTGAAGCATAAATGCGGTGAACTTGTGAGCCGAATCACTATTGACTCGCCCTCCAGTTTAAGTATAGAAGCACCTTACTGATCACCTCGCCCGACTTTTTTCCGCGTACAGATAAGGAGACTGATATGTCACTCAATGGGAAACACGCCCTGATCACCGGAAGCTCACGTGGCATCGGCAGAGGGATCGCCCTGAAACTAGCGGAGAAGGGTGTCAAAGTAGCCATTAACTATTTCCAGAATGAGGGCGCCGCCAACGATACCCTCGCGAAGGTCAAAGAGCGGGGCTCCGATGGTTTTCTCATCCAGGCTGATGTCTCACGCCCCGACGACATCAGCCGCATGTTCGAGAAGGTTCGGGACGAGTTCGGCAGGCTCGAGATCTTCGTGAGCAACGCGCGAACTGATCTCCCCACCTTCTACCAGAAGCCGCTGGAGATCACGCCGGAGCAGTGGGACATGGCCATGGACTCGCAGGCCAAGGCGTTTCTGTTGGGGGCGCGGGAGGCAGCCCGCCTGATGGGTAATGAGGGCAGGATCATCGCCATCACCTATTCGCCCGGCGGCCGCACCGGGAGTTGGCAGCCGTGGGTGGCGATGGGGTCCGCGAAGGCCGCGCTCGACTCGCTGGTCCGCTACTTCGCCGTGGCCCTGGCCCCGCGCCGTATCACCGTCAACGGCATCAGCCCCGGTGGCGTCCTCGGCCCGCCCAACGTAGTCGAGGGGGGTGTCTTGCGCGCTCTGCCGCAAGAGGTCCAGGACGCCACGCGAGCCTGGCACGAGGGCGGGTGGACGCCGATGAGGCGGCTCGGGACCCCGGAAGACATCGGCAACGCCGTGACGCTCCTGTGCATGGAGGAGGCCGGCTTCATTACAGGTCAGATCATCCATGTGGACGGCGGGGCGTCCATCATGGACACCGTCTTCCCGCTCGAAATCCAGCGGGGGTAAAGGTTGAACCAGCGCAGCAGGGCAAGTCATCTGCTTAAAGTCGTACAATTGGCCGCGCCTAACAACTCATTCAACCCGACCGGAACTAGCTTGCCTCTCATCGTCAACTTGTCACGATGCCGTTGATTCCCGGCGGGTTACTTGGATCGTTGTCCTGCTTCTTGAATATGGAAAGGAGAGCCAATGTTCTCTAGAGCTACCCTCGCAATCTTAACTCTGGTGGTTGGAATGGCGGTTGGGTTCACGGTGAACCGTCTTCCGCCCTTACAATCTGCCTCGGCTCAGGAGGCGAGCCAGATTCTTGTTAAGGGTCATGGCCGAGCCATCTCCTCATTGAAACCACCTGATAGTGAGCAATTCACCTTATACCCATCGGATGCTCCTCGGGGCTCCTTCAAGGTTGTTCCTGCGGGGAAGAAATTCGTTCTCACTGATGTCATGTATATCGCTCAAGGTAGTATGAGGCAGGACTTGGCTGTGAATATAGCCAGCGCCCATCCCAGTCCTCAGAAATCAAAAGAGTCTCGTCTTGAGTTTGGGCACAGTATTTTGTTCCAAGTCAGGCTCTCGCCGGGGGAGTCAGACCAGGTTCATCTCTGCTCGGGCTACGTCATACCAGCGGGTAGCGCCCTCATTGCTTTCACAAATGCCGGCATAGAACCCGAGCAATATGTCAGCGTCTCAGTCACGGGATATTTGGCCGATGAGTAAGAGACATTGAGTTGCGCGTTTTCAGCGGACACGCAGGCTATAAGCGCTTGCAGCTGACGCGCTGCCACGATGTCTCCATGTACCTTGAATGAGCGCGCAGCTGAAGCGCGGCGTTATGCTTCTCCGAGTTTTAGTAGGGACGAAAATGCAGGCATCATCTAAAACTTCTATTTGGCTCTTCCTGATCGCCTTCGCGCTTGTGTTCTACGGCATGGGCGCGTCCTTTGTGGAAAGCTTCGTCAACTACCCGACATGGCGTCTGATCGGAGCGAACGAGTTCCGTGCATACCACCAAGCTCTTGGCCCATTGGTCATAGGCTACATGGTAATTCCGCTGATCATCACCACCATATTGACAATGCTTCTCGTGTGGTTTAGACCAGCCCCGATCCCACGGTGGGCAATCTGGCTTGCGGTCGTGCTTCAACTTATTCCCTGGGTTTCAACTGTCGCCATTCAATTCCCGATTCAAGTCCAACTGAGCAGGGATGGTTTGTCACTGCCGCTAATCGAGCGTCTGATATTCACCAACTGGTGGCTACGCAAAGTGCCACAAATTATCAATGGTCTCCTTTTCTTATGGATGATGTCTTTATTGCTGAGGGTGAATTCACAACGCAGCGTCGAAGCATAACAAAGCCTTGCAGCTGACGGCGCGATAGCATGCTTCTCATGCAATCCTTTTCCTTCGCGGCTTGAATGCTAATCGCGCGCCGCAGCTGAAGCCAACGTTATGCGCTAGTCTCTGGGTAATGCCATTGAGTGTGAGCGCGCAGCTGAAGCGTGGCGTTATGCCTCTGGAACGTTACGGGATTACAATTTGGAGCTAAGGAATTAAGAATATGCAAATCCCTAGATGTCTCCAAACGCTTTGTTTTGGCTGTTTGATATTGTTCCTTTGCTACCCTCTTGAGCTTCACGCTCAGTCAAAGCCAAAAGACGTGGCAGGACTTATCCAATGCTCGATCGAAACTGAGACCGGAACATGGTCTCGGGAAAACTCTCTTTCTGTCGCGGTCAAAATAAAGAATATTTCCAATGGGCCTGTAGATCTAGTAGGTGGATACTCTTTTCAATTGACCAGGGTTGATGACCCACCGATGGCATATTGGAGTCCGGTAAATATCCTGGATGGAACTCCGCTTAAACTAGAAGCGGGGAAGGTTCCGGAAGGTGCCATTCATCTGGAGCCGCATGAAACAAAGGCGATAAACCTTGATGTCACCAAACTCTTCTGGAACCGAAACATATCTTCTGTTTGGCCCAATCAAAGGCTATTTGACGTTGTGCCGAAGGGTAATTATGATTTGATCTTCGACGTAGAAACAGATAGGCGGAAGAATTCAGACAACATTCCTATTGTCACCCACATAGCCTCTAACAAAGTCAGGATCGCTGTTAGGTAAGGCGAGGCAGCCGGGCGAGAACTCCGCTAGCGGCAAGCTGTCGATGAGAGGCACGCTGATTCCGGTCCGCTGCAAGCGCGGGTTTACAGTTCAGGGCCTTCAGGGCTAACCTAAGAGCGTTCCATATTTCACATATCGAAGTTAGCAACCTTGGGGAGGGTTAAACTATGTCCGTCGCACGGATTACTGAGATCAGCTCTACATCTTCGAAGAGTTTTGAGGACGCTATTCAGAGTGGCATCGCGCGCGCAACTAAAACCATACGCAATGTTCGCAGCGCCTGGGTCAAAGAACAGCAGATCAAGATTGACAAAGATCGCATCGTCGAGTATCAGGTTAACCTGATGATCACTTTCGTTCTCGACGAAGATAATCAAACCCATATCGCCTAAGCTTTGATTGCGCCTGGCCTTCTCTCTGTGTTTGTCCGTGCAAACAACAGAGATGCGTGTGCCTCGCCCTCGACGATGCGATTGTTTGATCCTTACACTTTCGTCCGCCATTCGATCTGATTCACCGGTTATCATTTCTGGCTCACTGACAATCGAAAAGGACGTATTCACCGGCATGACGATGCAAAAGCCATAGAGCCACGGTACCAGAGAGAAAAGATTAGGAGCGAGGAAAAGAATAAGGGCAGGAGGAACATATGAAGAGTCATGAAATCACAGGGGGTGGAGGCATAAAACTCCACATTGTCGAAACGGGCAACTCATCGGGTCGCCCAATTATGTTCATCCATGGTTTTTCGCAGGGTTGGCTCACCTGGAGCCGGCAACTCAGCTCGGACCTGGCCAAAGACTACCGCCTTATCGCGATGGATATGCGGGGCCATGGTCTCTCAGATAAGCCCCGCGAGGGCTACACTGACTCGAGCTTGTGGGCTGATGACGTCAACGCGGCCATTCAGGATCTAAGTCTCGACCATCCGATCCTCTGTGGCTGGTCATATGGACCACTCGTAATGCTCGACTATATCCGGCATTACGGCGAGGACAGCATCGGCGGTCTCAACCTGGTCGGCGCCGTTACGAAGCTTGGCACTGACGAGGCGACATCAGTTCTCACTCCTGAGTTTCTAGGCCTCGTCCCGGGTTTCTTTGCGACGGATGTAGAAGAGAGCGTGCGTAGTCTTGAGTCGCTGTTACGTCTCTGCTTCGCCCAGGAGCCCGCGGCCGAGGACCTGTACCTGATGCTCGGATATAGTGTGTCCGTTCCACCTTATGTCCGTCAGGCGCTGTTCTCTCGCTCGTTTGACAATGACGATCTTCTACCGAGGATCCGCAAGCCTGTAATGATCACGCATGGCGCTGATGATGCGATTGTCAAGCCAGCCGTCGTCGATCAGCACAAGGCTGGAATATCTCATGCGCAAGTTCAGATGATGGCGACCGGACACGCATGTTTCTGGGACGATGCGGCGGGCTTCAACCATCGCCTACGGGTGTTCGCCGAAAGTCTGTAGAACCGTTATCAGGGTTTCTGAAAACGATTCTGCATGAGGGTCCTTCGATGAAACTCACGGCTGAGTATGTTGATGTACTGACCCCTGACGGCGGTCAAATCCGGACCTTCCTCGCAAACCCGCAAGCCATCGGCAAATATCCTGCCATCCTCTTCTACTCAGATATTTTTCAGCTGACCGGCCCGATGCTACGTTCGTGCGCTCGTTTAGCAAGTTATGGTTTTGTGGTCGCCGCCCCGGAAATTTACCGCCGTATTGAATCACCCGGCCTGGTCATCCCATTCGACGACGCCGGTCGCACGCGCGGGTTAGAAGATGCGAGCAATACGCCGGTAGCACATTTCGATGCAGATTGCCGCATCGTGCTTGACTATCTGCTCGAGCATCCAGCAGTGGCACCCGGGCAAATAGGAGCGGCGGGTTTCTGCATCGGAGGTCATTTAGCGTTCCGTGCCGCACTGCAGCCGGACGTGCGCGCTACTGTCTGTTTTTATGGCACCGGCATCCATAACGGCGGGCTCGGAAAGGACCCCGACGCAGGCTCGCTGCAGCGGGCGGCCGAGATTCGCGGTGAGTTGTTGCTGGTTTGGGGGGCACTCGATCCGCACATTCCTGAAGAAGGGCGCGAGAGAATTGAGGAAGCACTGCGGGCGTCCGGCGTCAGTTTTTCGCAACGGCTTTATCAGGCCGAGCATGCCTTTATGCGTGACGAGGGCGGCCGCTACGATCCGGAGGCGACGGACGAAGCCTTCAGCGAGATGATCCGCTTTCTTAGAAGTGTCTTCACTCGGTAAAGGCAGGAATTGTGTTGAAAAGCATGCTGCCAGGGTCGAGTGGTACTATATGGCAAAATGATAAACAGGCTTCAAAGCGCAATCGCATGTTCGCACTCCGCTATTCTCGCGGCCCTCTTATCTATCCCACCTCTGATCTTGTTTCCAATGCCCTCTCTGGCAACATCAGCGCAGACTGCAGAAGGTCAGGTGAGAGCGTTCAGAGTTGAATATGATGATAAGACTGACACGACGAAAGTTACTCTTAATAAGACTGGAGCGGCTCAGAAGGTTAGAGTGAATCGTGAGTTGTGACAAAGGCAATTAATCAGGCACTTTCACCTGTTGTTTAAGGTAAGACTATGGGCTATGCACATCGCCTTGAGGGCAAGCGTCGCGTCAAACTGGAGGACTTTGATCCGAGAGAAGACGCGGGATTAAAGCGTGCTGAAGCTGAGAAGAAGACAGCACAATTCATCGAAGAGTTGATCGAGCTGCAGGAACTTCTTTACGCGGTTAGGTCGCAGAGTCTACTCGTTATTCTGCAAGGGCGCGATACCAGCGGTAAAGATGGGACTATCCGCCATGTGCTTGGTCCTTTAAACTCGCAGAGCTGCACCGTAGCTTCATTTAAGGTTCCCACGGAACAAGATCTCGCCCACGATTTCCTCTGGCGCATACACGCCCAGACGCCCCCCGCGGGGGATATCAGAATCTTCAACCGGTCGCATTATGAGGATGTACTGGTGGTGCGAGTTCATGAACTAACGCCCAAGAAGGTCTGGCGCCAGCGGTATGAGCAGATTAACGCTTTCGAGCAATTACTGGCAGATTCCGATACCATCATTCTCAAGTTCTTCCTCAACATCAGCAAAGATGAGCAAGAGCAGCGACTCCTCAAACGCGAGCAGGATCCGATCAAATCATGGAAGTTATCGGTAACTGATTGGAAGGAGCGCGAGCACTGGGACGCCTACACCGCGGCTTA
>JBGTHZ010000150.1:0-13648 GCA_041745915.1 Pyrinomonadaceae bacterium | reverse complement strand
GTATCTTTGTTCACGGGCAAGCTGCGTATAGTTCATTTGTGTGCTTCTTTGACTTGGTGGTTGGAAAAGCACGCTTACGCTATCGCAGCTTGCTCTTAACCACTAATCTCAAAGTTGCACTTCAAGTTGAATCCACCATTTCCTATAATTTCCTATTGGTCATCCAGCTAATTTTTGCGATCCTTTGAACGTCCTAAGCAGGCTCTTACTTCGTAGCACATCGGGCGATGACAAATGAAAAATGGAAAATGAGAAAATGGAAAATGGCTTCCTTCTGCTCCTGCCTCATGCCTTCATGCTCCTGCCTCCCGCCTTCTGCCCTGCCTCCCGCCTTCTGCCCTTGGCGACAACTCCAACCACCTGAATAATTCTGGTTGACCACTTAAAGTAATTCCTGATAGTATGCGCTGCGACTCGGCACTAAGCATGGGTTTAACTGTTTGCGCTTCTCTTAAACGCCGGCTCAAACGATCCCCTTTGGGAGGCACTCTGCCATGCAATGTCCCTCGTGCGGCGCTCTCCAGGAAATCGCCGTAGAGCAGTGCCCCGAATGTGAAGACGTTTCCAATTCTAACAAGAGCCTCTCCGGGAGCCACCACTTGGCTGAAACATCCACAGCGGCGTCAAAAGGCGACCCAAATCATCCATCGAACTCGAAACTGATCGAGTTCCCGGGTGTCTCAAGAAGCTCCCTCCCTCAATGGCGCAAGGATTTAAGCGAACGCGTTCGGGAAGTGCACGAAAAGCGGGCCCGCGAGGCTGCTGTGGAAGTCGCAGAAGAAGAACCCAACGCCTGTGATCAGGCCGCTAGCGTGACCCCGCAGCTTGAGTTATTGCCCCGGGCTGACGTCGCACCACTGAATCCTATTGTCACCGCCGCGCTACGTCGCATCGAACGTGCTCATCACGCTATGAAGGGCGTAAATGGCTGCGCAAGTTCGCCTGGCGCTCCCGCACTGGCCTACGTCACTGAAAGTGAGTTTCAAGCCGAAGGACTGCCGGATCTCGCAATCGCCGGGGCTGACGGGTTCGGTAGTCCTGAACCTCAGCAGTTCAATGGGGTTCCGGAAAATGAGCCACCTCTGTCTGAGAAAGTTCACAGTTTAGTCATGGTCCCGCCTGCGACCACAAGAAATGTCACTCAAACTAAACCAAAACCGCGGCGGTTGATTGTCGACAACGATCCGGCGCTAAACTATTTGGATTCGGTTCCTACGTCCGTTCGCGTCGAGGTCGTCAAGTATCATCACGCGCCAGCCTTTAGTCGTCTTCTGGGCGCCGCGGTTGATTTGATGATGGTTGCCTTACTCTGTGCGCCTTTCGCCGCGCTCGTGGAATTGACGAATGGAAACTGGCGGGACTTGAAAGTAGCGGTCACGGGAGCGGCAGTCTTTTCCGTGTTGAGCTTTCTATATTTCACGATTTCGACCGCTCTAACCGGACGCACGCTGGGAATGAAACTCTTTTCCTTGCGCATAGTTGATTCCCGGACCGGCTTGATCCCAACGGGCAAACAATCGGCGGGACGCGCTCTCGTTTTCCTGGGAACTATCCTGACGCTGGGACTCGCTTCACTCTACGTTCTTTTCGACCGTGACAATCAAACAGCCCACGATCGTCTTGCACGCACGACTGTTATCACGGTGTAGCAACAACTGAAACGGCCAAAGTCGGGCTCTGCTCTGGTTTTCCAGCAGAGCCTTTTTGCGTGCTACGCAAAATCTGTTAGCCTAGCGTCCCACGCGGGCCTGCCCGCCCTGCCGCTCGAGTTAATTCAGTGAACCAACGAACAATAGAGGAGATCGTTAAGGAGATAAGCAGCCAATTGAGTGGCCGGTTCGTGGGCAGGATCTTCCAGTTCTCGCCCGTGGCTCTGGCTATCGACTTTGGCCTTCGAGACACCGGATACCTTTTTATTAGTGTTGACCCTGCTGCGCCGCGGGTTTATTTGATTGACCGCTCCTCACGACAAATGGAAAAGCAATCGATGACACCGTTGCATTTCTTGCAGGCTATGCCGAGTAGCCTGGGTGGCGGCCGATTGCTGTCAGTAACGAAGGACGTTTCTGAGCGGATTGTTCGTTTGTCCTTTTCCGTCGCGGACGAATTAGGCGAGTCAAAAGGTGCGGTGTTGGTAGCGCAACTCACCGGCCGCTCCGCAAATCTGTTCCTGCTCGATCAGGAGGGCCGGATAAGGCACGCCTTGAGATCTCCAAAGGGCTTGGGCCAGCAACTCGGCGAACAATACCAGCCTCCAACCAGTAAAGATACTGCGGCCGCCGCGCGAAAACCCGACATACGGAACGAGCAAGAACCCCCAATCGAAAAGGGAAGCTTTCCTTCTTTTTCGGCTGCGGCCGACGATTACTACCAGCGTCACGAATCTGCCGCGATCTTCGCAGTGCGCTCAAAGGCATCGCTGGACAGAATCAAAAAGGACCTGGCTCAAGCGATAAGGCTTCAAAACAATCTCCGTAAAGACCTCGCCGTACATGGCGATTCGGAGCAACACAAACGATACGGCGATCTCCTGCTGGCTAACATTGCCAACGCCAGGCGCGTGGGTAATAAGGTCACGCTAAAGGATTATTACGGCGAAGGCGCGCCAGAAATAGAAATGGAGGTTGACGAAAACACTTCTTTACAAAACGAAGCCGCCCGCTATTTCGCCCGCTACACGAAGTCCAAGCGGGCCACTGAGGAAATTAATGCGCGCCAGACTCAGTTGGCGGCGACCATTAGCCGACTTGAAGAGCGGAAGCTGGAGATAGAAAGAATTGTAGCCGCTGGAGACGAAACTGCGCTGGCCCTATTCGAGGGTGCAGTGAAAACGCTACAGGCCAAAAAGTCCAAACGAAAGCCGGCCGATAAAATACCTGGCGTGCGTCGTTACCGTTCTTCAGATGGCTACGAGATTCTGGTGGGCCGGGCCGCGCAAACCAACGATCAATTGACGTTTCGCATAGCGCGTCCTCACGATCTTTGGCTCCATTCGGCAGACTATCCCGGGTCGCATGTGGTGGTACGCAACCACACGCGGTCCGAGATTCCCCATCGGACGATTATTGAAGCCGCACAAATAGCTGCGAAGTTCAGCCAGGCAGGGGACGACTCTAGGGTCAATGTTCATTACACCCACCGGAAGTTTCTTTCCAAGCCTAAGGGCGGTGCTCCCGGACTGGTGCGCATGTCGACCGTCCGTACCATCGTTGTTCAACCAGGCGAAAATGTACCGAGGATTACGGATTCGAAGTAATCCTTTTCTGTGCGATCGTTCGTGAAACAAAAGCAAAGAAAACACAACATTGCGGAACTTACAGAGGAGTATAGTGTGGCTCACAAATCGGACAATGAAAGGAAGTATAAGTATGGGACTCTTCGACAAGATGTTCGGACGAGGCGCCTCTGAAGCTCAGCAACACGAGCAACGCTTCAACACACTCAAACAAAAATACCAATCGGTGCTGAACGCTGCCGATCAACAGCAAATTCAGTTTCAGAACCTGCACGTACAGGATGACAAGCTCTTCATCAAAGGCACAGCGCCTTCGGAAGATGCTAAGGCCAAGTTCTGGGACCAAATCAAGCTGGTCAACCCAAACGCTGACGACATTACGGCGGACATCAGCGTGGATACCAGCCGCGCTATGGGCGCTGCAGCGGGCGGCGGTTCCGGTAAGGGTGGAGAGACGTATGAAGTGAAATCAGGCGATAATCTCTCTAAGATCAGCAAACAGTTCTACGGAGATGCGAACGAGTACATGCGGATCTTTTATGCCAATCGTGACCAACTCCGTGACCCTGACAAGATCCAGGTGGGCCAGAAGTTAACGATCCCACCAGACGACAAATAGAGGTTTGGTTTTTGCTCGCTTCGAAGCGGTTGCCTGAGTATTCTGGCAACCGCTTTTTGTTGTCAGATGCTGGCAAGAGAGGCGCCGCCAACGCGCCTCTTATCTTGGCCAGTATACGAGCACTCATGTCACAGAACCGCTTGCCGTAGCCAGCGGATGCTAGCACTCCACCTTGCGGTACTGACTTCATGACACTCCGTTAAGTTTTCACAGACCGCTACCTGACGGTGGCTCGAACATGAGAGAATCCCCTCATGAGTTCAGCACATGAAACTAAGAAAGATTCCTCAGCAGAGTTATTCGCTCGCGCGGTTGAAGTAATGCCCGGTGGCGTGAATTCTCCGGTCAGAGCGTTTCGTGCTGTCGAAGGAACGCCGCGGTTCATCCGGAGCGCGAAGGGTGCGACAATCACGGACGTCGATGGTCGCACATACATCGATTACGTCGGATCCTGGGGTCCGATGATCCTGGGCCATGCTGACCCCGAGGTCGTCGCCGCGCTACAGCAGGCGACCGCGCGCGGCACGAGCTTCGGCGCTCCTAACGCACTCGAGGTTGAACTCGCGGAAGAGATCATTGACGCCGTGCCATCAATCGAGATGGTTCGCATGGTTAATAGCGGCACGGAAGCGACGATGTCAGCGATTCGACTGGCGCGCGGGGTTACCGGTAGAACCAAGCTGGTCAAATTCGAGGGCTGTTATCACGGCCATGGCGATAGTTTACTTGTCAAAGCAGGCTCCGGGGTTGCCACTCTTGGATTGCCGGACAGTCCCGGGGTTCCCGCAGCGCTTGCCGAGAACACACTCACCGCTCCTTTTAATGACCCGGTCGCCCTGGAGCAAATCTTCCAACAACATAATGATATTGCGGCCGTGATCATTGAGCCGGTGGTGGGAAACATGGGATGCGTTCCGCCTGCGGAAGGCTACTTGAAAACTGTTCGTGAGTTAACCAGCCGGAACGGCGCGTTGTTGATCTTCGACGAAGTAATGACCGGGTTCCGTGTGGCTCGAGGAGGCGCCCAGGAACGCTATGGAGTAATGCCGGACATCACGACTTTGGGCAAGATCATCGGCGGCGGCCTGCCAGTTGGAGCCTATGGGGGCAGCAGGGATTTAATGAGGAACATCGCCCCCTCCGGCCCCATCTATCAGGCGGGGACGCTTTCCGGCAATCCTCTATCGATGACCGCTGGGCTAAACACGCTGAGGCGGCTGAGGGATCGGTCGATCTATGAAAGACTGGCACGTGCGACCGCGAGACTCTGCGATGGGTTGTCAGCCGCCGCTCAAGATGCCGGGATAGGGACCGTGATGAATCGCGTCGGCTCCATGTGGACTTGCTTTTTCACTCACGACCCCGTAACAGACTGGACGACCGCCGACAAAAGCGATCGCAATCTCTTCGGTAAATTTTTCCATAGCATGTTGGACCAGGGAGTTTATCTCGCACCCTCACAGTTTGAGGCGGGCTTCGTCAGCCTGGCCCATTCTGACGAAATCATTGACCGGACCATTAATGCCGCGCGAGTGGCGTTTGAGGCAATCGAGGATTAGAGCGGCATCTCGTTTTCCATTTCTCGTTTTCCATTTCTCATTTTCCACTTCTCATTGGTCATTTTTCCGGATCTTATTTCGTGTTCGTTCGTGTGTCTTCGTGGATCGTTCGCTTGGCCGAGCGATCAGAAAACGATCCACGAAGACACACGAACGAACACGAAACAAGCTCAACAGTGGCTACTGATAAATCAAAAATGAGAAATGGAAAATAAGAACTGGGCGCTCGCTCAGTGGCAACAGCTCTGGAGCCAAAACCGTCACAGCGGAAGGTCGACAATAAACCGCGTTCCTTTTCCAGCGGGGCTGTCCAAGGAAATCTTGCCGTCGTGTAGTTCGACAATCTGCTTAACAATCGCCAGCCCCAAACCCGTGCCGCGCTTTTTAGTAGAAAAGAACGGCTCGAAGATGCGGTCCACTGCAGTTTCGTCTATTCCCTTACCTTGATCGGTAATGGTGATGCGCGCGTATTTAATGGAAGTGTGGCCATCGATTTTGCCGCTTTCATCCAGGGTTATTTCTTTGGTTGAAATCTCAATCGGTGAACCTTCGCTGCTGGCGTCGATGGCATTCGAGATCAGATTCACGAATACCTGCCGTAACTGGTGACCATCCCATTCGCCCATCAACCCCTCTCCGTTGAACGCTTTCTCCACCGGAGTTCGCTTTTCCTTCACGCTCTCCGACACGAGATCGAGGCTCATCTCAATCAGCTCATGAAGATCGACACGCGAACGCTCCAGGGCTTTCTGACGGGAGAACTGTGTGACATCAACCACCAGCTTGTTCAGGTACTTGATGCCCCGCTCTACCAGCTCGATAGTTTTCAATGCCTCTTGATCGTTTACACTGTCTCGCAACATCGACACACCCAGCCTGATGCTGCCTAGAGGGTTTCTAATTTCGTGGGCCACTTGTGCCGTGGCCTGGCCCACAGCCGCGAGAGATTCAGATCTGCGCAGACTGCGCTCCGATTCTGCGGCTTCGGTGGCGTCCACAAGGGTTACGATCTGGCCCTGGTCACCGTCAAGCGCAAGCGGGGAAGAATAGACATCGAACGACTTTTCATTTTGACCATCGTCCAAATGACACACCCAACGGCCCCTGTAGGTGGCCTTGTCCGCGCGCTCACCTGTGGCCGCCCCCAGCATTTCCATGGCGTCGTCCTCGCCAAACTTCTCAAACACGGATGCTCCGATAGTTGCCCGGGGGAAAATCTTGAAGAAGGCTGCATTAGCGCTGCGGAGGTTATTGTTCTCATCCGTAGCCGCAACCGCGCTCACCATACCTTCCAGCAACTGGTTCGTGAAGACGCGCTCGCGGCGCGCTTCAAACATGCTACGGCGCATCTGTTTGAAACGACGCTGCACCTCCCAGATCGTCCCCACCGCAACGAGCACACCGAACAGCAGCGCCACGGCGCTCCAACGCCGGATGGACCGCGTGGCCTCCTGCTCGATCGCTTCGCTCTGGCGAAGGATTTCTTCCTGTTCAAGGCTGGACGCAGTCAGCAAGCCATTAAGTTGTTCGTCAACTACGCGAAACTTCTCAAAACCCTCGAGCGAATAACGACGAAGATCTTGAGTCACCTCAGAGTAGGACCGCAGGTCGTTTCTAAACTTGCGCCATGAGGGATCCTCCGAGAGCGGCGGCCGCTCGAGTTGCTGTAACTGTTGATTGATTTCCCCGCGCGCCAGGCTCGACCGAAAATCAAAGGGAGGCTTCAACTCACGCCGGGCTTCAGAGTCCTGTCTGGCCCGCACTTCGTTGTTCAACTTTGTGACCGCGAGACGAAGCTTCAGTAGCAGACCGAGTTTGGCAGCATGTTGGTGCTCGAGATCGAGCACCCGAAAGCTGACTTCATCCATGCGCTGCACGCTGAGATAGCCCAGCACGAAAATAAGCGCCAACAGCAGGGTGAAGCCAATGATCAGAGGGGTGATAGCGGGCGCAATTTCGCGTGCGCGGGCACGAGCACGCGATTCTTCGGGTGACGGTGACCTCGCTTCACTATCTCCATCGGCTCCGTCGATGCGCCGGTAAACAACTTCGCCTCCCTCTTGAGGCACACTGGCGTCACTACCCACAGCAGTGCCTGTTTCGGAAACGCTTTGCTTGTTACCAGGTTGTTCGCTGTTAGGCTGGACCATGTTGTAACCGGTTTGATGATGTGAATGCCACCAGGCCGGGAATTAAACTATAGAGGATCCCGGACGACTGTTCTAACCAGGCGGCGGAAAACCCAGTCCCGATCTACTAAACACGAAGGGGCACGAATAAGGACTTCCAGTTCGAGCCTGGCCAGGCTAGGGCTTCGCGTCCATCCAGTTATCCGCCATTCCCACATCGACCACGAGGGGCACATCCAGTTTCACCGCCGACTCCATCTCTCGCTTAAGGATGCCGACGACTTGCTCGCTTTCATCCGCTGGGGCCTCCACCAACAATTCGTCATGAACTTGCATTAACAACCGCGACTTCAGACCGGCGCGTTTAAATTCTTCCTCGACGTGCAGCATGGCGATCTTCACTATGTCACTTGCCGTCCCTTGAATCGGCATGTTTATGGCCTCGCGTTCTGCGGCCTTTCTAATGTTAGCATTGCGGTCGTTTATACCTGGGAGCGGACGGATGCGGCCGTAGATCGATCTGACATAACCGTGCTCCCGCGCTCTTATCGGGACCTCCTCCATGTAACGGCGCACGCCCTTGTAAGTGTTGTAGTAATCCGCAATAACTTTCTTGGCCTCCTGGCGTGAGATGCCCACTCTCTGTGAGAGACCCCAGGGTTCGATTGCATAAGCGATGGCAAAGTTGACGATTTTTGCAAAGCGCCGCGCCTCTTTGAGCTCTTCATCCGTTTTGGCGCCAAAGACTAAACGGGCGGTGCGCGCGTGGATATCCTCACCGTTTTGAAACGCCTCCAGCATTACCGGATCCTGCGTAATGTGGGCCAGCAGGCGCAGCTCGAGTTGCGAGTAGTCGGCGGAGATGATTTTGTAACCCTGCTCTGCCACAAATGCCCGGCGAATGCGACGGCCCAGTTCCGTACGAATTGGAATGTTCTGTAGATTCGGATCGCTCGACGAAAGCCGGCCCGTGGCAGCGACGGTCTGATTCAGCAGGCAATGAATTCGGCCATCCGCTGCAATTTGATGTGGTAAGGCATCGGTGTAAACACTCTTGAGTTTATCTAGCTCACGGTAGTCGATGATCAGCCGGGGCAGTTCGTAAGTCTGAGCCAGCTCTTCCAGCACGGCTTTGCTGGTTGACACTCGACCCGTCGAGGTTTTTCTGCCTGAGAGAATATTTAGTTCGCCGAGCACGTCTCCCACTTGCTTTGGAGAACCGATATTGAATTCCCGGCCTGCCAGTTGGTAGATCTTAATGGTCAGCTTATGGAGTTCCTGCCCTAGATAATTTGACAGATCTGCCAGGACCTTTGGGTCGACCTTCAAGCCGGCGCGCTCCATTTGATAAAGCAGAGGGGCCAGCGGCAACTCAACTTCTGAATAGATCGTTTCCAACTTGCTCTCGAGAATGCGTTGACGTAAGACTTTCGCACTTCGCGCGGTCAGGTCAGCGGCCGCGGCGGTTTGCCATTGTGGTTCCGTCCACCCGTTGGGCGTCCCATCGAGCCCATCGACGCCAATTGCTTCGCGGGCCAGGTCACTCAGTTCATACTTGCTGCGATTGGGATCCAACAGATAGGCGGCCAGAAAAGTGTCGTCTTTTACACCCTCGAGAGTCAGGTTTAGTTTGGCCAGCAACCCGACCGCCCGCTTTAGATCGTGAACAGACTTTTCGATGAGTCCATTGGTTAACACTTGGCGTAGTGAATCTACCGCCGACTGAGGCCCTTCAACAAACTTCTCCAAATCGACGTACGCAGAGGTCCCGGCTGCGGTGGAGATGGCAATTCCTGCGGCGGCCTCGTAATCGAATGAGCATTGCTGTTCACCGTCGCCCGCCGGCGTCGCGTCGGCAACTGCAATTCCCAGACTTTCGGCGTCCCAAAGCCCTCTGACCAAATCATCGAGCTCAAGGCGGTTGTGTACAACCTTGTAATTGAGTTCGGACGTGCTGGCGACCGAAACCACTTTCGCATCCGCAAATTCGCGGGTCAGATTCGAAAATTCGAGCTCGTGAAACAACTCATAGGCAGCAGCTCGGTCCGGAGGCCTGGCTTTGATCTCATCGAGATTAAGATCTACATCAAGGTCGACCCTTATTCGCGCCAACTCTCGCGACTGCCTGATTAGATCGGCGTTATCCCGGAGCGACTCTCGATAAGTCTTGTGCTTCACCTCTTCCCAATGCTCGAGTGCATTATCAATCGAGCCAAACTGCTGGATTAGCTGCACGGCGCCTTTCGAGCCGATTCCCGGCGCACCCGGAATGTTGTCGATTGAGTCGCCCATGAGTCCCAGCAGATCTACAACCTTCTCTGCCGGCACTCCGAACTTCTTTTCCACCCAAGCCTCATCGCACCATTCTATCGGCGGCACCGGCTCTTTTCGTTTCGCCACCTGGGAGTTTTGCCGCATGCCGACAACAAAAGGATCGCGCACCAACTGGCACATGTCCTTGTCATTGGAAACGATTACCGCCTGCAGGCCTTTTTCGGCGACCTTGAGGGCCAGAGTCCCGATTACGTCGTCAGCTTCATAACCCGGAGCATTGATCACGGGGATATTGAATGCTTCACACAGACGAAATATGTAAGGAAGTTGCGAGGCGAGGTCGTCGGGCATCGCCAGGCGGTTTGCCTTGTAACCGGCAAACGTCTCATGGCGAAAGGTCTTCTCTTTAGACTCGAAAATCGCGGCGATATAGTTGGGCTTCTCATCCTGCAACAGTTTGCGCAGCATGTTTGTAAAGATAAAGACTGCCTGGGTCACCTGCCCCTTGGAGTTTGAGAGGGCCGCAACACGATTCGCCATCGGCGCGAAGAACGCCCGAAAGATGTGGGACATTGAGTCGATGAGAAAAACCCGCTCGACTGGTTTATCACCAGCAGCAGTACTCTTGGTTGGCATTTGCTTCGATCATAGAGAGGGGTTTAGGGAGTGTCAAACAATGAACTGTTGCATTCGCTCCAAACACTCGACCCGCCATGTTGCGGTCGTACCACATGTCAGAGGGCTACGGAGCCGGATTGCTTGGCTTTGTGTCGGGCATAAGCCTTGCACGTCAACTCGCTGTAAAGAAACCTCTACAGGAAGCTCCGCACAGGGAGAGTCGACCAACTTTGCTAAGACAAACCACGCTAGCCTCATCAGTTGAAATTGACGGCATCGGACTCCACACCGGAGTAAAAGTGCACTTGCGACTAGTGCCGGCGCCTCCCGATACCGGATATGTGTTTCGGCGCACCGACCTTGGTGGTTTTGAGATTCCAGCCACTGTGGAATCAGTGGCCCATTGCGGCTACGCGACCACCTTGATGCGCACGGGTGTGATGCTCTCGACGGTTGAACATTTGTTGGCGGCGCTGCGCGGATCTAACATTGACAACGTTTACATCGAAGTTGATAACCTTGAGATTCCAATTTTGGATGGCTCCGCGGAAGAGTTTGCGGAAATGATCGAGCGGGCAGGCACTGTGACGCAGCCTCTAGCGCGGCGGGCCCTGTTGGTGCGGGAGCGAGTTGCCTTTGAACAGGGCAATCGACGGATTTCAGTTGAACCCGCAGACAGTTATCAGATTGACTGCCTCATAGATTTCTCTCACCCGCTGATCGGCATCCAACGCTTCTCGTTAGAACTCAATGATGGAGCATTCACTCGCGAGATTGCCGCAGCCCGCACGTTCGGCTTTACGGCAGAGATTGAGGAGCTGCAACGTTCTAATCTGATCCGAGGTGGCTCACTTGATAACGCTATCGTGCTCACGCCGGAAGGAATGATGAACAAAGAGGAGTTGCGCTTCCGTGACGAGTTTGTCCGGCATAAGATCCTGGACATCATCGGCGATCTGGCATTGCTCGGTATGCCTCTGCTCGGCCGCGTCACCGCGGAGCGGAGTGGGCACATCATGCATGCGGGTTTGATGTCGAAGCTGCTAAGAGTGCGCTCCGCCTGGGATATCGTGGACATGCCATGACTACTTCTCCGGCAAAAACTCATAAGTGAGGTGCAGATGCACCAGGCCGGGAACGATCTCCGGTTTCAGTTCCCTTGCCCGCAAGCGGAGCGAGCCACCGGATGGAGCAATCGGAACGGCGCTCGACAATTGCTCGGGTTGGAGGATTTTTATCGGATTGATGCGGGCGTCGATAGCCGATTGGACCAGGCCAATGATCGAACCCTGGGCCAGCATGGGGACATTTTCCAAATTAATACTTGTGATCTTAATTCTGGCCTGCAACACCTGCCGACTACGATCAAACTCCAGACTCCATTCCGTGTAGGCTACCCCGCGAAACTGCAGGCACCCGAGAAGGGTTGAGTTGTAGGCGCCTGAGAACGCGAGCGGCGCCACGATCTTTCCCTGCTCGAGTTTGACCGCCGTTTTTACACCGCTATTTTCGCGTTGCAGTGTAAGCGCGCTGGGACACGACTTTGCCGATTCATCAGTTCTATTACGGTCGGAATCAGTAATGACCAGTGGGGTGGAAGGTGCTCTAAGGTTATCGAAGATTGCGTCCAGAAATGAGTTAAAGAACTGCTCTTTGACGGTGATCGTCGCTTCGCCGGTGCGTAGCGGACGCTCCTGATTCGTCTGGCCAAATACGGGAAACCCGACCGACAAGACGGTGATAAACATCATTGCTCTAATAAGCTTGTTCATTAGATCTCTCATCCACCCAGGAACTTACAAACCACTGCGAACGATGTCATGAAGCCTGATCAAGCCCACGCACGCTCGCGCTCGGTCGACCACCGGCAAAACCGAAATCTGCGAGGGTCGATCTTCCATTAAATGAAGCGCATCGTAGGCCAGTGTTTCAGCGGAGACCACTACCGGATCGCGCGTCATGATTTCTTCGCTTTTAAGATCTTCGAGCGAGGCGTGGTCCATGCGCTGAATGGCGCGACGTAAATCACCGTCTGTGATAATCCCCGCCAGTTGACCTGCTTCATCCAGGACATTTACCGCGCCGAGGCCCCCGTCGCTAATTCCCTTAACCACCGCCACCCAGTTGGCTCCTGTTTTGACGGTCGGGTTCCTTTTACCGTCGTGCATTAAATCCGCAACCTTTAAAGTCAAACGCTTCCCGAGCCGGCCTGCCGGATGATTAACGGCAAAGTCATCCAGCGTGAGCCCCTTCATTTTCATGAGCGTCATCGCCAGTGCATCACCGAGCGCCAACGCCACCGTTGTGCTGGTGGTGGGCGCCAGATTGAGTGGACAGGCTTCCTGATCCACCGAGGCATCCAGCACGGCATCGGCACGATTTGCCACAGTCGAGTTTGGATTTCCAACCACGGCAATGATCGGAACTTGCCGGTGCTTCAGGTAAGGAAGCATGGCGACTATCTCATCCGTTTCGCCGCTGTTGCTCAGGACCATTACTACATCATGCGCGCTCACGATGCCGAGGCCGCCGTGCAGAGCGTCGGAGGGGTGCAAATGCAATGCGGCGGTGCCGGTACTGGTCATCGTGGCCGCGATCTTCTGAGCGATGATGCCTGACTTGCCCATGCCGACTATTACCACCTTGCCCTGGCAGCCCGCCAGAAAACTCATCACGCGATCAACTTGCTCTTCGTTCAGGCGGTTGGCAGTTGCGGTGATTGCGTCAGCTTCCAGACGTAGAAGGCTAACAACTTCGGGGAAGTGCGTTTTGCTGGTCATGCGCTGGCACCTTGATATACGAGCAGGGCCAGATTTTGCAAGCTGTCGGCGGTAACAGTCCCGAGACACGAAGCCGGCATGATCGAGTCATTTTCCATTTCTCAATTTCCATTTCTCATTTGTCAGGCGCGAATTCAAGTTGGAAGTGCAACAGAAGCAGCGCAAGGAGCAAATACAGAACCGGAGCGGTAGCGACCCGGATGCTGGCACTCAAGCTTGGATTTAAAGATCGGGCCCTCAAGCTGAACTGAGTGCCGGCATCCGGTCGCTATCGAGACTGTGTGAAAACGCAACCGAGTGTCATGAAGTCAGTACCGTAACGCGGTAGCGTCGGGTCCACGGTTCCAACCACAAACTACGTATCAATAGGTATCCACCGATAGCGACTATAGCACTGGGAGTCGAGATGCGGAGGCCGGACCCGACGCTACCGC
>JBGTHZ010000149.1:0-45014 GCA_041745915.1 Pyrinomonadaceae bacterium | reverse complement strand
TGAGAAGAAATCGTTTTTGCTGTTTGTTTAGACGCTTCGAACTAGCGTGCAAGAGAGCGTGGGAGTTTTGCTCCCAAGGTCTGGCCTGAATGAGTGTCTAAGGTTAATGATTTCATTGGTAGGCTAGTGAGATTTGCACTTCGAATCGTGCCTCAAGATTTTCATTCTGGGCAAAATCTCGGCAAACTTCCAACTGCACTCAACCAAAGTCCGCGCCACATATATAAAGGACGCTGGTTATCACAACTACCCAGGCTCCTGGCCTCCGCGTTGCGAATCAGGCTCCCGGCAAGGACGTAAGTAATTGCCTTTTTCGAAGTTGCAGCCACCGAAGATCCCCGCAACACATGGTCTCGAAGCCGCTGATACTTTCCTGGTGGGCTGCTGCCAGTTTCTGCGGCGGTTGTGGATTCGCGATCCTCTACAACGGTACGTTTCAGAATGTGCTGTACGTCGGCGTGATTGCGCTCATAGGCAACGAAGTCCGTCTGTTGCTGCATGACAGTGGTGTGCCACTGGCGTTGGCGACATTTTTAGGTGCGTTGTCTGTAGGGCTGACCGCATCCCTAGCAGGTCGATGGATCAAGGAAGCTCGAGTGGCTCTTACGGTGCCGGCAGTCGTCATGATGGTGCCCGGTCTCTACGCGTTGGAAACATTGGTCTATTTCGATCAAGGCGAGATACTCAAGGGTCTCTCGGCAGGGGTCTTAGTTGGATTCGTCGTAGGCTCGATTGCCTTCGGCCTCGCAGCAGCGCGTTTCATCAGTCAGCCGGAATGGCTGAGGGAGTAACCACAAGTCCATGGAAACCCTTTCACCACTAGCAGGCAAACCTGCTCCGCCAGAAATGCTGGTAGATGTAACCAAGCTTGAGCGCGCCTACTTTGCTACGCGCCCTGATGTCGAAGATCTAAATCAATTAGTTCACTTCGGCACCAGCGGACACCGCGGCTCATCATTGCGAGCTTCGTTCAACGAATCTCATATTCTTGCTATTACACAGGCCATCTGCGACTACCGGCGAATGCAGGACATCACGGGTCCGCTCTACCTCGGCATGGACACGCACGCGCTTTCCGCTCCGGCGCAGCGCACGGCACTCGAAGTGTTGGCTGCGAATCGGGTTGAGACGCTGATTCAGCAAAACGACGGCGTCACTCCCACGCCAGTCATCTCGCGAGCGATTCTGGTTTACAACCGCGACCGAAAAACGAATTTGGCTGACGGCATCGTGGTGACGCCTTCGCACAATCCGCCGGAGGATGGCGGCTTCAAGTACAACCCACCGCACGGTGGACCAGCCGACACGGTCACCACCAGTTGGATCGAGAATCGAGCTAACGAGCTGCTGAGGGCGCGAAACGCTTCAGTAAAGCGCATGCCATTTGAGCGCGCACTCAAAGCAGCAACCACACACGAGGAAGACTTTATTCATCCATACGTCAAAGACCTCAGTAACATTGTTGACATGGAAGCTATCCGAGTGGCCGGCCTCAGTCTCGCCGTCGATCCACTCGGAGGCGCCGGCCTTCCCTATTGGGAACCGATCAACTCGGCCTACAAACTGAATATCGCGATCGTCAATCCCGTGATCGATCCAACGTTTTCATTTATGACGGTAGATCACGACGGGAAGATCCGCATGGATCCCTCGAGTCCTTATGCGATGGCGGGTCTGGTGAAGTTGAAGGATCGATATCGCGTGGCTTTTGGCAACGACGTGGATGCGGATCGACACGGGATTGTCACCGGTTCAGGGTTGATGAATCCAAATCACTATCTTTCGGTGGCCATACGATATCTGCTCACGCACCGGCCCGAGTGGCCAGCGCAGGCCGCAGTCGGGAAAACACTCGTTAGCAGCCAGATGATCGATCGCGTTGTGCAAAGACTTGGCCGCCGGCTTTGGGAAACACCGGTCGGTTTCAAGTGGTTCGTGCCTGGTCTCATGGACGGCTCGGTTTGCTTCGGCGGTGAAGAGAGTGCGGGCGCAAGTTTCCTTCGCCACGACGGTACCGTCTGGACGACGGATAAAGACGGTTTGATTATGAATCTGCTTGCCGCGGAGATTACTGCGCGGACGGAGAAAGATCCGAGCGAACATTTTTCAGATTTGGTTTCTGAGTTTGGTCGGCCTTATTACACGCGGATTGACAAGCCTGCCTCGCGCGAGCAGAAAACGAAACTGGGCGCCCTGGCGCCAGAATCTGTTCGCGCATCAAGTCTTGCCGGCGAACCGATCACCGCGAGGCTGACAAGTGCCCCGGGTAACGGAGCATCGATAGGTGGTCTGAAGGTTGTGGCCGAGAGTGGCTGGTTTGCCGCCAGGCCCTCCGGCACCGAGAACATCTACAAGATCTACGCAGAGAGTTTTCGCGATGAGGCTCATTTGCAGGAGATCGTGAGCGAGGCTCAGGAGATCGTCCATCATGCTCTTGCGAGCACCGCCGGGAAGTCATGAGTGGAAAGCAATAAATGTTCTTGTTCTTAACTGCGGCAGTTCCAGCGTCAAGTTTCGATTGATCGCGACTGACCTCGATCTCATTGGGCAAAACGCTGACCGGCGTTTGGCGAAAGGAACAATTGAACGCATCGGAGGCGAAGCGATTATTCGCCTCCAGGTCGAAGGCCATGACCCGCAACGGTCAACTTCCTCGCTTCGGGACATCAATGCCGCAGTTGATTTCATCGCGCGCTGGGCTGCGTCGCCAGAATCGGGCATTGAAGAGATCAAAAGCATCGCCGATATTCAGGCGGTTGGTCATCGCGTTGTTCATGGCGGCGAGCGCTTCAAGCAATCTGTGTTGATTTCGGATGAAGTCGTCAGGGCAGTCGAAGACTGCATAGACCTGGCGCCTTTGCACAATCCGGCAAACCTGGCAGGTATCTCCGCGACGCGAAAGTTATTTGGCGAAGGACTACCTCAGGTTGCTGTCTTTGATACAGCATTTCATCAGACGTTGCCGGATCATGCGTTCCTCTACGCTTTGCCGTATCAGCTATATCGGCGGTACCGGCTGCGTCGCTATGGCTTTCACGGCATCTCTCATCGTTATGTCGCTTACCGTTATCGAGTCATGCGCAACATCGCGCGCGAGGCAACGAACATAATCACGCTCCACTTGGGCAATGGCTGTTCCGCGACGGCGATCAGTGCCGGCAACTCGATTGACACGTCAATGGGTCTGACCCCGCTCGAAGGACTCGTCATGGGCACACGGTCAGGCGATCTCGGCAAGAAGTTGGCGGATCCAATCGTGAAGAGGCTGGACAGCGACTTGAAAAGGCCGCAACCGTCAGCCAAGTTGGTCGATGGGCCAGGGGCTCCGTAAATTCGTTCGTGGAATCACGACGAATTCGTGAAATCACAATCGCGATTCGCTATTCCTCCTTGATTTGAAGCGGTAAATGTCGGAATGCCGGTTGCTTTAGGTGTCAGGTGGCGGCGTCTGATGCTGCCGAAGAACTGAGGTGAATGGTGTGGTGTGAAATAGAAGGAGGTTAGAAATCATGTTCGGTGCGAGTTCTGCTCAGCCAGAGAAAGTGCTGCAGACGATCGGCGAATTGATTGGGGTCAGCAAGTTCGACACTCTCTACAGAGATCTTTATCTTCAAAGGGCGCGCGAGTTGATGTCGACGACGTTGTCCGAGGCGGCTTACACGAATATCAAAGAGGGAACGGCCGTGCTCGGCTTGCTCGAACATCAGTTGCGGGCCGCAATCGGGGAGGGCAACTGGAAGAGAGCATGCGAGTTCACTGACCGTGTGAGCCAGATACGAAACACAGCGGCCGCCAAAAGTGCGTCGATAGGGCTGGCCGAAGTGGTCTATGATAGGTCCGCAAACGTCCCTGTGGATCCCTTCTCGCCCGGTTTTCATGTTTTCCTGAACGCTTCGACCGAGACGCTTCGCGAATGGCGTGAACATGCGCTTGAGATTCTCTCTCGGCTCGCGCGCATGGACTCCTTATGCAGGATCTCTACGCACGTCGGCTCGCAGATTTTCAAGCCCTCAAGATCACATCGGAGACCGAGCAAAAGGACCAGACGGCAGCCGCAAGTGCCACAGCCCTTCGGCAGGAGGCCCTGAGCGCGCTCGATTCCGGCAACCTCTCGCAGCTCAACCGCGTGCTCGAGGAGCTGATGCAGAAGGCGCAAGTCAAGGAAATAAAACAGGAATCTGCAGCCATCAGGCAGACCGAAGACGTCGATCTTGGCCAAGACCTTCTCTTTTCGTTCTCGGAGACGACGCTCGCAGCCGCTCGAAAGCTCGGCCTCGCACACGTGCGGACCCATTCGCGCCGCCATTTCGGTTATCTCACACCGTACGGATGGCAGCCTGGGTTCCTCAAAACTGAAAGCAAGCATTGGGCGCGAAACCAGTTGATGAATCTTATTAACCCGGCGCATTCCGCGGGTCACCTGAGGGATGCGATAGAGCTTTTCCTGCTCAATCCGTTAATCAACTCGGGCGGCACACACTACCAACCGTGCCTCGTGGCGGAAGATCTGCTCGTAGAGGATTTCGCGGAGCCCGAGCGGAGAACAGAACAGGCCCACACAGAGTTGCTCACTGCTCTGGGAATTGACAAACGCTGGGCGCTGACGCGCATAGAAATCGAAAACGCGCTTTCACAGCACGGCCCGAGCATACTGAAGAAGCAACTGGGGCTTGATCCAGAGGCGTTTCGGCTGGTAGCGATACCGGCGGACATCTACATCGATCTAGGTCCCGAACGCGGGTGGTGCCAAAAAGAGATCTGGACTCACTTTGACGGCTACTGGGTACGCGAAGGCGGGAAGCTGCAACCCCTAGCAGGCGGTGACAAGCGATTCGGCGGTGTACATGACATCATCAGCTTCAGCCCAGCCTACTCTACAGACAGGCTCCTCGCGCGCTTTGCCGTGGTCCAGCGCAAACGCATGATGACCTGGCATCAGAAGGGATGAAGCCGGGGGTCTGAGGCGTGAGAAGGGGCGAACTATAAGTCGTAGGAGTTGTTGGTAACGGTGTACGCACATGAATGCGTTCCGAACAAATGGGCGGTTGTGGCGGAAGTGGATGAAACATGGGTTACACCACTGGACACTCGCATGAATGCGACTGGTGGCGTGGTCTTCCGGCGAGGTCGAGGCGAGTTCCTCGATATTCAGATCGAGCCTGAGATTGCTGCTGACAATCTGAATTCCAGCGGCTCGAAACCGAATATAAACAAGCCGTTGGTGAAGCGAAGACCAAGCTAAAGGTCAGAGTCGAGGCCGCCCGGAAGCGGTACGAAGATCGAAGAGAACTGCTGCTCAAGAGAATCGACGAGATTGAG
Organism: Pyrinomonadaceae bacterium; assembly: GCA_041745915.1. GTDB lineage: Bacteria > Acidobacteriota > Blastocatellia > Pyrinomonadales > Pyrinomonadaceae > PSRF01. The sequence goes on along the minus strand of JBGTHZ010000149.1, from coordinate 39,695 downwards.
CGCGAAGGAGAAGCTAAGGTCAAATTACTGCAAGAACAGGTGGCAAAGACCACGGGTCAAGCCAAGGCTAATCTGGAGAAGCGAGTGGCCGACGAGCGCGCAAAACACGACGCGCGCGTTGCGAGGCTTCGACAGGCTTGGCAACTGGTCAAAGAAGCGGTCGCGATCTGAGGTGCGCGGCTGTCAACAGACCCGCACACAGAAATACCCCTCTCCCGCCGGAAGCGGCTGGGAGAGGGACACTCTCCACTATGGAGATCGTACAGCGGTTGTTGCATACGTTGTTTTATTTGACGGTTGCAGGTTATGCAATGCTGGCACTGTTTCTAATAGTCGGCGCATTGGCAGACGGTTGGATTTCAACCGACATGCTCTCGCTGATAATGGGCTGTATTGAGAGGCCCCGTTTGCTCAGGACCACGCCCCAAATCCCTGCTCCACGCACTCCCCTCCTGCGTTTACAACGTCTGACTACCACGCCCGGGGTCATACTCCAGCTTCATCAATGGCCACGGGTGGTCGAGCGTGGAGACCAGAAGCTATAGACAAAGAGGCGAGCCCAGGTGCGATCGCTCGACATCTTTTCTCCATTTTGGAATTCTGGCCATCTACGCTGGATCCCATTCCCAAGCGTCGTTCAGCCAGTTGATCGGCGGCCTTGTTGGTAGGAATTCCTTCAGTCTCGGCCATCCGGAAGATGTTGAGCGTAGTGTCGTAAATCTCTTCCACCTTCGCAGTGGTGCGCGCTCGCTTCCAACCGAGCGCTCCTATACAGACATTAATCACACCTCCTGCGTTGGCTACGTAATCCGGAACATATAAGATGCCGCGCTCGGAGAGAACCTCACCGTGACGATCCTCAAGAAGTTGGTTGTTCGCCGCGCCGGCTACTATCTCAACTCTCAGTTGCGGCAATGTTTGATCGTTGATGACCCCGCCGAGTGCGCAGGGCGCAAAGATGTCTGCGTGTACGCCGTAAATCTCTTCCGGGGGCACGGCAGCCGCATTAAAATCCTGAACGACTTTTCTAATTCGCTTTGCTGCGATGTCAGTGACAATGAGTTTAGCCCCGGCACTATGCAGTTCTTTGGCCAGGTGATAGCCGACGCTGCCACAGCCCTGGATTGCCACGGTCTTGCCACTCACACTGTCTGACCCCCAGCGGTATCGAGCTGAGGCAAGGATAGCGCGAAAAACTCCGTGCGCCGTAACGGGCGAAGGATTACCGGAGCGGCCTGCCAATCCGACGACATGCTTTGTTTCCAAAGACACGTATCCCATATCAGTAGTGGTCGTCGCCACATCCTCCGCGGTGATGTAGGAGCCACCGAGCACTTCAACAAACCTTCCATGAGCGCGAAACAGTGCTTCCCGGTCCAAAATCTTTTCAGAGGAAAAGATAATGGACTTGCCACCGCCAAGAGGGAGACCGGCCAGCGCATTCTTGTAGGTCATCCCCCGCGAAAGGCGTAGCGCATCCGTCAACGCCTCATCATCATCGGCGTAATGCCAGAGTCGCGTCCCGCCCAGCGCCGGGCCGCGCACCGTGTTGTGAATAGCGATGATTCCCCGATAATTTGCATCCCGGTCATGTCCGAATAAGACTTTCTCGTGACCATCGATTTGCTTTTCAAAAATCTCCATTAGATATCTCCGGCTTTCCGTTAAAAGATAGAAGTCAATTACCAGATCACGAGCAGAGTGAACTCGTTTTAAACTGGATCGTGGAGTTGCAAACAGGACAACAGCAGGATTGGCGTCTTTGAACCCGAGTCAGAACGCCAGTATCGATGCTGGCATTAAACTAACTCATAACATGTTTACGTACATCTGTATTGATACCTAGTTCCAATAGGTAATAACACTCATTTGGCCATCACCAATAAAATTTTGGCGCCTGCGCTGTTTCGAGAAATGCGCACTCGCCTTCAGTGATTCTACGTGGAGGTTTGGTTTCGGAGAGGAAAGAGATTCTATTGTACTTCTCAGTTGGTCCCGGATAACCCGGTTAGGAGGCTTACTGGATATCAGACGCGTGGGGATGTCCTTAAGAGGCGCACCGCGAGTCCGACAATGATCATTACTATGCCTATATACAACAACAATTTTCCAAGCCGCAATCCAGAAGCGGAAAGCCCATATAAACTAATCAGAACATAAATAATTACGAACACTACGCCCGTTGCTACAAGGGATCTTCCGGCACCTCTTAGTTTCATGTCCTGTTCACGACCTTCGGTTTAGTGATTCTCAGATTCTGACAGAGAAAGAAGCCCGTCCAAACTCACGGGCGCCGCCCTGGTCCTTTAACGCGTAATCCTAAAGCAAGTCATTTCACCATCGTGCCGGTGCGGCTCCAGCGAGTGTTTTTGACGAAGTCGATTAGGAAATTATTACTCGAAGGGGCGCTTTCGTCGTAGGACCAGTAAACGAACATTGCCCGTCCAATGACAAAATCCCTGGGGACGAACCCCCAATAGCGGCTGTCCTGGCTATTATTGCGATTGTCCCCCATGACAAAATAGTGGGCCGGTGGAACGGTTATTTCTCTAAGGTTGCCCTGTCCCTCATGTTCGAAGACGGGATAGTCGTCATCCATGAGATCTGAGCGGTAGTAAACGTTATAAGTCTCACCGGGTTTGCGCGGGGGATCATTGATGATCTCCAGCGGGTCCTTCCGGTTGTGATCGATGGCTTCAATCGGATGTTCCGGCAACGGCTGGTTATTAACGATCACACTCCTGCCCTCCAGACGTATCGTGTCACCCGGGAGACCTATTACGCGCTTAACGTAGTTAGTGGTGATTGGTTTGTTGTCGGGCCTGTCGAAGTCGCTGCTGGGATCGTAGATGTTTCCAGGGTATTTGAAGACAATTATGTCGCCGCGCCTGACTTCGCGCTGGGGCAGTAAGGGCATCGTCTCGCCTGGAGCGAAGATGAACTTATTAACCAGCAGATGGTCGCCGATGGTGATTGTGTTTTGCATCGATCCAGTCGGCACCTTCACCGCCTGCACAATGAAAGTCATCCCGAAGAGAGCCATGATCACGGTAACGACAGCCGATTCAAAGTATTCTCGCCAGACCGATTTTGGAGGGCCTTTGGGCTTGGTTTCCGGGCCAGGTGTCTGTTCATGACCATTCCGATTGAAGATTCGACCGAACGAGAACCGCGACGGCGGCTTCTCAGCATGGGAAGGTGTTTCGGTGACTTTCACAGTGGAAGAATTGTTGGCCATTCTAAATTCATCCTAAATACGTTCAGACCAAGGGTCAAGTACTCAATCAGGGAGGGAAGCTCTATCACTTACAGAACACCGGCTCTTGGTTCTCTTGTTAGTTGGCTGCCTCTTCATCCAGCTTCAGGTTGAGCAGCGCTTCTTTTGCAGCCGCCACCTCTGCTGCTTTAATCGACCGTCCCTCACCCCGAACACTCCGGCCGTCCCAGGTTACTTCCACACGAAAGATGCGACGATGTGGTGGTCCCAGGGTTTCCACGACTGAATACCTTGGCCCGGGCCGGCGTTCGGCCTGCAGTCTTTCCTGGAGCATGGTTTTGTAGTCGGCCTCCGCAGCGGACATTGGATTCACGCGTTGCAACTCTTCACCCAAAGTGTGATGAACGAACCGGGTTGCAGCCTCAAATCCGCCGTCAAGGAAGATCGCACCCGTGAGCGCTTCAAGTGCGTTAGCAAGCAGCGCATCTTTGCTTCGTCCCCCACTCTTCTCTTCTCCCCGACCGAAGCGCAGAAAGTCCCCTAGATTGAGTCGCCAGGAGGCCTCTGCCAAAGTCGGTTCGCTCACAAGACAATGCTTCATACGTGAGAGTTCACCCTCGGTGCCTTCGGGATGAGCCCGGCAAAGGTAGTCCGCCACGATCAGGCCAAGCACGGAGTCGCCCAGAAACTCCAATGCTTCGTTGTGGAGTCTACGCGCTAAATCCCCTGCCCCGGGCGCTACCTGTTCATGAGCCCACGAGCGGTGAGTGACCGCGCGCTCAAGCAGGGTACGGTTCTGAAATGAGTAGGAGAGGATTGATTCCAGTAGGTCCAGATCCGGGGTCTTGTTTTCTGGGGTCTTCAAAACGACTTCGATTGTAGCAAAACGCCGAAAGCATCGTCGAAGTTACTGACAAAGCTTTCGGCGTCGTTCTGTGGAGGCAACCGACTATGCTTAAGCGTTTTAGCGGCCGCGATGGTTCCTCCTGATCCTTGGCTTCGGGGTCGGGGTTGTGGTCTTCGGCTTGTCGGCAGTAGTGGGTTTAGCCGGCGCCGGATTGTTAGCTGCCGGCGCGGGCTGAGTTGTCGCGGGTGTCGTAACATTTCCCGCGGCAGTTCCACTAGCGCTGACGGTGCCTGAAGTCGGCGTACTGGCCGGCAAGGCTGTAGGCAGCGTGGTGATCGGAGTTGGCAATGGCGGTAACGGTTTCGCCAGAATGCCTGCGATCATCTCGTTAAGACCGGCGTCGGACGAATTGTTCCGGTACTTGTACCAGGTGTTCAGACTTTCCATCCATGACGCCTTGCTCGTTTGATTCGCCGGATCGGTACCCGCGAGAGCGACTGCACGAGCATAGGAATCGATCATTCGGTCTACCACCTGATTAATATTCTCGAGCGATAATTTGCTCTCCGGTGATTCATCCTTACCCCCGAACGTCGTTTTGTACTCAGCCGACAGCTTGGCGTAAGGTCCGGCCTCGTAAGCGGCCGCGATGATGCCGTAAGTAGAAGGGAGTTTTTTCAGCTTGCTTTCATGATGCGCGGCCTTAATCAAGTACGGCAATGCAGCGGAAGGGTCATTCTGAACCGTCAGTCGTCCAATGTAGTTATTAAGGAACGCCAGAGCATCTTCCTTGTCAGCATAAGGCTCCCATTTTTCTGGCACTTTTCCAGATTCAATCAACTGCATGGCCTTCTTCGCATAAGTGATTGCATCAGCGGAGAAAGCGCCTTTGTTCTCCAACGTTGCCGCGTACCCAGCATAAGCAAGGTCAAGGATAACCTTCGTGTTTTCCGGTTCCTCTGCTAATACTGCCTTCCCGATTTCGAATGCCTTCGCATAATCCTTCTTGTTGTAGACAAAGTCAGTAACTTGATCCTTGCGGTTCGCCTTCTCGTACTTCGCGATGAAGTTCTTCAGGTAGGGCGTAATCTGTTCTTCACCCGCGACCTCCGGACAAGCCAACCACTTCTTCGCCAGTTCGTTGGCCTTGGCCTGGTCGCCTTTAATGTGTTGCCGAAAATCGTTGTACACCGCTCTCTTGGCTTCCGGAGTGCATTGGGGATCCTGCGATGTCGCTGCTGGCGGCGTGGCTGGTTGCTGGGCAAATGCCGGGATTCCAGTTATTGCTATGGCTAAGCAAGTCGCTATTAACGCAATAGTCTTTTTCATTTAGTTGTTTACAACCTCCAAGGTCTTTTCTGCTATCTCCGCACCCAGGGGCCACGAGCAACTTTTCCACGTCGCTTAGGGCAACGATGAGATGCGTTCGCACAAAGAGCGGTTGCCGTTGATGGCACGTCGCATCTCGGAGCAGAGCACACGAAGACGTGAATAAGAGTCGGCGAATCTACAAAGAGCGCTCGCAATATTCCTGCAACTATAACGAGCGTGTCAAGGCGTTGGCGGGTTTTTACCTTTGACGCTAACCTTCCCCAAAACAACTGCGCCGGGCTGCGTATCAGTTACGCGGGCTCGGCGCAGATTGGTTTGCTGGATTTACCGACTGGTGGAAGTTAGTTGGGTTGGGCCCGCCGCGGTCTCTCATCGCCTGAGGAAACACTCTTTGGAGGTTGCTCAGTGGTCTTTGTCTCTCCGGTTGATTTCGGAGTGATGACCTTAACAGCATCGACGGCCCGGCGTGGTATCTGCATGAGTACGGACTTAACCGTGTTTCGTGAAGCTGGAGCTTCAGTTACGACAGGTGCACGGACTGGCAAATCAGCGGGTGTCTGGGTCTTCGTACCACCTTCAGCGACGGACTCTTCGGCCGCGACCTCCGCATCAGCCTCGGCAGCATCAGCCTCGGCAGCATCAGCCTCTGCCGCGTCCTTTTCCTCTTCGTTTAGCTCAGCAGCCTTTGGGTCGTCCGCGACAGGGGCGGTCGCTAGCTGGAGGTTAACCGGCGTTCCAAATCGGCCATTTAGTTCACGATAAATCCTGCCGGCAACTGCTGCAGGGAAGTGTTTGCGTGCATCAGGTCCGCGGCTGATTACAACTACGGCTAGTCTGGGATTCGCCAGCGGGGCATACGAGGTAAATAACCCAAGCCAACCGCCCTGACCTATACAAGTACCGGTTTTGCCGGCGACGGTCTGCACCGGGTCGTAGGCCTTCTTTCCGGATCCATAATTGACTGCTCCCACCATCCCGGGGACCATTCGACTCCACGCTTCCGGCTCGACCTTGATCTGGCGTCGGACTTTCGTCTTGAACTTAGCCTGCTCTTCGGCAGTGCGGGCAACGCGCGGTACCAGTAGCTTGCCACCATTTCCCATAGCCGAAACGAGAGTGGCCAGTTGAAGCGCCGTCACTTCGAAATCATCACCGTGTGACGACATACGATTAAGCGCAAAGCCGGTCTTCTCATTTGGCAGACGACCTGGAATCTCATTGGGAGCATTAATGCCAGTCTTCTCACCCAGGCCGAGATCCTTTGCATATGAGATCATCTTCTCGAAGCCTACGCGGCCGCCAACCTGTTGAAAGTAAGTATTGTTTGAATAAGCCAACGCGTCCGTGAGATCGATATCGTATCTATCGGAGACTGCAGCCGTGTTCGCCGGATCGATCACTTTCTCACCCAGGCCGGCGACGCCCGTGACCAGCTTGATGGTCGAGCAGGGCTTGAAACCGCGTCTCAAGGCCCACTCCTGGTTCACAATGGAATAGATCCTGCCGGTCATGGGATCCATGACTACCGCAGTGCCAATATGATTACCGAGAGCGTTTATTGTTGCGCGTCGAACTTCCAAATCTTCACCGGTGATATCGTCGCGAGCGATCAAGGTTTGCACCTCGTCGCGCATCGCTTTCTCGATTGCCCTCTGGCGGGCGATTGCTGCCTGGCGAGCAGCTTCAGCGCGACGCCTGGCTGCTTCCCTCGCATAACTGTGACGTGCTTGGATTCTGCGCAGCTCGGCGGCTCGTTCGCGTTTGGTCAAAGGGCGGCGCAGCCTACGCTCAAGGGCTTTTAGCGAAGCTGACTGCTCTCGAGCAATTTGCTTTCGCTGTTGCCTCAGTTCACGCGCAGACATGCGCGATCTCTTTACCCTTCGGGTGCTTCGGGCTACCTTTCGGCGGCTGCTGGGGCGGCGATTTCTCGCTGATGACTTTCGTGCTTTTTGTGCGCTAACCACCTTGTTGCGTGATGCCTTATTGCGCGAGGAGCTGGCTTGCTTCTTCTTTCCAAATACAGTGCCAGAGGATGCGACCGTAATAAGAATGGTTAGTATGAGAGCGAAACGGAGGTACTTCGAATAAGGGGTACTCAAGTTCATGCGGGCTATTACCCTTCCTTAGGAATTGGTCTGGCTCTAGGTGGCCAGTAACTGCGTTACAACCTGCGGGCGTTGATGGGTGAGATCTTAAACTTACGGAAACGCCCGCTCCTCATTAACTACTCGTTTTGCAGCGATGAGAGTTTCAGGTCCTCTCCTTAAAAATCTCGATCTACTCGATCTAAACGCCTAATAACCGCGGTTTCTGGCGTTTGTCCAATCCTGCAACTTTGAGGTGGGAGAATTCCCTAAAAGGCGGTCTCTGGGGAATGACACTCAAGACCGAGGCAAATATACCATCTGGTGGCTCCCCACGGCAACAGAAAAGTAACCTTTTGTACACAATCCTTTAAGACAAGGGTTGGAATGCCGATTGTTGTGCTTTAAGCTGGGATCCTTGAACAAGAAATAGCTGAAAACCATAACCGTTCTGTTTTTTCTTAATAATGGTCATTTTGAGCTAACCGCTGGGAAATTATAAGGGGGCAGGTGTTCAATATCAGTGTGGCTCATTGCGGAGGCTTCGGCATTTGGATCTGCGAAATTACACGAAATGGCATTAAATCATTCGCGTTGGTTCATGTGATCTCCTCGACGTCGGTCGAAAGAGTCAAAAGTATGACGGGGCTAAATACCAAGCAACTGCGGAAGCAGGTGGGCGGTGACTACCAGGTCAGTTCCGTCTGGTCTTAAGGCGTAGGATGAAAATATCCGGACTTCTCAATAGCTTTCGCGCGAGACTTCTGATGCTCCTGGCGGTCCTGCTGGGGCTGACGTTAGGTGTCCAGTACTTCGTGAATGTGCGCTCCGTCAGGCGCAACGCTCATATGATCGTCGAACAGGAGCAAGCGATCATGGCCGGCGTGGCGTTGGGCGTTAACAGTATCTCGAGCAACAGCTATCTTGATGAATTGCGCTCAAGTCTCCGCGAACCGGTGACTGGCGAAGGACAAGGTCGCGTTCAAAACGTCCTGGTAGTGGATAGTAAAGGGTTAGTTCGCGACAGCCTTCTGGGAGCCTACGCTCCCAGCGAGAACGAAGACAAAACACCCAGATACATTCCTCTCAGCGACGTCTCCCTTCCACCGCTCAACAGCGCCCTGGGGTTAGCAGAGGAAAGCGCAAACCTTCCGCCATGGCTCACGGCCTCAGCGGCGGCAAAGGCAGGTGAACCCGGAGCTTTTTATTTCCCACTGGAGACGACGGAGGGCCGCTGGTACATCATTGTAGTCCTGGGATCGGCAAACACCATACCAAACGTACTCGAGCGTCAGGCGCGCTGGTCAGCGTTCTACACCTTGTTGCTGTTGCTTGCCACCACGCTGGTAACCGGTTTATTCGTGTGGAGGTTTACCAGGCCCATCAAATTCCTGTCGATCGCGGCGCGCAGAGTAGCTGGTGGAGATTTCAGAGTACGAGTACCAACCGACCGGCGAGACGAAATGGGAGCACTTGCGGCTGCATTCAACGAAATGACGGCCCAGCTTGCTCGCGCCCGTGAACTTGAGACTAAACTTCATGAAGCAGAGAAGGGTGCAGTTGTGGGCAGACTCGCCGCTGCCATCGCCCATGAGATCCGCAATCCTCTCAATTACATTAACCTGACGCTCGATCACCTTCGTTCGTCATTAGCGCCGGAGGATCCCGTCAAACGAGCCACTTTCCAGCGTCTGGCAGACCAGCTCAAGACTGAAGTCGCTCGCATCAACCGGCACATTACTGACTTTCTCAAGTATTCGCGGCCCACGACGCTCGATCTGCAACCGGTTGACCTTCGCGCTGAAGCTGAAGATGCTCTGCGTTTGATAGAAGTTCAGGCCGCCGAAAAAGGGGTTGAGACGCGCGTTGAGGCGGAAGAGAATTTGACTCCAGTAATGGCCGACAAGGACACGCTGAGGTCGGCATTAACAAACCTGGTAATCAACGGACTGCAAGCAATCGATGGCGAAGGTGGTAACATTGTGGTTCGAATCATCAATGATGGAGGTGGTCGTGCGCGGGTTGAGGTTACCGACACGGGGAGGGGCATTGCGCCCGAAGACATCTCGAAGGTGTTTGAGCCTTACTATTCAACCAAAGAGACGGGTACCGGCCTGGGTTTGGCAATTGTCAGAAAAGTAATCGAAGATCACGGCGGAACCGTGAGTGTAAGTTCAAAGCTGGGCGGCGGTACTACATTCACAATTACATTGCCAGCGAAAGCTGAGGGAGGAAAGGATGAAGGCTGAGGGCGGAAGGATGAAATAAGGCCTGGTGGCTTTTAGTTTCATCCTTCATCCTTCATCCTTCGTCCTTAAAAACATGGCGCGTAAAACCATACTGGTAGTAGACGACGAAAAGTCTCAACGAGAGATTCTGGAAATGATTCTCTCGGAAGAAGGCTATGAAGTAACCACCGCTTCATCTGGCGAAGCGGCCATCAAATTTGCCAAAGACCGCCGATTCGATCTCGCTCTCACCGATTTGAAGATGACCGGCATGGACGGGATTGAACTGCTGCAACATCTGCTGGGGTTTGATTCCTCGATCATCGTGATCCTGCTTACCGCGCATGGCTCAATAGAATCCGCCAAGGAAGCGCTGCGCCGTGGGGCGTTCGATTACCTTGAGAAGCCCTACGATAAAGACGCTTTGCTCGCCACCATCAACCGTGCTCTCGATCGGCTGGACGCCATTGATGTGGAGATCATCTCGGCTTCTCCCAAGATGGAAGCGGTCAAGAGAATGATTTTGAAGGTAGCGCGCTCCAATTCCACAGTCCTGATCAGAGGTGAGTCGGGAACTGGCAAGGAGCTTATTGCGCGTTCGATTCATAATCAGTCGCCGCGAGCGCAGGAGATGTTTCAGGCAGTCAATTGTGCCGCCATCAACGAAAATCTGCTGGAGTCGGAACTGTTTGGTCACGAAAAAGGATCATTTACTGGAGCCCACGCCGATAAGAAAGGCCTGTTCGAGATTGCCGACCGGGGTTCCCTGTTTCTTGATGAGATCGCCGAGCTGGACGTAGCAATGCAGGCAAAACTGCTCAGAGCCCTGCAGGAACGCAAGATTCGACGCGTCGGAGGAACTCACGAAATCAGTGTCGATGTTCGCGTGATCGCGGCCACCAATCGGGACCTGCGAGCGATGGTAGCCGACGGCAGGTTCAGGGACGACCTTTACTACCGAATCAATGTCCTGTCGGTAGATGTGCCGCCTTTGCGTGAGCGGCGCGATGATATCCCGGTGCTGATCGATTTCTTCTTAAAGAAACATACGCGCAACACCTCACGACTCGTCCGGGGACTTACGCCTGAGACAAGAAAAATGATGCTCGACTACAGCTGGCCCGGCAACGTGCGCCAGCTCGAGTCGGCCATCGAACGGGCCATCCTGCTCTGTGAAGGCGACCAGATCACCGTCGAAGATTTACCGCTCGAGTTGAGGCAGGAGAGTCGCCCGGCTGCGCAGGGAGCATTTAACTTACCTGCCGAAGGCATCAGCTTCGAAGATGTGGAGCGGGATCTGCTGACTCAGGCCATGGAGCGAACCGATTACAATATTACCAAAGCGGCAAAGCTGCTGGGTCTGACGTTTCGAACTTTGCAGTATCGCCTCGAGAAGTTTGGCATCAAGAAGCCGGAAGGCAAGCGAGAAGCGGCAGGATAGGGCGAGTACCCAAGGAGATAACTGTGGCGTTCAACGCAAGCGATCTGAGGGTTCTACTCTAAACGATTCGCCCAATACGCAAGTATATCCAATGGAACGCGTTCTAACCGCAAATCGATCCTTGCTGACGGAGGCCGACATGAAAACTCTCCAAGCTTTTGTCATTCTTACCCTGCTTTCCCTTAGCGGATGCTTCAGCGCGCAGCGAAACGCAGAAATTGCACAGAACGAGTCCGCCGGTTCTTCAAAGGCCATTGCGGAACAACCAGTAGAGGGCTTCCAGAAGGTCTCGCTCAACCAATCTGACCAATCGCAGTCGATGGCCGACGCGATGAATCGAAAGATTCTTCGGAACGCAGATTTGCAGTTGGAGGTAACGGACCCAGCTGTTGCTCAGCGCCAAATCGCCTCAATGGCGGAATCACTGGGAGGGTTCGTTGTCACGTCCGAGTCGAAGCAGCGTGACGGCGGAGATCCAGCAAAGCAGGAACTGGTTGTCTCTCTTGTTCTGCGCGTCCCAGCTCTGCAATTCAATTCTGCGTTAGAACAGATTCGCGCTACAGCTACGCGGGTAATATTGGACAAAACTACCGGTCAGGACGTAACGGAAGAATTTATCGATCTGGAGGCACGAATCAAAACCCAGAAAGCGCTCGAACTCCAGTTTCTTGAGATTATGAAACAGGCCAGTAAAGTGCCGGACGCGTTGGAAGTCCAACGCCAGATTGCCGAAGTCAGGACGGAAATTGAAAAGCTTGAAGGTCGCAGGCGATTCCTGGAAAACAGGGCCAGTCTGTCAACCATTAATATCAGTCTACAAACTCCGGTTGCGATCGCCGTTAACACATCCGGCTTTCGCAGAAACATCAAGGAGGCTGTAACGGATAGCCTGAAAGTCGCCAGCGAGATCGTGCTATTTCTCATCCGTTTCGTGATAGTGATGATACCGATACTCATTCTAGTTATTCTCCCCGGCGCGCTGGTAACTCGCTACGTCCTTCGCCGAGCCCGACTCTGGAATCCTGGTCGTGAGATACAATCGACTCCAGAGCCCGACTAGCCAAAGAAGAATGTTTCGATCGAGACTCATCCTAATCATCTTCCTGATGGCGCTTGCCTTGACGGCTTGCTCAAGGGTTAAACAGAATTCTCCGGGCTCATCGTCGTCAGGGTCGGCCTCGCCAACGCCAATTCCAAAGATAACCTCCGAATCTGTAGTGAAGGTCGCGGTTCAGGGCGCTGAAGTTCCCGCTGGTGGTTTCGGAGATGCAATAGTTCGCGTTACCGTTCAGAGCGGCTATCACATCAATTCGAATCCCCCATCCTTTCCCTATCTGAAGGCAACCGAGCTGGACCTGGCTGACACGGATGAAATCTCGCTCAACTCCGTCTTCTATCCCAAACCGCTGGTAAAAACTTTTGCATTTGCAGACAAGCCACTGCATGTTTACGAAGGAGAAACCCCACTTACAGTGACTTTTGAGGCGGTCTCGACTGCAAAAAAAGGTCAACAATCCATTCCGGCCAAATTGCGCATCCAAGCTTGCGATGATCAGGTTTGTTATGCCCCCGGTTCCATAGACGTAATGATTCCGGTGATGATCAAGTGAAATTATTTTGGTTGATAGTGGCCGGGGGCTGTGTCGCGGTTGCGGCTGTCTTCCTCGTGCAGGGTGATTTTGATAGGGCATTTGTAGTGGCAGCGGCCGGCATGGTGGCCTGGTTTCTAAACTATCGTATGCAAATAAGGGATAAAGATACTGCAATGGACGCTGCCCGGGAAGAGAATGTAGAGGTGAATGATTTAGATGAAGATCTGTAATCGTAAATCGGCTTGGTTAGTCTTGTGTGGGTTGGTTCTCCTGACGCCGAATGTCGCGCGGGCGACCGACGAGGCAGAGGTGAGGGGGACGGTCCAGAGGGTTTTTCAGCAGTTAAAGTCTCGTGATTATGGTTCGGTCTACGATGCATTGCCGGCATCGTCGCGGACGCGCATGTCGCGTACGCGGTTTACCACTTCATTGAGTCGAGCTCAAAACATGTATGTGCTCGATCGGATGGAGATCGGACAGGTAAGAGTTTCGGCCAACGTCGCTGTCGCCGACACAGTGCTTTACGGAAGGGTTGTGAGCCCGATTGAGACTGAGGGGAAAATCGTGGTTCAGCAATATCTGATTCGGGAAGGCGGAAAGTGGCGAGTGGCCACGGGCGATAGCGCGACGATCAAAAAATTCCTGGCCGGCAATCCGGCCTTTGGGCGCAAGTTTCCGATTCGGCAACCACGGATTTACGTGAAGCAGAACGGGAAGTGGATAGAGTTTAGTCCGCCCCGGTCAATGCGCAGTTGAACTCCACTCACTGTTTCAGCTGAGCAGCAGATCATCAAAAGACAACTGCGCGTCGTCAATCTGCTCGTTATACTCACCGTGGCGAATCCGGTGGCGCGGCACGTCAAGAGCCTCACGCACGGCGTCGAGATGAAATCTAAGGATATGTGGGGTAACGCGAACGGAAGGAATACGCCGCTTGCGAGCCAGGCGTCGAACCGTGGACTCGCTGACCTGCAATATCTTTGCCAGCTGCCGGGCAGTCAGAAATTCTTCGCGCTCTTCCATGGATTTGAGCGCATCCTAACGCAACCGCTTCAGGCCAGACAAAAATAAAACACCTGGATTGTCGGGTAAAAGGGTAAATGGGTAAAAGGGGAACGGGGTCAAAAGAGGCAGCGAAGAAGAGGCTAAGAAAATGGCGACCCAACATGAAAGACAAACTCGCCTTATTAAAGTTCTTCCTCCTTTTACCCCGTTCCCCTTTTACCCTTTTTCCCGCGACTAACTTTCAGCGAGGGCCGCTATTTGGGGGTAGCCGGAACAGAGAGAGCCACGCGGTAAACGGCAGCGCCGTCAATCTCGACGTCCTGGGTGACTGGCTCGGCATTCCCAAGTTTCACAGTGACTCGATATTTTGCAGAGTCGGGTGTCAGCCTGAACACAAATGATCCGGTCTCGTTGGTAACACGGCCGTCAATCTTTTTCGTTGAGCCGTCCTCTTGAATCTTCGCCAGCTCAATTTTCGCCCCAGCCATGCTGCGGCCCTCCTGGTTAAAGACGCTACCGCGAATAAACGCGATCGAGCCTTCATCTATGGTCAGAATCAGCCGATCTCCCAACGAACGGGTCTTACCTGCCCTGACGTCCACATTCTCGATCGTGCCCACACTCAAGCCGGGCTTTCTAAAGGTGAGTCCATACTTTCCGGCCGGCAATCGCTGAACTAAGAACGAGCCACTCTTGTCAGTCATCACGCGGTTAACTTCACGCTCGTTCTGCCTGACAACAACTGTAACGCCGGCCGGCGCCCCAGTCTCAACTCGGACCTTCCCTTTGATACCACCGGTCGAACGGTCCTGGGCCAATGACGCTGTTCCCAAAAAGAGCAGGGCCACTGATGCAAGTACTAATCTCTCAGGTTTCATTGCGAATCTCCGGCTTAGAGAACTTGGTTTTATCAATGGCGAGAGTTCAAATTGTAACATGCCATCGCGCTTTGATTTGAGTCACATCGCCTCCACCCAAGTCATGGCTCTCTTGAAGCTGTTTACTTGATGCCGCTAATGAGCTCGTATGTTGCCCCAGGCGGCACATTAGGCGTCATGCAACTAACTTCGTATAATCTTTTCCTATTCAAATTTCCATGGAAGGAGCTCAGATAAGTAGAGCTTCGACCGTTGTTAACACTGTGAACAATCGAATTAACCACAGCAGAGATTCTCGCAAGGCCATCATCATAATTTTAGCTGCGCTTCTCTTGTATCCGCAGGGCTTCCTAAGCTCTCAAGCGCAGGAACCGTCTACCCAGACTCAGCGCCCGCGGCGTGTTGGGCCAGTGCACACTCAGGAACCGGACGACATACTTCGTATCGACACTGATCTAGTCGCCGTGGACGTTACGGTTAGTGATTTGCAGGGAGCGCCAGTGCGCCACCTTCGCAAGGAAGACTTTAAGCTTTATGTTGAC
The DNA here is from genome assembly GCA_041745915.1 of Pyrinomonadaceae bacterium. Taxonomy (GTDB): domain Bacteria; phylum Acidobacteriota; class Blastocatellia; order Pyrinomonadales; family Pyrinomonadaceae; genus PSRF01. The sequence goes on along the minus strand of JBGTHZ010000149.1, from coordinate 24,529 downwards.
GGTATCGAACAACCGGTTTCCTTTTTTCAGGTCGAGCGACGAACTGGCTCGCCAAGACCTCTCGCGCTGGTGTTTGCTCTAGACATCTCGGGCAGCATGACTCCCGAGGAGATGGCCCGATTGCGCCTTGCCTTGCAGGCTTTCTCGTCCCGCATTGCGGATCAGCAAGCGGTATATGCGGTGATGGCATTTGGAATGAACGTGAAGATAGTGCAGAAGTTCACTTCGGATCCCGCCGCGCTAGATCGTGCTTTTGAAAAACTCGCCCGTGAGCCTAGCGGCCTATCAACCCACACCTACGACGCAGTTGACGACGCTATCCGGTTGCTCGTCCGCCACGCTCCTCGCACTCGAGATCGGCGTTTGATGAAAAGGGCAGTGCTGGTCGTAACTGACGGCTTCCCGGTGGGAGATACGGTCACGCCGCAGACAGTTATTGAGCGAGCCAACGCCGCCAACGTAAGTGTCTACGTGGTCACGCTGCCCTCTTACTCCCGGATGATGACGGCTTCGACGCAGGCCCCGTTACCGACACCGCTCGACGTTAGTGGATTAGCCGATTTGACCGGTGGGCAGAGTGTATATGCAAACGAGAAGGATTATGCGCCCCTCTTTCGGGCGCTGGCGGAGGAAGTCACTTCTGCTTATGTCCTGGCGTTTTACCCTACGGAAGAAAAACGGCGTGATGGTCAATTCCATTCGCTCAAGGTGGTAGGCCCGCAAGGGCTGCTCATCAGGCAAAGCCGTCCTGGATATCAGGCGGCAGGAAAAAACAGTCGGCAGCAGCAGTAGGTGGCACGGACTTCAGTCTGTGTTGCCGATCGAGTTGGTTAGGTCATTGGCAGAACCAGGCTGCGCTTGGGATCACAGACTGAAGTCCGTGCCACTTCAGAAATCGTCGTCGTCCTCGTCGTCGTCCAAGTCTTCTTCTTCAACAATGTCCAGCTCGACTGGATCCAGACCCACTACTTCCAGGGCCGCTCCGCATTCGTCACATGCGACCGTTTCGCCCTTATCCGTGTCCATATCCACGTGGACATCGGCATCGCATTCCGGGCAAGTTCCTGTCGGCACTTTTTCTACCTCCAACGCAAATTGTGTGAAGGCAGCGGCACGCCCACCACGACGGGGAGTCCTCCACCTTGAGTATGATTGGCTGGAACAATCTAACTTCCGCTGATGGATTTTGCAACAGTCTTTTTTCTTCAGCGCCTGTACGGTGCAAGACAAATTCAGGCAGCCCCGCCAACCTCTTCGTCAGGGCTTTTCAGCTTTCAGAATCCCGCACATCAATGGGACTGTGGTTACCCACAGACGGACAATCAGTGGCAATCGCAGGGCCAGCGGGGGCTAACCTGTGGAGAGACTGTTTGTCTCCGCCTCGTCGGGAGACCCGCAGTTCCCAATAATGTGGGCGATGTTAGCGGCTATCAAAAAGTTACGGTTTGGTTTCGCGGCGCTGTTATTGCTCTCGGTTGCTTTCCTGATTTTGTACTTCACGGCGGTGCGCACACAGAGCAATACCTTTGAGAGGCGCCAGCCAGTCAACGCGCCCTTAACGTTGCGGCCCAACTACCACGAGACTCGACCACCCGCCGATTCAGTTTCCCTGGACAGTGATAGCGACGGGATCCCTGACGCATCTGAACTCCGTTCCTTCCGCGACCGCGAGAATTTCAAGCGCGCCTTCACCGGGATTGCTGAAATGCAGTTCTATCGGATTAGCGATCAATGGAATGCAGAGCAGCGAGACTGCGCCGGCCTCGTCCGTTTTGCCTGGCGCGAAGCGCTGCGTCGTCACGATCGCGCCTGGTTTCAGAAGATGGGGCCTGGTTACGAAGATATTGCGGCGGACGTTTTCATAAATTACCTCGGACGAGGCCCGCTCGGAGAGAAACTTTTTCGCACCGATTTTGGGGCTTACAAAACCACTGACCTCGCGGAAACAAAATTCTCTGAATTCGCTGACGCTCGCACTCTGAAAAACTTCAACAGCCGGTTCATCAGTCGCGATCGTCAGCTCGCCCAACCGGGCGACTTACTCTTTTATCACCAACCATGGGTCCAGAAGTTTCCTTATCACGTGATGATTTTCGTCGGTGAGTCACGGATCGTCAGAGCGGAAACACGCGGCTGGGTGGTTTATCACACCGGCGCATCGGCAATCGATGAAGGAACGGTGAAGAAGGTCGAGTTGTCGGTGTTGGACCAACACCCAAACAATCGCTGGCGGCCAGTGGAAAGCAATCCCAATTTTCTCGGGTTTTATCGACTCAACATCCTCGAATAGCTTGGAGGCTAAATCGTGTTTGAATTGAACTCTCGTTCCTATCGCGTGTTAACCGGCAGCCTTATCTATCTGACCGTAATCGCCGGTGTGCTGACCATCGCTACTTTCCGCTCTCGAGCCGTCGTGGCGACGAGTTTCGAGACCAATGGGTTTATGGCTTCAGGAAGTTCAAAGATAGGCGGCTCCGCCAAGCCGTTCTTCTCGCTTTCGACAAACCGCACTTACGGAAGCAGTGAACGAGCGCGGCTCTGGATCGATTATCAAGGTGTAGACAAACTCGATTTCCGTGTCTACCGGGTCAAAGATCCATTGAAGTTTTTCACCCAACTGGACAATCCCCATCAAATGGGCGAGCGCGAAGAAGAGGAGTTTAACGGTTCCGTACGCCGAAGTCCCTCGGTCCTGGAACGGCTGCGCGCCGTTAAGCGGTGGGCAGCCACGGGAGTCAAGTCGTATGTGCGGACCCAACTCCAGCACGGCTCGCGAAGGAGCTTCAATCAGAAATTTCGTGCCGAAGAAGTGGCCGGGCGCATGCCCCTTAACGTGGCTGACTATGCGCGGGTACCTCTGCTCAATCCGGATCAATTAGTCAGTAGTTGGCGAGAACCTCTTTCACCGCTCGAGGACCAGTATGACCGGCGCATGATTCCACTGGGCAAACGCGAGCCGGGCGTGTACCTGGTTGAGGCTGTTGGGGGAGAGTTGAAAGCTTATACGGTGGTGGTCGTAACCAATCTGACGATGGTCGATAAGACGACTCGTGATGGCCAGCTGCTTATTTACACCGTTGACCGCAAGACTGGAGAGCCGCGGCCAAACGCACAGATTCAAATCGTCAAGGACAGAAAGGCAGTTGCCGGCGGAGTTACAGACAAACAAGGAATTCTCAGGACCGCTATCAACAAGCAGGTTCTTAACTCACCGGAAGTGGACGTCGATCCCGCCACTGATGACACTCGATCCAAATCGTTTCTGATTCTCGCCAATCAGAACGACAACTTCGCAATTTCGGATCTCCAGTCGTACTACTTTGGAGGTTATCAAAACGAAGATGAGGAAACCCGAATTAAAAGCTATATCTATACGGATCGGCCGGTGTACCGACCCTCACACAAGGTCTATTTCAAGGGCATCCTGCGGGCGATGGATGAGAGAGGGAGTTACAAATCAATAAACGAAAGCAGCGTGAACGTCGCGATCGAGGATCCAAATAACGCCCGCGTATTCGCTAAGGAATTGTCACTATCTGCGCGCGGCACGTTCAATGGCGAGATGGAAATATCTGAAGAAGCTGCCCTGGGGAATTATCGAATTGTAGCAGAGACTGATGCCGGCACATCCAGCGGGAGTTTCGAAGTCGCCGAATATAAGAAACCTGAATACAAGGTGAAAGTCTCAGCGCCGAAAAAATATATCAACGCCGGCGAGAATATGCAGTTCTCAGTTAGTGCCCGCTATTTCTTCGGATCACCGGTGGCGAATGCGGAAGTCAAATACTACATCTATCGCTCGCGGTATTACGCCTGGGCATCGGGGGGAGACAGCGATGAAACAGGCGATGAAACGGAGAGCGACGATGAGTACGCCGACGATTATGGTTACGGGAACGACATGGTTCAGGAGAGTGAAGGAAAGCTCGACGCTAGCGGTCAACTGAAGATTGAATTTCAGATTCCCGAAGCCGATGAGAACGATCCCTGGGACTACAGTTATCGGCTCGATGCCCAGGTAACCGACTCCTCTCGTCGCACTTTGAATGGCGGCGCCAGCTTTGTCGCGACGCGCGGAAGCACTCTGGCCTACGCCAGTACCGACCGCTACGTTTACAGCAAGGGTGACGTGGCAAAGATCAGAGTCAAAACCACGGACTACGAGGGTCGTCCGGTCGCTGCCAGGATGCTGCTGCGTTTTAATGAGCGCACCTGGACCCGGGTAGAAAAGAAATCTGAGAGCGGCTACTCGTATTCAGAAAATGAAATGCACGAACGCGAGGTAGGCTCGGCTGCACTGGAAACCGATTCGCAGGGCGCGGCTATATACAACTACACGACCTCAGAGACTGGCAATCTCGTAATTAAAGTAATCGTCAACGAAGGTGGAAAGCAGATTGCCTCCGTGGGAGGTTATCTTTGGGTAACTGATGGCCAGCACGCATGGTCTGACTCCGCCTACTACAACACCGATCATGGCTCCATCAAACTTGTGCCCGACAAAAAGTCCTATCGTCCCGGCGAGATAGCCCGCGTGCTCGCGATTCTGCCTACTGATAACGCGCACCTGCTGGTTAGCACGGAACTGTCAACCGTTCTCTCATCCCGCCACGTGAGCGCGGCGGGCAGATCCATCATTCTCGACGTGCCGATCGAAGCAAGCTATGCGCCGAACGTGTTTCTCAATGTGACTTATGTAAAGGACGGTGAGATGTATACAAATGATCAGCGTCTCGTCGTTCCGGCGCGCGACAAGATTTTGAATCTTGAAATCATCTCCAACAAGCAGGAGTACAAGCCTCGCGAAACCGCTTCCTATACGATCCTCGCACGTGGAGCTGACGGCGCCCCCGTGCCGGGCGCCGAGGTAAGTTTGGGCGTGGTAGATGAAGCGATCTACAGCGTCTCGCCGGATTTTTCCTCCAACATTCACCGGGAGTTTTATGGCCAGCGCTACAAGAGCGTGGAAACGCACCTCTCAATTTCGTTCGCCTTCACTGGCTACGCGGGAGAGAAACCACTGGAAATCGCCAGGAACAAGCGGGCCTTTGAGCTTGCCGACTTCAAGAATGAAGGCGACGTGGTTGAGCCGCTTATCAGAAAGAACTTCAAGGACACGGCGTTCTGGCAGCCGGAGGTAATCACTGGATCGGATGGACGCGCAACATTAAAAGTCCGCTTGCCCGACAACCTGACAACCTGGAGAGCGACCGCCCGCGGTATCACTGCCGATACGAAAGTGGGCGCAACGAGGTATAAGGTTCTGTCGCGTAAGGATGTCATCATACGTTTGGAGACGCCTAGATTTGTCACCCAGGGTGATACGGTTACGCTTTCAGGAATCGTTCACAACTATCTCAATCGAGACAAGGCGACGCAGATCTCCATCGCCGTGGAAGGGGCGCAACTTCTCAGTCCCGCCAAACAGACCGTAACTATCAGCAAGCAAGGTGAGCATCGCGTTGACTGGCAAGTCTCGGCAGCAAACGTCGGGCAAATCAAACTTCTGGCAAAGGCGTTGACCAATACTGAGTCAGACGCGGTTGAGCTGCCTTTGGAAGTTGTTCCGCGCGGTCTCCATGAGGTGAAAACCGAGACCTGGACCTCGGCAGATGAAAATGCCGATCGGACCTTCGCGCTCGACCTACCAGCCAATGCTGACACCCGCGCGCGCAAATTGCGGATCGAGGTTTCGCCTTCGGTTGCCGGAACACTCTTTGGCGCACTCGACTATCTCACCGCCTATCCATATGGCTGCACCGAACAAACGATGTCCAGTTTTCTACCTAATGTTGTAGTAACGCAGGCTCTGAACGAAGTGAAGACTTCATCAATTCGTAAGTCGAACGATCTGGAAAAGAAAGTTCGCCGTGGACTTGATCGCTTGTATGCCTTCCAACATGACGATGGGGGATGGGGGTGGTGGAAAAACGATCAGAGCGATCCGTTTATGACTGCCTACGTGATCGACGGCCTGACGCTGGCTAAGCAGGCCGGCTACCAGATCGATGACAGCCGGGTGCACCGCGGCCGGGAGAAACTTGAAACCATGCTCGAAGCTGGAAAGACCGAGGCGGGAACAACCATCGATGCCGACACGCGCGCTTTCATGATTTACGCGCTCGGTGAGACGGGTGGCGTCAATGGAACTCATGTCGACAGGCTCTTCTCTGAAAGAGGCAATCTGCAACCCTATGGTCGCGCCTTGTTGGCGCTTACTTTAAACCAGCGTAAGGAAAAGCGCGCTCACGACGTTGCCGCGGAAATCGAGCGCTCGGCGAGTGATGACGGCGTCACGGTCCACTGGCAATCCCGGCGCAAGGAAATGCTCGACTTCGTCGAACAGAACGACACCGAAGCAACAGCACTCTCCCTGAAGGCCCTGGCTCGCATTAACCCGGAGAGCCGGCTTTTGCCACTAACCGCGCGCTGGCTTGTCTCTCATCGTCCCAATAGCTACTACTGGAATTCGACCAAAGACACGGCCTTCGCGATCTTTGGACTAATCGACTACCTGAAAGTGAGTCGCGAGCTTTCACCGAATTACGATCTGGAGGTTTACCTGAATGGCGAAACCGTTCTCGCGGAACACGTCTCGTCTTCAACGACTTCTCAGACTTTCCTGGTCAATCGTAGTGCAAACGAAATCTCAGACGCTAACCGGATTCGGGTCGTAAAGCGTGGACCGGGAATGCTGTATTTCTCCACTTCACTCGACTATCACACCGGGGACGAAGACGTGGCGGCTCGTGGATCGTCAGAACTCAACTTAACTCGCGAGTACCTGCGGCTTCGAGTTGTCGAAGATGGGTACAAACTCAAGTGGGCGCTGGAGCCTTTAACTGGCGAAATCCGTTCCGGCGACTTGCTGGTGGTGCGCCTGCGTATCAACGGCGCCAAAGCACGACACCTGATGATCGAGGACCCGATTCCTGCGGGAGCCGAGCAGCTCGAGAGTGTAGGTAATCTCAATCTGGATTATACGAGCGGCAATAGATGGACTGATTGGTATAGCTCCAGAGAGTTTCGCGATCAGCGCACCGTCTTCTTCCTTGACTACTTTGACGGCGATGCGACCTTCCAGTACGCAATGCGCGTTCAGGTGCCTGGAGAATTTCGGATTGCTCCGGCTCGAACAGAGTTGATGTACCAGCCGGCTACACAATCGAACACTACCAGCGGAAGAATGACGTTCCGCGAGAGGAATTAACGGGGCACGGGTTCCGGCCGCGGCGCGGCCATATCGGCCCAAAGGAAAAACAAATGCTTACAGAATCTCTTCGATCAATCGCCACTGCCACATGCCGGCTCCTGGAAAATTGGAGCGTCATGGTTTTGCTCGCCGGCCTCTATGCTGCCCTGATCGCGACGCTTTATGTTTTTGTAATGGTTCGGGAAGCCAGCACAGGACAGGTAGTTGTGACTCTCGTACTGACCATCGCGGCGCCATTCCTCTTCTTCGTACTGCAAACCGCGGGCGCCAGCCAAACGCGCAGTCTCAGGGCTGGATCCCTGTTAAGAGAAGCGCTTAGGAATTTCTGGAAGGTGATTGCAATCAGCTTGCCGCTTATTGCTTTGGCAGTCCTCTTAACCTATCTGCTAGGTAAGGCCCAATCGTACCTGGGAACAGACGGGCGCGAGCTTTCAGATGTCGCAGCACAATATCAACTGAGAGCGAGCAATGATGGAAGACCGCCGCTGAGATGGAGTCAGCTAATAATAAATGCCATTCGCTACCTTTCCCTCGGTCTGGTGCTGCCGCTAATTGCTATTCATCTCTGGATCGCAAGTGTCGGACGTGATCTCATGGGCGCAATCAGGGCAGCAAAGGATCTCAACGTAGCGGCCTTTGCTCCTCAGTCAGTCCTTATATATACGGCCGGCTTCGTGGTATTTGGTGTTATCCCATATCTACTTCTCGTTAAACCTACGCCGGCGAGCAGAGCGTGGATGGAGATCACGTTTTTTGTAGCCCGACTCCTCCTGGTGTTCATTCTCAGTCTCTTCGGATGGGTTGTAACCATGAGGGCGCTGGCGATCTCGGCGAGTGAGCGGCGTGAACCAGTCAGAACAGGGAGCGGTAGCGACCTGGTCTGATTGCGCTGGGTCGACTCCGAAAGAAACTCAGAATGCCAAACAAGGACAAGCCGCGGATGAGCGCGGATTCATGCGGATGAAAAGACACGTTTATATCTGTTATTCAGCCAGGGCACTGCTGGTTTTAGTGACAGCAACCGTGGCGCTAAGGTCCGTCGGATATGAGTACCGAGCCGCACATTCAAACGTTGCACCCTCGAGCGCGTCCCATGAGGATCGTATCGACCGCGACCTGTCAATTGCGGTAGCGTCTGCTCTGGGCAATCGTGAGGGTGTGGTTCTGGTGATGGATCCGCGCACCGGTCGTGTTCGAGCGGTCGCCAATCCCCAGCTTGCCTTTGAAAAATCTTTCGCTCCCGGCTCGACTATCAAACCGTTCAGCACCCTGGCGGCGTTGCGGTTGGGAAAGATCGACAAAAACTCGCGAATACTTTGTCGCGAGCATTTGACGCATGAAGACTTCAAAACAGTTTGTTCTCATCCGCGAAGTCTGCCGCCGTTGAAGCCTGCGGAGGCGCTCGCCTACTCGTGCAATTACTATTTCGGCAAACTCGGCGAGCAATTGCGGGAATCCAGCTTCAATTCCACTCTCTCTGAGTTTGGTTTTGGTCAACCCTCGAAAATCCATCGGATCGATGTCCGCGAAGCTTCCGGCAAACTACCGCATGGCCAATGGAGAGCGCAGATTGCTTTGGGTGAGGGCGCTCAACTGGAGGTTACTCCAATCCAATTGCTGACTGCGTATTCAGCACTGGTTAACGGTGGCCATCTCCTGGCGCCGCAGATCGCGCCCGAAGCGGGTTTTGTAGCACAGCATCACAGGGAGCTTTCCATCGATGATGAGCACCGGCAACTGATCCTTGATGGAATGCGCGGTGCGGTTCGCTACGGCACTGCTGAACGCGCGAGGTTGCACTCGCTTCCGCTGTACGTATACGGGAAGACCGGTACAGCTACACCGAGCGGCGGATTTCGCACTCACGGTTGGTTTGTGGGCTTTGCATCAGGACTTGGCGAGTCGGCTACGGCGCCCGAAAACACAGAGCTAGCCATCCTGGTTTTTCTAAAGCGTGCACATGGGTCCGACGCAGCGGAGCTCGCGCGCCCGATCTTGGAGGCGTACATTCAAGCGACGCAACGGGGGGAAGGGGAGACGGCGGGACGCGGGGACACGGAAACACGGGGACGCGGGGAGTTAGACAATGATCCATCCGCTTCTAATTCTTTCGCCGCGTCTCCGCATCTCGGTGTCTCCGTGTCTTCTTCTTCGCGGGTGATATCACTCGAGGATTACATCCTCGGCGTGGTGGCGGCGGAAGGAAGCACGGAAATGGAGGATGAGGCGATCAAGGCCCTGGCAATTACCAGTCGCACTTACGCAGTGAAGAACCTTCGGCGCCACGCAGCTGACGGCTACGATTTTTGCACCACCACACATTGCCAGCGCTTTCTCTCGACTGATCATCTTGTCGGCAGTTCTCAGATTTCATCTGCGATCTCCCCGGCAGTGACGGCGACTGCGGGGTATGTCTTGCAGGATAAGGATGGGCGCATTGTTGATTCTTACTTTAGCGCCTCCTGTGGTGGGGCGACCGCGAATATTAGTACGCTTTGGGGAGTGAAAGCCCCTTCGTACCTGATCGGCGGCAGTGATGAGTATTGCCTGACAATGCCCCATCACAGTTGGAGAGATGTGATCTCGACTGCCAACTTATTACGAGCGCTCGAGAGTGATCCCAGGACCGAGGTGGGGGGCAGTCTGACAAATGTTTCAGTTACCAGACGAGACGCCAGCGGCCGTGCCGAGTTAATAACTATCGAGGGCGCTCGCCGTCGTACTGTCAAAGGGTGGGACTTCAAGATCGTCGTAGGCCGCGCGCTCGGATGGAACCTGCTCAAGAGTTCGCGTTTCGAGATTTCACGGTCACGGTCTGATTATGTTTTTCGAGGCAGCGGTTTTGGGCATGGACTTGGCCTCTGCCAGGAAGGTGCACACGTGATGGCTCGCCGTGGCGCCAGTCATCAGCAGATTCTGGCAAAGTATTTTCCCGGTACGCGTGTTAGTCCAGAGTTAACTAGAATGGAATTGCTCAACTTTCAATATTTCGCAGGTCAGGAAGGGTGGTTTACCCCCGCCGACTCCCATCCCCAGGCAAGCGGGGGTAAACCACCCTTCCTGACCTGCGAACTTAACCAACCTCAGAGGTTTAGCTCAAGTGCGTTGCGGCAGAAACGAAATGATCGTTTCATCTCCCTTTCCTCTGCTCGCTCCGTACTGTCTCATCACGCCGTCGGCCTTTCTCCGCGTCTCCGTGTCTCAGCGTCGCCGCGTCCCCCCGTCTCCCAGTCTCCGCGTCTTGGCCCCGCCTCGCGGCATCGCACGCTCTCTAGCGAACACTTTCGTCTGCGTTATCCGGCACGTCTCAGCCTTCGGGAGGTGGAGTATGTATTGCAGGTGTCGGAATCACACCGAGCTGATTTAATCCGGCGTGTTTCAAGCGGAAGTGTTCTTTTTCATTTACCGACTGTGGAGTTGTTCATCAATGAAAGCACGGGCGACTTCGCTGGTAGAACTGGTCAGCCACCCTGGGTGGCGGCAGCAACCCTTCGAAACAGGATCGAGCTACAGCCTCTTGAATTGCTTGTCCGTCGACGAATCCTTGAAACAACGATACGACATGAACTCGTACACGCTGCGATTGATGTGATAGGCCGGGGACGAACACCACGCTGGCTTTCCGAAGGACTGGCGCTGCATGTTGCCGGAGAGGGACCTTCAATTTTGCGATACTTGCGGAAATCGAATGTTTCAAGAACGGAACTCGAAAATAGACTGTCGACCGTCTCCAACGCCGAGGACATGCGGATCGCCTACGCAGCAGCTTATCTCGAAGTGAAGCAGCTTATATCCGTCGAAGGCGAAGCGACTGTTTGGCGAAGAGTGGGCGACGATAGGTAACCTTGGTGACGATTGCTAAGCCCTGCTCAGTTTATCTAGCCTCTTGGTTTCTCTCGGTGGCTTTCCTTTTGGCGTGTCAGCTCGCAGTCTGTGAGGCCAACGCGCAGTCCCGATCGCCAATTCGCAGAATTGACTTTCGGAATCGTACCTATCCGAGCTTTTGGTCCAAGAATCCAATCAAACTCCGAGATGGAAAACTCAAGCGCGAGGAAGAACACTGCATCTCCCACTTTTCCCTGGAACGCGTGGATTATCTGGATCTGACGGGTGATGGACGCGAAGAGGCGCTCCTCAACGTTACAGATTGGACAGCGTGCGGATCTTCCGGATTTTCTCATTACTACTACATCTATGCCATCAGAAATAACAAGCCGCGTTTGCTATGGCGATTTTCAACTGGGAGTGAAGGTATTTGTGGCCAAAAGGATTTTCGCCTTGAGAAGCGAGACCTGGTACTTGAGCTTTTTGGCGACTGCCGCGTCGGTGGGATTAGGTTTAGGGGTGGTGGCGTAGAATGCTGCCCTACAGAGTATTCGCGCATCCGTGTTGCTTGGGACGGGCAGCGGTTCAGACAAAAGTCCGCCAAGGTGCATGCTTATATGGCCAAGTAGCTGGTCGGCACGATTGATTTTCCTGACGGCTTAGCGGAGGATGAGTATATCTTCACTTCCGAAGACGGTTGCTTGATGCGTCACATTAAGGATTTCAGAAGAGATCACTATGAATACCTGCAAAACTGCCGCGACCGTGTTAAGAGTTCTCATTGCTCTCTCCCTGATCGCAGCACCGCTCAGTGCACAGCGTCGCCGGCCCGCCGCGCCCAAACCTGCGCCGCCAGCTAAACCAGCTCAGCCTGCGCTCACATTTGAGACCCTTCTGGCGGCCGATAGCTACAAGATTTACGGCGAAGTAAGAGGTGTAGGGCAGCTGCTCCGCTCCGGTGGTATTAACGACATTGTGGATCCGATCATGAAGCTGGCGGCTCCGCCGAAAGAGTTCAAAACTCTGGTGCGCTGGCTCAACTCTCACGCCGACGAGTTGATGACATCCCGATTGATGTTTGCGGCCTGGCCGTCACGCCCCAAACTTCCTCAAACTCTATTCGTCATCGAGTTTCCCTCAGCTGAGGAAGCACAGAAATTTGAACCACAACTGAAAGAGTTCCTGCCCAAGTTTCTGCCCACGCCGGCGCCGGAGAGTTCCCCGAGTTCAAGTCCGGGAAAAAATAAACCTGCCGAGGCGAAGCCAAAGGACACGCCACCCCCGCCACCGCCCTACACTCTGAAACAGTCAGGTGCGCTGGTTTTCATCAGCGATTCTCAATTCACTTTTAAGGCTCTAAGACCCGCCGGGAACAAGTTGCTTGCGGAAGATCCCAACTTTCGCCAGGTACACGATCGGCTGAGCTCTGACGCGATCTTTCTCTATTTCGACGTGGCGTCTGCAGAAAAAGAGCAGCAGCAACGTGCACTAGAGATGGAGGAAGAGTTCAAGAGAACGCAAGCTATCGCGGCCGCCAATCCGTCGCCCGCAGAGGTTGCTGAGAGTCGCACGGACGACCAAGTACCGGAATTCATACCGGAAGAGCCACCCCCTGCTGAACCTGGACCTCCTCCGCCGGTTGAGCAAGCCATCCTGGGTACATCACAATCGCAAGGCGATCCACCTCCAGGAATAACAATGACAGGTACCGTGGGTCTCGATCGTCTGGCCAGCGCATTATTTTTTGGAAGGCCCAGATGGCCAGAAGCGATTGGAGTGGCTATTACTTTCGATGCCGACACCTATGTGGTGCGGGCGCTGCTTTTGAATAGTCCTGAAGTAAAGGGAAATGTCATACCCTTTGCTCCGCAGCTCGTTTCCGGACCGCCGCTGGTTCCAGAAGCCTCCTCAGTATTGCCGGCCGACACCGAATTGCTGGTGACCCTCTCACTTGACCTTCCGCTGATCTATGAGCGCGCGCTGACAACGACTAGCGAGATGCGCATGGCAGACGGACAAACAGTCAAAACCAATCAGTCGGAGTCGGAGTCACCGTTTGCCGTTTACGAGAAAAAACTAGGTCTGAAGATTAAGGAGGATCTGTTGCCGCTCTTCGGCAATGAAATAGCGCTGAGTATACTCGTTAAAGCCTTAGGTGTAAGCGGACCGAATTCCTCACCAACTGCCACTCCGGAACCAACGAGTGAAGGAGCCACAGAGCCAGCGCCGGCGACATCCGGACCTCAGCCAGTGATTGCGATCTCTATAAAAGACAAGGAGGCGCTGCGCACGTTGATACCAAAGATCATCGACGCAGTTGGCTTCAAAGGTGCGAGCCAGCTGGCCCAAAGTGAGAAGCGCGATGACACTGAACTTGTCACTTTTGCAAATGTCATTTCATACGCGTTCATCGGCAACTTCCTGATTGCCTCAACTGATTCAAAGGCCGTCCGCTACGTTGTAGATTCATATCTCAATCATCAGACGCTGGGAGGAAACAGCAGTTTCAGGAACTACACGCGCTGGCAACCGCGCCAGTTGTTGGGCCAGGTCTATGTTTCTCCCGCGCTGATGGAGAGTTATACCGGACTTAGCAGAGACGTTAACTTAATGACCAATGAAGTGCTCCGAGATTTTCTCTCGCGGCTAAGCCCGACACCAGAACCGGTTACTTATGCGATTTCGAACGAGGGGCTGGGACCTCTCCACGAGTTGCATGTTCCCAGGAATCTGGTCCTGTTATTGGTCGCGGGAATTGCCAACGAGAGTAATCAGCCTCCGCTGGCTAGAAACGAAGCAATAGCGCAAAGCGCACTGAGAATGGTAGTCAGCGCCGAAGCTACCTACCACTCAACAAAGGGAGATGGAACTTACGCTACGCTTGATCAACTGATGGAACAGGGGCTGGTGCCAAAGGATCTTCTACAAAAATACGGATACAAGGTGGAGTTGACAGTGGTGGGGACCAAGTTTGAGGCCACAGCTGTGCCGGTCGAGTACGGAAAGACCGGCAGAATGTCGTTCTTCATTGATGAAAGTGGCGTGCTTAAAGGAGCTGATCACGGCGGCGGCGCCGCTTCAATTGCTGATAAGCCCGTTCAGTGAGGGCTATCCACAGATTACATAGATTACGCAGACAAAAACACGATCCACTAAATTCAATGAAAACGAAGGGCATTTTGTGTGAGTTCGTGTGATTTCGTGGATCGTTTGTCTGTGTAATCAGCGTAATCTGTGGATAGTCGCTTTAACTGAGATTGTCGATTTGCACTGGCTCCACTTCGTCAGCCAATTCGAAACCAAAAACTCTTGAATAGAAATAGAGCTCGCCATCCAAAGCGCGCTTGATGTTCTTAGCCTGTCGAAAACCGTGCTGCTCGCCCTCGAACGGTACGTAAGCCACGGGAATTCCTTTGGTGCGTAATGCTTCCACCATCACTTCGGCCTGATTAGGTGGCACGACCTTGTCATCGAGTCCCTGAAAAAAAATCGCCGGGCACGACAGGCGGTCCGTGAAATTTATTGGTGAACGTTGGAAATAGATTTCCTGCTTCTCCGGATACGGACCAAATAGCCCGTCGAGGTATCGCGATTCAAATTTATGGGTCTCCTTTGCCAGAGCTTCCGCATCGCTCACGCCATAATGGCTGGCACCGGCCTTGAAAGTGTCTCGAAAAGTAAGCGCGCAAAGCGTTGTGTAACCTCCGGCACTTCCGCCGGTGATCATCAAACGGTTGTCGTCTACTTCCTCCTGCGACACCAGGTAACGCGCACCGTTTGCGCAGTCGTCAACGTCCACTACGCCCCATCGGTCCTTTAATCTCTCCCTGTAGGCCCGGCCGTAACCGGTACTACCGCCATAGTTCACATCCAACACACCAATGCCTCTGCTGGTCCAGTATTGAATTGTCAGGCTCAAAGCTGTTGCGGCAGAGGATGTTGGTCCCCCATGGCTTTTCACCAGGAGTGGAGGACGCTCGCCTCCAGGCGCGCGGTAGTCGAGACTCTGAGGCGGATAAAAAAAACCGTGCGCAGTCAATCCATCCGCAGTGGGGAATTCGATGGCCCGGGGAGTTGAAAAATATCCCGGGTCAATATCAAGATTGTTCGACCGGCGCAAGACCTCAAAGGTTCTGGTTTTGAGATCCAATCTGACAATCGATGGTGGCTCGGAAGATGATCCGGCCCGAAACAAAGCCTGACCCGGCGCTGCGCGCAAAAAGGTTATGTCCGTATAGTTGGTATTCAGGGGCCGTAATTTCCTCGTACGAGTATCTATCGAGGCCAGTTTGGAGATGCCGCGTTCATAATAAGTACACATGATCTCGTCCCCTGACGTGAAGGCATAATTGCTCAGTCCAAAGATCCACTGGGGCACTCCGAGTTCGGATTCTAATTCGGTAATGGATTCGATCTCTCCGTCTGCCCGGCAGCGATATAGATTCCACCACCCGCTACGATCCGACACGAAATAGAGGGTGCCGTCCGGACACCACTCGGGTTGAAATACTGATTCCGTGATGCTGCCGGCAACTCGTTGAGTGTTAATAAGTGAGCCATCTGGCTGAAAATCCCCCGTCCACAGTTCGCTTCCATCCCAGGGCATCTGCGGATGGTCCCAGGTAAGCCATGCGAGTCGGGCACCATCGGAACTCACACGTGGGGATGAGTAGAAGTCATTTCCCTGAACCAGCACCTGTGCATTGTCATTCCCACCTTCAAGTCCAACGCTCACGAGCGTGTTGACTGCTTCGCGTCCGGCGACCGTATGGTCTTCTCGTACGCAGATCAATCGTCGTCGTTTGGCGTCGACAACAGCATCCGCATAACGCAAGTCAGCTTCGGGCGTGAGAGGACGAGGCTCCTCACCAGGGCGCTGTTTATAGAGACGCTGATCGGTGAAGTTTGAGAAATAGACAACGCCGTCGCCTACGACGTAATCGCCGCCGCCATATTCATGTACCCGCGTCCGGGCATTGAATGGTGGAGGGTTGACATCGGTCGCTGCTCCCCGTGCATCACGTCGCACTATTACGTTGCGCCCGCCCTCTGAAGGCCGCATTTCGACCCAGTAAATCTCCTGGCCGGCTATCGCCGGCTGACTAAGGCCCACAGAGCCGCTTACGATTAATTCCGAAGTAATAGGAGACTTCCATGAGCCATAGGGTGCGGTTTTAGGTTGAGACATCTGTTCTAAGGGACCTTAGTTTGACGTGAGACCTCCGAGAGCATAGCGCAAAATAGCGCGCCGCGCTCGCAAAACAGGGGGTTCGGCCAACCGCTTTGGAAAAGTTTTGTTACAACGACGTTAAGGGTTTGCAAGATAATTGCAACCTTAGGTTTCCGGCATGATCTACCATTGCGCATCGTTAATTCTCCATGGGAGAACTGAGATAAAGGCAAGGGCGTCGGTCTTGGGGGAGGTCGACGCCCTCTCTTTATGTCCCGGTTACTCCCAAGTAAAACCAGCACTCAAAGAGACTCGACTAACAATACCGGCAGGCACGGCGGCAATAACAGGACCCAGGAGCGGCAGCGACCGCACTCCCTACCGCAAGCCTGTGAGGACGTCTCTGCGTGTGGCGCCCCGTCGGTGGAAAATGCGCGCAGGTGGCATCCGGCCGGGAGGCCCACGGAGTTGACGCCCTACAACTGTCGAGAAAACGTTGACTCGTCTTAGAAAGGGAATAAGAATTCGCACACACATGTAAAAACTATTAGCTTGAAAGGTTAACTTGCCATGCGCCGTTCGCTAATTGCTCTAATCATCTTTGCTTTTTCGCTCGCCTGGTTTCCGCCGCCCGCGACTGATGCCCAAACGTTTCGACCAGTAGTTCGCGGCAAGCGCGGCGTCGTGGCGGGTGGTCACCCGCTCTCGGTTGAAGCAGGTATGCGCATTCTGCAGCAAGGGGGCAATGCCACGGATGCCGGCGTGGCAACAATCCTGGCTGCTTCGGTGATCGAGTTTTCTCACTTTTCGTTTGGCGGAGAGGTACCGATACTCATCAAGATGAGGGGTAAGGACGTCAGCGTCGTCGAGGGCATGGGCCCAGCTCCGTTGAAGGCGACACGGGAGTTTTTCGTCAATCGCGAAAAGAGTGCGGCCTCCGGCATGGCAACAATGGCGGGAGCCAAAACCGGAACGATTCCATCCACTGGCCCACTGCCAGCTACCGTTCCAGCGGTACTCGACGCTTGTGTGGTAGCTCTCGATCGATTTGGCACAAAGTCTCTAGCCGAAGTCATCCAACCCGCAATTGAGCTCGCGGACGGTTTTCCCATTGACGAACTGCGCGTGCAGTACATCAAGACGCGCGGCGCAGTCTTCTCAAAGTGGCCAGATGCGAAGCGGATTTTTATGCCCAATGGCGAGGTACCGAAGGTTGGAGACATCTTCGTACAAGCCGACCTGGCCCGCACGTTGCGCGCTATTGTAGATGCTGAAAAGCAATCGTTACAGCGCGCCAGAAACGTGGCAGAGAAACGTCATTCCGGTCTTACGGCTGCCCGCGATTATTTCTACCGTGGACCGGTGGGCCAGCGGATAGGCGACTACATGCAGAAGAATGGCGGCTTAATCGCCGCCGAAGATCTCTCCCGCTTTCACGCCAAAGTGGGCACGCCCGTGAAAGCAGACTATCGCGGTTACGAAGTTTACAAAGCCGGCTTTTGGACCGCAGGCCCGGCCCTGGTTGAAACGCTCAACCTACTCGAAGGCTACGATCTGAAGAACCTGGGCTACAATTCACCGGATTACATTCACACGCTGGCTGAAGCCCTCAAACTTGCGTTGGCGGACCGCGATCGGTACTACGGTGATCCGGATTTTGTGACGATCCCGACGACCCAGTTGTTATCTAAAGATTATGCTGCCGTGCGACGATCGCTTATCAACCAGCAACAAGCTTCCCTGGCGCAGCAACCCGGCGACCCGCTCAACATGAAAGCTATATTGGCCGGCGCGATCGAGCCGGTCAGCCGTGCGTCGGCGGTTCCGGAGATTGAACGGGCCAACGATACTACGTGCGTAAACGTAATCGACAAGGATGGGAATCTGTTCAGTGCCACGCCCAGCGGCGCCTGGCTGCCGGCCGTGGTCGCCGGCGATACCGGGGTGTTAATGGGGCAACGTCTGCAGTCAGCTTTGACGGATCCCAACAGTCCAAATGTCGTCGCACCTGGCAAGCGCCCGCGCATTACTCTTACACCTACGGTTGTACTGAGGAATGGCGAGCCTTTCATGGTTTTGAGCACGCCAGGGGGTGACAATCAGGACCAGGCGCTGCTGCAAGTCCTGCTCAATATCATCGAGTTTGGCATGAACCCGCAGGAAGCAGTCGAAGGGCCTCGCTTTGACACGCAGCACTACGTCAGCTCATTCGATGACCACGGGTTCTTACCTGGCTCACTGAATGTTGAATCGCGAATTCCTGAGAAGACAATCGCCGAGCTCAAGTCACGCGGCCACAAGGTAAGGGTTCAGTCCGACTGGGGCACGCTTTCGGCCCCGACAGTAATTGTCTATAACCAGCAAACAGGGGTTGCGTCCGCGGGCGCAGATCCGCGGCGCGGTAGGTATGCAGTCGCCTGGTAGCACAGAAGGGAACAATTCGTATGTATCATGATAAGGAACCAGAGTCGGGTGATCGAGAAGGCGACGTGGCCGAAATGAGTGAGAGCGAGATAGACCTGAACTTAATCCAGACATTTCCGGCGAGCGATCCGCCATCGTGGACGCTTGGTATTGATCACCAGGATGAAAATTCAGGAAACCAAAGTGGTGATGAAAACGAAGCGGATGACTAGCTGCCAGGTAATCCGGAGAGTGGAATCATGAATCTTGTTGTTGGCGCAACCGGTATGTTGGGACGTGAGATTTGTCGCTTGCTTGCTGCGGAAGGAAAGCCAGCCAGAGCCCTGGTGAGGACCACATCCGAACCCGGGAAAGTGGCCCAGCTTGAAAAACTACAATTGGAGATTTCCCGTGGGGATTTGAAAGACCGCTCCTCTCTTGGGGCGGCCTGTAGGAGTGCGACGGCAGTCATTTCAACCGCTTCTGCAACGCTCTCAAGAGCTGAGGGTGATTCCATCCAGACGGTTGATCTCGAGGGCCAGTTGAATCTGATCGATGCTGCGAAGGCTGCGGGCGTTAGTCGCTTCATGCTGATCTCTTTTCCGCCGGTCGGTAATGATTTTCCGCTGCAGACCGCCAAGCGAACTGTGGAAGAACATTTAAGGAATAGTGGCTTGAGTTATACCATCCTGCAGCCGACCAGTTTCATGGAAGTATGGTTGGGTCCCGCTTTAGGATTTGATGCGGCGAATGCCAGGGCACGGATTTATGGTTCTGGAGAGAACAAAGTCAGCTGGATCTCTTTCAAGGACGTAGCGAAGTTCGCTGTTGCTACCATTGACCATCCTGAGGCTCGTAACAAGGTGATTGAGTTAGGTGGCCCAGAGGCATTGAGTCCCCTGGAGGTAGTTAGGATTTTTGAGCAGTCGCAGGGCCGCTCATTCGAAGTGGAGCATGTGCCGGAGCAGGTACTCAGAGAGCAGAAAGAAACTGCCAGCGACTCATTACAGCAGTCGTTTGCGGCCTTAATGCTCTCCTACGCTGAGGATCGCGTTATTGATATGGCGGAAACACTTCGCAAGTTTCCGGTAGAGCTCACCTCTGTAGAAGAGTACGCTTCTGCGAGCCAGGTGGGCAGAGCCGAGGAGCGGTCGACTGGTGCAAGCTAAGTAGCGGCGCCAGATCGGATCCAGATCGAGGTCGGGGACGAAGTATCGTGGCGTTATTATTAAATCTATTGAGGACGCGCCTTCCGACGCTCTTGGAACCCAGGATCGAGTTGGATTGCTCGTTGAAAATGTTTCTCAGCGAGTTCGATCATCCCGAGATTTTGCAATCGGAGGCCAATCATCCAATGGTAATGCGGATTGTTGGGCGTGAATTGGTCGGCTTGTTTTTCATGTTCGATTGCTTCCTGGAATCTGCCCATCGACGCTGCCGCGCCTGCGAGTTGATTATTTGCCAGAACCAGACGCCCATTCTGTTGCACGGCATCGTTCCAAACTAAGACAGCTTCTTCCTTCCGACCCAGTTGCCAGAGCGATTCGCCTTTTTCCTCACGAGCGAGGACTAAATCGGGTCGTTCCGCCAAAGCTCCATCGAGACTCGTCCGCGCCTGCTCGTAACGACCCAACCGGTTCAGAATCGTGCCGCGATAATAAAGGCTCAAGGCTTTGGCCTGTCCATCCTGGTGGGCCGCGGCCTGTTCGAGCGACTGGACGGCGCGCTCCGCATCGCCAGAGAGATATTCAAACCAGGCAAGCTTCGACAGCGCCTCGCTATTTACAAAGAGCCCGAAATTCGAGGCGCCTTGAAAATGCATTTTACCGTTGACGATGTTCTCGCGATCCATCGGACTGAGCCATAGATCGGGGTTTGTCTGCGCTAGCGCCAGCTCGTCCGGGATTTGGATTTTTTGAAATGCGCGATCGCCTTCGTATTCGTGATAGCGCACCCAGCCACTGTGCGCATTCAAACCAATCCAAACAACCGCGAAGCCAAGAAATCCCCACCCTGCTTTTTGAATTCTACGCGACGACTTCAAACTGAATTGATAAAAAGACAATTCTTTTGCTCGCACTAATCTCCACGTTTTTAGAGTCAGAAATGTAGTGATCGTCGCGCAACCGAGGGCCATCAAGAATGGGACGAGTTGGTAAACGCCCCGGACAGCCAGGAAGCTTGCCAGAAACACGACCGCAGCAACAATTTCTTCAGGCCATGTCAGAGAGTAGTTCTTCTTAATTGCGTCCGATTTCGGAATGGCGATCGTCGGCTTCCCAAAACCGAAATACAACGCGTCATTCGGACAAACGCTGATGCAGTCCATGCATTTCATGCAGCCCGGATCGACAACCATCCCGTACTGTTTCACCTCAGCGTGGACAAGAACGTTAGAGGTGCAGGTTGCAGTGCAGTGTCCACACTGATTGCAGGCATCGGTGACGCGGATTTTTCCCGGTGCGAGCTTGTCAGCGAGACTAAAGAACCCTCCATACGGGCAGGCGTAGGTGCAAAAGCCTTTCGATCCTAAAAAGTAAACGGTCATGAAGCCGCAGATGAAAAGGAAAGGGATGGCGACTGCGACAGAGGGAAAAGTCGCCCAAAAATTACTGGTGACGAGATGATTGGTGAATTGCGGAATAAGCGGTTCGCCCTCCAGGTTCGAGAAGGCTCGAGACACTGTTGGCCAAACGAACATATAGAGAGCGGCGATGAGAGGGACAAAGACAAGCAGCCGCGAGCGAAAAGGCTTCGGGGTGAGATTCACTTTCTTTAATAGCCAGGCGCAGAAATCCTGGAGAGCCACGATGTGACAACCCCAGCCGCAAACAAAACGGCCGAAGATCAAGGTCGCCAAAATCGCCAGAGTAAAGAAGATAAAACCCGCATTGATCGCTCCCTGCTGGAGCGTGTACATGGACTCTGACGGCTCTATGGGCGAAATCGTGGTGCCCATCATTCGCCACTGAATAATGTGCGCGATCATCAGCAAATAAAGAATGACGAGAGCCGCCGCCCGCCAGCGGCTGGTTCTAGATTTGCGAATAACGCTCTCCTGGATCGGGGAATTCTTGAGAACAGGGAGCTGAATCGACCTCTGTTTTTTTACTTCCCGGCTGAGACAACCGCTTTTCATACGTCTTCCCTTACTCTGCGCGAAACGATAGAGGCGTAGTCAGTTTCAGTGGTCAGTTGTCAGTAGTAGTGTTTCGTGTGATTTCGCCGATTCTCCCATTCTTCGAGACGTCCGACCTGTAAATGACGTACAGACAACTGACTACGACAACTGACAACTGAGTCTTTTTATTCAAGCCCCAAGACTCCAAAATCCTTTACTTTTTAGTCGAACCTGTGCGAAAACCTACTTCTTAATTCAAATTTCGCTTTAACCCACGAAACTGGAGAATCCGAGACTATGTTGAAGACACTACTGGTGCCTTTTGTGCTCCCCTTACTTTTGCTTTTTGGCAATAGTTCGGACAAATCCGCAGCTCGCCTCAAACAGATTAACAATGGTTCGGACAATTCCGAAGCGCGCGTCAAACAGAATAGCCCGGAAAGCTCAGAGACCGGGACTCTTGAAAAGATGATCGTGGCGGATGGGAGCGCCGCGATGGATGTCGATCTAAACCGGCTGAATGGAATCGGTTCGCCGACGCGAATCAAGTCGTTGCGCTTCACCGTGTCGCCGGATTCGTTTTTCACGATTCTTGTTTTTAACAAGGTCTTGCGCGGGCCTGAGCCCGGTTCGATGGCACTCATCCCGCAAAGCTCCGCGAGTCTTCCGGCTGCGTTGAACGCGTCCTTCAACCAACTCGTTATTGAAAAAGCCGGATGGACTGAACCGTTCGACCTTCTCGTGCGCGATGGCAAAACCGGCTTCATCTTTTTCAATATTGAAGGAAATCTCTACGATTACGATGCCAACGCGCAGGTGCTTAGTATCAACCAGGGAAGACTTCTGGTTTCCGAAGAGTTCGCGGCGCAGCTTGGGCGTCCAGCGGAAGCCGGGTCTGTAGTAGGCAACATTTCCATTACAGCAACGATGCGTGCGATCGAAATCACGCACGTGGTTAACGGCGAATCTACATCAGCGGAACTGCCGCCTAACGGAACTGGAGTGCCGGGCCCGGACGTCATCGTAGGAAGTTTACCTAGCTTACAGCAATTTGGCAGCAGTGGAACTCAGGTTGGCCTGGCTGTGGCCACCGACTCTTGTAATGCTGGAGCCGAGCCATTGAACTGGTTTGCCTTGCCAAACAACGACCATCCGGTGATCCCGCAAAATCTCTATCGTATGAGCGGTGGAGCGACCAACGACGAGCGCTTTGAACAAGTTGGCCAGTCCTCCGTGAAACATGCGTTTACGGCATTGCAACAGGACATCTGCGGCTTTGGCTGCCAGTCCTCTGGTACCGGCACTCGTCTCGGTGCAGGATGTTCAGATCCTTACTCCGCCAGTTTAAATTCGGGGGGGTCGGGCAATAGTCTGGGTTCGCGCGCGTGGATAAATCCCTTTACCGGCGTTTACCCGAGAGGGGACTCATCTACGCCTCCAAACAGTCACTCAGGCCACTCGCACACCGGCACGTCTCACAGGATTCTTGTGAATTCAAGTGACCTGAACACAACGCTCAATCCCGGGGCAACCTACTACGCCGAAGCTCAATATGTCACGCCGCATGAGTATGCCTGGTGCCAGTCAAATCCTGGGCAATGCAACATGTACAACAATTCTTCCTACCGTCGTTTCAATGTCAGTGGCACGACCAGTTTCACATTTTCGGGAGTGGGATCTACGGTGCAAACGAAGCCTGCCATCGTTGCGTGGTTGGGAGCTACCCACAGTTCATTTGAGCCGGTGCCTGGGGTCGATGGTGTGGCATACGTCAGCTACAAAGTGACTAACCCATCCCCTGGAGTCTGGCACTACGAGTATGCGGTCTATAACGAGAACCTCGATCGCGGGATTCAATCGTTCAGTGTGCCTTTGGCGCCAGGAATTACCATAAGCAATATAGGATTTCATGCCCCTCCTCAGCATCCTGGATCGGCAAACGATGGAACCGTCGGGAGTGCGGGATATAGCAGCACTCCCTGGAGTGTCACGCAGACCTCCAATTCCATAACCTGGAACTCGGAAACGTTTGCCCAGAATCAGAACGCGAATGCGATCCGGTGGGGCACAATGTATAACTTCCGTTTCGATTCTGACCAACCTCCACAGACTACGAATTCGACAATCGGCTTCTTCAAAACAGGAACGCCAGTGTCCGTTCAAATCCAGGGTCCCGCGGGGGCGGGCCCAACACCAACCCCGACGCCCACGCCCGGGACCGGAACAGCATCTTTTGTAACCACCGATACCACTACCCAGGGCAACTGGAACGATACCTACGGCGCCGACGGCTACAACATAATCGGCGATACCGTGAACTACCCGGCCTACGCGCAAGTCAATCCATCGAACAACCTGTTCTGGACCTGGGAGGCTTCCACAACTGACGTCCGCGCGCTCCGGAAAGCTTCTCTCGCTGACCGCATCGCGGCTACGTGGTATTCGGCCACGTCGTTCACCATTAACTTGAACCTGACCGACGCACAGACACATCGAGTTGCCTTGTACTGCGTCGACTTCGATAGCCAAGGCAGGTCGCAAACAATCGAAATCCGAGATGGCGCCAGCAATACGCTTCTGGACAGTCGTAGTCTTACCGCCTTCACCGGAGGGCGCTATCTCGTCTGGGACATCACGGGCAACGTCAACATCATCGTGACCAGAAACGCCGGTCCCAACGCGGTGGTGAGCGGGTTGTTCTTCGGACCTGGCGCCGCTCCGACTCCGACTCCAACGGCAACACCGACACCGACGCCGGGCGCAGGCGGAGCGTCTTTTGTAACCACCGACACCACAA